>CAZCNE010000028.1:0-1543 GCA_964500515.1 uncultured Candidatus Peribacteria bacterium | reverse complement strand
AATAAAAAAATTAAATAATACTGAAAATATAGATTTGTATGAGATAGTAAAATAATATAAAAATTTGCTTTTTGAGGCATTTTAATTATTATTTTTACTAAATTTAGTAAAAATAATAATTAAAATGAATTACATAAAATTTAAAAATATTTTTAGTGAAAATATTTTGTTATCAAAAAGACAAATTTTACTGTATTTTCCTAGTTTTGATAATAAAAATTTAGTTTATTGGCAAAAAAAATGATATATAAAAAAGCTTATAAAAAATTTTTATTATTTTTCTAATTTAGAATTAGATTTAAAAAAATTATTTTATATTTCAAACAATATTTATTTTCCAAGTTATATTTCTGCTTATTCAGCACTTGATTATTATGGGATAATTCCTGAATATGTTGTTAAAATAATTTCAGTTTCCACAAATCCGACAAAAAATTACCATACTTCTATTTGAAGTTTTAAGTATCACAATATAAAAAAAGAATTATTTTGGTGATATGATATAAAAAAGATTTGAAATATTAGTTTTTATATAGCTGATCTAGAAAAAGCTTTGCTTGATTTTTTTTATTTTAATCCTATATATAAAACAAAAGAAGATATTTTGGCTTTGAGATTTAATTTTGATATTTTAAAAGAGAAAGTAAATGAAAAAAAATTATTAAAATATTTAAATATTTATAATAATAAAACTTTGAAAAACAAAATTTTAATTTTATTAGATTTATTAAAAAATGCTTAAACTAGAAGAAATTCTTTCATATTATCCAGAAAATTTAAAAAAACATAATCAATTTATTTTTAAAGAGTATTTACAATATCTAATTTTAAAAATAATTTTTGAATCAAAATATTGAAACAAATTATCTTTTTTATGAGGTACAAATTTGAGAATTGTTTATAATAATAGTAGATTTTCAGAAGATTTAGATTTTGATAATTTTTGATTAAAGGAAGAGGAATTTATAGATTTATCAAAAATAGTAAAAAAAGAACTAGAATTATTGTGATTTCAAGTAGAAGTAAAAAATGTTTTTAAAAAAGCTTTTAGATGTAATGTAAAAATTCCAAATATTTTAGAAAAATTATGATTTTCTGATTTATCTGAAGAAAAAATTTTGATTCAAATAGATACTGCTTCACATGATTTTTTTTATAAACCCAAAATAAAGATTTTAAACAAATTTTGACTTGTTTTTCCTATAAATACAACTCCATTAGATATTATAGCATCTCAAAAAATCTATGCTATTTTTAATAGAAAAAGATCTAAATGAAGAGATTTCTATGACTTAGTTTTTTTACTTAGCAAAACAGATGTTAATTTTGATTATTTGAAATTGAAACTATGAATTTGAAGTAAAAAAGAATTAAAAAATAAATTATTATGATTTTGTGAAAATTTAGATTTTGAAGAATTGCTAAAAGATGTGGAAAATTTTTTGTTTGATGAAATATGAAAAAACAATATTATATATTTTAAGGATATTATAAAAGATAAATTTTAATTTTTATATTTTTTATATTTTGGATATAATATGCA
>CAZCNE010000027.1:0-1572 GCA_964500515.1 uncultured Candidatus Peribacteria bacterium | reverse complement strand
AAATCTACAAAAGTAGAAATTTTATGTATTTATTCAATAGCACTTTTCCTTTAAACTAAAGCCAAAGTATGCAAATAAATTTTATAAAAATTTATGAACTTTGGCTAAAAGTAAGGAAAGCAAAAATATTAAGACTAAGGTTTACAATTTTTGCCTAGTTTTTGGCTACAAAATAACATAATCGAAAAAATACACTATAACTTCCACTTTTAAAAAAATATTTTAAAGAACTTTTTATAAGTATAATCATTTATAAAAATATTTCAAAATTTTTTATAAAAATAAAATTTCTTCTTCTTCCATTATTGCTTGTCAATATCTTATAACTTTTTCTTGCAAAGAATCAGAAACAGGAAAAATCAATATACTATCAGCTCAACTAAATTTTGGAGCAAAAATATTTTCTATTTCGGTTTTTAAGATATTTAAAATCCTTTGGCTATTTTTAACTTCAAAAACCGAATACTGAAGCCTCCTACCAAACTTTTTTAATAATTTTGAAAACTTAGTTCTAAGTTTATCATTATGAATATCATAAGCTACTATAAGCATTTTTGTATTTTAAAATGTAAATATTTTTCTAAATCTTAAATTCTGGAAATTTTTCTCTTCCCTTCATAAAATATTTATAATACTCTTTTATAAATTTAAACATTTCAAGTTTATAATTCATAATTTCTTTAAAAAAAATCTGATTATACTTTCTAGAATTTATCCAAGGTAAAATATATGCTCAATTTTCAAATTTAAAATCTTTTTCATTAATCTGTCATAAATTATAAGATTTTAAAAGTGCTTTATCAATTATACATCTAAAAGGTTCCATCAAATCCAATGCTAAAGATTTCCTCTGATACCAAACTCTATGATAAACTCAGTAATAATTATCAAAACCATAAAGCCTAAGAAGAGCTTCTATAAAGTGAAAAAGATAAGTATAACCGATATCTAAAAGTAAATTTTTTATATCACTTTTTGTTCTTGGGGATCTTTTATGCCATCAAATACTAGCAAAATAATTTTGAAAAAATATTTTTGATACATTTCATTCATAACCTAACAAACTTTCATAATTTTTTGAATCATTTATTTTTTTTATAATTCAAGTAATTTTATTTATATCTCATTTTAAATTAAAATCTTTTTCTCTAGATAATTTTAAAAGTTCAAGTTGATTTTTAGTCTTTAATAAAATAATTTCCTTTGCAATTTCAAACATTTCTTCATCAGTTTTTTCATATTGCTTTTTTCTAAGCACAAAATTTCATTCTGTTTCACTTCATATAACAAGATATGGCAAAAAATTTTTCTTCATCAAAACCAAAGTTATCCCAAATTCTTGAAATTTTCTAATCAAAACACTTGTTATTGTAGTTTCTCAAATCAAAAATATAGCAAATATCTTGTATAAACTAACTTTATTTTTTATTTTTCAATCTTCCTTAATCATCAAATTATCATTGTCAAAACTAATATTTTTTGTATCAAAACTTTCGATAAAAATAATTTGTTTTTCTTCAAAATCTGGTAAAGATAACATAAGTAAAAAGTTAAATAAATATTGTTAATTTT
>CAZCNE010000026.1:0-1705 GCA_964500515.1 uncultured Candidatus Peribacteria bacterium | reverse complement strand
GTTTGTAATTGTATGGGACCTGGGATAAAATTGGATATAAATAAAAGATAAAAAATATAAATTATTTAAAAAGGCTAGAATTTTTTCTAGCTTTTTATTTTTTATTACTTCTTTCATAAAAAGAGCTAGGATGATTTTTAATTTTACTTTATTACATCATCAAAAGTGTCTTTTTTTCAGTCATTTAAAAATTTATGAATAGCATTTCTTGTCGTAAGTAGTCACAAAACTCAAGCTTGTTTTCTTCTTTTTGATAAATCTGATTCTATTAAATCTTTTATGTAATCATAATCTAGACTTAGCACTTCATCAATTTCTTTTCAAATAATACTTTCTCAAAAAATTGAAGCACAAGCGCTTGTGATAATTGCTGTATCTCAAGAGAAAGACCAATCTTTGATTTTATTATTTTCAAACTTAATATAAACTTTTAAATCATCTCAACAAGTTCTGTTTTCTTCCCAAAATTCTACATCATAATCATCAAGAATTCATTTGTTTCAAGGATTTTTGCTATAGTGAATTATTATTTCGTTGTTCATAATTAGGATTAGACTATACTTTAGGATATTATATAGTTTAATTGTCAAAATCAAGATTTAAAATGGAGATTTTATATTATTTAATTTAGGATTTATAACTTTTGTATAAATTTGAGTTGTTTTTATCTAGCTTGTCAAAGTAAGTCTTGTATATATCTTATATCAACTCAATTCTCAAGTAAGCGAGTTGCAAAACTATGTCTTAAACTGTGAAAACTTGCATCTTTTTTTATTCAGGATTTTTTAAAGCATCATTAAATATTTTTTGTAATGTTCTAGTTGTTAATTTTCATCATCTTTCACTTTCTATCAATAACTCATTTCATTTTTTTAATCATGATAATTTTATTATATCTTTTTTTAAACTTTCTAGAAATATTTTTTATTTGTAATCAATGTTTATCAAAGTATTCTAAAAAATATTTTACACAAGTAGAATATGCTTTGATGGTTTTATGCGAATAATTTCTATACTTCAATTTTCTTTCAAGTTGTGTTAAAATTGTTGCATATTTTATGAAAACATATAAAATAAAAGTGTTAACTAAATTGTGGTGCATAATACTTCGTATTATATGTTATTATAGAATAAAATAAAATCAAATATTTATTCGTATAGTGTATAGTTATGCAAAATTTAATCATTATTTTTTATATATGGCTAAAATATTTGTAATAGAAGACGAAGCCCACGCAGAATGGCAAGGAGAATATGCTACTTTTGAAGATGTTGTTAGCGAGCTTAAAAAGCGAATGAATATTCCTTGGGATCAAAAGCCAAATATTTGCCCTTGCATTTCCTGGCAAACATGTGGAAGAAATTATGAAATAGTGGAATATGATACAGAAGGAGAACTTTGGAAGGAAATTAAAAGAACAGCTGCCTTAGAAATATCTTTAAAAGGAACCAACTGGCTACTGAAATAATGATTAAACATCGCCAACAACTTGTATCAGGTTCAGAAATGTTGCTTATTATATTGTTGAGGTGTGCAAATTTTTTTCTCCCAAATTGCGCTGATAATAATCAAAGTTTAGTGACATAATTTAAGCGGTGGATATTCGGAGTTTTGACTAATAAGCACGGGCGCAACTTCTGATATTCCTAAACGTTATGTGACATTTCGCTCACTGCCAAAAACGAAAAGGTTATAAATTTTATT
>CAZCNE010000025.1:0-2142 GCA_964500515.1 uncultured Candidatus Peribacteria bacterium | reverse complement strand
CTACAATATGGTGAAAGCTCTATACTTGGGAAAAAGCCAAAGATACAGCATGTCCTTCTTGATGGAAATTACCAAGTGATGAAGAATGGACAAATTTGGAAAATATAATATCATGAACTACTTGTAGAACATGAGTTTGATGGCAATGTGATTGACTTGGATGGAAATCAAATGTATCGTATAATCCAGACAGAAAATTAGCAGAGACATTAAAAATCCCTTTAGCTGGTTACCGCAATACTGGTGGGCTTACTTTCCGCAATCGTGGATACAATGCCTACTTGTGGTCAAGTACCCCTAATAGTTTTAATGCATACCTCAGGCTCTTGAGTCGGAATAGTTCTACAGTCGATCGCTACGACAATAGTCAGGTGTACGGCTTTAGCGTTCGTTGTTTAAAGGATTAAATTTTTTGATTTTTAATCAAAAAATATTCGTCTCTTTGTTCTCTTTGTCTCTTTAAAAAAATTAATTTTGTTTTTACAAAATTAATTTTTTTATATTAAATTTTAATAAATAAACTATGAAAAAATGTTCATTTGAAAAACTGGATGATTGATTTGTGAATTTGTATGAAGAGGGAATTTTTGTCAGGTGTTTTGAATATAGTGCTATTTTACTTTCAACATTGACTTGATATAAACTTTTTTGAAACATAGATAAAAAAACTTGAAAAATATTTATAGAATGTGCTTTCCCAAAAACTAAAAATTATGAAATTATTAATATATTAGAAAGACAAAAACAAAATATGAGATTAATAAAAAAAGATTGAAATGTAGAACAAACTATATATTGAAATATTTTAAAAAGAGAAAAAGAAAAACTTATACAAATAAAGAAACAACTTATATATTTTGAATAAAAAAAGATTATGACAACATATGATAATTTACCGCTTTATAAAACAAGTTATGATTTGTTATTGCAAATATTTGAAATAGTAAAAAAATTTGAAAAACAATATAAATATACTCTTTGAGATAAAATAAAAAATGAAATAATTGATTTAATAACTTCAGTATATAGAGCGAATTCAAGTTTTGATGAGAGATTGAAAAATATTAAAAAAGCAAGAGAACAAGTAGAAGTTTTAAAGCTTTATGTAAGACTTTCAAAAGACTTAAAAATATTATCAATACAAAAATTTGCAGATCTTAGTGTAAATGTAGAATCTCTTTCAAAACAACTTTTTTCATGGGAAAAAAGTATTTGTAAAAAGTAATTATAAGGCCAGAATTTATATTTTTCTTAAAAATATAAAGTGAGCCTATTAATCCTAGTAATCCACTGAAAGAAATTTTAGTAGTAAAAGATATTATTGTATGTCATTATCTGGCTTGACCAGATAATCTAGAAATATATAATCAACTCATTAATCTTAAAATAAAAATAATGAAAAAATATTATGTATATATTCTTGCAAGTCAAAGAAATTGAACTTTATATATATGAATAACAAATGATTTACTAAGAAGAATCTATGAACATAAAAATAAACTAATAGATTGATTTACAAAAGAATATTGAGTTGATAAATTAGTTTATTTTGAAGAAACTAATGATATAAAAGTAGCTTTACAAAGAGAGAAAAGTTTAAAGAAATGGAATAGAAAATGGAAGTTAAAGTTAATAGAAAAGTTTAATCCAACTTGGCAAGATTTGTACACTGGATTATCCAGTCAGGCTGGATAATGACATATTTTAGTACAAATTTAGAGATTACCTAAGCTTTAGCTGGTAACCGCAATACTGATGGGCTTACTTTCAACAATCGTGGAAACAATGCCAACTTGTGGTCAAGTACCCCTAATAGTATTAATGCATACAACAGGAACTTGAATCGGAATAATTCAACAGTCAATCGCAACAACAATAGTCAGGTGAACGGCTTTAGCGTTCGTTGTTTAAAGGATTATACTAAAAATAACTTGGTATTTAATAAATACTTTACTTAAAATCCAAAAAAAATAAATTTTGGATTTTTTTAATTGTTTTAAACTAAAAAAATATGTTAAATAAGCAAAAACTATTATATGATTTATTTCAAGCATATTACGATGCTCGTAAAAATAAAAGAAACACTTTAAATCAACTAGATTTTGAATTTAATTTAGAAGAAAATCTTATAAATTTATGAGA
>CAZCNE010000024.1:0-3269 GCA_964500515.1 uncultured Candidatus Peribacteria bacterium | reverse complement strand
ACTTACTCAAGTTCTATTTATTCTATCTGAATAATTTTTTGATAAATCTACGAAAGAACCAGGAATAGGATTTCCTAATCAAAGTATATCCTTATTATTGATTATGGCTTTATCGATAAAAAACTTTTGTTTTATTATAATTGAATCTGATCAATCAGCATATTTATTTAGATTTAAACTACAACTTAACTCAAGTCATGAAGGTTGTGATTGTCAAGGTTTTAAACAATTGTTTTGACAATTATCAGTATTGTCCATATTTCCATCATCACATTCTTCCTTAAATCAACTTGAATTTGGATTTTGCATTATTCAATCTCAACAATATCATGATCATATGTTTCATCCTCATCATGTATTTCATCCTCATCATGCATTTCACCCTCATCATGTATTTCACCCTCATCATGTGTTTCATCCTCATCATGTGCTTCACCCTCATCATGATTTACAATCGTTATTACAAGAGTCATTATTTATTCTATTTCCATCATCACAAATTTCATGAACTCCTGCTGAATTTGGTTTTTGTACTATTCAATCTCAACAATATCATCATTTTTTTTCTACGCTACAAGTCGAACTACACCCATCTCAACTTATATTGTTACCATCGTCACATTGTTCTATTTGCTTATTTGAATTCGGTCTTTGTATTATTCAATCTCAACAATATCAACTTCCAGCTTCTTCATTTTTACATATAGAGCTACATCAATCTCAATTTATGTTGTTTCCATCATCACATTCTTCTCATTGATCTACTTTTCAATCTCAACAATATCATCATGATACTTCTTTTGTACAGTCAGATTTACATCAGTTTCATCAATCACACTCTTCCATAAATCAACTTGAATTTGGTCTTTGTACTATTAAGTCTCAACACTTTCATCATTTATTTTCTACATTGCAAGTTGAACTACATCAATCTCAACTTATGTTGTTTCCATCATCGCATTCTTCTCCTTGATCTACTTTTCAGTCTCAACAATATGCTCATATCTCTTTTTTACAAGTTGAACTACATCAATCTCAACTTATGTTGTTTCCATCATCACATCACTCTCCAGGATCAATATTTCCATCTCAACAGGTTGGATATAATATTGTAGGAGGAAGTTCTGGAGGAACATCACATAATCAAGCTGAACTTATATTAACTTCATTAACTTTTTTTTCTCATTTTGGCCTACAAGCTGGCAGACTACAAGAACAAGTCCCATCTGCACCACAAGTAACTGTTCATGATAATAAATTGTAATTCCACATATTTTCTTGTTTACATATTTTTTTATTATTACATCAATCTTTTTGCCATCACGAAATAGAAATACAATCTGTCCAAGACTCTGTCCAATCTCTACAAGAACATTGTGGATCTCATATATTATCTCTAGGAAAACTTGGTGCTCATGAATTTATTTTAAATTGCACATTTCCTACATTATTTACACAAGTATAACGAACAGAATTTCAGCTAATATGTATGTTATATATTCTATGTAAGCTATAGTCTACATTAGGTCAATGAGCACAAAGAGAATATGCTTTATGTTTCGACCTTACATATTCTTCATTCTGATATCATATAAAAAATAAATACAATGCACTATTAAAGTCATTACATTCCGTTTGACATCTTCAAAAAATATTTACCCACGTTTGACAGTTTCTATCACTATACGAAAAAGTAGTGTTTTTTAAAAAAAATATTAAAAAAATAATGAAAAAAAACTTAAGTATTATTTTTCTCATATTGCATTATTGATTAAATTATTAAAATCTTTATTATCTTTTAAGATAGAAAAAATTCCATATCACTCTCTTTTTATTTGTGTTCTTATAATATGATTAGTTAATCATCAATTTTCATTTATAAAATTTATTATAGTTTCTTCATCACCTTTTGCGTCAAGTAAAGTTTTAAACATAAGTCAGTAGAAAAATATTTCGTTTAAAATAATTTCTTTTTCTTCTCACATCAAAATTGGATCTTCACTAATCAAGTTTATTACTTCTCACATTTTTGGAAAAGCAATATCATAGTTTTGTTTATCAAATTCTATTAATGCTAACATTTCTTGTGCATAAGTAGATTTTGGATTTAATTCTATTGCTTTATTTAAATTTTTCTCCATTTCCGCATACAAATTTTTATCATTTTTTACATAATATCATTTTGCTAAAGCTATATAATTCATAGGGTATGAAGAATATGCTTCAATTCATTTTTTTGCATAATCAATTGACTTTTCTATATCTGGCTTTAATCAATTTAGTTCTAATTCCATTCCACTCAAAGAAAAATAAACTTCTGATTTTTGTGGTAAATTACTTATCAATGGTAAAGCTAAATTAAAGTATTCGTATGATTTATTTAAATCATTTTGACTTCAATAATACCTTCATAAATTCATTATAGCATGCACATTTTCAGAATCTAATTTGAAAGCTTTATCATAGTATTCAAAAATTTTATCTCATTCTCAAGCTAAATCATAGGCATGTCAGATTTGATTATATAAAATTGATTTTTGTTTATCCGAAAGATTTTCTAAACTTAGAGCTTTATTATAATAATCTATAGCTCTAGAATAATTCCTTATCATTTCTTCAATAAATCATTTATAATATAAAACTTCATATCACTCTTTCATGGAATTTAAAATAGAAAGTGCTTTTTGGGACATTTCATCTTGAGCATAAAAATATATTCCTTTATCTAAATATGCTTTAGCTAAATTTAACTTCTCTTCATCATCTAAACTTCAAGTTCATAAATTTTCATAATAATTTATTATATCATCATACAATCACATATTATCTAGAGTTTGAATATCTATTTTTTCTTCTAATCAAGTATTTAATGGTGTATTAAATTTTTCTTTTCATCAATTAAAAAAATAAAAAAGTCCTGTAATTATTACAATCAAAACAAAAGAAAATATGTATGAAAATAAAAGTATTTTGTTTTTATTTTCTTTAGTTTCATTTGTTTTTATATTATCTACTTCTTTTGTAGATTCTATATTTTCATTATTTATTTCCATTTTTTTATATAAAAATATTATTCACTAAAAGAATATCATATTTTATTTCTTTTGTAAAATATTATATACTTTAGAAATAATATCACTAAATTTCTAAATTTTTTCCTAATAAAAGGATAGGAAAATTTTCCTATCCTTTTATTATTTTTATTTATTAATCGAAAAACAATTTTGGTGGGCTTGTTTGTATCCTTGAATCATATTTTATTATAAATC
>CAZCNE010000023.1:0-4591 GCA_964500515.1 uncultured Candidatus Peribacteria bacterium | reverse complement strand
AGATTATGATTTGAATTATTGTGATGATGAGAAGAATCTTGAGCAGTTTAGTGAACTACAAAAAAAAGACGAGACAAAACCTGTCTCTTCTTTAGCTCCAAAAATTGAGGCAAAAGAACAAAAAAAAGAGGGTGCAAAAAATGTAGCAACACAAAAAACTGTAAAACATAAATATTGGAGTCCAGATGATGAGAAGCAAAAATGGCTTCAATATTTATTTGAAAAAAGTTGATATAATAAAGATGTTATTTTGACTTTTTTATGAGAAAATTGAACATTTGAAATTAATCGTAGAAGTTGAAAAATATGAAGTAATTGACACTATGATTATTGATTGTGTCAGCTGAATTATCAACGGCATAAGAATTTTATAAATTCAGAAGATTTTAAAAATCCATACAAACAGTTGGATTACTGTCTTTGAATTTATGAAGATTGAATGAAAAAATGAAAAATTAGAACTACTTTTTATGCTTACAATGTAAGATGGAAGGTGGAAAAAAATTTAGAATTTAATTAAAATTATGAAAAAGAAAGAAGCTATTTGTTTTAATTCTGAATGTAGAAAAGAAGCAACATTGACTACATTTAGAGTTGAAAATTGAAAATGATATTGTGAAAGATGTTGAAAATTTATTTGATTAATATTAAAACAAAAAATATGGAAATAATATTATTAACTTACTCTATCTTCATTACTCTTTATTGTTTTTTTATAATTCATAATAAAAACAAAGAAATTGAAGATTTGGAATTAGCAAAAGATTTTTATACAAAGTTTTTTGTAGATTTACAGAAAAAGAAAAAAATCAAACCTCTTAAAATAGAAGAGGTGGGGAAAGAATAATTTAATTACATTAAAAAAATAATTATGCAAAAATCAAAATTTCAAATTTTTCTCAATAATTGAATAAAAAAAGAAATTGTTTGAAAGATAATTTTTGAAAAAGATAATTTCTTAAAAATTAAAGAGGAAAATGGCACTATTCACAGATTTTATTTATATAATAATATAATTGAGAATAGTGTTGATATTTTTGATGATTTAGATAAAAAAACTTGATTTTTAAGCAAAAAGTAATACAATTATAATAAATCTGTATTATTTTTTTTATTTTAGAGACACCGTTAGGGTGATGAATACACTTTTGGTTGTATTTACTCATCTTTTAGCGGTGTCTTTTTTTATTTTAATCAATTATTTTTCAAAACCCTTTCCATTGTTGCCCAAAATTCCTGTCTAGTTATAGGGTCGTTTGGTCTTTCTCAATTTGTGTATTTTCATTCTCTGGCAACAAATTGTTTTGCCATTTCTAATTTTATTTCATTCATAATTTTATTTTTATAAATTAAAGTTAAATTATAATCTTCTTTCGGAAGAATTGCATATTTTGTAAAAGTAGTGTTATACAAATCTTCTGATATAGTAGAATAACCATTATTAGGTCAATATGAGTTTAATAATGTTTCTTTCTTAGGAATAACCCAAGCGTGTCAAACAATTTGTGAATCTATTCTTAGTTTGTATATTTTATCCTTAGCTACAGAATTCCAATCTCAATTGCTAGATCAAGTGTAAATAAAAAATCATTTATCTAAGGCATTGTTTATTTCTTCAATTGTATTAACTCTATAATATCATCAAATTAATCATTCGTCTTTTGCTTGCTGTAGTGCTGATTGAAGTGTAGCTCATTCTTTTTCTGCATTTGGGTTTATTTTTAAATATCTCAACCAAAATTCTTCAATATCTAACGACTCTACTCAATTATTAATTAGCTCTTGAGCATTAATAATATGTCAAATTCAACATCTACTACATGCCATTCTAGTTATATATTTCATTCATTGATTAAATATTTTTATATTTGGAAAATCAATTTTTTCGTATTCTTCCAATGCTCCTGATCATAATAATTCACTATAATTATAATCTCTATCATCAGGATTATCAGTACATGCATTATACATTATTTCTTTATTCATATTTATTTATTAAAAAATTAATCAATTCAAAATCAGTTATATAAATAATCTAATATCTCATTAACTTCTTCAATAATACCGTTTTTTATAAAATCAAAAGTACTGTTATCTACTTCAATTACTTTACCATTCACATTTTCGTGGACTCAGTATAAGCATTGAAGTTCATTATTTGGAGTTTCAAAAATTGTAATTAGATTAGTCATAGTTTTGTTTATATTTATTAAATACCTTTGGATTATATGCTTCTTTTCATTCTTTTTTCCAAAATTGTAATAATTCATTAACTTCATTCACAACTTCATTACATAATACAGAACTATGGAATTCTAATATTTTGTTTATTTTATCAATCGGGAGGCTGCAATCTCAAAAAAAAGTATGCAAAGCCATATGTTGTGTGTGCGGCATTCTAACCATATTATCATAATGATTATTTCATCAATCGCATTTTTGAAATAAATGATGATTTGAAAAAGATATTATATTTTTTCAGTTCATTTTTTTGAATTAAAAAATAAATTATTCTACTTTAGATATCATTTTTATTTTTTTCTAAAACAAAAACATCATCAAATTCTTATTCACAAATATCATAAAAAACATTTAATTCATTCATTTTTTCTTTCTATTTCTTTTTTCTCGACTTTAGCTCATAAAAGCCAAACTTTATCTGCAAATTTACGATTGTATAAAAATTCATAATAAGAATCTAAAACATCATAACTAATTCAGTGTCAATAGCGTTCTAGTTTTTTAAATATATTTGATTTATTTTTTTCATCTTTAATATAAACCGTTCAATTCCTTCCATATAAATAATCGTGGATTAATGCTATACAAAACTCATCTACATCCACAATACAATGAGTAAAACACGGCGAAGAATTAAAATCAAATTCATAACTAGCTGGTATTATTATGTATTCATTTTTATCATTTTTGTCTAAAAAAAAGATGATTTCTTCATCTAATGTTTTAAATTTTTTTCTATCAATATAAAAAATACACTTCTCTCTATTTTTCAATAAATAAGAAAACCTTACATATTTTTTATTATTAAATTCAATGTATTTTCTCATAATTATTTTTCTATAATTAAATACATAATTGCTGTTATAATTGTTCATCAAACTGCCATTCATACAAAAACAAGTACACTCTCAACCCACTTAGATGCATATTTTTTATCATTTGTTTTAATCAAAGAATCAAACTTTAAATTAATTTCTTTGATTGATTCTTTTATTTCTTTTATATTATTGTTCATATTATTCAAATTTGCTCTTAAAGTAGCGATTGTTTCCCCCTGACTACACGGGTGTTCTTCGGTTATCCTTACTCTTGCTGACATTTTATTTAAAAATTAAACTATAATTCAATCCTCAAACTCTTCACTTTGCTTAATCAATCTATCTCTAGAGTTTCTAATTCTATGAGATTAGTTTTATGTAATGTAAGTATTTTGTTTATTGCTTTCATAGTATTAAATATAGTTATATTCAATAAAATCAAGTTATATTTTGTGGATTTGTAGCCACTGTAATAGTATTTGAATTTTTAGGTAAAACTGCAGTTCAAATATCTGTATTCATTTGATTATCAACTGTATTAGTACAAGTAAATGGAGTAGTTATATTTCAAGTTATATTTGCTGTACTATCAATTATTAGAAACATTGTTTCTCAGTCAATTTTATATTTTGCTGTTCAAGAAAATCAAGCTCAATTTGGTACATAATCTAAAAATCTAGTACTTGTAATAGGTTGATTTATAATAGGTCAAGTTCATAAACTCCAAGTGTAACTAGGTCAAGCTGATAGTATTGCGCTAAATCTTCATAATAGTACACATTCAGATGAAGCAGGCGCACCAGTAGTTCAATATTTTTCATTAGTTGAACTTGTTGAAAAATCAGCTCTTGTTGTAGCATAAGGTATTCTAGCGAATCTAATTGAAAACTCTTGTCAAGTATTAGTAGTATCCCACATTCAATAAACAAAATAATCAATTTCTTTTGTTGCAAGTTCAGAGCTTCAAGCATTAAACCAATTAGTTCAAGCATTTAAAGTTCTACTAATTCAAGCAAATGTATCTGTAATAGTTCTTATAGTATCTCATATTTGTACTTTAACTGGTACTGCTACACTAGGGTCTTGTCATAGGTAGTTTTTTAAAGCTACTGTTAGTTTTCAAGATGATACGGATGTTACTATTTGGTATTTATATAGGTCTGCATCTATCGTACTTCCAGCAGGAGCAACTCATTGTACCTGTGTATCTAAACGAATTTTAGTCATAAGTTATTTATTAAAGAATAATATATTTAAACTCATCTCCAGCAGTAAGACCTGTTACCATTGTTATAGTTGTTGAGTTTGTTTCAGTATAGTCAGAAGTCTTAGTTTGTAAAAGTCAATTTACATATACTTGTATTCTATTTGTAGTGTAATCATTAACCGTAAAGACTGTTTGACTTGCTGTTGCTACTATAACATCAGTAACTACATTAGAGATGTATCAAGCATCATTAATTAATTTGCTTATCTCATCTCAAGCATTAATAGTATTTACTTCTGCTCAGTCATCAATTCAAGCAAGTTTA
>CAZCNE010000022.1:0-4946 GCA_964500515.1 uncultured Candidatus Peribacteria bacterium | reverse complement strand
TTCACTAAACTGCTCAAGATTCTTCTCATCATCACAATAATTCAAATCATAATCTTCATTGTTTTTTATCCTCTCGATTTGAGCATTTAAGCATCTTTTTTTAAGTTTTAAAATTCTCAAGTTTTTCTCAAATTCAGGGATTTTTTGATTATGTTCTTTTATTCAATTAATTAGACTAAGAATATAATCATCATTAGAACTTTTTTTGTTACTGTAAACTGCTACTGTTAATAGCATTACAATAAGTATAATTATAGCAATTGCTATACCTACACTCATTTTTTTAAGAGTTATATTTTTCAATATAAACTCTTTTATTTTTTGTTTCATATATTTATTATTAATAATTAAATGCCAATTAAGGCTTTTGTTTTTGTTTTTATCAGCTTTTTTCTTGTTAATAAGATATCCCTTCTTTTATTTAGGATCTTAAGTATAAACTCTCAGCTGTTTGGGAATTTCCCAAATAACTTTAATTTGTATCATCTTTCTTTAATTGTTTATTAAGTTTCTGAATATCAATCATAATATCCTCTACTGATTTTTCGTCTAAGTGTCAAAAAACATCTTCTGTAATTCAACTATCATAACATATATCTCCGTTTTTCATAACAGCTACTTCATAAGGATTTTCAAAATCTGTATAAAATAAAGGTCAAGATACAACACTTACTCAATATCAATTTTCAAAATCTAATCTAGCGTGTTTATTACTTCATCATAACTGGTGTTGTTTAAATTTTAAATCTTTAAATCTTTTCATATCTATTTAATTAAATTTTAAAATAAAATCATATTTTTTGTCTAAAAAAAAGAATTATAATAATCTAACATTCTTTTTTCTTCAGGATCTGGAATTTTTAAATCTAAAAACTCAAGACAAAAAATTCTTATATTTTCTATAAAATCAGTTAATTCTTTTGAATTTAACTGACTTGTTTTTTTTATATATGTAGTTTTAAATTTTTCGCTATAAGTTCTTAAAAATTTGCTTTTCATTATTTCTTTTATATCATCTGCTGAATATCAGGTATTTCAATAATCAGCAATAAAACTAAAAATAAGATGTAGATAAGAGTTTTGACTAATACTTCTTTTTCTTCTATATTCTTTACAAATATAATTTCAATCTTTAGCATTTTTCAAAAACTCTATTATTTCATCTTTTGTTCCTATTTTCATAATCTAAAAGCTAGTGATAAACTTATTTCGGGTTCATTTTTTGACTCAAAATCTGCTTTCATTTCAATAACTTCTTTCATTTTTTCCTTCATTTCTTCTTCTATTTCACTTTCTTTATTTTTAATTTCTTCTGAATAATCCCATTTTCTTCTAGCTGTATAAAAAAAGGTTCAAACTCATTCTAATTTGAAGTTATCAACTTTATTTTTTTGCATATCTTCATCAATTTCTTTTTTTAAATTCTTTTGTTTTTCTTCTATTTCCTTTTTTGTTCTTTCTAATTCTGCATATTTTTCCACTTTTTCGCTAGATATACTTAAACTTCATTCTTGGGAATTAATCCATTTTTCATATTCCTTTTGTATATCTGCAAAAATAATAGGAAGTTTATTTTTTAATTCTTCAACTTTTTCTTTTTTTATTTCAACCTCAAAAGTTTTTATAACTCATGTAGGTTTTATTGTTTTTCAATCTTCATCATCTTCAGTTTGAATCCAATCTAAGTATGCTTTTTTTGGTAATTTACCAGTTTTTGCTTCAATAAGCATTGCATAAAAATAAAACTGTCAATGATTATCAGCTCTATTTTGAGTCCATTCAGCTTTACCAGTTTTGAATTCTCTAAATTCAGATAAATCAGAATTTGAATTATCTAAATATCATAAACAATAAATATCAAAAATTCAATCAATAGGTTTTACTTTGATAAATTCTTGTAAATATTCTTCATATTTTGGAAATAAATCAAATTGCCAGTTCATCAATTTTTCACAAAATTCTTCATTACGAGAGATATTCTCGTATGATTTTTGTAAAATATCAATTTTCCAACTTTCTAATTCTATTTTTTTTCATTTTCTATCTTTTGATAAATGATTTATAATTTCATCAAAATCAAAAACATTAAGCTCCAAAATAGCACTCATAATTTTTCAAAAAAGCAATTCTTTATTTTCAAAAAATGGCTCTTCTTCAAAGTAAGATTTTATAAATTGAGGTCTAAAATTCTCAAAAGAATTAATTTTAGACCAACTCAAAGATTTTATTTTTCTTTCCATTTTTTAATTTTTTAAAGTATAAAAGAGGAAGAATTATTTTTCTTCCTCTGGATTTATCATTTTAGCTCACTCATCATCTATTTCTGCTTCTTTTATTTCTTCAATTCAGTTTAATTTTTCTTTAATATCATCTTTTATTTTTATCAAATCGTCTAATTGTTCTTTGTTTATAAAGTTAGGACTTTTCTTCCTAATTTTATTTAATTCTAAAAATATATTTTTCAATTCTTCTTCAGAATTGATAGAATACATTTTTTCATAAAAAGAATTATAATTCTTATTTTGTTCTTCTTCACTAACTTCAGGTATATTTGCTTTTTTTACTTCTGTTTTTTTATCATTCCAATCTTCACTTTCGTCATATGTTCATCAAAATAATTCTTGAAAAGCTCATCTTAATCATTGTGCTTCAGCTACTTTTTTAATCATTGTTGCTGGTTTTGAATCCCACACCGTTTTTTTACCATTCTTTCAGGGTTGTATATATTCGGATAATTCAACAAAAGTAAACATTGCCTTACTTGAACTTTTCCTTTTTACAATACAGTAAGCTCAAATTAGCTTACCTCTATCTTTGAAGTTATATGAGTGTTCAACTTCTCAGTTTTTTACTTCAAATTTATCATTTTCGTAGACTGCGTCTACGCTATGATAATCGTACTCTTTATTTGATTGAGCTGATTTTCTATATCAGTCCCTTCAAATAAAGATATTTGCACTTATATCTCCATATTTGACCGCCCAAATTTCCCTTAAGAAGGGATTTAATCAAGTTGCTTTTCAAATTCAAACAAAAGTTTGAAATTCATTGTTTGTAAGATTTTTAGCAAACAACTCTTTAATTTCTGTCTGCTTATCTGCAGACCATATTTGTAATTCGTTACTCATAATTTGCATTTTTTATAAAACTAAATATAATTTTATAGTCTAGAACAAGACTATAATTGATTAGCTTTTGCTAATCTTTTATAATTTATATCTTTTACTATTTCATTTGCTTCTTCTACAATAGAATTAGCAACATTTTTTGTAAAAAACATATTTCATATGTTGAAACCTCTTCTTGAGGTTCTTTTTATTTTTTTAAATGTTTTCATTTTTTTATTTTTATTTTAAAAATTAAACTTCTTGCTCTTCACGAGCTTCATCACATCTAGCCTGATAATCATCAGCACAGGTGTCTCAATATGATGAAGTTGCTTTAATTAACTCATCGTATTTATGGGCTTTGGCTTTAAGTTCGTTATATCTAATCATAGGAATAGATATAACAATTCAGTTTAAGTCTTCTTTCATAATTTTTAAATTAATTAAAGTAAATCTCAATCCCGACATAGGATTGTAATCGCTATAGCAACCGCTATAACTAAAATTAAATCTAACATATAACTTTTTCGATTATGTTATAAATTTATATTTAGGCATATTTTGTTTTTTAAAAATATAAAGAAGTAGAGGATTAGGTTTCTACTTCTTCTTCTAATTCATTAATTGTATAATTAGTTCATAATATAGAATTAATAGCTTTAGTTATTAATACTTTATTATTGATACTAATATTATTTTTGCTCCAATTTCTAATAATTGGCTGAAAATTACTGTAAGTATAAACATAGTTTTTATTTTCATTATGTGCTTTTTGATTTAATGTGTTTATTATTAAATCAACAATTCAGTAATTTTGCTTTACTATTTTTCAAATTCTTTTCATATTATTACATATTATACATATATTTTGTATATTTAAGAAGTAAAAAAATAAAGGATCAACATACAAAAACAAATAAGCATATAGCTATTAATTGCTACAATTTAGCAATTATTGTTTGTATTTCCCCTTATCGAGTCGCAACTCTATTTTAAAGAACATTTAAATATACATTCATATTATACATATATTTTGTATAAAAATCAAATTTTATTTGTTTTTTTAGCTTGACTTTATATATTAATGTTGCTATAATGGCAAATAAAAAGTATAGAATAATAAAAAAGCTCTATTTTGAGCCTTTTATTATTTTTTCTAATTCTTCCTTTGCTTTCTTTACATTTTCTTCGCTTTTTTTCAAACTTTCTTTATAACAAGTTTTTCTAAAAAAGTTGTAAAGGTTTTCCATAGTTTCTCACTTATAATTTACTTCTAAACTTTTATTATACCATTCTCTTACTATTTTTAGTGGTATGTTATATTTAATAGTGATTAATATATCATTAATAGAATAGAACTCATCACAAATTTCTAAAGGTCAATTTTTTATACCTTGGTAATCAATCAACCGATAATCTTTATATTTTCTTTCATTAAAGCATTCTTTATAATATCTTATAGCAAACTCTTTTACTATTTCCTCTATTATTTTGTTATATTTATTTATCATAATTTATTTATTAAGTAATATAAAAATTTATTTCTCATTCATTACCCCAGTATTTATAAGCATTTAATTTATAAATTTCTCTATCATTATATTTATCTTGTCAATAAAATAATGTATCTGTAAAAGCTTTGAAAAGATTATCTATATCTGGACTTTGTCTGTGAGGTTTTCAATTTACTTGTCCCTTTAATTCTTTTTGTTTTTTACTTCAAGTTTTTGGTATCTCAAAAATAAATTCAAGTCTATAAACTCAATTTATTAAAGCTAACATCATTTCTTCTTTTGTAAATTCTCAAGCTTCAATTAAAGCTCTTAGTTCATTCATTTT
>CAZCNE010000021.1:0-6108 GCA_964500515.1 uncultured Candidatus Peribacteria bacterium | reverse complement strand
ATATTTAAAATTTAAAAAGTAAAATAAAAACCTTTAGAGATTTTTCTAAAGGTTTTATAAAATTTAATTGTATAATAATTTTTAACAAAGCCCAAAGAAAAATCTGTTTTTGTATACAGGTGAACAAGGGTTTAAGGGAGTTTTTCTAAAATTATTTTTCATATAAAAATTATTAAGGTACATTTATTATATATTTTTTATTTAAAATACAAAATTTATTTAAATTTTATTTAAGTTTAAATACAAATTATATTTAACTTATTAATTAATTATTTATTATTTTCTTTTGAGTTTAGAATTTAATAAATAATTATATAATATAAAATTATTATTTCAAAATACCCTATCATCTTCTAATAATTTTCACTCTTTTTCTATTTTTTGAAATAATTCATTGTTTATTGATGAAGTTTCGATTTCAGTAAACTTTTTTCAAAACAAAATTGCTTTAATTGCATAAGGAGTGTTTGAAACAATATATGAAAAATTTGAATCATTTATTCATATAATCTTATTTACTAAACTTTTTCATATTCACATATTTCTAAATTTTTCACTAACTATTAGTGATCAAATTTCAACAAGATTTGATACATTTTTTTGTCAAATAAATCATACAATATGATCATTGATTTTTGCAATTACTCATCAATTATCAATTACTTGTTTATAAATTTCTTCTGGGGCTTTTTCTATCATATGTTCTCAATTCTTGATATTTTCTTTTTTTATTAATTTTGAAATTTTGTTACAGTATTCACTAGAAATATTTTTAATTAATTCAATACATATTTCATTGTTATTGATTTCAATATATTTATTTTTTTGTCAAATTTCTAAGCTAATTATATTATTCATTATATTGGTTTAAATAATAAATTTTTAAGTGAAATATATACTTCATTTATTGATTCTTTACTTACAAACTCATTGCTTGTATGAGCTTGTTTTATACTTCAAGGTCAATAATTAATTGAAGGAATTCAATTTATCGAAGTTTGTGCCATATCACTCCAAAATGGTACTAAATTTAATGATGAAATATCACTTTTTGTTGCCTCAATCACTTTTAATAATATAGGATTATCTAAAGGTACATCGAGACTACATGGATTATGTTCCAATATATGCAATTTTGTATCTGTTGACTTTGCAATTTCAGATAAATAAGCTTCCCTTTCTTTAGAATCTTTTCATGGTGCATATCTATGGTTTATAGTATATTCTACTTGATTTGGAACTATATTTGATGCTGTTCATCAGTTTATTTTTGTAATTTCAAAAACTTCCTTTACTCCATTAAACTCTTCACATTTATCTTTTTGTTCAATAAGAGTATTCATAAGTATATTACTTTTTTCTATAGCATTTTCTCATAAAGAAGGATTTGATGAATGACAAGAAACTCAATCTACAGTATATTTTCATACCATATAGCCAAAAACTCATATATAAATTTTTCACTCTGTAGGTTCAAGTGTAATTGAAAAATCTGATTTTGGTAATTCTCAATTATTTATTATTTCTGTTAATCAATTTGGTAATCAGGTTTCTTCTCAAGTTGAAAATATAAATGATAAATTAAATTTTTGATTAAAATTGTTATTGGTAATATTCTTTATTAATTCAAGCATTATTCATAATCATGATTTCATATCACAAGTTCATCTTCAATATAAATATTTTTCATCTTCATACATATTAAATGGATTTGTTTTCCAAATATTTTTAGGAGTATCTTTAATAGGAACAACATCTACATGTCACATCAATATAATATTTTCATTAAGTTCTGGATTTGCTATATTACATATTATTCATCATTTATATATTCACTCATTTTCAATTCCTATTTTTTTTAAATCAATGTTTATATTTTTATTTTTATTATTTTTTTTAAATGTTGATATTGTGTTATGTATATGTTCTAACATTTCGTTTTCTTCCTTTGTATTAGATATACTTTTTATTTTTATAAGCTCATTTATACTATTTATTATACTTCTACTTAAATTTCATTGAAAGTTATCTATTCATCTATCTTTCTCTTCATTTTGATCATTATATTTATGCATAAGTTTATGTGTTTTCATAATATATAAGTTAAATAATTATTATTTTCTATCAAGTGTTATGGATTTTAATTCTTTTGCTTGAAAATATTCGCTACAAAATTTTTCTGTCATTTCAGAATTAAAATCTTTACAACTAAAAATATCTATAAAAGCTCTATTATTTTTTCAATTTTGTTCATCAAATGACAAGTTATAGAAGAAGTTTCTATAAATTGTATACAAGAATATCATTCAAGATTTCAATATCAAAATCTTTCGAGATACAAAGGTCAATGTTTATTCATATTTATATTTGCACATAATTCTTCTATAAATTTTTTTATTTTTTCAGGATCTTTCACATTATCATTACATCCATTCATATTTATATGAATTGATTTTCACCAAATGTTATTTTTTTCCATAATATTTAAAATTAAAAAATAAAGTATTGTTAAAATACTTTATTTTTTAAAGAAATATATTGAAAAATTTAAGAAAAATTAGATTTTTTGACTTTTTTATATGCTTCTCTAAAACTTAATCACTTAGAAACAAGATTATAAACTTCTTGAGTTGCATAAATATCATCTGTCATCGAATTTTTTAATTTATCTTCATTTATTCATAAGTTTTTTATTATAAGAGTAAATATATCAATTATATTATTCCAATTTGTAAATCAATTAATGAGAATTGATTTTGTTAGTTGTAAATCTCTTTGATATCATCAAAAAAGATGTGAATATAATTCTTTAATTTGAGTTTCATATCAAAAATGTAAAGATATCTTTCACCTTACAAGTTCACATACATCATAGTTTCTTTTGTTTGGCATAATTGAAGAACCTGTAGTCATATTTTGTGGCAAACTTACATAATCAAATTCTTGAGTTGTAAAAAGTAATATGTCGTTATTTAATCTATTTATAATAAGCAAAATATTTCATAAGTTTGATAAAAAATTATATTCGAATAATCATCTTGATATTCAACAATACATAGGATTTTCCTGAACTTTTTTAAATCACATAATATTTGCACTAAAATTTCTATCATTTTTAAAATTTTTTATTCAAAATCAAGCAGCTGATCATAGAGGAGATTGATTAAAAATTTTTTCTAAAGATTTTAATAATATTTTTTGATCAGAAATTGCATCTTTATAAGAATTAAGCCAAGTTTTCACATCTGTAGGCATAGCTTTTTGCATATGAGTATATCAAGGCATAGAAAAAATATTTTCTTTAGATTTTTTATTTATTGCCTGTTCTAAAATATCTACTTTATTTATTGATTTTTTAAGAGATTCAAGCATATATAAGCGAATCATTGTTAAAGATTGATCATTCCTAGACCTTCAGGTATGAATTTTTTTTCATATATTTCAATAATTTTTTGTTAAGTATTCTTCAATTGCAGTATGTCAGTCTTCTTGATAAATTTCAATATCAAATTTTCATTCATTAAATAATTTAAGAATTTCTTTAAATCATTTTTCTAAATCTTTTAATTCATTTTTATTTAATATACCTACTTTGTGCAACATACTTGCATGAGCAAGACTTGCCTTTATATCAAAAGCTAAGAAAGTTTTATCTATGATATAATCATCTCATACAGTAAATTCTTCAATTTTTTTATCTAAAGAATTTTTGTTTGTTTCCCATAATTTTGTCATATTTATTTATTATAATTAAATATATTATATGCAGTTTTTTGTGCTAAATTATATATTTCAATAAATCAAGCTGAAGAATTTTGGTTAAAACTAGCATTTTTATTAAAAGTTGCTAAATCTTTATCAAACAATGAATAATCTGATTTTAATGCAACTACATTTAAATTTCATTTATAAAGTTTTACTTTTACAATTCATGTAACTTTCTTGTTTTGACTAACTATATAAGAATTTATATGTTTAATAACTGGATCATACCATTTTGCTCAATATGTCAAATACGCCCATTTATTATCAATAAATGATTTTAATTCATTTTCTTCTCTTGTTGAAACTAATTGTTCTAATTTTTTATGTGCTTGAATTAAAATACTTGCTCAAGGATTTTCATAAACTCATCTTACTTTTAACCCTACTACCCTATCTTCAATTAATTGAAATACTCAAACTCATGCTTGAGCTCAAAGAGTGTTATACATCATTATTATTTCACTTAATTTCATTTTTACTCAATTTAATTTAGTTGGAATTCATTTTTCAAAACTTATTTCAATATCTATTTCTTTATCTTTTGCGTTTTGAGGAGTTTTACACCATTGTAATATATTTTCTAATGGAGGAATTAATTTTGGGTCTTCAATTTCTCATCATTCTCAAGTGTTTCACCACATATTTTCGTCATATGAATATGGTTTATCTTTTTTCTGTTTTACTGGAATATTATTTTTTAAGGCATATTCTATTTCTTCATCTCTTCACATAGCCCATTCTCTAACTGGTGCAATAGTTTTGATTTTTGGATTTAAGCATGTTAAGTATCATTCAAACCTTACTTGATCATTTCATTTTCAAGTACATCCATGTGCTATAACTGTACAATTATGTTTTTTTGCCTCTTTGATAGCAATTTCTGATATAATTATTCTTCATAATGGAGTTGAAAGCGCATATCATCATTGATAATCAGCATTTGACATAATAGCATAAGATAACAATGAATCAGCAAATTCATCTTTTGCATCATATACAATAGCTTCTTTTGCTCATAATTGCATAGCTTTCTTTTTTATTTCTTCTAAATTATCAGCTGTTTGTCAAATATCAATTGTCAAAGTAATTACATCACAATTATAGTTTTCTTGGATCCATTTTAACATAACTGATGTATCCAGTCATCAAGAATATAAAAGCAAACATTTATCAAATTCTCCTTTTTTTGCTTCATGTGAAGCAATTTTCAAATAGTTCATATCTTTTTTCATAAATAAATAATTAAAAAATAAAATTATATTTGGTTAGTTAAGCAATGTATTCATCATCATGCTTTCCAATACTCTGAAGTATCAATTATTACTCTTTTAACTCATAACTTATTTAATTCTTCTTCTGTTTTTTTATCAAATTTATCTGATGACAATAAATATTCATTCAAATTTAATGTATTAAAAACTCAAGTATTATTTTTATCAAATGTATTTAATAATTTAATTCACTTTTTTTCACAAAAAGTTTTAAGTTCTTCATAATTCCCTATTTTTTCAGGATTTGTAATACAAGAAATTAAATTTCAATCTATATTTGTTGCAAGTCATAAAACTGTATCTATATGATATCACTTTGAATGAATATTAATAAAATTGTTATTTTTTAAATTCATTTCTTTTATTAGCCACTTAATTCATTCTTCGGAATTTCTAGATGTTTTTTTATCTGGATTATATCAAACAAATAAAAGATTATCTTCAGGTAAATATCTAAAATCTCCTCATTCTAAATAAATATTTTCATCATCAAGTGGTGGAAGATTAAATTCTCTACTTATTTCATTATTTATTATTTTATTTTCCAAAATACTTTTAACAATATCAGCTTGATTTAATCTTGATGGGTTTCTAAACTTTGACATAAAAATTTTACTTTTTTGATCTGATAAAAAGCTATCTCTAACAAAAACCATATTATCAGAAATATCAAATTTTCAAATATCTGAAAAAGGTATATTTATTAAGTTTGCAACATTTATTGAAGTTATTTGTTTAATTAAATTTTTATGTTGTTCGAAAACTTTATCTTGATTTGGAATTACTCAAACATCAACTTCCTTGTTTAGTCAAACTTTTCATTTAGATTCAGGCATTCAATTTGTATACCATCACTTATCAGATGGTGAAATTGTTAATATGTTAATCATAATATTTGTTATTAAAAAATATTAAGATAGAATAAAAACTTTTTTAAAGAAAAATACTGAAAAATAAAGAAATATTATCAAGTATTTTCATAAGTAAGTTCAATTCATACAATTTTTTATATAAATAAAAAACCTTTAGAGATTTTTCTAAAGGTTTAATAAAAGTAAAAAATAAAATTTAC
>CAZCNE010000020.1:0-6758 GCA_964500515.1 uncultured Candidatus Peribacteria bacterium | reverse complement strand
TTTAAAGGAAAAGTGCTATTGAATAAATACATAAAATTTCTACTTTTGTAGATTTCTAACTTGTAATTAGTATATTTATTATTGAATAAATACATAAAATTTCTACTTTTGTAGATAAAGTTTTCAATCTTCTCATCTATTTTGATTGAATAAATACATAAAATTTCTACTTTTGTAGATTTTATAAAATTATTTATATAAAAATTTATTGAATAAATACATAAAATTTCTACTTTTGTAGATATTTTTTTTATATCATTTAAATATAATATTGAATAAATACATAAAATTTCTACTTTTGTAGATATTATTTTTATATGGTAAAATAATAATATTGAATAAATACATAAAATTTCTACTTTTGTAGATTGATATCTTGTTGATTTTGTCTCTCATTATTGAATAAATACATAAAATTTCTACTTTTGTAGATTATAATATTGATACTTCTATTTTTTATATTGAATAAATACATAAAATTTCTACTTTTGTAGATTTATGAACTAATAAAACCTTGATTAGATATTGAATAAATACATAAAATTTCTACTTTTGTAGATAATCTTTTTCATAAATGAAAGTTTTTAATTGAATAAATACATAAAATTTCTACTTTTGTAGATATATAGCAATACAATTATAATTCTTTTATTGAATAAATACATAAAATTTCTACTTTTGTAGATAGTCAAATTGGTATCTGATAAGTTTTATTGAATAAATACATAAAATTTCTACTTTTGTAGATTTTGAGATGAAGTATTTTGATTTTTCTCATTGAATAAATACATAAAATTTCTACTTTTGTAGATATTGAAATAAATGCAATATGTTTGATGAATTGAATAAATACATAAAATTTCTACTTTTGTAGATATATTTTTTATATCATTTAAATATAATTATTGAATAAATACATAAAATTTCTACTTTTGTAGATATTTTTCTAGTTCTGCGTATTGTTCTTTATTGAATAAATACATAAAATTTCTACTTTTGTAGATTTTCAAATTTGACCTATAAAATTTAAATTGAATAAATACATAAAATTTCTACTTTTGTAGATTAACTTGTTGTAAATGATTTAATAATTATTGAATAAATACATAAAATTTCTACTTTTGTAGATATAGTTTTAAAATTAAAATATAAATAATTGAATAAATACATAAAATTTCTACTTTTGTAGATAGCTAATACACAATGAACAACAATACAATTGAATAAATACATAAAATTTCTACTTTTGTAGATCTATCTTTGTCAATATCTACTTGAACTATTGAATAAATACATAAAATTTCTACTTTTGTAGATGTTCGTTGATAGTGTTTTTTATTATGATTGAATAAATACATAAAATTTCTACTTTTGTAGATATAAAATTCTCATCAAATTTTTTTAATTATTGAATAAATACATAAAATTTCTACTTTTGTAGATAACTTTCAGTAATTAGATTAAATCATTTATTGAATAAATACATAAAATTTCTACTTTTGTAGATTGTAAATCTACAAAAAACTTTGTATAAATTGAATAAATACATAAAATTTCTACTTTTGTAGATTAATTGAATTAGTCTAGAAGAAGCTATATTGAATAAATACATAAAATTTCTACTTTTGTAGATTAAAATTAGTAGGTATATTTATTAAATTATTGAATAAATACATAAAATTTCTACTTTTGTAGATGGATGGACTTTTATAAAAAATATAATTATTGAATAAATACATAAAATTTCTACTTTTGTAGATCAAGATGAATATACTAAACCTTTTGTATATTGAATAAATACATAAAATTTTTACTTTTGTAGATGGAAGAATTGCATATTTTGTAAAAGTAATTGAATAAATACATAAAATTTCTACTTTTGTAGATTTCTTGCAAATAAGGAATTCATCCAAGATTGAATAAATACATAAAATTTCTACTTTTGTAGATAGTAATAGTTTGTGGAGTATCAAAAAGATTGAATAAATACATAAAATTTCTACTTTTGTAGATGTTACTGATGCATTTGGTGTAGATATGATTGAATAAATACATAAAATTTCTACTTTTGTAGATTGTTAATTGAGTGCGAGAATTTACATTATTGAATAAATACATAAAATTTCTACTTTTGTAGATTAAGAGATTTAGCAGAAGTATATTGAAATTGAATAAATACATAAAATTTCTACTTTTGTAGATAAGAAATACAAGATGCACAAGTAGAGATTGAATAAATACATAAAATTTCTACTTTTGTAGATAAGATGGAATTCTATCATAGTTGCCTTAATTGAATAAATACATAAAATTTCTACTTTTGTAGATAGATAGAAAATGATGAAGACCAAAAACTATTGAATAAATACATAAAATTTCTACTTTTGTAGATATATTTATCAGTTCTTTGAATTTTATTATTGAATAAATACATAAAATTTCTACTTTTGTAGATTTTGCTTACAATTAAGCAAAAATCACATTGAATAAATACATAAAATTTCTACTTTTGTAGATATTATATGTCTTAGGGAAGATTAAAAATTGAATAAATACATAAAATTTCTACTTTTGTAGATCTTTAATATCATCTTTTATTTTTATCAATTGAATAAATACATAAAATTTCTACTTTTGTAGATCTAGCTTTAAATCCTATCGGTATGGTTATTGAATAAATACATAAAATTTCTACTTTTGTAGATTGTAAGAGTAAAAGTAGGGTGGATATTATTGAATAAATACATAAAATTTCTACTTTTGTAGATAAGTATCCCAAGAATATTGTGGTGGTTTTTATTGAATAAATACATAAAATTTCTACTTTTGTAGATATCTGTTTCTATGAATAACTCATTATCATTGAATAAATACATAAAATTTCTACTTTTGTAGATTCTAGGTGGAAGTTTCCCATTATCGGCTTTAATTTGAGCAACTGCAGTATCTAGCTCAATAGACGCTTCTTTAAGCAATCATACATTAACTCAGTTAACTTTTAGTATTCAACTTCAAAGTCTAACTGATTCCTCATTTTGAACTTGTGTTTGCATAAAAATTTAATTTAAAAAATAATACTAGTATAAACTACTAGTATTATCGTTCTAATAAAGGACATTTATATTTTTATTTCTAATCAAAATTCAATCAATCTACATTAAATTTTGAAATTTGCATTCAGTCTTGATAGTATTCTACTTCTATCATAACAGTTTTTGCTGTTTTAAGTTTTGATATAATTAAATCTTCTGATCGTAAAAAAACTACATTAGGTTTCCTACTTGATGATCCTGTTATATTTACGGAAATAGATTCTCAATCATCAAATTTTATTCTAGCTTTTTTATTGTAGTCTAATATTTGTCATTTTTCTACCGAAAATACAACTTCTGATTTATTATTTCATTTTTTTCTTAATGTTAAGACTGCTGAAGTAGTTCAATATGGAAAACTTAGATCTATTTTATTTGATGAAACAGTAGAAGCAAAAAGTATTTTTGTTCAATCCATTTCATCAACTTCATCAAAATACTGCCAATTTTCTATTGGGATATCTGATGTTTTATTATTATTTGTGTTAGTAACATTTGAAGGATTTGATATATTTAAAGCATTATTTATAATTGCCGATACAAATATTAATGCTAAAAAAATTGTTATAATAGGATGTCTATTGAACCAGTTTCTCAAGTCGGCATGACATTTAGGGCATCTAGTAGCTTTTTTGTTTATTTCTTCTCTACATTTAGGACATTTTTTAACTTCCTCCATACTTGAATTTTAAAAAATAAAACCTCTTTTATTTTAAGAGATTAAATAAAAAAGTCAAATATTTTAGAATTTCATGTCTTTCACAACAAAATTAAACCTTAAAATTTGCCTAAACCGTCACTTTTTTGGATTAGATGTATCAGGTCATATAGATTCTAGTTTAGAACTAATTCAATGGAAGTTTCTTCTATTGAATAAATCTATAATTATATCTTTAATTTCTTCACTTCTCTCAATTGTTTTATCATAAATATCAATTTGAATATAATATGTTCTTATTCATCTATAATCAGTTCTATCTGATAAAGTTTGTATAACTACAAAAGGCGGTTCTTCTTTTGACATATTATAATCAAAAATAAAAACTTTTCATGAACCAATTTTTTGAATTAATGAAACATATTTTGATAAAGAATCAAAAACATATTTTCTAACATCGATAAATCAAAGTTCTGTTTTTGGTAATAATTTTGTCATTTCTTTAAGATTTATTTATAAATTCAGCGAAAGTTGTGCTAACTTGTTTTAATATTTCGTTTTTATAATCTTCTCTAGTTTTTTTTAAAAAACTTCTAGCTGGAATATTTCTACTAGAATCTCAATATTCTTGTGTGTATGCATAATCTTCAGTCGGTCATTCTTCAACTCACACACTCCATTCTAAATAGCTAGTGTTTTCAATTCAAACACTTCTTCATAAATTACCAGTCACTCATTCATAATAAGCTCATCATTTTTGTACAGGATTTCTGTAGTAGTGTTTATTTCATTTTCTTATATTTCTTTCTGGAATTGCCTTTTTTTTAAATCTAATAGGGTTTGGGGGCCTATCCCAATCTCTAGGGACAACCTTTTTTACTTTTTTATGTAAAAAATTAGTTCAAGACATAATAGCCTTATCTAGATAATACTCTAACTTAATTTTATCAATCTCAAATTCTGCCATATTAATTAATTAATCTTATAACACAAATATTATGATCATGTTTTCATTTGATTATAACTTTTTCTGTATAAATTACAAAATAAGTATTATTATGACTTATAATATCATCTCACTTTTTTGGATTTATATCTACATTACATCTTAATTCAAAATCATTAGAAGTTAATCTAATTTTATTATCATCTCACAAAAACAAATCAGTAAAATATTTAATTTTTTGAATAACTCATCTAAATGAAGTTCGAGTAGTTGAAGACTCTTTTTTTTCTCAATATTTTCATTCTTCATAAATTTTTGAAACTAAAACTATATCTTGAAAAGCCCACGAAAAATTATCTAAAAAACTCATATTAATAATGTAATCAAATAAAAGATTTATATTTGTTCAATATATTTTCTATATTCTTAGATGGAGATAAAAATTCAAAAGATGATAAACTTTTTTCGTTTCTTTCTGTATCTCAAAAGTAAGTAATCATTAATTCTCATAATTTTTGAGTCTTAATATTTTTGTCTATTAATTTTTCCATATTAGATCACAAAACAGATAAAGAACTATTTTGATTAACCAGAATTGTACACAAATCAAGACAAATATTTTCAATATCAAAAGGAACTTCTATATATCAAACAGTATACTCAACAATCATATTTCATCTTCGATTAGCAGTGTTTTCTTTTAAATATAAAGTGTATCAATCTATGTAATCTAACTCAAATATAGTACCATCTATATTTTTTATAGATGTAATTGTGTTTGGAATATTTTTTAAATAAATTCTTTTTTTTCAAGTTCAATCAACTCTTTCGGTAATATTTTTTATTTCAAGATTAAATCACAAATATGAATCTATTGTTTTTGTAGCTTGTTCTATAATTAAATTAAGCTCTGTATCACTATCTGTATTTTCAGTAGCAATTCAGAGCTTATTTTTTAAGCTACTAAGAGTAGTGTATAATAGCATAATTTTTTATATTAATCAGTTATCTTTAGCGATTTGTAAAATTTCTTCTTCTTTTTTTTCATTCAATTCTTCTTCTGTTATAATAGCATTTTCTATTAACAGTTTTTTTGTTTTTTCTATAATTGAATAAATACATAAAATTTCTACTTTTGTAGATATCAAGCTACTGTAATTTCTTCAACATTTATTGAATAAATACATAAAATTTCTACTTTTGTAGATGAATTCATCAACCTACACTATTAATCTATTGAATAAATACATAAAATTTCTACTTTTGTAGATATTTACATATTCTTCATCACTCAAAAATATTGAATAAATACATAAAATTTCTACTTTTGTAGATGTGATTGTTTTTTTACTTCAAACAGATATTGAATAAATACATAAAATTTCTACTTTTGTAGATATTCAATAAACTCTTTAATTTCTCAAATTGAATAAATACATAAAATTTCTACTTTTGTATATTACAATTTTACTTTATAATTATAAAAATATGTGAAAAAAAGTGAGTACAATTACATTGAGAACTCAATGAATTGATGAAAAATTAAAAACATTAAAAGAAATATACAACATCTGAACAAACAGTAAAGTTGTTGAGATGTTGATTGACGCTGAATTGAGAAGACAATGATTTAATAATTAATTTAAAAAGTTGAAAAAAAATGATGCTAATATTTCTACTTTATAAAACCCCTCTAAAAAAAGTAGGTAGTTTTTTAAATAAAAAAGTAATTATAACCTTACATGTCGGGGTTCGATGTAAGTTAATGATTAATTCTAGCATAAGTCTTATCTGCTACACACTAGTAATGTGGTTGCTTGTGTAGAGAACTTCACATCATAATTGCTTATTGCCTAATATGTATATTTTTATAAAAAAGCAAAAGATTTTATTTTAAAAACTTCTAATTATCTCAAAAATATTTAATTATTTTTTCTTTGTCTAAATATTTAGAATTTCATAATCAGTTTTCTGCAACTTCATTTATCGAAGTTTTTTGTTGTATTAAAATATTAAATAATTTTTATAGAAAAAAGTATTTGATTTTTATAGAAAAAAGTAT
>CAZCNE010000019.1:0-7463 GCA_964500515.1 uncultured Candidatus Peribacteria bacterium | reverse complement strand
AAAGTTTTATATAGCTTTCCATAGTTTTCATTTGCAAAATAAAAATATGCTAAGTTTATTTTAGCATATTTTTTAGTTAAGAGGAAATTTAGGAGTTGTTTTTTAGCTTTTCTAAATATTCTTTTGCTTTTTTTGCTATGTTATAGGTTGCAAGGTCATCTCAGGATTTGATGAAATTAAATTCAGGATATGCTTGATTTCCAATATAAAAATCACAATTTTTTCAGTCTTTCAATTTTCAAGAATGATATTTGTTTTTTTTAATTTTTCATTTTTCAGTATTTGCTTTTTTAAAACTATCATTTTTTAACCATTCATTATATTCATCATCATTTAAGTGTTTCATCTCATTCTCAAAATTACTCATATGTCATCATAATTTATAAATTTCAGAATCTGTCTTATCAACTAATTTTCATTTATTATCTATTTTTAATAAATCTCAATTACAAATAGGACAAGCAGAAGAAGTATTTTTTTCATATATATAAATAACTTTTCAGTGTTGAATATATCATTTAATTCATATATCAGTTCTAAACTTTTTTAAAATAGGGGGAACTTCTAAATTTAATTGTAATCTATTATATATTTTTTCATTTACCACATTTCCTATAAAAGTATTTAATCATTTTTTTAATATTTGTCATTCATCAAGAGTTTCATAGCAAATATATCACCCAAAATATTTTTGTAATTCAATTATAATTCATACAATATTTGCAGAAATTGCATTTTTATAATTATTTATTTTTTGGATAGATATATTTTCATTACTTAAATTATTATATTTTTTTGAATCTTTTAAAAATAACTTTATATTTTTTATATACTCATTTAAATCACTTTCTATTTCTTCTTTTATACTATTATATTTTTTTTCATCAAAAGATAAAAAAGCAAATTCATCTTTCATGTAAAAAATATTTTCTGTATTTTTAATTCATCTATTTAAGTATTCATAATAAAAACTTTTTTTTCTTTCATCAAATAATACTTTTTCTCATAAAAATTCTCACCTTGTAATTGCATCATTTAAAAATCTTTTAGCAGTTACTCTATATAAACTTAAAGTTGTGAAAATATCAGCATTTAAAATAATATTTCATTTTATAAGTTTTGCATAAGTTAAGTCTCATAGGCAAGAGTTAATTTCTAACTTTTCAAATAATTCTTTATTTTCTAAATCTTTTATAAAATACGAAACATTTTTTGATAGATATCTTTTTTTCTTTTCTCATTTTTCATCTAAAATAAACTCTCAACTTTCATTTTTTATATATTCAAAATAATTCAATCATTTATTTGTAATTTTATAAACTGGTATTTTTTCACTTATATTTACTGCTTCTATTTGCTCGCCACCGTTTTTAAAAACTCATAAAGTTATAAGCTCATTTGTTCATTTATCTAATCAATAAAAATAATCTAACCTATTTTTAGAGTTAAAAATTTGATTAAATGTTTCTATACTATCTTTCCTTTTTTCTTCATTTATGAATGCTGAATCTATATAAGATTTATTTGAATGAAAAGAAAAATTTGTTGATAATATAAAACTATCCTCTAGTCTTCTGTTTTTCTTAATATTAGGATTTTCTTTTATAAAATCTTTATCTTTTTCTTTAAAAAAAATTGTTAATTCAGGATTTAATCTAATTAAATACTTATCTGATTTATTATCTTTTTCCCAAAAATCAAACCACCATTTTGTATATTTTTTTGTTTCTAATCACTTTTCTAAGTCATAAGAAGTAATTTTATAAGAATTTCATTTGTATATTTTTAAAATATTTTCATAAACTTCTTTAGAAGTATTTTTCTCTATAAGTTCATAGGTTTCTAGCTTCAGATTAATCTCAAACTCCTCAATATCTTTTGATTGCTTTAGTATATCCAGTGAATTCTCAGCTCTAAATTTTAAGTTTAAGTTTTTTTGATTTTCTAGAATATAGACATAAAATTCTAAAAGTTTTCATTCCTCCAAAAGCGTGTTTTTACTTTTTAATCTAGAAAATTGTTTTCAATTATCAGCCGTGAATATCTCATCAAAATCTTTCGTATCTATTCCTTTTACAAAAGTAGAATCTTTCCTAAAACAAAGCTTATCTAATCCCCTTAATGTTATTGAAGAAAGAATAAAAATTTGTATATCATTTCAATTTCCATTAATTTTATTAATTTCTTTGAAAGCATTTTTTGATTCCTCAACATCAAATGTATTTATAAAATAATTCTCATTTTCTTTTGATAAAAATCACCATCATCTCAACTTTGTGGCATCAATTTTCTGTCTTTTAAGAGATTTGATTTCAGTACTATCCCTTCAGTATTTTTGAGCAATTTTTTTATATCCTTCAGAAAAGTTTTTAAAAGTTTTTAAAGTGTATTGAAAAAACATTCATCTTTTCATTTTTATTCTTGTTCTTTCCTCTTTATCAGTCTCTCTTTCAATTTTACTTGTTAGAGATAGCATTCTTTCGTAATTGTTCATCGTTTCCCCTTCCTTTATCAGTGATACCTCAGGGAACAGAGTGATTTGAAAATTATCAAACTTTTCTCACATAAATTCAAAATAAAAAGGGAAAAAAGTTTTGTTTTCTTTATCCCATACCTCATTAAATGGTTTTCAACTTTGCAATAACTGGATTAATCATGCCTTTTGTCTTGCCTTAAAAAGTTTAGTTATTTCTTTTAGTTCTTTTATATTAATTTTATCCTGCAAATCATCTTCCATATTTTCTAATGCATTTTTAATTTCTCAATTGAGCTTAAAAGTAGTAACTATATTTTTTGTATTAACATCTAAGTTATTTTCTTTGAAAGTCCACTTATATTTTTTATCTATATTGTTTCCATCTATCTTATTTTTTATCTCTGTTGTTAACTCTTTTGGAGTTTTATTTACAGAATAATAATTTAAACTTATATGTTCGACAGGTATTCAAAAAGATTGAGCAGTTTTTAGTTCAATTAGAAGCTTTTCTTTAGCATCTCTTAATTTCAAAATAAAAGTTTTTAATTTTTCTATAATAGAAGAGTCATTTTTATGTTGAATGTAGTTTTTTTCAAACATAGTATAGAGTTTTCATAAATGGTCTCTTGTATTTATCTTTTGTATCAAAAACAACATGTCCGATTTCCTTGATTTATTTTCCAATCATTCGTTTACATACTTTTCTAGTTCTTCCAAATTTTTTTCTGACTCTGTAAAAAAATTTTCAAAAAAATTTTTAATAAAATTTTTATCTCATAATTCTCAAAAAGTTATATAATTTTTTGGCTTTTTCTTACCATTTATATTGTATTTAATTTGTTCTTTATTTTCTATAAACTCACTTATAAATAAGTCTTCAAGTCATCTATATGAAAATTGAATTGTATTATACCATTCATAATTATATTTTTTTTCTTCTTTTTTTCAAAAATTTTCTAAAAGTAATTCTATGAAGTTTTTATACATTTCATAAAAACTTAATAATATATTTTCATCATCATATTTGTGATTTATTTTTACATTTCTATTTAGAATATTTGTTTGTAATTCAAACCTTACAGCTTTCCTAACTTCAAATATGTTCTTAAAATCTTTAATCATAACCCAATAAATTAAAAAAAATAAATTAATTCAAAACCTCATTATCCCATTCCACATTACTCACCCCTAAACCTTTCTCATTATTTCTAATCTTGTCTGTTATAATTTTTCATTTTCTTGCTATGTTATAAGCTCAATTCGCATCTCAGTTAAAATGAAAATTTTGGAATCAATTATCACTATGAAACAAACAAGAAGGACAAGAAATATATCATCCATCATCTCAAGAATCTGCACTATTTCTTATTTGTAAAAGTAAATTAAAATAAAATAAAAAATCTTTGTATAGTGATACTTCTCAATTCCAATCTAAAATTTCTCAAGTTATATTTTCTAAATCTATATTGTGCTTTTTAAAAAGCTCTAAAAATCATTTTGAAATATTAAAAGATTTTATTTCTCATCATTTTCATTTTGTTGATTTTATGTATCTATATCTTTCTTGATTTTTTGACAATAATTTAAAGTTTAATTTTTTTAACTTATTTTTCCTTTTATCAGTCCTTTGTTCTATACTATATGTGATTTCAAAATCTCAATTTTTATAGATTACATCAACTTCTCTCTCTTTGAACCATTTTTTAAAATTTTTTTCATTATCATAATTTTTATAAATATTTTTTCTAAATCAGCAAACGGGACATGTTGTGGATGTATATCAAGCTTGAGTATAAAACACAATTCAAGTTTGAGCATAAATATCTTGAAAATTTTCAATTTTTGGAGTAAGTTGATAAGCACTGTAAAGTCATCAAATTTCTGAAAAATCTTTTGTTTTATCAACTAAAAAGTTTAGTTTTTTTGCTAAAGCTAACTCAAACTTTTGATAAACTTGTCTCTCAATTTTTTGTCTTCATCTTTTAAAACCTGAATTTAAATCTTCCATAACAATAATAGCATTATTTTCTATAGCTAATTTTACTATTTTATCAACAACTTGAGAAATATAACCTTCTTTTAATTCCTTTATCGTTTCTATTTCTTCCCAATTTTTTCTTTCCTTATCTCTATTTCATTCTTTTTCTTGTAATTTTTCTGCATATTTTGCTTCTTTTTTTACTCAATCTGGTGTTTCAGAAACCAAAGTATTTAAAGAATCAATTTTCATAATCTTTCAATTTCTGTCAATTAACGAAAAGTACAAAAGATGTTTTTCTCATCTATCTATTCATATAATATTTACATAATTTTTCTTTAAATACTCTTTTACTTTATCATTTACTTTCAAATCATTTTTACTTATAAAATTTAAAGTTATAGGAATATGAAGAAGAATTTTATTTTCTGTATATCTTTTTTTCTCTATAGCTCATTTATTTGTAACTTTTAAATTTTTTAATTTTTTCTCGTTTATAGACTTTTCTCTAAAAAATATTTCAGCTCAACTACTGTTTAATTTAAAACAAGCTCCAGATTTAAAATTATCTTTTTCAAAAAGAGCCTTAAAATACATAGTATGAAGATTATCTTTTGCTTTTTCTTTTTTATAATCTGAAAAATCTTTGTTATAAATTTGAAACAAATGAATATTTCACTTTTCAACTTCTATATCTATATAATTTTTATCAATATTAACAAAACTAGCACTATAAGTTTTTGGCATAACTTCGATTACTTTTTTATCAAATTCTTTTTTTGAATTAGTCTTAAAATCAATTATTTCTTGTAAGCTCGGATATTTTTCTAGATATTGTTTTTTAATGAGTGTTTTTAAATTTTCTATAGCATTTTTATCTTCACTATACTTCACTCAAAAATCTCTTATATATCATTTTCAAGCCAATGTATTAAACTTTAATTGTTTATAATCAATTTGATAAAATCAAGTATCTTTATCTAAAAATTCTGGATTATATTTTCTTTGTCAATAACTATGATTAACTATTCAAAGATAAAATTTTCATTCTTTATCTTTATAGATAAATGCATATTTTCAAAGAGAATTTCATTGTAAAAAATCAGAATAATCAAAATTTAATTTTATTTTTTCTTCAGAGTAAGGTTTTTTTGTTAAATAATTTCTTATTGAATTATAAAACTTAAAAGGAGAAAAATCTCTCATATATTCGTCTATATTTCAATAAAAATCAGTATCAAAATCAGCTTCTATTGTTTTTTTATTTTTTCATTGTCATTTTGTTAAATCAAACATATGAACAAGTCTATCTAATTGCAAAAATGAATCTAGATAAGACTTTAAAATGTTTTTTGGATTTCAAAAAACTTCATTTCATAAATCTATATTTTTTTCCTTTATTTTTAAATTTTTAATAAAATTCTCTCATAATAAATGTCTTTCCAATAAATAATAATTGTTATTTATTCACTTAATTATTTCATCAAAGTAGTTTTTTATCGCTTGTAAAAATAATTCAAATCAAGTTTTATTTTCTTCAAAATATTGTTTTTTAAATACATCTTTTAAATTACTTTTCTCGTATGAAAAAGCTTTATTTATATCCTCTAAACTTACTATTTCTTCTTCATTTTTTATTTTTCATTCATCATCATACTCTGGAAAAAGTTTTTCCAAAGAATTATAATTTTCTAAAAATAAATTTGAAAATATTTTTAAATTTGATTTTTTAACAAAAACTTTTTTCATTTCAAAATTTCATAAATTTGAAAAAACATTTATATTTATAAAATCTATTTTTTGTGAAGCTATTTTTATAAAATTTTTCAAATCTATTTCTAATTCATTATCAGTTTGAATTATATTGTCTACAAAACTATTTATATCTTGTTTTTCAGATTTTCATAGAATTTGCTTATACAAAAGTAAAAGTTTTGGTATTTTTTGATTTCATTTTAAATTATTTTTTTGATTATATTCATTGATTTTAGAATGAATATCTCAAATAATTTTGTTATAATTATCTATTCATTTTTGATTAATATATTTATCAAAGTTTTCAATTAAAAATAATTCATTTTCTCTTTGAGATAAAATATTATAAGAATTTATTTTTTCTTCAAAGACTAAAATATTTTGTAAAAATCTAATGAAGTTTTCATCAACAACTCTCGTTGCCACACTTCCAATTTTTCACTCTGATTTATATAAATTTTCTCTATTTGTATGAAAATTTCTTAAATAAGTTGAAAAACCTAAAAAATATGTTTCTATAATCTCTTTATAAGTCTTTCAAAGTAAATCTGAAAATAAAAATTGATTTTTAGAATCATTATTTTTTTCATAAATTTTTTCTCAATAAATTTTTATTATTATTTCAGTTGCATTTTTTCAAAGTAAATCCTTGTATCAATTTATAAAAAAATTTTTGTATGAAGATAAAAAACTTACTATTTCTTCTCTGAGACTTTTTTTTATATCGTTAAATTTCTTAGAGTCTTTTTCGTTTTTATATATTTCTACAATATTTTTAGGAATTTTAGAAATACTAATATTTTCTAAACTATTTTCTATCAGATCACTATGCAAATCATTTAAACATGGTTTTATTATATTTTGATAAATTTCATCTATTCTCTTATCTTTTGGAAATATTTCATCTGTATCATTTATAAGTTCTTTTGTTTTTCAGATTGGTTTTAATTCAAAACGAAGACTACGAGGTAAACTATAAAAAGCTGTAAAATTTTCAAAATTTTTCATAAATTTAAAATATTATAAAATAAGAACACTGTGTGCCTTAACCAAAACCTACAATAGTAGGAATTTTTTGTATTTAAATTAATACTTATAATACAAAAAACTCATACTATATAAAAAATATACTTAAATTAAAAGAAAAATCAAATTATTTTTTTCTTTGGTTAAGAATTAAAACTAAATCATTTTTCTCAACAAAAAAAGAGACCTATTGTCTCTCTACTTACTAAACTTAAAAAGCATTATATC
>CAZCNE010000018.1:0-9291 GCA_964500515.1 uncultured Candidatus Peribacteria bacterium | reverse complement strand
ATATTTAAAATTTAAAAAGTAAAATAAAAACCTTTAGAGATTTTTCTAAAGGTTTAATAAAAGTAAAAAATAAAATTTACACCCTAGAAAAACCAATATATCTGATTGGTCTTCTAGTTAATCTGTTATTAAATATTATTTTAAACATATAATTTTTGTTAAGTTATTTTCATTATATATTTTTTCCAAAAAAGTCAAAAAATTATTTAAATTTTATTTTAGCTAGTAATTTCATAAACTAACCTATATTCATAACTTCAATCTGAGAAATTCCATTTTAAAATTATTTTATTACTTATATCATATTTTATAGTATTTAAAAGTACAGAAATTTCATTTTCTTTAAAAGTGTAATATTTTAATGATTTAATTTTTACTGTTTTTCAGTTTATTATATATGTTAGGTTTGAATTACTTGCTTCGTATATAGGTATAATAGAGCTAAGTTTATTTATATTTAATTCTTCCAAAGAATTTATATTATTTTTATAAAAAAATTCATATTTTTTTAAAATATTATAGTTTGAATTACTGTATTTCTGAACTAAATTAATCAATTGATTATCAACTATACTTTGTAATTCAGTTTTAGATTTTGTTTTATATGAATCAGGTAAACTTCAAATATTGTATCTATTAGCATAAAAAATATCATAAGGTAATTTATAATACACATAATTTGAAAAATTTATATTTCAATCATTTCAAATTGGATCATCAAAAGTTGGATCATAATAAAAATCTCAAATATTTAACCAAGCATGTAATATTTGTGGAAAATCAGGTGCATTTATAACATATCATTTTATGATATTTGCATCTTCTATTCATGAAAAAAATAACATATATGCTAATAGTTTTACATATCATTCACAAACTCAAGATTTATTTTTATAGGTTTCTATTCAAGAAAAAATGTATTTTTTACTAAAATCACTTGTATTAGAATATTCTATATTATCAATAACCCAAGAATAAATTTTTTGAACTTTTTGATCTTTATTATCAAATCAAGAAGTTAAATCTTTTGAGAAAGATTTCAATTTTTCAAAACTATCCTCATCATATCAATTATAATATTGTTTATCCTCATATATATATGAAAGAATTTTATCTTTATTTTTTATTTCATTTAAAACATTTTTATTAATTAATTTTCTTTTTTCAAAATCTATTATAAAGTAAAATTTATTGTTAATAGTATATAAAATTGTGTTTTCTGGAAAAATTGATATTTCTTCTAAACTACTTAAATAAATTCAATAAGAATCATTAATAAAATTTGAAGAATCAAAATAATATCAATAATAATTTCAATTTTCTATAAAATAATTATAGTTTTTATTTATAAAAAATTTAAAGTGTTTTTTTGCTTGAGAATAAGGAATTTTTTCTTCAATTTTATAATCATTTACAAAAATAAATTTATCATTGTAGTATAAAATAGCTCAACTTTTATCTTTTAATGACAAATAATTATCAGAATCAATTTCAATATATTTTTTAAATACAATTTTTTTTATTTTATCATTTTCAATAAATTCAATATAAGATTTATTGTCACTTACCTTTGTATAATACAATTTTAAATTTTTTCAAATAATTGAATTTATATAATTAGGAATTGTAATTTGATTTTTAAATAATATTAATTTATTTCTTTCTTTTGCTTCAATTTCAAGCTGTATAGAATTAAGCTTTATATCATTTTGTAATAATGAATTAATTTTTTCAGTATTAATTACAAGTAAATGTTTTAAAATAGAATTTTTTTTACTTTCAAGTTGGTTTGATTTTAAAAGTTCCTGAACTCTATAATTTAATCTTTCAGAAATCAATAATTGTTCTTTTATTTCATATTTATTTTCTGTAGCTAAAACAAACTTATTATATGTATTATTAATTTGAAATTGTTCTAAACTATATGCTGAAGAAAATAAAATTAATAAAGTTGTAAATAGTAATAATTTAAATTTTTTCATATATTTATATTAATTATTTAATAACTCAATAGCTTTTTGTAAAGCATCTTCTCAATTTTCTTTTGAAATTTCAATATCTGGATTAATTCATTCTTGATCGATATTTATTTGATTTTTTCAAGTGTACCATTTTGCTACTGTGTATTTTAATGCTGATCAATCATTGTACTGTTTCAAAACTTGCACAGAACCTTTTCAATAAGTTTTTTCTCATATATTTTTTATTTCAGGATAATAATCTTTGATAGTTCAAATCATTATTTCAGAAGCTGACGCAGTTCATTTATTTTGCAAAAAAATTATTTTATATTTTGAAAAATCGATTTCATTATATCAATTTGATAAATTTATATCTTCATCTCAATAAGATTTTATCACAGAAATAGGTTCTCATTCTTCAATAAAATATGATAATATTTCATTTACTTGATCAAGATATCATCAAGGATTATTCCTTAAATCTATAATTATATTTTTTAAATTTGAATTATTATTTATATTTTTAATTGCACTTAAAAACTCTTCAGAAACATTAGCTCAAAAAGATTTTATTTCAATCAAATATGTATTTTCATTAATTTTTTTATGTTCTATTTCGTTTATAATTATTTTTTCTCTAACTACTTTAACTTCAAATTCTTCATCTCATCTTTTTATTTTTAAAAGAACTTCTGTTCAAGTAGGTCATTTTATCCATGATTTAATTTCTTCTATATTGTTTTCTGTTGTGATTTCTTTTCAATCAACACTTAAAACTCTATCTCATCATTTTAATCCTGCTTTTTCTGCTGGTGATCAAGAAATTGTAGAAATTATTGTTAAAACTCATTCTTCTTCCATATCAATATAAGCTCAAATTCAATCAAATTCTCAATTTAAATTTTCATCAAATTGTTTTTTTTCATCTGCTGACATATATGAAGTAAATTTATCATTTGTTCATTTTGCAAGTCAATTAATTGCATTTTCCATCAATTTCACTTTATCAATTTTATCTTTATCATAATGTCAGTTTATTATTGAATTATATACATCTAAAAATATTTCTTGCTTTTCATTTAATTTTTTATCTGATTCAATTATATTATTTTTAATTTCATCTTTTTGTTTTTTATAAGAATCAATAATTTCTTGTGTATTTGTCAAATCATATTGTTTTGTATTTCTTAATTTAATTGAATCAATATTTTCATCACTAGGTAAAACATTGATTTTTAGTATTCTTTCTATAAAATTAAAATATGTTGAAGCTTTTAATTCTTTTAAAGGATTTATTTTAATTGGTTTATTTTTTATTAAATCTTTATAAATAAGAATTTGTAAAGATTCTTTTAATTCACTATCAACTCAAACATCAAGAAATTTCAAATTTATATATTTATAGGAATCTTGTATATCATTTTTAAATTGATTTGCTAAAAATATAAAAAAGTCTCTTCTAATAATTTCTTTAGAGTTTTTTGTATATTTATTTGTTTGCTCATAAGAATTAGATTCATTTAAAGAATTTATTTTTAAATCATATGTATAAACATTTTGTATCAAAGAAAAAACTGCAATAAAAATCACAATTCATTTTATAATTTTTCAATTTTTCATTTATAAATTTATATACTAAAATATCCTTAAGTTTATTCAAAAAACTCTAAAAAACCAATATTTTTAAAAATATTGGTTTACTTTAATTTTTTTTAATGTAAAAATAAATAAATCTAAAATTTAGTAAAATAAATTAATTTAAAATATTTAAATTATGAATTTATTCATCCTATTTATAAAAGCTTTGTAGTTTTGTAATTCTCATCATTCAAGCAAAATTGCTTGTTCATAAGTATACAAAATTAAGTCTTTTAGTTTTTCTGATTTTGCATCATTTTTAAATTCATCTTCCATTAATTTAAATATTTTGTGTTTTGGATTTATTTCAAGAATTTTTTTACTTTTTGGAACATTTTGTCACATAGCTTTCATCATTTTTTCCATTTGTGGAGTAAGTCATCATTCTTTTGTATTTAATGCTCAAAGATTATCTCATAATCTATTTGAACTTTTTATTTCTTCAATTATATCTGTTCAAATAATATTTTTTATCAAATCAAATAATGCTTTATTTTCAGTAATTTCTCATTTTTTATCTTCTTTAGATTTTTCAGTTTTTTCTTCTATCTCAAACTCTCATTTAGTTATAGAAACTAATTTATTTCATTTGTATTCTGAAAGAACTTGAATAATCCATTCATCAATAGGGTCTACAAATAATAAAACATCTATTTTATTTTCTTTAAAATAATCAATATAAGGATTTGCTAATGCTTCATTTTCATTTTTTGCACTTACATAAAATATTTCTTTATATTCTTTTCATTCAGCATCTTTTTTTATAATTTTTTGATTTTCTAAATATTCATCAAATGTAATATTTTTTCAATTAAGTAAAGATTTAAATTTTACAAGTCAAGTAAGTTTTTCTCTAAGTTCTGATTCATAATATATTCCTTCTTTTAAAAATGTAGAAAAATTATTTAAAAATTCATCGTAATCTTTGTTTTCTTTTAACTCAAATTCAATTTTTTCAATAATTTTTTTAACTAAGTTTTTTCTTATTTTTTCAAGTGTAGGATTTATTTGAAGCATTTCTCTTGAAATATTTAGAGGTAAATCATTTGTTGAAACAACTCAAGAAATAAATCTTAGCCAAATTGGAAGTAAATCTTTTGCATTTTCCAAAATTAAAACATTTTGCACAAATAATTTTGGACCATAATCTTTGCTAGCATCATCATAATTATAAAACATATTTTTCTTTTTTGGTATAAAAAGAATTGATTTATAATTTATTATTCATTCGGCATTTAAATGAATATGAGATAAAGCTTTTTCAAAATCATAGCTAATACTTGTATAAAATTCATTATATTCTTCATCTTTAATTTCTGATTTATTTTTTTCCCAAATTGATTTTGCTTGATTAATTTGTTCGTATTTTCTTTCTTTTTTCTTATCTTTTTCATCTTCCATTTCTTTCATCATAATTGGAACTTGTACATAATTTGAATACTTTTTTATAAGTTCTTTTAGTTTCCATTCCTCTAAAAAACTTTTTTCATCATCTTTTACATAAATTATGATTTTTGTTCACCTATCTTTTTTATTGCTTTCACCTAATTCAAAACTTCCCTTTCAATCAGAAATCCATTTTGTTGCTTTGTCATTTTCATTTGATTTTGTTTCTATTTCGACTTTATCAGCAATCATAAATACTGAATAAAATCAAACTCAAAATTGTCAAATTAAGTTATTTTTTTCTTTTGAATTTCTAAGTTTTTCTATAAATTCTTTTGTTCAAGATTTTGCAATAGTTCATATATTTTTTATAATTTCATCTTTTGTCATCCCTATTCAATTATCTGAAATTATTATAGTTTTGTTTTCATTATCAATATCTATTTTAATCTCAAATTTTGAATTATCTCAAAGATAATCTAAATCAGTTATGGATTTAAGTCTAGCTTTATCAATTGCATCAGATGCGTTTGAAATAAGTTCTCTTAAAAATATTTCTTTATTTGAATAAATACTATTTGTAAGAAGTTCCAATAGTTTTTCAGTTTCAGCTTCAAATTTATATATTTTTTTTGTCATAATTAAATAAATTAAAAGTTAAAGATTAATTTCATTTTCAATATTACAGCATAAAATTAGCACTCATTTTATATAAGTGCTATAATATTCAAAAAATAAAATATGTCAAAATTTTTCTATTGATTATGATTTATTTCTACTTCACTATCAAAACATTCACTCCAATCAGTTCAATCTCTTCAATCATCACATTTAGCATTTGAATTTGGTATATGAACACTAGTTAATGAATTATTTATAAATGCAAAATATCAAATATATGAAACAGAATTTGGGATTATTACACTTCTTAAGTAAAGATCATGAAGGGCATAAGACCAAATATAAATAACAGAACTAGGAATAATTACATTTTCTCTTTTTGCTCATCAGTATGAAGCTAAATTAGTCATATCATTACTTCAATCAGGTTTTCTAGCATAAATAAATGCTTGTTCATCAGGTAGACTATTACCATTAAAACTCGCTGTTCAAATACTAGTAACAGAATTTGGAATTACTACATTTGTTAAATTATTTCGTTCAAAAGAAGTGTCTCATATATAGGTTAAGGAATTAGGTAATGAAATATTTGTTAGTTGGTTCTCTTTGAAAGATGCTTCTCATATATTAGTTACAGAATTTGGAATTACTACACTTGCTAAGTTATTTTGCCGAAAAGATGCAAATCAAATGCTTGTAACAGAATCTGGGATATCTATATTTGTTAAATGATTGAGTGCAAAAGTATAAGTTCAGATACTAGTAAGAGAATTTGAAATTTTTAAACTATTTATTAAATTTACATGAAAAGCATAACTTCAAATACTTGTAACAGAATTTGGAATTATTACACTTGTTAATAGGTTACTATGAAAAGCCGTATTTCAAATACTAGTTACACTTACTCAATTAATATTATCCGGTATACACACATCTTTTGGTCATTCATGACTATACCCTGTAATTGTTCAAGTTGTTTCATAAAATGCAAAATAACTATCGTCTGTAGGTATACAATCACTTGAAATTGATCAAGTTAAACTTGTCCCAAGTAAATTATCTGGATTTAAATTTCATACTGAAAATATACTTCCATCTTCTAATTTAGTTTCTATTCTAAAACTTTTTCAATTATCTGACACAAAATATGTATAAGTCTTATCGCTTAATGGATCTTTTGGAAGTTGATCTAGTTTTCATACTTGTAAAAAGTTATCATTTCAAAAAGTTCATTCTATAGCTCAAGATATCGAAGAAATTGTTTTGATTTCTTCTGGCATAGGATATGATCAAACTAATAATTCATATAATGAAAGAGATTTTTCCATAAGTCTTAAGTCAGATATTCTTTTTGAGTCTCTGGCTTGCTTAGGATAATTAACAATTGAAATAAAAGCAATAGTTCACAAAATAGCTATTATAACAACTACTACAATTAATTCTACCAATGTAAAGGCTTTGTTATTTTTTTTATAATTTATATTTTTATACTTATAAAATATTACTTTTTTTTATGGTTATTGTATTATAGTTACACTACTATCAAAACAATAAGTCCAATTTGTTCAATTACCACATTTAGCATTTGGATTTGGAATATTTACACTTGTTAATTGAGTATTTTTAAATGCTCAATATCATATATTCGTAACAGATATAGGTATATTTACACTTTTTAAAAGATTACCGTAAAAAGCATTTCCTCAGATACTGGTTACTGAATTTGGTATATCTAAAGTAACTAATTGATTTTTAAAAAAAGCATAATCTCAAATACTTGTAACAGAGTCAGGAATTGTTACACTTTTTAACTGATTATATTGAATATTACTAAATGTTTCATCTGATATAATCGTTACATTATCTGGAATCACTACATTTTCTATTTTTGATCATGCATAAGAAACTAAAATTGACATATTTTCTGTTCAATCAGAATTTCTAGCATAAATAAAAGCTTTGCTATCATTAGAAATTAAATTGTTTGTAAAGGCACTTCATCAAATAAAAGTTACAGAACTTGGTATTATTAAATTTGATAAGCGGTTAGTATGGAAAGCAAATCTTCAAATACTAGTTACAGAATTTGGAATTATTACACTCGTCAACTTATTAATAAAAAATGCACTACTTCAAATACTAGTAACTGAGTTAGGTAAATGTAAAAATGTTAATCTATTTGCATAAAAAGCAGAGTCTCAAATACTAGTTACAGAGCCTGGTATATCTATAGTAGTTAATTTATTGCTAGAAAAAGTATATCATTCGATACTAGTAATTGAATCAGGTATAGTTACACTTGTTAATTGATTAATAGAAAATGCACTGTTTCAAATGCTAGTAACAGAATTTGGAATTATAGCATTTATTAATAAATTTTCTCTAAATGCACTTGTTCAAATACTAATTACTGAATTTGGAATTGTGACACTTGTTAATTGATTACTAGAAAATGCACTACTTCATATGCTAGTAACAGAATTTGGAATTGTAACACTTGTTAATTGATTACTAGAAAGTGCACTAGCTCAAATACTAATTACTGAATTTGGAATAATTACATCATTTCTTTTTGATCATCCATAAGAAACTAAAATAGATTTATTTTCATTTCAAGAACTATCTCTCGCATAAATAAAAGCTTGACTATCAGGCAATTGATTATTATTAAAAGCTGCCAATCATATATTAATTACAGAATTTGGAATTATTACACTCGTCAACTTATTAATAAAAAATGCCCGATCTCAAATACTTGTAACAGAGTTTGGAATTATCACATTTGTTAACTGATTATTCCTAAAAGTATTAATTCAAATACTTGTAACAGAATTTGGAATTATTACACTTGTTAATTTATTAGTAGAAAACACACTATTTCAAAGACTTGTTAATGAATTTGAAATTGTTACACTCGTCAACTTATTATTATAAAATGCTGAATCTCAAATACTAGTTACTGAATTTGGAATTATTACACTTGTTATGTTCTTAGATTGAAAGGCGGAATATCTAATAATTTTTACTGGTATTCAATCTATAGTACAAGGAATTACAACATCTTTTGGTCATAAATCACTATATGCTGTTATGGTTTGAGTAGTATTATTAAAAGTAAAAAAACTTGAATCAGTAGGTGTATAAGAATCTAGACAAATATCTAAAGATCATGTTTCTGTCGATCAAGTTGAAATTGATCATGTGTCAATTAAACTTCATGTAGAAATTGATCAAGTATCAATTAAACTTCAAGTATTACTCGCAAGTAAATTATCTGGATTTAAATTTCATACTGAAAATATACTTCAATTTTCTAATAAAGTCTCTACTCTAAATGTCTTTTTATCATCAGAAATAAAATAAGTGTATGTTTTTTCTGTTAATGGATCTTTTGGAAGTTTATTTAAATTTCATATTTGTATAAAATTATTTTCTCAAAAAGTTCATTCTATAGCTCAAGATATCGAAGAAACTGTTTTTACTTCTTCTGGTATAGGATATGATCAAGTTGTTAATTTAAATAATTCAAGTGATGTTTCCATATCTTTTAAATCAGACATCCTTTCAGAATCTCTTGCATCTTTTGGATAATTTGAAATTGAAATAAAAGCAATGGTTCATATAATTGCAATTATAACAACTACTACAATTAATTCTACCAATGTAAAGGCTTTGTTATTTTTCA
>CAZCNE010000017.1:0-11531 GCA_964500515.1 uncultured Candidatus Peribacteria bacterium | reverse complement strand
GCTATTGTTCAAAGTATTGCTAAGATTGTTATTACTACTATCAATTCTACTAGGGTGAAGGCTTTGTTATTTAAATATTTTTCTGATTTATTTTGATGAAGATTGGCTATGCAGTATATATATATATATATATATATATATTACTTTTTGTGAAAAAATTAAGTTTTTTCATAATTTTTTTTATTATTTTTTATTGTAATTTTATTATAATTGAATTTTTATTTTTTCAAAAAATTTCTATTTTTCTTTTTTACTTTTATTGTTTTTGTTGTTTTGTTTATTTTTTAAATTCTTCCAACAAATTGACTATTTTATATTGTTTTTTCAATCATTTATACATAGTTTTTATACTTGGAGTTCCTGAAGCAAATATTAATTTAAAATCAAGATAATTTTTCATTTGTTCCAAAACTTCTCTTATATCAAGTTTTGGTGTTTTTTCTGATTTATAACTTGCATCATGTTCTTCATCAACTATAACAAGTCACAAATTTGAGTAAGGATAAAACAAACTTGATCTGGTTCAAACAACAATTTTAGCTTTATTTTGATAAATATCTTTCCGAGCTTGATATTTTTGAGATTCTGTAATTGAAGAATTTATAATCAAAATATCATTTCAAAAAACTTCTTTTAATCTTTCAAATATCTGATTATTTAAAATAATTTCAGGAAGTAAAAGCAAAGTTTGAAATCATAAATCCATATATTTTTTTATAAGTTTTATATAAATTTCAGTTTTTCAAGATCATGTAACTCAATAAAATACTATATTTTTTTCAGAATTTAAAATTTCTTTAAATGCTTCATTTTGTGAATTTGATAAATTTTTATTATGATTAAAACTATATTTATAGTTTCTAATATTTTCTAAATCAAGTTTAATGCTTTCAATTTTTTTTCTTATTATATTTGGTAAATATAAATTAAGAGATGAATGAATCCTGGAAAAATAATATTTTGAAATCCATTTTATCATATTTATCTGATAATCATACAAAATCTTGGTTTCATATTTTATAGAAATAATATCTTTTAATTCATATCAATCTACGAAATTTTTTTCTATAATTTCTAAGACAATTCAAGAAACAACTTGATTTTGCAGAGGAATATCAACAACAACTCAAGTTTGTATATATTTTTCAAGATTTTCTGGAATTTGATATGTAAGTCAAATATCATCAAAACTTTTTTTAAATGGCGAAATTATTACAAACATTTAGATTAATTAATTTTTAAAAATTCTTTTATTTCAAGATAATAATAATAAAAAAAATCTGTAATTCAATTATTATGATAAGCCTCAGTTTTAAAAAATGTCTTTGGAAAATTAGCAACTTCATAAAGTTTTTGTGCTTCTTTTAAAGGTAAAATTTCATCATTTTCCCCATGAATTATCATAATTGGAGAATTTATAGCTTGAATTTTTTCATAATTTTTAAACTTGTATTTTAGTATATAACTTACTGGTAAATAAAAATATTGTTTTTTAGCTATTTCTTCTAAAGAATAAAATGCAGATTCTACAATAACTGCTTTTAATTTTTTGTTTTGAGCTAAATTTAGAGAAAAAGAATTTCAAATAGAATGTCACCAAAAAATTATATTTTCATCTTTATAAAATCTTTTGATTTTTAGATAAGTGTAAGCTGCATCAGCATCTCTAAATAAATCAATTTCATTTTTTATTTCTCATTTGCTTTTACCATAAGATCTATAATCAAAAATCAAAGCACTAATTCATAATTTTCTAAATAAATCCAGATATCTTTGATTATGATACAGATTTAATCAATTTCAATGAAAAAATAAAACTACATCTTTGCTTTGCATATCAAGAAAAACTGCATCGAGTTTTATATTATCATCAGTAGTTAAAACTACATTGTACAGATTTTTTTTATTTTCTATTTCTATGATTTTATTTGTTGGAAAAAAAATCATTTTTTCTTGAATTGAATATATAAAAAAACATAAAAACAAATAGAAAATTCAAAATAAAAAAATTGAAATAAACAATAATTTTATTTTTTTATAAACAAATCTTAGAAATTTCTTTAGAAATTTGTTTTTTTTCTTCTTTTTCATAATTTTAAATTAATTCTCATTCTAAAACCCATTTATTTAATTTTGTAATTTTAACTTTAACTAAATCTCAGACTTTTAATTCTGGTTTATTATTAATTTCTAATTTATTTATAAATACTTCTTTGAAATTTCTTGTTCTTCAAAAAAATTGTCAGTTTTTTATTCAACAAATCAATATTTCTTCTTCTTTTCAAATCATCATTTTATTTCTTTTTGTAAGAGATTTCATCAAAGCATCATTTAATTTATGCCATCTTTCAGATTTTATTTTTTCAGAAATATTATCTTTATAAAGTTTTTCAGAAATTGTTCAAACTCTTTCACTATATCTAGCAATATAAGCAAAATCAAAAACACATTCTTCAAATGCTTTTAAAGTTTTTTCAAACATTTTATCAGTTTCTCAAGGAAATCCTACAATTATGTCAGTTGAAATAGAAAAATATGGATCATTTTCTCTTAAATATTTTACCATTTTTTTGAAGTCTCTGTAAGTATGTTTTCTATTCATTTTTTTAAGAATTTCATCACTTCCAGACTGAAGAGCAAAATGTAGATAATTACACATTTTTGGAATTTCAAAATGAGAATCTAAGATATCTTTTGTCATATCATGTGGATTACTTGAAGTAAAACGAATTCTATCAATTCATTTGATTTTACTTATTTTTTCAAGTAAAAGTCTAAAAGGAGATTTGTTTTTTATTTCTGTAATTTTCATCCATTTGTTTTCTTTTTGATTCCATAAAGATTTATCAACAAATTGCTTTCAATAAGAATTTACATTTTGTCATAAAAGTGTAATTTCTTTTGCTCAAGCCAAAACTGCTTCTTTACAATCTTTTATTATATCTTTCTTACTTCTACTAAATTCTCTTCATCTTGTATAAGGAACTATACAATATGTGCAAAAATTATCGCATCAAGTTTGAATTACAATTGAAGCTTGACTTGGATTCTCTCTTAATTGTTTCATTTTTAGATAATCATCAAATTTATCATCTTGTCATATTTTTTCTTTATAAATATGACTTAAAATATGTGGTAAATATTTAATTTCTTCTATTCTAAAAGTAAAATCCATATCTTTTAAGCGAGGAAATAATTTATCATCATCATTAAATATTGATTTTGAATTTTTTAAAAATTCTATTTTTTTTGCAGTAATTCTTTTATAATTTTCATCAAAATATTTTTTATTTATTCCAGTTTTTCTAACCATACATCAAGTAATTCAAATTACTTGCAAGTTTTTAAAATTTTTAATTTTTCTATTTTTAACTATATCTCTAACAAAAGAAAAAACTCTATCTTCTCATTTTTTTCTTACACTACAAGTATTTAAAATAATTAAATCAGCTTGAAAACAATCATCTATTTTTTTAAATCAAGACTGAGCCAAAATCATAGCTATTTTTTCACTATCAGCTAAATTCATAGCACATCAAAATGTTTGTAGAAAATATGTTTTCATGAGTAAAATAGAAAATATCTTATATTCAAATATTATTTTATATAAATTTTTTATTTGTAAAGTAGTTAATTTTACTTTTTAAACTTTTTAAATAAAATCTTTTTTACTTTTAGACTTTTATTCTTGATATTTTATGAAAGACTTTTGGAAAAAAGAGATCAAAAAAAATCAAAAACTTTGTTTTTTGGCTCCAATGGATTGATACTGAGATAGTGCATATAGACAAACTATGAAAAAAATTGCTCCACACATATACTCTATAAGCGAATTTTATAGTGCTGATTGACTTGTATATTCAAAAACTTTGGCAAAAAGCGTAATTCCTCATGATAAAACAGAAAATCCTTTAGTAATACAAATATTTTGAAAAAATCCAGAAAATTTTGCAAAAGCTGCAAAAATAATAGAAAAATATGATATAGCTTGAATTGATGTAAATATGTGATGTCCAGCAAAAAAAGTAGTAAAAAGCTGACACTGATCAGGACTTATGATAAATGAAGATACAGCATACAAAATAATTGAAGAACTAAACAAAGCAACAAAACTTCCAATCAGTGTAAAAACTCGTCTTTGATTTGAAAATGAAGATAATTTGATAAATTTTGCTAAATGACTTGAAAATGCTTGAGCTAGTTTAATAACAGTTCACGGAAGAACCGCAAAACAAGCTTATACTTGAACAGCGAATTTTGATTCAATTTATGAATTAAAAAATCATATAAAAATCCCAATAATTTGTAATTGAGATATAAAAAATTATGAAGATGGTAAAAAAAAGCTTAAAAATTTAGATTGATTTATGATTTGAAGAGCAAGTTTTGGCAATCCATGGTGTTTTTTAGCTGAAAAAGAATTTAATAATTCAAAAAATAATATATCTTGATTTTTAGGTAAATTTATTGATTGACAATATTATCCAAGTTTTCAAGAAATACTTGAAATAATGTTTTTTCATGCTAAAAAATTGGTTGAAACAAAATCAGAAAGAAAATGATGTCTTGAAATAAGAAAACACTTAGTTATGTATCTAAAAAATTTTCCTTGAGTAAAAACTTATAGAAAAAAACTTGTAACAGTTGAAAATCTAAAAGATGTAGAAAATGTTATCAATGAAATAAAAAATGAGTTTTGAGAATATCTTGATGAACAAGTAAGTGAAATTAAGAATTAATCTATAATAATCCTTCATTCTATTTCTGATTTTATATTTCTATTTGTTGAAAAATATTCTTCAAAAATATCAAAATCATTTGTACAAATTAATTTTGGTTTTGTTTTTGATTTCAATTTTTCAACATTTAAAGAAAAAAAGTTTTTTGCATTGTTTAGATGAAATTCTTGTAATCAAAGATTATAAATTTTTTCATCATCAATTTTTTTTCACATAAAAAAAATTCTTTTAATTTCATCTTTTTTTAAATTGTATTTTATATGAAATCAACTACTCCACTGATAAAATTCTTCTCATTTTCAATGAAATTTATTTGAAAAAATAAATTTTATCATGTTATTTAATTCTTTTCAAGTAAGTTTTAAATTGTATATTTTTCAAACATAAGGATACATTTCTTGTAATTCTCAAAGTGTCACAATACTTTCAAGTAAAGTATTTCTCAAAGAACCTGATCATAAACACATAATATCCAATCATAAACTATCTTTTAAAATATCTGAAAATAAATTTCAAACTTCAGTTTCTTCAAATCTCGAAGGATGAGTTAAATCTCTAAGCATTTTTGATAAAACTCTATTGTATTTTGCATCAACTTGATTTTTATATCAGTGTAAAATTTTGTCAACTTTTTTATCTTTAGGACAAGTTTCACTATAAATAGGAATAACTTTCCAAGTATAATCTTCTATACAATTATTTTTTGTGTCAATTTTTATATCAAACCTTCAAATTTGATTTGTACCATTTCAAACTTGTACAATTTTTATTCAATTTACTTCTGTTGGTTTGTCAAGCAATGTGTGAGAATGTCATCAAATAATCAAATCAATTCAAAGTTCTGGTTTTAATAATTTTGCTAAATTTATATCTTCATCATAACCAATATGAGTAAGCAAAACTGTAAAATCTATATCTATTTTTTTGTATGTATTACATATTTTTTCTACTTCTCTAGCTGCTTCTTCGACTCATACAAAAGTAGAAATTAAATGATCTCATTTCACTCAATCCAAAACATTTTCAGTTATAATTCATATAAAAAGTATCTTCATTCATTCAACTTCTTTTATATAATATGGCTTAAATAATCTTGTTTTGGAAGTTTTTATATACATATTTGCATTTATGATTGGAAACATAGCCATTTTCTCTAAAAACAATAAATGCGCCAAACCATAATCAACTTCATGATTTCATAAAGTTACCACATCTGGATTTAAAATGTTCATAATGTCAATTGTAGAAACTCACTTAAATTCATTATCTATAACTGATCATTGAAACATATCTCAAGAAATTACATACAAACAATTTTTTTCATTTTTTCTAGTTTCTTGAATATATCAAGAAAGACATGAAATTCATCAAATCAATTTTTCATTTTCTTTTTGCGCAAAAAAATCTCAATGCATATCGTTTGAATGCAATATCGTTATTTTTTTATATCTTGACATAAAATTATATTAAAATAAATATTATTTTTTACAATTAGTTAAATATCTTTCAAAAAAGTCTTCTCAAGGAATTATCTCTTCATAAGAATCATTTACTACATCATATTTATAAATTTTATTTTTTTCTTTATCTAATTTATATCTTCTTGTATTAACTTCTCTATAAATATCATCTTTGTCATTTGGATTTTCAGAATCATCATAATGTTCAGTTACTACTAGATTAAGAATACTTTTATTTTCTTCTTCATTAAAATCAGGCATAATAGAAAACATATATAATCATCTTTTATTATCTTTTTCATTTATTTTAATTGTACTATTCAACAATTCAAAATAATCTTTTTCACTAGAAGAATTTATAATAGATGCATTTAACAATGCTTCACAAGCATCTATATTATAAAGTGATGAAGTTTTTAATTCTCATATATATCAACAATAAATATCTATTTTTACGTTAATATTTTCATATCAAAATAATTCTTCTCTCAAACAAGCAAAATCTCATTTCACAAATCAAGAAAAATGTGCATCTACTCAATCAGCAGTATTGAACATAGATTCTTCCCATCAATTTCATACAAAATCTACTTGTTTATCTGGAAATATATATCAATCAATTGTATATGAAGTTGTATCTGTTTTCCAATCAAAACTTGCTTCTTCAAGTTCTCATATGTTTGGATATTTTGAAAGAAATTCTTCTTGTATCATTTCTCTTACCAAAGATAACATTTCTTCTTTTGAATTAATATCTCAACATCATTCAAAATCTGTATCCAAAACATTTAGTTTAACTTTATAATTATGAACATCTCAAATTGAATTATCAACACATTGTTCCATAATAAATTCTCAAGAAATTCAATTTCAAGAAAAAGCATAGTTTTCTCAATTTTGAGACAATTTTATATCATAATTTTTAGCTTCAGTTAATGCTGCTCAATTAAAAATTAATTTATCTCAATTTATTTCTAAATCCCAAAAAGGTTCTTCTCAAAATGCTAGTAATTTTATGATTTTTCAATTTTCTTGCGATAGCTCTTTAATAGTTCAAGTATGAGTTTGTCAAGACTGAGTATTATTATCATTTATATTATCATCTTTATTACATCAAAAAATGATAAAAATTAATAAAAAAGATATGAGTATTTTTTTCATAAAATAAAGATTAAGTAAATTAAGATAAAAATAAGCTTATAAATTTAATATTATTTTGTTTTTGGTTCTTGATTTGATTTTTTAAGTCATTTTTTATAAAGATAAAACCAAATTCATAAAGCTATTAAGGAAACAACAATAATTAATGCAATAAGATTGTGTATAATCATTGACAATATTATAGTAATTACACTTAATATTAATGCTATAACAAATGTTACAATAGATATAGCTCATCTTCATACTCTTGCAACAATAGGAATAAAATTAAGTAAAGCAGCAATCGGATTAAATACAGATGTTAATCAAAACCACATCATGACAAATCAAACTCATCTCAATACCCAAGTTAAAAAATTGTGTTCAGATTGTAGAGTTGAAATTGATTCATCTCTTGTTCATTCAAAAGCTCTATAAAGTTTTTCATCTTTTTTTCATATATATTGTTCAATTGATTTTCAAGCTAAGTTAAGTTTTCAAAAAACTGTAGCATTATTTATAGGATTTTTTATGTATCTATAACTTATCCTTAAATCTCAAATTTTAGGATTTGTTGTATCGATTTTGGTTGTGTTTATAGTATTTCAAGAAGAAGAATTTGTTGTGTTATTATCTATACTTCAAGAAGCAGTAGATCAAGTTTCAGTAGCTCAAGTAGAAGTATTTACTACAGTTCAAGTAGCAACAACTATATCATTTTGAGGGATCTTATCATAATCAACTGATCTATATAAATAATTTCAATCTAGAAAAAAACCATCAGATAATATAGCATTTGTTTCATTTAAAGATAAATCTCAATGAGCAGGAAGAGAGATATTGTCAAATAATGCAAAATTTGCAATTTTTATATCTTTATTTTTTAAAGTTATAGAATCAATCGATTTTGTTGGATTTTCATGTCATGTAGGAACCTTGAAATCTGAAGAGTTATCAGGAAACTCTTCCCAACTTTTTTTATAATCATAAGTTGTTGTTGTTGTTTCTGTTCATCAAAGATCCTCTTTAGTTGAAGTACTTGATTTTTCCACCCAACTATACATTTCAACAACTCTTTGTAGAGATAAAAAATCTCATTCATGTAAGTATTTATCTCAAAGTTTGTTCTCTGAACTCAAAATATTAGTTATAGAAACCAATTTTCAATCAGCATCAGGACTAATATTTTCTGCATTGATTTCAACTGCAGTCTTAGCAACTTCTGCTAAATTAACTTTTCATTCATTCCAAAAAAGAACAAAAAATGAAAAGAAAAACAAAGCAATTCAAATAAGAACTCAAGCAAATGATTCTCAAAGTCTTTGAAAATAATTCTTTTTTGAGACTTCTGTATATTTATCCATTATTATAGAAATTAAAAAATAAAATATAAAATATAAAAATTAATTAAATATTTTAACTGATTATTTAAGAAATAAAGTAATATAATTATATATTTTTTTTATAAAAATCGAGATTAGATTAAAATAAGTATTTTCTGAATTTCATGCTTTAAATCATCTTTTGAGCTTCAAATAAGTTTACCAAGTTTCATATTTTTATCAAAATTTATAAATTTTTCATATAAATCAAACAATTCTATAAAGTTATATTTTATTGGTTTATTAATTAAAAAAGCTCTATTTCAAAGTGATAACTCTCTTGTTATCAAATCTTTTTTGTATCACAAATTTTTTAAAAATGTTATGTATAAATAATTTCTTAAATTTCAAATCATCATATTATAAAAAATATAAATATCTGAATTTTCCAAAATTATATCCAAATCTTTTAAAGCTCAAGACTTATTTTTTGTCAAAATTTTATCAATAAAAGCAAAAACTGTTTCTTCAAATTCTGGTACAATAAAGTCAACTATGTGATTTTCTTTTACAAAATCTATAGTTATAAACAACTTATCAAGTTCATTTATAATTTTTGGTAAATTATATGATTTATAAACCATAATCTTATCTATTGCACTATTTTCTATTTTATTTTGGTATTTTTTTCTTATATAAGTTTTTATATCTAAATTATTTTCTAGATCAAATTTTTTAACTTCTCAAAATTCAGCAATTTTTTTGTATAATTTACTTCTTTCTTGTAAAGAATTTGAGGTAAAAATTATATTATTTTCTTCTGGAATTTTTTCTAAAATTGATAATAAAAATTCTTTTTTAGATTCATCTTTTTCTATTTTTTCTATATTTTCAATCAAAATCATTTTCTTTTCAGATAAAAAACTTGTCGAAAGTAAATTTTCACTTATCGCATTTATATCCAATTCTTCTATATTTTTTATGTGAGCAAAATTAAAATCCCCATATTTTTCTATAAATTGAGTTTTCCATTTTTTTATGTATTCATTCAGATAATCACTATTATTTCAAGTAAAAAGAAAAATCATTTTTAAATTTAGATATTAATTTTTTCTACAATTATTTCACTTTCAAAAAACTTTTCTTGAAAATATGTTAATTTTTTTATTTCACTAGATGTAAAATTTATTCATTTTGGAACTATAATTAATTTATCATCGTCATCATTTTTTCGCTTTATAATTGCTATACAAACTCAAGAAAATTCTTCAAGTGGATAATCAATTCAAAGTAAGTAAGCATCAATTTCTTCTAAATCAGGAACTTTAGTATTTGGAATAAATCAATAATTTAATTCATAAAACCGTCAAAAATCTTTATGTTTTGTTCAAATTGGTCTATCTATTTTTATTTTAACTTCTTTTCAAAGATATTTTTCAGAATATGACATTTTTATAAATTAAAATATTATTAATCTAAAGTAAAAATTTTTTATTTAAGCCTTATTTTAACAAAAGTTTTTTCAATTTTTCACTTCATTCATTTTCTATAAGCTTAAGCACTTCTACAATTTCAATAAGAGATTTTTTTAAATTTATCAAATCTCTTGGTCAGCTTCTATTTAGAGCAAGACGATTCAAAATTGCATCTAAATCAGAAATATATTTTAAGTGATTTTGAACTTTATCTAGTAAAACTGGTTCTTTTAAAAATTCATCAATTATATCAAGTCTGGCTTCAATTTTTTGCTTATTTTTAAGTGGTTTTAATATAGCATCTCGTAAAAATCTTGTTCACATAGCTGTTTTTGTTTCATCCAAAACTCAAAATAAAGTTCAATTTTTACTTGATTTTGTTGCAAAATTATAAATTAAATCTAAATTTTTTATTGTGGCTTCATCAAGCTCGAGATATCAAGAAAAAGAATCATAACAAATAGATTGAAGAAAACTTAAACTAGATTGTTGATTTTGTTCAATATAATCAAGAAGTAAGGAACTAGCCTTTATAGCCATTATTTTGTCTTCAAGTCAAAATCAAGTTAAGTTTTTGACTTGAAAATGATTTAAGAGTTTTTCTTTATTATTAGGTTTTAGTTCAAAATAATAAATATTTAAACTATATTTTTTTACTAGTAATTCTTTTAAAGATTCGTCGTTAAATAATTTTTTTTCAAGAATCACTTCTTTTGGAGAAATTTTATATATTTGTGAAGATAATTCTTCAAAATTATCAAATTCCGAAGCTTTCCACTTATTTGTAGACAAATCTAAAATACTTAAGCCATATCTATTTTCTTCATAAACGATAGAAATTATATAATTTTCTATATTTTGTTTTTCATATTCTTCTCATTCTAAATACAATGTTGCAGGAGTAACAACTCTTTTTACTTCTCTTTCAACAATTCATTTTAATTTTGGGTCGCTTATCTGCTCAGCAATAGCAACTTTGTATCAAGCTTCAACAAGTTGAGGTAAATATTTTTCTTTTGCATGATATGGAATTCATGCTAGTTTTTCAGGATTTTTTGCATTTTTATTTCTTGAAGTTATTGCGATTCAAAGGACATTGTGAGCAATCTCTGCATCTTCTCAAAACATCTCATAAAAATCTCACATCCTAAAAAATAAAATTGCATCACTATATTTTTCTTTTATTTCATAGTACTGTCTCATCGCTGGAGTTAAATTTTCTTCTTGTTTCATTATTTAATTATTATGATATTTTTCTTTCTTTAAATATATTCATAAACTTACTTCATCTTCCAAATTTATGTTTTGTAGATTTTTTTTCTTCTATATATCTAGAAATATTTAAAAGAATTGCAAGTCACATAGTACAAGACAACAAACTTGATCATCAATAAC
>CAZCNE010000016.1:0-20470 GCA_964500515.1 uncultured Candidatus Peribacteria bacterium | reverse complement strand
TCCCAAGGGTATGGCTGTTCGCCATTTAAAGCGGTACGCGAGCTGGGTTCAGAACGTCGTGAGACAGTTTGGCCCCTATCTGCTGTGGACGATTAGGAATTTGAAGAGATCTACTCCTAGTACGAGAGGACCGGAGTGGACAAACCTCTGGTGGATCGGTTGTCATGTACAATGGCACGGCCGAGTAGCTAAGTTTGGAATGAATAACCACTGAAAGCATCTAAGTGGGAAGTCAACTCTAAGATTAGATTCCTCTACCTTTAAGGTAATAAATCCCCTTGGAGACTACAAGGTTGATAGGTTGCAGGTGTAATGATAGTGATATCTTTAGCTGAGCAATACTAATAGGATGAATGGATTTTAACACTATCTTCACGATTATTTATTTTCTAGTTTTCTTTGACTAACTGTATATATTCAGATTTTTTACAAAATATTGTTCTTTTAAATTTTAATGATAGGATCTTGGTAGTTATAACGGTTGGGGTACACCTGTTACCATTCCGAACACAGAAGTTAAGCCAACTTGTGCTGATGGTACTGCATTTCGAAAATGTGGAAGAGTAGGTAGCTGCCAAGATTGTGTCATTAAAATATTGCTTAGTAGATAGTTAGTAGTATGTAGATGAAAATAATGATAAGATTTCAATTGCAACTAAATATTATTTTCTAAGCTTTTTTTATATTTATGCCCGAGTAGCTCAGTTGGAAGAGCGGTGCCCTTCTAAGGCAAAGGTCGTAGGTTCGAGCCCTGCCTCGGGTACCATTGATAAAAATATTAAAAACTTTTTTAGGGTGATTAGCTCAGTTGGCGAGAGCATCTGCCTTACAAGCAGAGGGTCATTGGTTCGAATCCAATATCACCCACCATTACAAATATATAAGATGTTAATGAAGTCTATTAGCATCTTTTTTTGTTGGCGTTTTTTATTAAAAATTTAAAAAACAAGCTATGTTAATATAGCTTGTTTTTGTATTTATATTTTTTATTAGTTTTTTTCTAAAACTGCTTTTATTCTTCTCACTCATTTACTGCTTGATTCTTCTTTTTTTATTTTAAAAGTTCATATTCAAGAAGTATTTGAGATATGCGGTCATCAACAAAGTTCTCTACTGTATACATTTCATTGTTTATCTTTAAGTGTATAGACTTTTACTATTTCTGGGTATTTTTCCCAAAAACTTCATTCAATTGAAGAATCTTTTTCAGCATCAATTTTTCTAACTTCTTCTTTGTACATTATACAATTTTTTGAAATAACTTCATTTACATAATCCTCTATTTCTTTTAGTTTTTCTTTTTCAACTTTTTCAGGGTAAGAAAAATCAAATCTAATCCTTTCAGCTGTTATATTTGATCATTTTTGATGTACCTCTTCTCAAAGAACTTTTCTCATTCAAGCAAGCATTATATGAGCAACTGTATGCAAAACTGTAGTATCTTCTGATGAATCAGAAAGTCATCATTTAAACATTCAAGCAGAAGCTGTTCTTGATAAATCTTTGTGTTTTTTAAACGCAAACTCAAATCATTTTTTATCTACTATAAGACCTTTTTCTTTAGCTAACTCTTCAGTTAATTCTAATGGAAATCAATAGGTATCATAAAGTTTAAATACTTTTTCTCATGAAATCATATCAACAATTTTTCAAGTTTTTTCATATGTAGTTTCAAAATCTTTTAAAAGTTTATCAAATTCTTTTAATCATTTATCAAGAGTTTTTAAAAATTGAGTTTCCTCTGCTTGCATTTCTTGTAGTATAAAAACTTTATTTTTTTCAAGTTCTTTGTAATGTTCTTCATAAGTTTCTATAACTTCCTTAGCAATTTCAAAAATATATCATTTTATTCATAGATTTTTTGCATATCTAATAGCTCTTCTTATGAGTCTACGAGTGAAATATCATTGATCTTTGTTTGATGGAATTGCTCAATCACAAATTAAAAAAGTTGCAGCTCTTAAATGATCCATTACTACCCTAAATGCCATAGTTTCTTCTTCATTTTCTCCATATTTTTTTCCTGAGATTTCTTCGATTTTATTTCTTATTTTTTCAAATAAATCTCACATAAAAATATCTGGATTATCTTGAATAGCAACAGCAATTCTTTCAAGTCATCAACCAAAATCTATATTTTTATTTTCAAGTTCTTTAAATCAAGAATCTGTTTTTATAAATTGCATAAACACATTGTTTCATATTTCAAGAAATCTACCACAATCACAATTTGGATGACAAGGCTTATCTTTCCATTGAGAATTTTCATGAAATTTATGAATTGATCAAAAATCCCAAAACATTTCACTATCTGGTCCTCCTGGTTCTCAAATAGGCATATTTTCAGGAATTCAGGCTCTACTCCACCAATTTTTATCCTTTCCATAATAAAAAATTCTTCATCATTGCATTCATTTTTCTTCAGCATTGTCTATATCCAAAGCTTCTATTCAAACTTTTTTAAATTCTTCTTTCCAAAATTTAACAGCTTCATCATCTCTAGAAATCCCTAATTTATCATTTCATCTAAAAACTGTTACATATATTTTTTTGGGATTAAGTTTTAGTTCTACTGTTAAAAATTCAAAAATCCATGAAATTTGTTCTTTTTTAAAATAATCTCATAAACTCCAATTTCAAAGCATTTCAAAAAATGTAGTATGTCTATTATCTCAAATATCATCTATATCTTGTGTTCTAAATGATTTTTGACTATCTGTGATTCTTGTTCAAAGAGGATGAGCTTCTCAAAGCAAATATGGAACCATGGGTTGCATTCCAGATCAAGTAAATAAAGTTGTAGGATCATTTTCAGGAATAAGTGGGCTTGATGGAATTATTTTGTGTCATTTTTTTTCCATAAATTTTAGATATTTTTCTCTTATTTCTTTGCTTGAGATTTTCATAAATGATAAAAATAAAATATATAAACTGTTAAAAATTTTAAATTTTATTTATTATAATAATATATTTATTTTTTTCAAAAAAATATTAATAAACGTAATTAGTTAATTTTTTAAAAAAATTTGACTTTTTATTTTATTTTTTTAAACTAGTATGAAAAGTATAGCTTTTCTTACTTTTCTTACTTTTAATATTTATGAAGGATATAAAAATACATTGAACAGTAACTATTTGACCTAAGTGACAAATTGTTCTTCCGAAAGGTTTGAGAGAAACTTTAGGTGTTTCTCCGTGAGATAGTTTATGTCTTTTATTGAAAGACAATAGATATTTAGGTTTGGTTAGAAACGAAGATGTTTCATATCTTATTGAATATATAAACGCATTAACAAATAAATAATACTATGAAAAAAATAATTATATTAATGATTTCTTTAATCTTTTTATTTTGATGTGGAAAACAATCAAATGATGAAGATTTAGCAAAAAAAGATTTTTTTATAAAAATTGAAAAATTAAATTCTCTTTGAAATAATTCTTATTTAAATAAATCTTGAAAAATAGAATGAAAAGAAGATATAGTTTTGGCTTCACAAGCTATTTGAAGAGTTTGAAAAATAAATGTCAAAGTTTGAGATAAGGTAAAATCTTGACAAGTTTTGATAAATTTACAAGACACTGTTGCTAATTATAATTTAAATTTAAAAAAAGTTGAAAATAGTATTGAAAAATGAAATATATCATATGATTCTACTAAAGTTAGTTTAGATAAACAAATATATGATTCTGAAATAGCTTTAGAAAAATTAAAAAATAGTTTAGAAACATTAAAAGAAAATACAAAAATTGATATCGCTCAAGCAAAAGAAAATTTAACAAATACAAATTATTCATGATCGAACTCAAAATCTTCTATTGAGCTTGAAAAATTAAACAATTCTATTGATAAGGCAAATTTTGATTATAATAATGCTTTAACTAGCAATAAAGAAGCTGTTGAAAATTTTAAAAATTTAATACAAAAAGAAGTAAATACTCAAATTTCTTTTTTAAATGATATAATCAATTTTTGAGATAAATTATTTGATATAACTTGAAATTATAAAGATGATGTTGTAAAATTTACAGATTATTTATGAGCAAAAGATCAGACAGCTAAAGAGGAAACTAAGCAAAAATTGATAAACTTAAATATTTCAAAAAATAATTTATATAATTTAAATTTTGAAAACTTTAGTGATGAAGCATTATTAAAATACTTAAATATACTTGAAGCGAATTATTTTTCTATTGATTCTTACTTAGAATCATTTGAAGAGACTTTAATAAATTCTATACCTTCTTTATGAATACTTTCTCAAATTCAAATTGATGGATATATAAATGCAAATAATTGATTTCAAACTCAATTTACGGCATATAATTCAGCTTTTGTCCAATTAAAAAATACTTCAACTACTTTTTTGAAAACTTATAAAAATAACGAAGAATCTATAGCTAAACAGTTAGATCTTTTACAAAAAGATAAAGAAATATTTTTAAAAAATTATGATATTTGAGAAACTCAGCTACAAAATACTTTAGATAAAATTATTACATCATCAAATGATTGAATTAAATCACTTGAATTGCAAATAAAACAAACTGAAGAAACTATAAAAATAGCTAAACAGTCAAGAGATTTAACATTAAAATGAATTGATAATTCTATAAAAGATGCATTTTTAGCAAAAGATCTTGCTTTAAAGGAAATTGGAAAATTAAGCATAAATGCAAGCATAGACTGAGTTATAAAAGATATTTTTGTGGATGAATGACAAGATGTTGCAATTTGAGTTCCTTTGATTTCTATCACTTCAAACAAAAGTTCTGAACTTGAATTACTTTTTAAGGAAACAGAATTAAAATATATTAATGTTTGAGATAAAATTTATACAAAAATTTGAGAAAAAAATTTAACTTGAAGTATTTATTCGATATCTACAATCTCTGATGATTCTCTAAATTATAAAGTTTTAGCGGTATTTAATGAAAAAATACAAAATTTATGATGAGTAATAGAAGTAAATATTCCAATCGAGTCAAATTCTATTTTACTTCCACTGGAAAATATTAAATTTATTTGAACAAATAAAGGTATAATTAATGTTTATGAAAATTGAAAAATTGTACCAAAAGAAGCAAAACTTTGAAAAATGTATAAAGAAAATATTGAATTTCTAAATTTTGTTGATTGAACTAAGTTAAGTGATAATACATATATAGTTTTAACTGATGTTTCCAATTTTGATGAAACTAAATATACTTTGAAGATTGAACAATAAAAATGTATAGGGATTAGTTTATAATTTTACTTTTCCCTAAATTTTTCATATATTACCTAATCTCTAATTTATGTCAAAACTTGATGAATTAAGAAATAAAACACTAAAATGATTTTTTTGATTTTGGATAAAATATTATCGTATTTCATTTTTATTTATATTTTTGATTCTAGTAACATGAATTTCTTCACTTATAAATATACCAAAAGAGTCAAGTCCATCGATTAATTTTTGAATAATAAGTATTTCAACAATTTATCCTTGAACAAACCCTGATGATATAGATAGTTTAGTTACTGATAAAATTTATAAAGAAATAAAAAATATAGAATGAATTGATAAAATAGAATCATCTTCATCACTTTGACTTTCAAGTATTGTTGTTACACTAAAAACTTGAGTTGATTCAAAAACAGTTGTAAATGAAATAAGAAATAATGTTAGTAGAGTAAGTTTGCCGGATGATGCAAAAGAACCCATTGTTACCGATGTAGATACTGATACAAATCAAATTTTTTCAATTTTTATTTATTGAAAAAATAAAAATACATCAAAAGATTTGTTAATAGAAAAATCAAATGAAGTAAAAAATTCCTTAGAAAATTTAGCTTCTATAGATAGAGTAGAATATGCTCAATGAAATATAAGATGACTATTTTGATCTTCTTGAAATGATTGAAACAAATATGATATAGATATAGTCGTTTCTCCGGATAAATTAAAAAGTTCATGATTAACTATTGATTCAATATCATCATCAATTAAAGCTTGGAATAAAGATATTCCAATTTGAAATTTTTATGTGTGAGATAAAAAATATGATTTTCGTATAAAATGAAAATATAGTGATGCGATTTCTATGCTTGATATTCCTCTTAAACTTTCAAATTGAGCATATATAAAACTATGAACTATTGCTGAAATAAAAAGGACCTATAAAGACAAAAATATTAATATAGTATGAACAAAAAATTCAAATTGACTTCCATATTTATCTTTAGTTGTTAATAAAGATGACTGACATAGTATTTTTTCCTCTTCAAAAGATGCTAAAAAACTTATAGAAAATATTTTTAGTAAGGAAAGCTTTAAAAATTATGATTATGTTTATTGAGATGATATGGCTGATATGATTATGGATGATTATAAAGATTTAGCTAAAGAAGCTTTGACTACATTGGTTTTAGTTTTTTCTACAATGTTTTTGTTTATAGGTTTTAAAGATTCTGTATTTGCAACTATGGCTTTGCCATTAGCATTTTTTTCAACTTTTGCGATATTATACAATTTCTGATATAGTCTGAATTTTTTAACAAATTTTTCATTAATTTTATCATTTTGAATAGCAATAGATACGATTATTGTTCTTGTTCAGGCGTCCGGTTCTAAAATTCGTGTTTGATATGACCCTGAAACAGCTATTATTTTGGCTTTGAAAGAATATTCAGTTCCTCTGATTGCTTGAGTTATGACAACTATAGTTGCTTTTGTTCCTATGATATTTTTGCCATGACTAATGTGAAAATTTATTTCTTATGTACCAGTTACTATTTTTTGAGTTTTGGCTAGTTGATTAATACTTGCATTAAGTATTAATAATGCACTATATCTGAAATTTGTAAAAAAATCAAAAACTTACATACATGATGATACAAGTATAGAATATGCTAGCGAAGATGAAAAAGAATTACTAAGATTGGAAAGAGAATGAAAAAAAGAAATTCCATATAATTCGTCAAATACAAGAGTTAGAATTATACATTCAGTAACAAAATGATATAAAAAAGTATTATCTAGATTTCTGACAAATACATTTTTAAGAAGAATTTCTATTATTATTCCTATAATATTTTTTGTATTTTCATTTTTTTATATAAGTCCATACGTTTGATTTGAATTGTTTCTTTCAGCGGATAAGGATTATTTGACTGCAAATATAGAATGAGAAAAATGACTTAAAACTGAAAAAATGTATGAAAAAGTAGAATCATTGTCTCAAATTATGAAAAAATATGAAGAAATTTCATATTATACTATTTCTGTAAATAACAATAATGTAGACATAACTATTAGATTAGATAAAATAGCAAAAAGAGATAAATTATGACAAAGAAGTGTTTTTGAAATAGAAAGTTTATTATCAAAAGATTTGTTAATTTTTGAAAAAGAGTGATTAAAAGTTTCAACAAATGTTACAAAAATGTGACCGCCTTGATGAAAAGCTGTTTGATTAAAACTAAGTGCAGAAAAAACAGATCAATTACCAATTTTGATAGACACAGCTAAAATTTTTGAAAAAAAATTAAAGTCAATACAAGGAACAAAATCTGTTTGAATTTCTTCCAAAGACACTCCTTGACAATTTATTTTTACTCTTAAAAAAGATATTTTGTGAAATTATAATATTCCACCAGCAGTGGTTTATGGACAAATAATGCAAATGATAAATTGAGTAAAAGTCTGATCAATTGAAGATAATTGAACAGATATGGATATATATGTTAAACAATCAAATTTTATAGACCAAGTAATAATTGATGATATACTAAATTCAAATTTTAATTATTTATGAAAAACTTATCTCATTTGAAATTTTGTTGAATATAATGTAGAAAATTCAATTGAGTCAATTTGAAGAGAAAATTGAAAAATTATTGTTCTTGTTGATGCTGATTTAGAAAAATGATATGGTGCAGTTGATGTTCAATCAGAATTTGTAAAATATGCAGAAACTTTTGAATTTCCTAACTGAATTTCTTATTATAAATGATGAGAAAATGAAGAAAATAAAGATCTTTTAGTTTCACTTGTTATATCATATTTTACTGCATTGATGGTTATATTTATGATTTTGACATTTCAATTTAATAGTTTTACTCAACCTATAATAATTTTGTATTCTGTTATTATGTCATTACCATTTATTATGATTTGATTAATACTTACAAATAATCCTTTTTCTATAACTTTTGCAGTTTGATTTATTTCTTTTACTTGAATTGCTGTTAATCATTGAATTATCCTTATTGATGCTATAAATTTAAATTTAAGAAAATGAATGGATTCATTTAAAGCTTTGGTTGAGGCTTGAACTAGTCGTTTAGAACCTATGACATTGACAACATTAACTACAACTTTATGAATTCTTCCAATTGCATTAAAGGATAAATTTTGGGCTTGATTAGGGTTTACTATAATTTTTTGACTTTTTTCTGCATCATTTTTTACTTTATTTATAGTAAAATGAATATATTATGAAATTTATTTAAGAAAAAATAAAAAATAATAAAATTACATATGAAAAAAATTACAAAAAAATTATCAAAGGTTTCTTTAATGGCAATCTGATTAGTAATTTGATCAATTTTTCAGTCATTTGCATTAATTGTTATCTCTTTTTCTCTTCTAATTATTATAGTTTTTGAAAAATATATTTGAATTAAACTTCCAGTTTATTTTACAATAACTTTTATTATATTTATGATATTTTCCATAATTTTATGAGATTTTGGAAAATTTTATGAAAAATTTCTTTGGTGGGATGATATGCTTCACTTTTTTTATTGAGTAGGTTTTTCCATAATTTGATATATAATTATTTATAGATTTGCTCTTAAACAAGGGGTAAAAGAATCATACAAGATTATTCTCACATTTTCCTTTTGTTTTACTCTAGCTTTTTGAGTAATTTGGGAAATATTTGAATTTAGTATGGATCAATTTTTATGATTAAATATGCAAAGAGTCGAAATTTGAACTTGAGTTACTGACACAATGAGTGATTTAATTCTTGCAACACTTGCATCTCTTGCTACAAACATTTATATATATTTATATTTAAAATTTTGAATGAATAATTGGATTTCTATAATTACTGAGGATTTTAAAAAATTAAATTTATTTCATAAAGTTTGATCTAAAAATATCAAAAAAACGCAAAAATAAAAACCCTATTAGGGTTTTTATTTTTTAAATAATTATTTATTTTATTTCAGTTACAATTTGTGATTTTTTTATCAAAGCAGCTCAAACTGTAAAAATTCATACCAAAAGTCAAATAAATGGTAATATAGAAAAAACTATACTAAAAATTGCTAGAATTCATATTTTTTTGTAAACTTGTTTTATATCATATTTATCAACAAAAAATCAAGATAATACAACAGTGTTTGTTAAATTTATAAAAACAAAAATAAATATATAAATAAATAAAAGTAAAAATCCAAAAGGAATTCAAATTACACTAATAAATAAAAGTACAACTAAAATTGGCGATAATAAAAATGTCAAAATTCAATATAGAAAACTTTTTCAAGGAGCTTCTCATAAACTTTTTCATATTTTTCTGTAAAATTTTTCAAAAAATAAGAAAAAAGCAGTAGAAAAAATAAATATAAATAAAAATTTATACAAAACATACATGCTGAATAATCAGAAAAACATAGATTTTTCAAAATGTCATCATTCTAATTCTTCAAAACTAGATTTTCCTTTTACTATTGATTCTAATTCTAAATTTTTTTCAGGAGATTTATAATTTAGATTTCATCAAATAATTCAAGTTTTTGAAGGTAAGCTTATTTCTTCAACTTGTAAATCTACATTTCATCAAAGATTTCATTCAAGAACTAATTCTCAAGCTGAAATATTTGAATATCAATTAACTTGTCATAAAAACACAATTCTACCTCATCAAGCTATAAGATTTCAATTAATTTTTGTTCCTTTCAATATTTTTATATTTCCTCAAAAAACAATTAAATCTCAATTTATTTCAGAATCAATTGTTATATTTCCTCAAAATATTCTAGCATCATCTCAGATATTTGATCTTATATCTATATTTCCTCAAGCAAGAATTAAATCTTCTTTTATATTTCATTCAATACTTAATTCTCATCATGCGGTAATTAAATCTCAATTTACATCATTTTTTATAGAAATACTTCAAGCTCAAATATAAGCATCACTATCTATATTTTCATTAAGATATAAATCATCTCAAGCTAAAAGATAAATAGCTCATGCTCCTTGACTAAAGGAAAACATTAGTATAAAACTAATAAATAGTAAGATAGTTTTTTTCATATAAAATAAATTAAAAAATAAAACTTACATAAATTTAGATAAAAAAACTTAAAAAAAGTTTCAAAAGCTTGAAACTTTTTTATAAATAATTAATCTAAATATATTAGAAAAACCAAAAAATTATGAATGATGCTATTTTAATAAAAGATTATTTGTCTTGAAACAAAAAATCTTTAGAGAAACTTCTTGAAAAACATTTGCAAAGTATTTTTTCTATTTGTTTTAGAGTTTGTTTGGATAAAGATGATGCAAATGATATTTGTCAAAATGTTTTGATAAAAATTATAAATAATTTAAAAAATTTTAAGTTTAAAAGTGAGTTTAAGACTTGGTATTTTAGAATTGCTTACAATGAATCTATAAATTTTTTGAAATCTAGGAAAATAGATTTAAATTTTGAAGAATTTTTTGATTATACTTGAGACACAAAAAGTTTGAAAAAAGATTTAAATGATAAAATTTTAAAAGAAAAAATAACACAAGAAATAAATAAGCTTCCTCTTATTGAAAGAAATATAATACTTTATTATTATTTTGATGATTTAAAGATAAAAGAAATATTGGAAATTATGCAAATAAATGAAAATACAATAAAAACAAAATTAAAAAGAACAAAAGATTATTTACAAACTAAATTTAAATATTATGAAAAATTTGATTAAAAATTATTACAAAATTCCTGAAGCCAATAAAGATATTATTTATAAAGCTTTGGAAAAAACAAAAGAAAAAAGTTATTTTTTTATAAATTTTTTATTATTTTTTACTTTAATTTTTTCCATTTTTTTTATTAAATCAAATTTTATATTTTTTTTCTCAAATATTATAAACTTTTTAGATGGAAATATTATTTTGATAAGTTTATCTTTGTTTATGTGAACAATAATTTTTATAAAAAATTATATTTTTTTGATTTTACTTATGAGTATAATTTTTTTTACTATATTTATAATTGGCACAATTATAAATAGTAAGTTAGATTTTTTGCAAAAATAGTAAAAATAATTAAAATAAAAATATTAAAATTAATTAATTTTTATGTTTGATTATATAATTTTATTTTTAAGTATAATTATTTCATCTATTTTTTTCAATACAAATAGTTATTTTCTTGAAAAAGATTCATCTTTAAAAAATGAAGAAAAAAATATAGTAAAAACTGAAAAAAAAGAAGAAGTTTTTAAAAATATCAATATTTATGTTTGATGAGATATTATGCTTTCAAGATCAGTTTGATATTATAATAAAAAAGATTGATATGATAGAATTTTTAAAAATTATAATCCTATAGAAACAAAATCAGATTGAATTGCTTTTTTTAATCTTGAAAGTCCTTTTGCAAAAAAAGATAGAGATAAATTGGAAAGAACTTTTTATTTTTGAGCTAATGAAAATGCAAAAGTATTGCTTAAAGAAATTATTTGAAAAAATAAGTGAGTTTTTAGTTTAGCAAATAATCATATATTTAATTCTTGAAAAGAATGATATGAATTAACAAAAAAGACAATTTTAAATGAAGCTTTTGATTATATTTGAACAAAAGAATATAATTTTTTAGCAACAGATATTTCTTGAAAAAAAATTTGTTATGAAGCTTATAGTTATGATTGAAATGATAAAACTATTAAAAAACTTAGTTTAGAAAATATAAAAAATGATTTAGAAAAAATGCAAGAAAATAATTGTTTTTTAAAAATTATTTTACCTCACTGGTGAGCTGAGTATAAGTTTTCTCCAAATACTTCTCAAAGAAAATTAGCATACGATATAATTGATTCTTGAGCTGATATAATTTTGTGATGACATTCTCATATTCCTTGAGAAATAGAAACTTATAATTGAAAACTTATCATATATTCTCTTTGAAATTATATATTTGATCAAAATTGGTGACGGCAATATTGTCAATCTTGAATGGATTGTATATATGATAAAAATCTAAAAAAGAAAACAGTCCCAACTTATATTTGAACACTTGTTCATATCGAAGTTGATAAAGATAAAAATATACAAATAATAGATAAAATAAATCATAAAATTGATGATTGAAAGATTTCAGAATACAGCTTAGAGTAAAAAATTTTACTTATAAAATTTTATAAATATAATAAAAATGTTTATTATTTAAAAAAATAAAATATGTCAGCAATAATTTTGAATGAAGAAAATTTTGAAGAAACAATTTCTACTTGAGTAAGTTTAGTAGATTTTTGGGCTGAATGGTGTGGGCCATGTCAGATGATGCTTCCAATAATTTCTGATTTTGCTGAAAAAATGGATTGAAAAATGAAAGTTGCAAAATTAAATGTAGATGAGAATCCAAATATAGCAGCACAATTTAGAGTTATGAGTATACCAACTTTGATTTTATTTAAAGATTGAAAAGCGGTTGAACAAATGATTTGAGTTCAACAATTACAACAATTAGAAGAAATAAGTGAAAAATATCTAAAAGATTAAAAAAACTGTGAAATTTCACAGTTTTTTTAATCTTTACATAAGTCAAAAAATTTTTCTATTTGATATTTAACTCATCTTATAATTCTAATCATTGTTTGAGGCATATTTTCAAGTCATAAAATCATATCTATAAATTCATTTATTTCTTTACTAGTAGTATAATAATATGCTTCTATTCATTTTCATCTAAAAATTTTATCTTCATTAATTTCTAATTGTGTTGTTGGATTTCACATAAAATTTAATTAGTTGTTATTTTATGTATTTAATTATACATAAATTGGTTTAATCACATCTATCACGATTATGAATCATTCTCAAAACATTCTCAGCAATTTTCTTTCTCCTTTTTTCAATATCATCTGAAGGAGGTGAAGGAGGCATATCTGGAAAGGACGGAATTTTATTTATTATTTTTTATTTTTTTTACTATATTAAAAGGTTTTGTTTCTTGTTCCAATTTGCGATTTTTTTGTGGAAGTTCTCAATTAATTTTTTCTTTCATAGTAAATTAATTAATTTTTAAATTTATAAACTCAGTTATATCTCAACTTAATCATCATTTTAATTTATAAGTTTCAACTTCTTCTATATTTTGAGATAAAGAATTAAAAAATATATCTTTTGTTTCTCCATAAGGAAGAACAGTTTTTGCTTCAAGATCATCGTATAGTTTTGCACTATTTTTTGTTCAAGGTAAAATTAAAAGATCAATATCACCAAAAAATGGAAGGATCTCTTCGTTTAATTCAAAACTATCACCTGTTATTATAATTATTCTGTATCAATCTGTAGTAAATTTATAAAAAAATAAATCTTTAAAAAATTTAACTTCAGATAAAATTCATGATTTTTCATATTCTCATTGAGCTTTTACAGAAAAGTCATCTATACTAACATCGCTACTTAAAGTATCAAATACGATATTTTTTTTATTTGAATTTTGGATTATTAAATCATTTTTTTTGTAGTATATTTCCATAAAAAATTATAAAAGAGTAAAAGTAAAAAAGTTTAAAAATTGTCTATATAAAATAAGTTCTATTTTTATTTACTATTCAGCTAAGATCAAATTTTACATCAATTTTTTTTATATTATCAATATCTATCCACTCATAATCTATAAATCTTTCTTCTTTTTGAACTATAGGTTTTTCTGTTCATTTATATTTTATCAAAAATAAATAAACATCTTTATCAATCAAGGGTTTATCTTCTAGATGTCAAGCTTTGAATATATAATTAATTTTTGTTATAAATTTTATAACTTCTAAATCTTTTTCAGGAAGTCAAGTTTCTTCACTTACTTCTCTAATAGCTGAAACTTTAGCTATTTCTCATTCTTCGATATGTCATTTTGGAATAACATATTCTATATTTTGTCTAGAATTTTTCCATTTTAAAAGTAAAATCTCGATTTTATTATCTTTTATCCTGTAAACAATCCCTCAAGAACTTTTTTCATATTTCTTTGCCATATTAACAGTTTTTTCATATATTGTAAATATTATAAACAAAAAATTACTAAAAACAAATCGTATTGAATTTTTTTAAAATATTTGAAATTTTTTATATTAAATTATAATAAAATTATAATTTTTAAGATATATAATATGGATTATTTTAAAGAAAGTTTAAAACTACATAAAAAATTAGCAGGAAAAATAGATTTTATATCAAAATGAAAAATAAAAAACAAAGATGATCTAAGTTTGCTTTATTCTCCATGAGTTGCTGAACCTTGTAAAGAAATAGCAAAAAATCCTCAAAAAGCTTATGATTATACTATTAAATCAAATACAATTGCTGTGATTTCTGATTGAAGTGCAGTTTTGTGATTAGGAAATATATGATGACTTGCTTGACTTCCAGTTATGGAATGAAAATGTGCTTTATTTAAGGAATTTTGATGAGTAAATGCTTTTCCTATAGTTTTGGATACACAAGATACAGAAGAAATTATTCAAACTATAAAAAACATATCACCAACACTTTGATGAATAAATTTGGAAGATATAAGTTCTCCTAGATGTTTTGAAATAGAAGAGAGATTAAAAAATGAGCTTGATATTCCTGTTTTTCATGATGATCAACATTGAACAGCAATAGTTTGTCTTGCTTGAATAATAAACTGATTAAAAATAACAAAAAAGAAAAAAGAAGATGTAAAGGTTATTATTTCTTGAGTTTGAGCTGCAGGAATTGCTATAACAAAATTACTTTTACTTTATGGAATAAAAGATATAATAGCTGTAGATTCAAGAGGAACTATTTTTAAATGAAGAGAATCATTAAATACTGAAAAAGAAATCTTAACAAATATAACAAATACTTCTTGTATACTTGATCCAGAAGGTGAAAATTGTATAAAATGAGATTTAAAAATAGCAGTAAAAAATAGAGATATATTTATATGAGTTTCTGCTCCTTGAATTTTAACTTGAGAAATGGTAAAATCTATGGCAAAAGATCCAATGATTTTTGCTATGGCTAATCCTATTCCTGAAATAATGCCACAAGAAGCAAAAAAAGCTTGAGCAAAAATTATTGCAACTTGAAGAAGTGATTTCCCAAATCAATTAAACAATGTTTTGGTTTTTCCTTGAATTTTTAAATGAGCACTTAAAAATAAAGTTAAAAAAATAAATGATGATATGAAGATCAAGGCGGCGATTGCTTTAGCAAAAATGGTAAAAAATCCAACACCAGAAAAAATAATTCCTAGTCCTTTTGATAAATGAGTTAGTGATGTAGTTGCGAGTGTGATAAAATAATATTTATTTTTTTTGTTTACTTATTTTTAGAACTTTTTTCTTTTTTAAATCATATCCACAATAAGGACAAATTTTCATATCTTTTTTAATAATTTTTTTACATTTTGGACATTTTTTTCTTCTAAATAAAAATAAAAATAACCATAAAATAATAAAAATTAACAATATTTGTGATCAAAAAATTATAAAAGACCACTTTATAGTTTTACAGCTTTCATTATAAGTAATTTGAAAATCTTTGTTTGGAGAAAATGATATTTTATTTCATTCTTGATCCATATAAAAAAGATCAAACTTTGCATTAAATGTTTTTTCTACATTTTTAGTGCAAACTTTTTCCCATGGAAATAAAAAAGAAATATTATCTTTTTTACTATAATATTCTCAAGCAGAGAAGAAATCTATGATTTCTTCATCATTTTCATTAGTAGTTTTGTGAGCAAACCCCTCCCATTTTTGTTTAAAAACTCTTTTTGTATTTGGTAAAACATTTCATTCCTCGTCATTTATAGGAATATAATCAACTATTTTTTCTCAAATAACAACTCAGTTTTTATCTTTTACTGTTTCTTTTCATATATTTTTAAGCTTTTCTCATTTTTCATCTGTTATTATTATTTTTCAAGTTGGTTTTATATGGATATTTCACTTATTTGAAAAATCAATAATAAAATCAACATTAAAATTATCATTATCACTATTTTTATTTCATTTTATTTTTATGTCATAATTAAAAAAATTCAATAAATTATTTAAAAAATCATTATTTTGATTTTCGCCTTTGTTATTATTTATTTTATTTTCATTATTAATTGTATTTGAGTTTATATAAATATTGTCAATACTTCAAGAAGCGTTAACATTTCAAGGGACTTTTAGTAAAACAAGAACTCAAATTCTTTTTTTTAAGCTTATTTGTCAATCTTCATTTTCTTTAACATTAAAAAAAACTGCAGCATAATGTCAACCTGGAGCAGCATTTGAGGGGATATTTATAGTTATTGGTATGTCTTTAATTTCAAGTGGGTCAATTTCTATATCAGTAACGCTTGGTGTAATCCAGCTAGCCAGATATAATTCAGGATTTTCTATACTTTCAACAAATAATGGTTGTCATCAACTTTGCATAGATATAGCATTTTTAGTATTGATAAATATATTTTGTTTTACATTTGTGTTATTAAAAAGTTTAATTGTTTTATTTATTGTTTCTCAAGGATTAAATTCAAGTTCATATTTTACTGGAGAAACTGAAATATCTATATTTGCAAAAATAGTTTTAAATGATAAAAAGAAAAAAATAATTAAGTATGTTGTTTTGTAAAAAGCTCTCATATTTTAAAAGTTTAATTTTAATTATTAATAATAATAAGAAAAAAAATAAAAAAAGCAAAAAAAGACAAAAAAAAATAGTTTTCAAAAAGATGAAAACTATTTTTTAGAAGAAAAATTTTTTAGAAATTTCAAACAACAGTAACGCTTACCAAGTTTTGATAATCATTTGCTGCTGGAGTTTGTGCATCAATTTTAGCTGATACAGTAAATTTAAAATCATCTACATTTGTTGAAGATTCAGATTTATTTGTAGTATAAAGTATATGAGAAGTAGTATTATCATTTACTTCAACATCAAGATCTGCACTACGAGTATATCAGGCTATAGCCGAATCAGCACTTGCTCATAAACTAGAACTAAATTTATATGATTCAGCAATTCAATCTGTATTCAAACTATTTATTGTTGAATTTGTACTTGCACTTAAAAGTCAAGCATTTGTAGATTTTGCACTAACAGTGACTCAGTTTGCTGCATTTGTACCTACTTCCATATCTATTGATCAAGAAGCATAATTACTTGGATTAAGAATTCATAAGTCTATAACTCAAGCAGAAATTACCATATTTAAAATTGGTAAAACTTGAGCTTTTATAACTATTCAATTTATAGTTCAAGAAGCTTCTCAAGGTATCGTATCATTCCACATAATTGCAGTATCAAACGAACTATCTCAAGTTACAGTTCAAGTACCTATTTGTGTTGCAGCATAAGAGTTATTTGCGAGTATAAAACTCAAACTCAAAAATGCAGCAATCTTTTTTATTTTTGTTTTCATATAATATATAAGGTTAATAAATAAAAAATATTTCTTACACGATAATATGATACTATATGTTTTTTTATTTTGCAAAAATTTGACAACTTTTAATAATTTAATTGTAATAAAAAATTTAATTTTGTAGAATAATTTCATGAACTTAGTTCTAAATCATCAAATAAAACTCATAATTTTACTTTATATGTGTAGGTATTTTTTTCTCAAGAAGTATTTATACTTAAAGAATTTGATCAAATTATTTCATTTTGATTTATTAAATTTATATTATTTGTATAAGGAAATTTATCATATCCAAATCAACTAGTTCAATTCCAGTTATTTAAAACAGTTCAAGAATTGCTAAAATCTCAATTTTGAATCATAAATAATTTATTGACAGCTCAAAGTGTTTTTACAGTTATAATAAGTTCTGGAGAGAAGTTTTTTGAATTAATTAAAAGTTTTCAAATATTTACACTTCAAGTATTTATTATAAATTCTACTTCATCTACATAAAAAGTTGTTTTGTATGAAGAAAGATTTCATGCTAGATCAGGAACTTTGATTTCTAATTGATAGCGTCAATAAGGAAGATTGATGATTTGTATATTTGCTGCTTCTTCCATAACAACAGAACTTATATAATCTCCGGCAATATTTTCTCAATAGCTTGAAGTTAGAGGATTCCATTTAGATAAACTATAAGTTATTCAAGTAGCATTTACTCCAGATACTTGATCTTGATATGAAAATTTAAAAGTATAATCTCATTTTGGAAGTAAAGCTCAACTTGAAATAGAATTATATGTTATTGTTGGTGGAGTTAAGTCATTGTTATATCAAAATGTTATATATTGTCAGTTTGAAATATTTGCTGAAAAATCCCGATTATTTGTTGTAGAATTCAAGCTTCAAGTAAAAATGCTTGTTCAAGAATTAAATATTCAATCATCATCAACAAACATAAGAAGTCATCAAGAAGATGAAACCGAGCTAGCAAGTGAAGAATTTGGATAAGAAATAATTAGATTTCATACATCTCAAATTTCACTAAACTTCCATTCACGATTAATTCTTTTGTAATAATTTGGAGCATCTGTTGTTGTCCAAGATCAAGTATTATTTCAATCATTTGCCCAAATTAAACTATTTAAATTATTTGAAAAACTGTTTCAATTAATTCAAACTATTATATCTCAAGAGTTGTTTATAGTTTGAGATTTTTTTTGATTTAAACTACTAGCATCATCTCTTCATATTCAAGTTATATCATATTTGTAAGTTCAAGCATTTCAAGCATTCCATGCTATGCTTCAATTTGAAAGAGTGTAATTTGTTGGACTTGTCTGATCTAAAGTCATACCATATTTTATAGCGAAATATGATTCAACTTTATTGGTATTTACTGCGTCCAAAGTTGATGAATATCATAATAATTCAGCAATATAAAAATGTCATGTATCAGAAGAATTGTTTGAAAATTTGCTAAGTCATAGATAAGTATTTATTCATATATACCAAGAAGGGTGTGTATATTTTCATGATCAAAGTTGTACAGAAGCATTTACTGAAAAAGAGCTAGGACAATTAAAACTAAGTATTTGATATTTATCCCATATTGTAGATATATTTGATTTATAATTATCAGATAAAGGTCTATATGTATATCAATATTTTCCTGAATCATTCCATTGTTCAAATCTCCATTCTCTTGTTCAATCAGAAAAAAGAGTTGAAGAATTTCAAATATCTTTTCATTTCAATACATAAAAAACAGTATAATTTTTGAATCTTGCAGTTTTTGCTAGATTAATTTGAGAAGTTTTTAGTTCAATAGTTGGATTAAAATTTAAAGTATCTGTTAAATTATATTTAACATATCATCAAGCTCAATTTGAAACTGTTCAGCGTCTAGAGCTTCCAGATTCATCATTCCAACTTGTTATATTACATCAATTTGTACTACAATTAGTTCAAACTCAAGATTTTAACCAAATTTGAGTTTTATTATTTCAAGCAGCTCATAAAATATAAGTATTTGCGTTACAGTTATAAAAGCTAAATACTCAAATTATTATAAGCAAGATGTATATAAAATACCTTTTCATAAAAGACAATTATGTTTATTATATTTTAATATATTTTTTAAGATAAATAAATTATAGAAGCGGAAATACGAGAAAAAAGACTTTACAGTTTCAAAAATCTCAGTTTAATATCTATTTTTGTTAATATTAAAAGATTTTTCTACTTGAAAAAAGTAAAAAAATGGGTAGAATTTTGCAAAATATTTTTTTAACAATGCAAAAATGAGCGAAAATTCAAATGAAGAAAATTTAGAAGAAACAAATCAAGAATCTTGACTTCAAACTTGACTTCAAATAGAGGATAAAATAGTTTATTCTTGAGATGAAAAAAAAGATATAAATGAAGAGATTGAAACTAGTTATCTTGATTATGCAATGAGCGTTATTGTGTCTCGTGCTTTACCTGATGTAAGGGATGGTTTGAAGCCTGTTCATAGAAGAATTTTATATTCTATGGATGAAATATGATTAAAAGCAAGTGCAAAGTATCGTAAATCTGCAACTGTAGTTTGAGATGTACTTTGAAAATATCATCCGCATGGCGATACTTCTGTATATGAAGCTATGGTTAGATTGGCTCAAGATTTTTCAATGAGATATCCACTTGTTGATTGACAATGAAATTTTTGATCTATGGATTGAGATAGTGCTGCAGCTATGAGATATACAGAAGCAAAAATGACAAAGTTAGCAGAATTTATGTTGTCAGATATAGATAAAGAAACTGTTGATTGGAG
>CAZCNE010000015.1:0-23867 GCA_964500515.1 uncultured Candidatus Peribacteria bacterium | reverse complement strand
TCCACCAAATGAGATAAAAATTGGCACTAAGTAAGGTTTTCTCTTATTAGTGCCATTTAACTAATATAAAATATTTCGACTGAAATCGCATGTTTTAAGGAAAATGAAGATTTTTGTATAAAAAATACTGATTTTAAAAATAAAAATGGCTTAAAATATGGAGTTCGTCCGAGTTCAAATCCTAGAAGTTGTAAAACTATTTTTTCTTGAATTTGAAGATTTTGAATTTATGGAAAAGTGGTTTTATGAATAATATTATCTTAATTAATATATTTATGTCATATACAGAAGCAGATACATGTAGAATTTATGTATTACCTAAGTTGAAACAAGCAAACTGGTTGGATGAGAATATAAAAGAGCAAAAATCAATTACTGATTGAAAAATAATAGTTGATTGATGAAAATATAAATGAAGATGAGCTCAATTGAAACCAGATTACTTATTATATTACCAAAATAATCTTTGTTTAGCTGTTGTCGAAGCTAAGAAAGAAAGTATATCAGCTTTACAATGAATGGAACAGGCAAAAAACTATGCAAAAATTTTATGATTACACTTTGCTTATTCTACTAACTGAAAAGAAATTGAAGAATTTGATTTTTCTACTTGAATTCAAAAAACAATTTCAGTTTTTCCTTCTAAAGATGAATTATGGGAAAGATATAAAAAAATAGAATGAATAGTAACTGAATGACAAGAAAGTCAAGTATTAACTCACTATTACAAAGAAAAATGAGCAAATGAACCTAGGTATTATCAAGAATTAGCAATAAATAAAGTCGTAAATGCAATAAATAGATGACAAAAAAGAATATTGCTTGTTATGGCAACTTGAACCTGAAAAACTTATACTTCATTTCAAATGATTTATAGATTATGGAAAGCAAGAACATGTAAAAGAATCTTATTTTTGGCAGATAGAAATATTTTAGTAGATCAAGCAAAAGATAAAGATTTTATTCCTTTTTGAGATGCAAGATATAAAATAACTTCTTCATGAGAAAAAGTAAAATCTAGAGAAATGTATTTTGCTATTTATCAAGGTTTATCTGATAGAGAGTGAATGGCTAACTGAGCTTATAGAGATTATCCAAAAGATTATTTTGATTTAATTGTAATTGATGAGTGTCATAGATGAAGTGCTAAAGCTGAAAGTGCATGGAGAGATATATTAAATCATTTTGATACTGCTATTCATGTAGGACTTACAGCAACTCCAAAAAGTGATAATAATGTAAATACTTTTAAATATTTCTGAGAACCTGTTTATACATATAGTTTAAAACAATGAATTGAAGATGGTTTTTTAGCTCCTTATAGTGTAAGAAGAATACATACAAATATTGATATTGATTGATTTAGACCTCAAAAATGACAAATTGATAAAGATTGAAACTTAATTGATGATGAAGAATATTCAACAAAAGATTGGTATAAAAAAATTAAAATTGAAGAATGGAACATAGAAATTTCAAAATATATAACTGAATATCTAAAACAAAATAATAGCAGATATGATAAGACTTTAATTTTTTGTATAAATCAAACACATGCTTTAGATATGCAAAAAGCATTAGCAAATGAAAATAATGATATAATGAAAGATCATTCAGATTACTGTGTAAGAATTACTTCTGATGAATGAGATATTTGAAGAACACATTTATCAAATTTTACTGATTTAGAAAGTAAATATCCTTGTATAGTTACTAGTTCTCAAATGCTAACAACATGAGTAGATACAAAACTTGTTAAACATATTATTTTATGTAGACCTATTGAAAATATGATAGAGTTTAAACAAATAATATGAAGATGAACGAGAGTTCAAGAAGATATGGGGAAAACAAACTTTACTATTCTTGATTTTACTAAGGCTACAAAACTTTTTGCTGATCCTAGTTTTGATTGAGAAGCAATAAGTATAATTGAAAAAGATATAAAAGATAAACAAGATTCAAAAAAAGAAAATAAACATAAAAATAAAAGTGAAAATGATTTTGATTGAGATTTTGATTTTGATAGTGATGAAGAAACTAAAAAAACTAAATTATTTGTTGTTAATTGAGTAAATGTTTTTATAGCAAATGAAAGTGTGAAGACTTATGATGTGAATTGAAAAGAAATGACTATGAGCTTTACAGATTATACAAAAAATCAAGTAAGAACTATTTTTAATTCAAAGTCTGAATTTATAGAAAAATATAAAAATCATATTTCAAGAAATGAAATTTTAGAAGAATTAGAAAAAAGATGAATTAAAAAAGATATTTTAGAAGAAATCACAAATAAAAAAGATAGTGATTTATTTGATATATTGCTGCATATTGCTTTTGATAGTCCACTTTTAACAAGAAAACAAAAAGCAGATAAAATCAAAAAAGAAAAAATGGATTATTTTGACTTTTATTGACCAGAAGCAAAGGAAATTATTTGAGTATTAATTGATAAATATGCTGAAAGTGGATTGGATGATTATTTTACTGATACAAAAACTTTTTTAGATAGTTATAATTTCAAAAGGATTAAAAAAACTCCTATGCAAATAATATGATCATTTTGATGAAAAGAAAAAATGGATGAGGTTATAAGTAAAATAGAAGAGTTCTCATATGAATTAATTTAATTTAAATAATAATAAAATTATGACAAAAGAAGCAATATCATCAGCAATAAAAAATATTAGAAACATCATGAGAAAAGATGCCTGACTTCAAAGTGATGTTGATAGAATGCCACAACTTTTTTGGCTTCTATTTTTAAAACTTTTTGATGATAGACAAGTAAGTGATGAAATGTTAAAAAAGGATTATAAACCTATTTTAGAATACCCTTATAGATGGAGAGATTGGGCTTTTGCTTCTGATTGAATCACTTGAGATGAATTAAAAAATTTTTTAGAACTAGAAGAATTTAGTTTTAAAGAACATTTTGATGAAAATAAAATAAATAAAAGTTTAATAAAAAATGATAAAATCAAATGACTTTTACCATATTTAAAAAGTTTGGAAGATAGATTTGATTGAGATCAAAGGACTTTATTACAAACTCTTTATAAAGATATTCATAATAGAATGTTATCATGATATTTATTAAAAGATGTAGTAAATAAAATAACTGAAAGTATAGATTTTAATGTTTGAGAAGATTTATATACTATTTCTCATATTTACGAAAGTCTTTTAAAGGAAATGAGAGATGCAGCTGGAACAAGTGGAGAATTTTATACTCCAAGACCAGTTGTAAAATTTATGACTGATATTATAGATCCAAAGCTTTGAGAAAAAGTTATTGATACAAGTTGTGGAACAGGATGATTTTTAGTTGATACTTATGAACATATTAAAAAACAATGTAAAAGTGTTGATGACGAAAAAATATTAAATGAAAATACTTTATTTTGATATGAAAAAAAACCTATTTCATATTTTTTATGAGTTTTAAATTTAATACTTCACTGAGTTGATAATCCAAATATTATCAGATGAAATACACTTGCAAAATGAATAAATGAAATTACTTACAAAAATAAGGTAGATATAGTTTTAACAAATCCTCCTTTTGGTTGAGAAGAAGAAGATAGTATTTCAGCTTGATTTCCAATTCAGGTAAAAGAAACATCACTTTTATTTTTTCAATTTATTATGAGAATTTTAAATGATGATTGAAGATGTGCAATAGTTGTACCAAACTGATTTTTGTTTTGAGATTGAGCAAATGTAAAAGTAAAAGAAAAACTTCTTAATGATTTTAATTTGTATGCAATAGTTAGACTTCCAAAATGAGTTTTTGCACCTTATACAACTATTGAAACAAATCTTTTATTTTTCAAAAAAGTAGGAACGACTAAAAAAGTTTGGTATTATTGACTTGAATATCCAGAAGGAAAAAAATCATATAGTAAAACAAGTCCTATAAAATACGAAGAATTTGATGAAGTAAAAGAACTTATGAAAGATTTTAAAATCACTGAAAAATCTTGGATAGTAGATATAGAAGATATAAAAAATAATAATTATAATCTTGATATAAAAAATCCAAACAAAGTAAATGATTTTGAAAATATGAGTGTAGATGAATTAGTTGAAAATATTATAAATGATGAAACTGAGATAATTGAAATAATGAATGAAATTAAAAAAGAATTAAACTAATTAATTAAAATAAAAATATGACTTATAAATTAGTTAAATTACATAAATTTATAAATGATTTAACGGAAGAAAGAAAAATAGAGATAACTGATTTTGATATTATTGAAGAACCAACTTTAAAAACAAAAACTCATTCTTTAGAAGTTAAAAAAATAGTAAATTGAAGTAATATAAAAGTTAAAAAAAGAGTTCTTTTAAAAGAATGAGATTTAGTATTTGCAAAATTACATACTCAAAATTGAGCTTTTGCTTTTGCGAAAAAAGATTTTAAATCGACTACTACTTTTATCCCTTGTAAAGTTGATATATCACAATGTAGAGAAGATTTTTTATATATTGTTCTTGATAAATACATTAAATTTTTGGAAATTACAAATGATTGAGTATGAAGAGAAACTTTTAAATCAAAAGATATTTTAAATTTAGAAATTCCTTTACCTACTTTAGAAGAACAAGAAAAAATAGTTAAAAAAATAGAAAGTATAAATGAAAAAATAGAAAAAATTAAATCTTCTAAGGAAAAAAATAATATAAAAATATTAAAAGAACAAATCTTAAAACAAGCAATTGAGTGAAAGCTTGTGAAGCAAGATAAAAATGATGAACCAGCAAGTATTTTGCTTGAAAAAATCAAATTAGAGAAAGAAGAGCTTGTGAAAGAATGAAAATTAAAAAAACAAAAAGAATTACCAAAAATAAAAGAAGATGAAATACCTTTTGAAATTCCTGAAAATTGGGTTTGGTGTAGATTAAATGATATATTATCTTTAGAATTACATAGTTTAAAAAGATGACCTTTTTGATGAGATTTAACCAAAGATATGTTTGTTGATGAATGATATTTGGTTTATGAACAAAGACATGCTATTCACAATGATTTTAAATATAAAAAGTACTTTGTTACAGAGGAAAAATATAGAAAAATGTTATGATTTTCTGTTTTACCTAAAGATTTAATAATAAGTTGTTCTTGAGCAACATTATGAAGAATTTCTGAGATTCCAGAAAATGCTTCTGAATGAATAATTAATCAAGCATTATTAAAAATAAGAATTAATAAAAAGTTTCTAATTAATAAATATTTTATTGAGATATTTAGGTCTAATTTTATTCAAAATCATATAATTCAACAATCTCAATGAAGTGCTATACCAAACATGATTTGACTTAGTGAATTAAGAAAAATACTTATTCCTATTCCACCTTTAGAAGAACAAAAAAGAATAGTTGAAAAAATTGAAGAATTTGAAGAGAAATTAAGTAAATTAGATAAATTACAAACAAAACAATTGCGTGAGTTAGAAGCTTTAAAAAATGCTGTTTTGGATAAAGCTTTGAGAGGAGATTTGATTAAATAGTAGATATTAATATCTTAAAAAACACGAGAAAAAATAAAGTTTTTCTTGTGTTTTTATTTTTTTGTATATAATATATTTGATTTTATACCAAATTTGGAATATTATATATGAGGATATTAATAAATAATGATTCTTGTATTCCTGATAGATTTTTGGTTTTAATTGAAAAATACCAAGATAAAGACAAGATAAAAATAATGACGGCAATTGCTCATATAGTAGATAACTATAATTGAAAACCAGTTCCACCAACTGCAAAACCATTATTTGAAACTTGAGAAGAAGAACTCTTTGAGTTTAGAATCTCTTTATCTAAATTACTTATAAGAATTAATTATTTTATAGATTATGAAAACGATTATTTAATTATCTTGAATGCTTACGAAAAACCAAACGGAGCAAAAGATAAAAATAGTTATAATAAAGCTAAAAAAAGAGAAATAGAAACTATGATAGAAAAATCTATTTCAAAAGCTTTAGAAATGAAAAGAGATTATTTTATAAATAGTAGTAATTATGACTTTTACAATTAAAGATTTACAAAATCTAACTAACTCTAATGAGTATAGTGAATACAAAGATAAATATCAAAGATATATAATTCTTTGAGAAAAAATATATGCAAGAAGAAAGGATTTATGATTAACTCAAAGTAAACTTTGAGAACTTTCATGAATTCCTCAAAATAAAATTAGTCAATTAGAAAGTTGAACTTATTGAGAAGCTTGAATTGAAATTCTATCTAAACTTTCAAAATCTTTAGATATTTGATTTGAGTATTTATATTCAGATAATATTACAAGAAAAACAGTTGAATTATATAATTATATTTTATCAAAACTCGATAATGTTGCAGACATAATGCAATTTATGAAATTACCGTATTTTATTGATATAGAATTGATAAAAAATAATTTTAAACAAGCTACTAACTTTGAATATATTAGATGGAATTACTGACCATTTGATAAAAAAGTTTATAACTATCAATCATTATTTTCTTTTAATAATGAAAGATGAATAGAAAATCTAAAATTTTTTTATTTATCAGATGATGAAAGAAGAATTATTGATAAAATTTTGATTCAATTACCAAAAGATAATTGAGAAGAATTAAAAAAACTTTCTTATGAAACAAAACCAATGAAAGATTTATGAGTTTGTTTATGAGATAACAAATGTATGTGAAAAGTTTTAGAGTTAAATAAATAGTTCGACCAAGCCATAAAAAACTAAAGCAGTGAGAAAATTTTCTCACTGTTTTTTACACAATTAATTTTCTCAAATTTCTGTAAGTTTTCTTGAATTGGTCAGGATCTCCGAGGATCGCTAAATGTAATGTTTTTCGACCCTCGCCTCACTTGTCCCACCATTAAAAAAGCTTCTACAGTAAATAAGAAATTATTTTTTGCAGAGGCTTTTTTAAAATGATAAATTTAAAAAATATGTTAAAATTTAATTGTATTAATTTATAATTTATTTTTTAATTTTAACAAAATTAATTAGCAATATTTATACATATAATGTATAATTATTTGTATAATATAATTAAAATTTATTTATATGTGAATAGTTACTAAAAACACTGAACCTTCTTTATTAAATTGAGATCAATCTACAAATAGTTACTCTGATTCTATTTCTTGAGTAGAAACATCTGTATCAAAAATATTAAATTCTAATCAATTAAATTCTCCAAATTTTATAATTTGAAAAAGATTACTGAAAGAAAAACTTCAATCTTGAAATATTGCATGAATATCAACATTATTAATGGATATTTTGACATTTAGGCCAGAATTTTTTGAAGAAAAGTATTGAAATAATGAAGCAAATTTCTTACTTGATTTGAAACAAAGAGTAAAATTACAGTCTGATTATTATAAAAAAGTTATTGATAAAATAGAAAAACAATCTGAAAAAGATTGAATTTTGACAACTGCAGATAATCCTGCTTGGTTTTCTTTAAAAACTAAAAATTATTTTAATCAACAAAATTGATTAAATTTTAAATTATACTTAACAATTCCTATAAAATGATATGATTTTATTTCAAAAATTTATCAATTGTGAATAATGTTAAATGATTTAGCACAACAATCTTGAGATAAATTAAGCTTAAAAATACCTAGTTCTATTTTATGATTTTTATCTCATAGTGATTCACTAGTTATTCATTTTAAAAATATTGAAAATAAAGAAAAAATAGAAAAGATATTAGAAGAATGGAGAAATAAAAATTGAATTGTTGAAGAAAGCCGTAATTTATGAAGAACAAAATTTGCTTGAGATCCAATTGATAATAGTTTTTCAGGTTTGATAGCAAACAATATTGAAAAATGGATTTTAGAAAATTATTGAAAATATGATAATGAATTAATAGCAAATTTAGCGATGGAACACACAATAAAACAATCTCAGACTCCACCAAAATTCAAACAATAAATTCATAAGTATTTTTTTAAATTATTCTCAAATATTTATCAAAAATTTTTTTATTTAAATTTTTAAACATAAAATTAATTAGCAAATTTACACATATTACGTATAATTATTTATATAATATTATTAAAATTTATTATGATAAAACTAAAAGATATATATTTGTTTCAGTGAATTAGTAAAGAATTTATAGATATGATTGTTGATAATTCAAGAAGGCTTGAAATAAAGGATTGAGAATATATTTTAAAACAGGGAGACAAATCAAACGATGAAGCTTATATTATCCAAAGTGGAAAAGTAATTGTAGAAATTGATTGAAAAATAGTTAATACAATTACCGAATGAAATATTTTTTGAGAAATTGCTCTTATAACTGATGAACCAAGAACAGCTTCTATAAAAGCTTCTTGAGATATAATTCTTTTAAAAATAAATAAAGAATTATTGCAAAACATAATCAAAAAGTTTGAAAACTGAAAAGAAATTCAAAAAGTTCTATATGAAAGGATAATGATGAACTTAAAAAATTAGTTTATGAGTTTGTATGAAATAGATTCTTTACTTAAAAATAATATATATTTTCTTGTTTGATTTTCTATTTTGTTTTTATTTTTTACAAGAAAATATTTTTCACAAATAATTTTTTGATATTGAGTTCCTTTTGTCGAAACTAGTGATGAAAAACTAGAAATTTTTCTAAGAAATTTAAATTTAAAAAAATGACAAAAAATTATTGATTTATGATCAGGAAATTGAAAAGTTTTGGAAGCAATAGAAAAAAAATATATTGATAAATTTGGAAACTCAAATTGACTTGAGTTGTTTGGCGTTGAGAATTCTATTTATCCTTATAGAGAATCTTTAGAAAAAAAACAAAAAAATAACTTGCATTATACAATTTATAAATGAGATTTTTTTAAAATAGATTTATCAAAATATGATGTAATTTATACATATATGCTTCCATATTTATTAAAAAAAATCTGGAAAAAAATAAAAAAAGAATGCAAATCTTGAACACTTTTTTATTCAAATACATTTAAAATTTTTTGAGAGAAAGAATTTCAAAAACTTCATATAGATAAAGAAATTTACATATACATTTACAAAGTATAATTATCTTTTGACTTTTAAAATATTTTCATACAATAAAGATTAATGATACTTAGTCTCAATAATATTTATGAAAATAAAAGAAATTTTAAAAGAAAATAATTACAGAACTACAAAAGAAAGGCTAGATTTATATGATTTTATGCAAAAAAATCATTTTTTTAATGCAAAAGATTTGATAAAAAATTTTCCTAGTCTTTGAAGAGCTTCTGTTTTTAGAACTCTAAATTTATTTTTAGATCTTTGAATTATAAGAAGAATAAATTTATGAATTAAAACCGAAACTTATGAAATAGTTGAAGAAAATCATTATCATGAACATATGAAATGCCAAAAATGTGATAAAATAATTAGCTTTGATTCTGAAAATATTTGTAAAAAAATCTTTGAAAAAGCTAGGGAATTTGAGTTTCATATAGATGAACATAGTATCTGAATTTTTTGAAAATGTAGAGAATGTTCTTTATCAAACAATTAATATAATTTTTATTTTTAATTTTTTTCTATGAAAAAGTATTTTTTAATTATTTTTAGTATTTTTTTTCTTTTTTCTTGTGAGATTGATGTAAGTAAAAAAGATGTTTCAGAATCTGATTCTTGAAAGATTAATATAGTTTCTTCTATAATTCCTATTTCTTCTATCATAAATTTTGTATGATGACAAGAAGTTGAAGTTAAAACTATTATTCCATCTTGAGTTAGTCCTCATAATTTTGATTTGAAATCAGAAAATTTGATAGATATAGAAAATTCAGATTTAATAGTGTCAGTTTGACTTGAACATATTGATTGATTTTTGGATAAAATTATAGAAAATAAAAACAATTTAAAAATTGCTGAAAATATTGACTTAATTGAAAGTTGACTACATGATCATGAAGATGAAAATCAGGAGATTGAAAAACATGATAAACATGAAGATGAACATGATAAAGATCCACATATTTGGCTTTGAATAAGTAATTCAAAGATTATTGCAGAGAAAATAAAAAATAAACTTAGTGAAATAAAATCAGAAAAAAAAGAAATATTTCAAAAAAATTATGAAGATTTTGTAAAAGAAATTGATATTTTAACTTGAGATTTTCTAAGTAAAAATAAAGGAAAAAAAATTTGAAATTTTATAGTTTTTCATGACGCTTATAATTATCTTTTTTTAGATTTAAATATTTCAAATGAAAAAAAATTAGTTTTTAAATCAAACATTTTATCTGATTCAAACTCAAGTGAAATGAAATATTTACAAGATAAAATTAAAGAACATAAAATAAAAATAATTTTTAAAGAACCTCAATTTAATGATAAGAATTTAGATAAAATTGCTTGAGATTTTGATTTACAAATACAGAATTTGGATCCATTATGAAAAGATGAAACAAAAAAATGATACATAGATAATTTAAAAAATAATTTGGAAAATTTAAGTAGTATTTATGAATAAAACAATTTTAGAGTTAAAAAATATTTCAAAATCTTTTGATAATAAAAAAACTTATATATTAAAAGATGTCAATTTTTCTTTACATAAATGAGAAAATCTCAGTATAATTTGATTAAATTGAGCTTGAAAAACAAGTTTATTAAAAATAATTTCTTGAATAATAAAGCCAAGTTCTTGAGAAATAATAAAAAATTACAAAACTTTGTCTTATGTTCCTCAAAAAATAGATATAGATAAAACTTTTCCAATAAAAGTCGGTGAATTTATAGAAATTTATAATAAAAAAGTTGATTTTGGTGAAGTGAAAATAATATTTAAAAAATTTGATTTTGAAAAATTATTAAATAGACAAATTTGAACTCTTAGCGGTTGAGAATTACAAAAAGTTTTGATTGTTTCAGCATTGATTTCAAAACCAGAAATTATTTTACTTGATGAACCAACAGCTTGAATAGATCTTGTTTGAGAAGAAATATTTTATGAGATAATCACACAAGTAAAAGAAATTTTTCCTGAAATAGCAATTGTTTTAGTGTCGCATAATTTAAATTTAGTTTATAAAAATTCTGATTATATAATTTGCTTACATAAGGATAATTTTTGTTGTCACTGAACTCCAAAAGAGGAAAAATTTAATAAAAAATTAAAAGAAATTTATTGAGATTATTTGGTTTCTTATGAACATAATCCTCATGATAGAAAAACACATAAAAATTAAAAATAATAAAAAAATATGTTAGAAATATTAAAATATAATTTTTTTCAAAATGCTTTACTTTCTTGAATTTTTATTGCAATTATTTCTTGAATTTTGTGAGTTTTTATAGTTATGAGAAAAGAAACAAATGTTACTCATTCTATTTCAAATTTTTTATTTTTTGGTATTGCAGTTTCTTTACTTTTAAACTGAAACTATTATTTTTTTGCTTTGATTTTTGCTATTTTATGAAGTATTTTTATATATTTTATAGAATCAACAAAATTTATAACAAATGAATCAACAAAAGAAATAATAGCTCAAAGCGGTATGGCTCTTGGTATTTTTGTTATTTGATTTATAAAAAATTTAAGTTTAGATATAAACAATTTTTTGTTTTGAAATATTTTATTTGTTAGTTTAAACGATATTTATTTAATTTTTTGCCTTTTAGTTTTTGTTTTGCTTTTTTATTTTTTATTCAAAAAAAATTATTTAGCAATTATAATCAATGAAGATATAGCAAAATCAAAATGAATAAATGTAAATTTGTATAATTTTATATTTCTTGTTTTACTTTCACTTTTTATAGCTTTTTCTATAAGAATTTTTTGAGTTTTGCTTATTTGAGCATTTTTAGTAATTCCAGCAAATATATGAAAACTTATTTCAAATAGCATAAAACAAGTATTTTTTTATGCTATATTGTTTTGAATTTTATCAGTAATAATTTGATTATTTTGATCACATCATCTTTGAACTTCAAGTTCAGCTAGTATAGTTTTGGTTTTGATAATTATATTTTTTGTAAGTTTAATAATAAAAAAAGTGAAGTAATAATAACACTTTGCTTTTTTTGGAACCAAAATAATATTTAAGAAATATTATTTGTAAATTTTTGAATTTTCACAAGCAGCATTTATCTTTTTCAATCAACTTTCTCTATATTATTAATTTATTTTATTTTGTAAGAAAAAAATAAAAATTAATTGGTAAAATAAAAAAAATATTTATATTATACACAATTTTTGTAAATAGACACAATGATTTTTTTAAAAAAAATAAATTATTATATAAAAAGTTTTTTGATTTGGTTCATAAAATTATATCAAAAGTATATTTCACCAGATCATAGTTTTTGGGCAAAGTCCTTAAATAAATCACCATATTGTAAGTTTATTCCAACTTGTAGTGATTATATGATTGAATCTATAGAAAAAAAATGAATTATTAAATGAATTTGAAAATGAACTTGGAGAATTATGAGATGTATGCCTTGGAACAAATGATGATATGATCCAGTAGAAAAAAATAAAAGTTTTAAAATGTAACTTTTTGTTGATTTTTTTCTTTACTTTTTGCATAAAAAGAATATAAATTAAGCAATTACTATTTATTAATTTTGTTTTATGAAAAATAATGTTTGATTAAAAATATTTATAATAGTTTTGTTAATTATATGAGCATTTGTATATATTTTTCCATGGAAAAGTTACTGAATAAATATTTTTACAAATATAAAAGATTATAAATTTTGACTTGATTTACAATGATGAGTTGAACTAGATTATAAGATTTTGTTGGAAGAAGCTAGAAAAGATCCTGGTTTTGATAAACAAAAAGAAAAATCTATAATTGAATGATTAAAGTCAATTGTTGATAAAAGAGTTGAAAAATTAAAGATAAATGACTCAGTTATTACTTCAGCTACTTACTGATGAGAAGAACATATTATCGTTCAAATTCCTATGAAATGAGAAAATGAAAAAGAAAATCAAGAAAATATTAATAAGGCTAAGGAAGCTATTTGAAAAGTTGTAAAAATTGAGTTTAAAGAAAGAAGAAAAACAATTACAGATGAAGACAAAAAAGAAAGGAAAGAACTTGCTAGGCAAATTATTAAAGATTTAAAATCTTCAAAAGATCCCTTTGTTTCAATAGCCCAACAATATAAAGATAATTATGAAAACATAGATTTTTGAGTTTTTTCTTGAACAAAATCTGAATTAAATTCATTTTTTCAGTTTGAAGAAAATATTAAAAATTGAATTTTTGATGATATAGTTTCATGAACTTGAAAAACTATGTATTGAATTGATGAAAAATGACAATTAATTCCTACATCGTCATGAGAAGAATGATATTATGTTTTGGATTTCTTGTGAAAAGAAAATAATTCTCAAACTTGATCAACTTGAAGTATTTTTTCTTTTAATTATGTTTTTTTGACTAAAATGCCAAGTGAATGGATTTCAGCAAAAGATAAAAAATGAAGAATATTAAATGATCAATACTTTGTTTCTTCAACAGTTACAACAAATGAATTGTTTCAACCAAGAGTTCAATTAACTTTTAATTCCGAATGAGCAAAGATATTTTATGAGTTAACTGAAAGACTTAAATGAGAACAAATAGCTATTTTTGTATGATGAAACTTGCTTACAGCTCCAACTGTAAATGAAGCAATTCCTTCTTGAGAAGCCGTAATAACTTGAAATTATACTATGGAAGAAGCTAAAGAATTATCTCAAAATATCAATACTTGAGTTGTTCCAGCTCCTATATATTTAACTTCAGAAAAAACTATAGATTCAAAATTATGAACAAATTCTTTACAAAAATTAATTGTCGCTTGATTTATATGATTTTTACTTATATTTACGTTTCTTATATATATTTACAGAGTAAGTTGACTTATGTCAAGTTTAGCTTTAGTTATTTATGTTTTATTATTATTATTTATTATTAAATTTTTTCAAATTGTGTTAACTTTAGCGTCAATAGCTTGATTGATACTTTCAATTTGAATGGCAATTGATGCAAATATTTTGATTTTTGAAAGAACAAAAGAAGAATTAAGGACTTGAAAAAAATTAGACGAAGCTTTGAAAGTTGGTTTTAAAAAATCTTTTTCAGCAATTTGGGATACTCATCTAACATGATTAATTACTGCTATAATATTATTTATATTTGGTATAAATATGATTAAATGATTTTGATTGGTGTTATGAATTTGACTTATAGTAAGTTTGTTTACAGCTATTTATATAAGTAGAATGTTTATCTTTTGGTTATCAAAAACTTGAATTAAACAAAAAAACTTTATTTGAAAAGTTTAGCTTGTTTGATTTTAATATTTAATATTTATCAAATACCTAGCAATAATGTCTTTATTACAGATTTTTTTTATAGTATCAGGAGTTGTAATTTTTATTTTGGCCATTGATATTGCAAATAAAAAGAAATTTAATGCTATACATTTTCTTATTTTTCTTTTTATTTGAATATTTTTGCTTATTTTTTCATTTTTTCCAAATTTTTTAAATTATATTTGATGAATTTTTGGATTACAAAGATGAGCTGATCTACTTGTATATTCATCTATAATTTTTCTTATTTATTTTGTTTTATTACTTCTAAAAAAAGTTGAAGATAATAAAGATGATACAACAAAACTTATAAGAGAAATTGCTATAGAAAATAGCTTAAGAGAAATTTTATCATGAAAAATATGATTTGTAATCCCTGCATATAATGAAGAAAAAGTTATAAAAAGTGTTATAACTAAATTACTTAAAAAAAATTATAAAAATATTGTTGTTATTAATGATTGATCAAAAGACAATACTTTAAATATTTTACAAGAATTTTGAAAAAAAGTTATAGTTTTGAATCATTATAATAATAGATGACAGTGAGCTTCTTTAGAAACGGGTTTTGAATATTTTAGAAGATATTGAAAAAAAACAGAATATGTATGTACATTTGATTCAGATTGACAACATGATTTAAATGATTTAAACGAGTTTTTAAAAATATTAGAAAAAAACAAAGATATAGAAGTTGTTTTAGGTTCTAGGTTTATTACTAAAACTAATACAAATATTTGATTTACAAGAAAAATAATTTTAAAACTAGGAATTGTATTTACTTTTTTTGTGAGTAATATAAAATTGACTGATAGTCATAATGGATATAGAGTTTTTAGAACAAAAACATTGGATAAAATTAGATTAACGATAGATTGAATGTGACATTCTTCTGAAATTGTAGATATAATATCAACAAAAAATATCAAATTTATGGAAGTTCCAGTAAATATAAAATACACAGATTATAGTTTAAAAAAATGACAAAAATCGAGTAATGCTATAAATATAGCACTTAAATTTATTTGGAATAAATTTTTTAGATAGGAAAGATGAATAAACGATGAAATGAAGAAATAAGAATTCCCCTTGATAAAGGGGGCTAGGGGGATTTTAAAGACGAAGAAACGATGAAATGATAAAATGATGAAGCAAAAAAATATTTCCTTCACTCAATAGGGGAGGCAAGGAGAGGTATAAAAATAATTATTATATAAACAGTTTTTAATGTTAAAAAATAAATTTTTTATAACAACACCAATTTATTATACAAATTGAATTCCTCATATAGGACATTCTTATAGTTCATATATTGCTGATATAATTGCAAGATATCAAAAAATATCTTGAAAAAAAGTAAAATTTTCAACTTGAGTTGATGAAAATAGTCAAAAAGCAGTTTTAAAAGCTGAAGAAAATAATATGAAAATAGTAGATTATCTTGATATGATGGCAGAAAAACACAAAGAAGTTTGGGATTGATTATGAATACAATATACTGATTTTATTAGAACTACTGAAAAAAGACATCATGATTTAGTAAGAAAAGTTTTGCAAAAATCTTATGATGCTTGAGATATTTATGAATGAATTTATGAATGACTTTATTGTGTTTGATGCGAATGATTTAAAAAAGATGATGATTTAATTGAATTAAAATGAAAAAAAGTTTGTCCAGATCATCTAAAAGAACCTGAAAAAATAAAAGAAAAAAATTATTTTTTTAACTTATCAAAATATCAAAATTTTCTTAAAAATTTTTATAAAAATAATCCTGAATTTGTTATTCCTCACGATAGATATAATGAAGTTATAGCATTTGTTGAAAGATGACTTGATGATTTTTCTGTTTCAAGAGAAACAAATAAATTTTGAATAGCTCTTCCTTTTGATGAAAATCAAGTAACTTATGTTTGGTATGATGCACTTTTTAATTATGTAACTGTATGTGAAAATCAAGATGAAGAATTTTGGCCAGCAGATTTACATGTAGTTTGAAAAGATATAATTAGATTTCATGCAATTTATTGGCCAGCTATGCTTAAATCTGCATGATATGATTTACCAAAACAAATTTTGACTACATGATTTTTTACAATTGATTGACAAAAAATTTCAAAATCACTTTGAAATGTGATTGAACCAGTTGAATTTATACAAAAATATAATAAAGATTTACTTATTTTATATTTACTTTCGAGTTTCAATATTTGACAAGATTGAGATTTTAATGAAAAACAAGCGATTTTAACTTATAATTCAAAGATGGCAAATAATCTATGAAATTTGCTTAATAGAGTAGTAGTTCTTGCCTTGAAATTACAAGAACTCCCTTGAGAACTTTATGGTGATTATTTTGCCTGAGATTTTGAATTTAGTTTTGTTGAAATTTGAAAATTTGATGAAGAAGAATTAGAAAAATATTCTGAAGCAATGTATTTGCTTGATGATCAAGAAAAAGTTTTAGATTTATTTGTTTTTCAATATTTTGATAAATATAATTTAAAATGAGTTTTGGATACTACTTTTTCTTTTCTTGACAGATTAAATAAATTTGCGGATGAAAAAACTCCATGGATTAGTATTAAAGATCCAGAAAAACAAGCCGAAACAAGAAATGTACTTTATACAATTGCAGAATGACTTAGAATAGTAGGACTTATTTTATTTCCATTTTTTCCAGAAAAAATGGATGAAATGTTTAAAAAATTATGATTAGATTTATATAAAAAAAGGCTTGAAAACTGAGAATTAAAATTTCTTATTTGAGAAAAAACAAATTTTTCTATAAAAGAAAAATGAAAAAATTTATATGATAGGTTTGATGTTTAATATGACAAAAAATATAGTTGATACATCTAAAAATTTTTCTTCTAGATATGTTAATTTTTATGAAAAACTAAGATCATATCCTTTAGAAAAACAAAAAAATTTTATGCATTTTTTTAGATATTATCCTAACTATTATCATGCAATTTTTTCTAAATTTTGAATAAATAGAGATAAATATAGTGATTTATTGGATAAATTTCAGTTAATATTATTTATGAATGAAGATTTAAAAAATTTAAAATCTTATTTAAATTCTAATTGATATGAATACTGTGGTATAAAAGAAATTGATTATACAGAAAAAAACATAAAATGAAAACAATTTACTTTTGATAAGTACAATGAAAACAATTTGAATTCCAGCTTTGAAATGAAAACTGAAGATATTTTGAATTCTACATTTGATTGAAATATTGTGTTTTGATTTTTACCACATAATAGATTAAAAGAAAAGTTAATTATGGTGTATGCTAAAATTTTTAATATTAATACTAAAGTTTATGATTTAATAAAAGATAATTAATAAATTATGCAACTTTTTATTCACATCTGAACAAATTTAGAATATTTTAAGTTATTAAATGAGTGATTTTTACTGTCTATGTGAAAGCAAGATAGGGAGATTGCAAATTTTATTATGGAAAATTATCCTTGAGAATTAGCTGAAAATATTTCCTCTCAATATGAAGTTAATTTTGTTGCTATAAGAGAAATCAAAAAAAAGCTTGGGCAAGATATTTTTAATAAAATTGATTGAATTTATTATGGAAGTGACAATTGCGAATATCTTATTCCTTACAAAAAAGAAATAGAAAATGCAATTGAATATTTTAAAGAATTCAATAAAAAATTTCCTCCTCATAAAATAAGAACTTTTACGCTTGTTACTCCTTATATTTGAGATATTATATTGGAAAAATTGGATGAAAGTTTGGAATTTCTAAATAATCTAAATATAAAAAATCCTATTGAAATTGTAGTAAATGATTTTTGAGTTTTGAATTTAATTTTAAAAAAATACAAAAATTTACAAATTTCTTTTGGAAGATTAATTCACAAACTTTTAAAAACTCCATTAATTGACACTTATTGATATGAAGTGCATCCAGCTTGAGAACTTATAAAAAATAAAAGTGAAAAAGAAATTAAAATTCTTAGAGAAGAAATTATAAAATGGCAATTAAAGTTTTATAATTCAGCAGAAGTAAGTTTGGATTTATATCAAAATTTTTTGAAAAAATATAAAATAAAAAGAGTAGCATTAGATTTTATGCAAAATAGGGAAGAATTATATAAAATCAAAAGTGAAGATGAGATTTGAATTGATTTGTATTATCCTTGGGCTTTGGTTTTTACAGGAAGACTTTGTGATACTTCAGCCATAAATAATCCTTCAAGATGATTTTATGCTGTTGATGAAGTTTGCGGTAGAGCTTGTAATAATTTTGATATACACTACAATATAAAAACAGTTTGATATAATCTTACTCAAAGATGAAATGCATGATTTAGAAGTGAATTAAATTTAGAAAATTTAGATAAAAGTTTTATAAATAATAAAAACTCTAGATTAATTTTTGCTCCATTTATTTGTGTATAGTATTTAAGTTATTAATTTTACTTCTTATTGAAAAAAATATTTATTGCAATTATAATTACATTTTTTCCATTCAAAATTTCTTATTTTAATTTTAAAAAATTATGAAAAAAACTGCAAATTTGCTTGTGTCTTGTCCAGATAAACCTTGAATAATAAAAACAGTAACAGAATTTTTGTTTAATTATTGAGCAAATATTTCATTTTTAGAACAACATATTGAAGATAATTATTTTTTTATGAGAGTTGAGTGGGAAATCGAAAATTTTTGTTTTGATTGTGATGACAAATTTTTAGATAATTTTTCTTGAATTCAAAAACAATTTTGAATGGAAGTGAAAGTTGATTTTAAATGAGAAAAAAGAAAAATATGACTTTTTTGTTCTTCTGAACTTCATTGTTTGGTTGATATTTTATGAAGATATTTAACTTGAGAATTAAATATTGAAATTCCTTATGTAATAAGTAATAAACTTGATGCAAAAACTCTTGTAGAAAAAACTTGAATTCCTTTTTATTTTGTTGAAACTAAAAAATGATCTTTTGAGCATGAAAAAGAAATTTTAAAAATAGTAAAAGAAAATCCTACAGATTTAATTGCTCTTGCTAGATATATGAAAATCCTAAGCCAAGATTTTATTGACTCAGTTAATCAAAAAATTATAAATGTTCATCATTCTTTTTTACCATCTTTTGTTTGAGCAAAACCTTATGATGAAGCTTATGAAAGATGAGTTAAAATTATTTGAGCGACAAGCCATTATGCTATACCAGAACTCGATAGATGACCAATTATTCATCAAGAAGTTAAAAGAGTTAAACACAGTCATTGAATAGAAAATTTAAAAATTATATGAAGAGAATGCGAAAAAGAAGTATTTTTTACTGCAATAAAAAAACATATAGAAAATAAAATAATTGTTTATAAAAATAGAGCTATAGTTTTTGAATAAAAAACATATTTGACAATTATAAAATAACTCTTATTCTATATAAGATTTTATTTTATAAATAACAATTTATGTGAACAAAAATGTCAGAATATCCAGAAGGGGACAAATATTTACCTGAAAAATGAAAAGAGAAAGTTAGAGGAAATATAAGCGATAAAGTAATTAATTTATTGAATAATTTCAAACCGATTGATAAATATGATGCATTTAATCAAGAACAATTTTTTTATGATAAATTTAAGTCCTTTTTAACAGATTTTGCTTCACTAAACAATGATGGGGATAAAAAATCATATTTGATTTTATTATTTAGTAGATTATATAAGTGAAAAATTTCTATATGAGAAGTAAATAATATTTCATTATTGTGACTAATAAATAATCTTGAAGAAAAATTTAATGATTTATATATAGCGCAAGATTATAATGAGATATTTTTTAACCTAACTTGATATGATTGAGAAGTAAGCGATTATGATAAAATAGTATTGGAAGAAAATTTATTAAGTTTTTTCTTTGAATTAAAATTATCTTTACATAAAAGTTAATTTTTTCTAAGTTTTTTTACAAAAAAACCTAACTAAGCATCTTAAATATTCGCCTTTTTTATTTGATATAAATATAAATATAATTGAAATGTAATATTTATTACATTTTATTTTTTAATTAATTTAGCTATGAATAAAAATTTTTTTAAATATTTTCTTTTTATTATATTTTTTGTGTCTTTTTCTGCTCAATCTTCATCTTATTATTTAGATGAAAATAATAAAGATATCGAAAATACTGCAAAAATTTTACAATTAAAATACATAACAAATGAAATAAAAACATCTATTTCTGAACCAGTATTGAGTATGATGAATGAGTCAGAAGTAAAAAAATTATATTTAGAATATTTTGTAAAATATCCAATAGAAGAGTTTGTTAAGTGAAAAGAAGAATTGATTAATTTAGCAAATGAAAAAATGAAACAAAACAATGATTTATTTGCTACAAATATTATTCAAAACAAATATGAAAATATTGAAAAAGAATATAATAAATTAAATTTAGAAGATAAATATTTTGTTTCAAATTACATAAGACATAAAATGCTTTCTTTGTATCCTTATGAAAAAAAGGATATAATTATAAATGCATACATTGATGAATTAAGTAAGGATTATTATAAAAAATGAATTGACTTAAATTCTTTATCAAATGACGAATTTTCAAAAATTCTATATGAAAAAATGAGAGATTGATGAGATATAAGTTATATGGCTATTTTTTGTGATTATGCAAGTTTCCCTTATAATATATATAAAATAAATTATTCTCCATCTTCATATACAAGAGCTTCAAGTTCTAGACCAATAAAAAACTCAAGCTTTGAAGTTCCTTGTGATACAGAATTTTCATATTATAATTCAAATTTTGCTTTTCCAAATATAAAAATATATCCAGCTACATCAAATGCTATTGATCTTGTTAATTCATATTGATGAAAATTATCATGAAGATGATGATATGGAAATATTCACTTGATTATATGATCAAAAAGGTATTTGTATTGATTTTTTTCTGATACTTCAATTATGGATTCAATTTTTACAAGTTCAAATTAACTTTTCCTAAGTTTTGCTACAAAAAATCATTCTGTTTCTTCATTAACTAGACATCTTAAAGATTTGTCTAGTTTTTTATTGTATTTTTTTCAGTTGAAATTTGTTATTCAAGGCCTTGTATATTTGTAATCTAAATTTATATTTTCAATTTCAAGTTCACTAAAATTTTTTAGTAAATAATCAATTATTTCTTCGTTTTCTTCTGGCGCAATTGTACAAGTAGAATAAACCAAAATTCAGTTTTTTTTCAATAATTTTATAGAATTTGAAAGAATTTCTTTTTGCAGTATAGCATTTTTTTGGATAATATTTTCATTCCAAAATGCATATGATTTTTCAATATGCGAATTAAATCTTCATTCTGCACTACAAGGAAGATCAGCTAAAATCTTGTCAAAAGTTTCATTTTTATATAGATTTCATAAATTTCTAGCATCAGTTTTGATTACTTTTGTATTTTTTACTCATTGTCTTTTTAGAGTAAAATTAAGTTTATCTATTCTAATTTGATTATTATCGCAAGCAATGATTTCTCAAGAATTTCAAAGTAAACTTGCTATTTGACTAGTTTTGCTTCAAGGAGCAGCAGTCAGATCAAGAACTTTGTCTCAAGTTTTTAAATCAAGAAAATATACAGGTATTTGGCTTGCAATAGATTGTAAATAATTTTTTCAATCTTTAAAAATATCTAAATTCCATAAATCCTTTTCCATTCAGTTTTCCAAAATATAAGCATTTTCAAGAAAATCAATTTTTGAAAAAATTAATCAATTTTCAAGTAAATTTTTTTCGATTTCTTCTTTATTTGAATTAAGTAAATTTATCCTAAAACTTACTTTTCTTTTTTTTGTATTAAATCAAGATTTTATGATTTCTAAATCATTTTTAGTATAAATTTGCTCCAATCTTTGCCAAAAACTATTTTTTAACATATTGTATTTTAATTATTTTTCTGATTATAATCAAAATTTTTTAAATAAAAAAAGAATCTTGATAATTATGAAAAATTTATTAAAATGATTTGTAATTATTTTTTATAAATTTTTTATGTCAGTTGAAAATAATGATGGGTTTTTAAATGAAAAAATAAAACCATTTTTTGAAGAATATGTTGATAATTTAAATACATCTGATAATGTAGGAAAAATTATATTACAATCTAAATGTCATTGACGGGCAGAAAGTGAAGATCCTGAATATAAAAAATATAAAAAATGACTTCCAGAATTACTTAAAAGTTTAAATCTATAATTTTTAACTATGAAAAAACTTGTTTCTATTATCATATTATCTCTTGTTTCAATTTGAAATGCAATTTATCTTAGTATTGCTGCATTGAAATACAAAGCTTGAGTTTGACAAAAACTAGTTTGTGATATAAATTCTACACTTTCTTGCAGTGATTTATTTTCTTTTGACTTTACTTGGATTTTTTGAAAAATTCCTTTTCCTATGTTGGCTATTTTTGTTTATATTTTTATAATTATTTTAGCTTTAACTTGAGTTTTTAAAAAATATTTTTGAGTATTTAAAATAATTATGATTATTTGAATTTGTTGAATGCTTTTCAATTTTTATATAATTTTTAATGAATTCAAAGTTTGAGTTTTTTGTCTTTGATGTCTTGTTTGTAGTATTGTTATAATAGCTATTACAATTATAAGTTTAATATGATTTTTAGATGAAAAAAATAAAATCAAAAATTTAGGAAATAAAGAAAAAATAAATGAATAATTCTGAAAGAAAATATCATATAGCTATGATAATGGATTGAAATCGTAGATGGGCAAAAAATCTTTGAAAAACTACATTTCAAGGGCATAAAGCTTGATTTGAAAATGCTAAAAAAATGATTGAAATAGTTTATGAATCTAGGCTTGTATGCAATTTTACTCTGTGGGCTCTAAGTAAGGAAAATATCGAGAAAAGAAGTGAAGAAGAACTTGATTGATTATTTAGATTGATTGATAGCTTAGTTGATTTTGAATCAATTTTTAAAGATAAAAATATAAAATTTGATACTATATGAAATTTAGCCTTATTGCCTAAAAAATCTCAAGAAATAATTTCAAAAATAAAGGAAAATACAAAAAATAATTCCTCTATGATTTTTACTATAGCTATTTGATATAGTTGACAAGATGAAATTGTCAGAGCTACAAAAAAAATTATAGATTCTTGAATTGATAAAGAAACTTTAGATGAAAAAATATTTAGGACTTACCTTGATATAGCTAAGTTACCAATTATAGATTTGATTATTAGAACTTGAATTCATGAAGGAACTAAGAGTGTAAGACATTCTTGATTTTTGCTTTATGATGCAGCTTATGCTGAATATTATTTTACTCATACTTTATGGCCTGATTTTTCTAAAGAAGAATTTTACCTTGCAATTGAAGAATTTAAAAAAACTAAAAGAACAAAAGGGAAGTAATAGAAATTATTTTTTTTAAAATATAAACAAAACAACAAAAACAATAAAAGTAAAAAAGAAAAATAGAAATTTTTTGA
>CAZCNE010000014.1:0-26566 GCA_964500515.1 uncultured Candidatus Peribacteria bacterium | reverse complement strand
ATCCACTCAAAACTTATACTTTGATCAATCCGTTTATATATAACACTTATCATATCAATCACATCTTTCATATTTAAACTTACATATTCTTTATAATACCAAAAATTTTCAGAATTTAGTTTTGGAGCTACATTTACTGTTGATGCAAACTTATTTGTTTCTACAAAATATTTCTTATAAATAGGTAAAACTGAAGCAGTTGATCATACAACTAAAGCTGTAGAAGTATTTGGAGCAGGAGCTAAGTGATAAGCAAATCTTACTCAATCTTTTTTTATATCTTTTATAAGTTTTTCCCAATCTTTACTCATACTGGAATTTTCTTTAAACCATTTTTCATTTTTTCATAAAAGAATTCATTTTGACCAATCACTTCATTTATAAATTTCATAAGTTCATCTTTCTTTTGCTATTTCATTTGATGCTTTTAAAGTAGCATAAGCATATTTTTCAAATAATTTATCTACATATTTACGGGCTTCTTCACTATCATAATTTAATTTAGAACATGCTAAATGTTCAGCAAGTCCAAGAAAACCAAGTCAAACAGATCTATATTTTTTAGCTGTTAATTCTGCTTCTTTTATAGGATAAAAATTTAAGTCTATTACATTGTCAAGTATTCTCATTGCTATAGGAATAATTTTGTTTATTTCTTTATCAGTATTTACTTTTGCTACGTTTAGAGAAGCCAAATTACAAACTACAGTGTCACCAGGATCGTATTTTATAATTATTTTTCCATCTTCAATTACTTCTTCTATAAATTTAGAAGTGCTTGTGTTTTGGCATATTTCTACACAAAGTTGAGTAGAATACACCATTCATGCATGTTTATTTGGGTTTGCCTTATTTACAGTATCTCTGAAAAATGTATAAGGCATACCAGTTTCTACAACAGTTTTTAAATATTTTTTAAATAATTCTTTTGTATTAACTTTTTCAACTAATTCTAAATCAGATCTATTTTCAAGTTCTAAATAAAACTTTTCAAATTCTTCTCAATAAAGATCTTGAAGTCTAAGTCATGTTTTATCTTCTATTTCTTTTGGATCAAATAAGCTAAATTCTTCATTATTTTGTAATCTTTTCATAAATAAATCTGGTATACTTACAGCAGGAAATACATCATATGCTTTTCTTCTTATATCTCAAGTTTCTGTTTGTAAATCAAGAAATTCATATATATCTCTATGCCAAATATCCAAAGTTACGCTTATAGATCACATTCTAGCTCATAGTTGATTTACTGCAATTGCTGTATCATTTATTACTTTTATCCAAGGATTTACTCATCAAGAAGCTCATTTTATTCATCTAATAAAAGCTCATTTACTTCTTATGTTTCCTAGATAAACTCAGATTCAACCTCAAAATTTCGAAATTTGAGCCATATTTTCAACTCAATGATAAATAGCTCTTAAATCATCATCTATATTTAGTTTAAAACAACTTGATAATTGATGATAATTTGTTCTAGCATTTAATAAAGTTGGAGTAGGTAAAGATAGCTTTTGGCTAGAGCAAGCATCATAAATCTTTTTTGCAACAGATAATCTATCTTCTTTTTTTTCTGGAATTGCTAAAAATAAAGCAGCGCTCATATACATTTCTTGAGGAAGTTCTTTAATTATCTTATTTGGATTTAAAAGATATCTTTTTTTAAACATAAAAACACTTGTGTAATTGTACTCAAAATCTCTTTCTTTTTTTATGTATTCTCAAGCATCAATAATATCTTTTTTGGTATAATATTTGTAAAAATCTTTATAATAAAATCATTTTTTTATATATTCATCAAATAAATCTTTATAAGATCTTCAAGTGTATATATCATCTAAAATTATATTTCTATTTTTTGTCGCTTCTTTGTATAAATCAATTGTCATAAAGCGACTTGCAATAAATTGCCAATCACTATTTTCTACACTTATAAGATCAATACTTGCTTTTATAAGTATTTTATTTATATCTGAACTTTTAATTCAATCAATTATATATCATTTTAAAACATTTTCGATTTCTTTAAACGGGCAAGTTTTTTCAAGTCAACTTGCAATTTTTTTATATATTTTTTTAATTTTTTTTATATCAAAATACTCTTTACTTCAATCTGATTTCACAACTTTTAGCGAATTTGAAGCTAGTTTTTTTTCAAGTTTTTCTTTTTGTTTTTCTCTATCTTTTTTTCTTTCATTTCTATAAATAATATATGCTTTTGCTAAATCAAACCTTCAAAACATCATTAAATTTTCTTCAACTTTATCTTGTATTTCTTCTACATTTAGCAATTCTCAATCATTTTTTGTTCATATTTTTTCTTGTAAATCAAAAACTATATTTTCGATTATTTCATCAATAAAATTAGTCTCTTTTTCTCAAATTGCTTCACAAGCTTTTAAAATAGCATTTTTGATTTTATTTTTATCAAAATCAATTATATCTCAAGATCTGTTTTTTATTGCTAATATTTTCATAAGATGATTAAATAAAAAAATAAAAGTTCAAAAAATTAAAATAAAGACATTTTTTATAAATTATCTTTATTTTTCAGTAAAATCTTTATTTCGGAATTATATTTATATATTATACAAAAAAAATAAATTGCTAAAAATATTTATACAATTTAGTTTAAAAATTGTTAAAAAGTAAAAAATTTTATCGTAGTGAAAATATTTTTATAAAATTATTAGCTTTTTAAATAAATTGAACTTTTTTAAAAAATATATTAAAATATATTAAATGGTATTTTAATAAAATAAAAATGACAGAAATTAATTTTTTAGAAAAAAGAAATTTTGAAGCTAAGGAAAATACTTTAAATTTATTTCAAGAAACAATTTCAGTTTTAGATAAAAAAATAAAAGAAGAAAAAGATTCATACAAAATAAGGGTTTATGAAAATCAAAAGCTTAGACTTATTGAATTGAAAGACAAATATGAGAACTTAGAAAATGCTTGAATTACAAAAAAAACTCAATCTAAATTATATATTTTAAGTAAAGAACTTCAAATTAAAGCAAAAAAATGAGAAATATTGTGAAAAGATATTAATGAAGCTTTTTCTTATTTGACTTCCGAAAAAAAAGAAAGAATGGATAATTTGGTTGACAGAAGTGTAAGAGATTTTGTAGAAAAAAATATCAAATTTTCAAGTCATAAACTTATAAAAATTAAGGAAACATGATTTGAAAAAGCTTTTTATGATAAATTTACAATAAATTATTTAAACTATTTTTATGAAGCATGATTTTCTACGGATAAAAAAGATATTTTTAATGAAAAATGACTTGTAATAAGTAAAGATAATTTAGAATTATTATTAGCAAAAACCTTAAATGATTTAAATGAAAATTGATATGATATAAATAGTAATTTAAAAGAAAAATTAACTTTTAAATTGTCTACTTGAGAAGTAGTAGAAAAAGATCTAAAAAATATTTTTTCTGATAAAATTTCTGATTTAGATAATTTATATTTTAAAGAAATAGATAGTTATATATTAAGATTTTGAGATAAATTAGATTTTAATAAAATTCAACAGATCTTTGATAAAATTGAAAATTATGAAAAATTTAGGATAAAATATTGAAATTATTATGAAGAATTAGGTGAAAATAAATTAAATTTTTTGATACTTAAAATAAATCTTAGATTAAATAATTTAATAAAAAAGAAATTAAATGAAATAAGAGAATTTTTAAAAAATATTAAAGATTTAAAAAAAGAAAAATCAAATATAGAAATATATAAAACTGAATTTCAGAATTTAAAAAATTTTATTGATAAATCTATACAAAAATATTCTTATGAAAAAATACAAAAATATTTATGAGATCCTACATTAATTCTTTATGAAAAAGATTTAGAAGAAATTGAAAAATCTTTTAAAGCTGTGTATTTTATTAAGGAATTAGATGAAATTAATGAATTAATGGAAAAGCTATGAAATGATTTGAAAAATGTTAAAGAAAATATATTAAATAAAATAAGTTTTCTTGAAACAAAAATACAAATATTAATTTCTTCAAATATAATTGATAAAGAATTTTGAGAAAATATTATTAAAGATCTTAGAAATAATTTGTATACCAAGCTTCTCAATTATTATTTAGAAAAAGCAAAAATTAGTAAAATAACTTGAAGACAAGATATTTGAAGTTTAGAGTTTTTTAAAGTATTAATTGAAGCTAAAAAAGCTTTAGAAATAAGCATTGAAGAAATTGATATAATAATAAAATTATGATCAGAGCAAGCATTTTTAAAAGAGTTTGAATTGCCTTATATAAAAGCTAGAGTTGAAAACTTAAAAAAAGATATAGATTGAAAAACTACTATAGATTCTTGGAAAGATATATTTCTAAATGAATTATGAGAAATTATTTGAAATGAAAAATCTAAAGAATTATTTTTACTTTCTTATCTAGAATCAATATTTGATCCAGAAAGTGTGAGTCCTTATTGAGCTGTTTGATATTTTCAACTTTTACCTTGAGTTGCAAAAGATTTTTGAATGAAAAATACAAATGATTTAAAAGATCCTATAAAATCAGCAAAAATTGCAGCAAAATATTTAAAATATTTATTATGAGAATCAAATTGAGACTTAAGAGAAGCCTTGCTTAAATATAATTGATGGTTCACAAATAGATTGTTAGATAAAAATGTAGAAAATGCAAAAAATAATATTATTGAGATATCAAATAGACTTTTATATTGTAAATCTATAATAAAAAATGAAAAAGTAAGTGTAGAAGAGCTTATCACAAGAATAACTAACATTCACACAAAATATTTTGATCCAAAAACTATAAGAGATTGAAAATATCATTTCCGTATACTTGATGATAATGATAAAAAAAGAGTAAGTAAAGATGATATTGAAAAATGGATTGATAAATATATTATGGATACCTTAAAACAACAATATTTTTATCCTGAACAGTTTGAAGCAGTAAAAAAAGCTTATGAAAAATCAACTAATTAATTATAAAACTTCACTCTGAAGAACTAGTTTCATTATTATTTTTGATAAAGTTTTTTCTTATTTGAATTTCAATTATTTTCCAAAGACTTAATCAATCAATTCATAAATCGCTGTAATCTTGTTTTGTTTTTGATTTAAAAAATTCCTGTAAAGATAATGAAGTTTGAAGGTCAAAAATTCAATTTATAGCTCATGTGTAAAATGACTCTAAACTCAAAATTTCTTGAATTTTTTCTACATCTTCACCATTATCTCATAAGTGTATGTTTCTATCAAATTTATAATAATCTCAAATTTTGACTTTGTCATATAAAAATGAATAATCTATTTTTTTAGGAATACTTCATATATTTGTTCAAGTTGCAATTTTTATTATTTTCCTTTCTTCTTCTGCTTGTTTTTTCATATATTCAATTTTTTCAGCAATGATTTTAGCTTCATTTTGTTTTTTTATTATTATTTGATTATTGTATCTATCTAAAAATAAAAAAACCATAAAAATAATTCAAAATGTATATAAAATATTGGTAAAACTTAAAGAATTTTTGTTAAATTTTTGCTTTGTTCAAAATACATATATAAATAAAATAAAGGCTAAAATATTGTATAGTGCTAATATAATTCATATAATAAAATATATATTTTGAATATCATTTAATATCAAAATTTTCTTCAAATAAAGAAAAATAAAAAGATTTGATATAAAAATTAATATTAATAAGTTATTGTTTTTATAGTCAAATTTTTCAAATAAACTAAAATATTTATCTTTTTTATTATAAAAATATCAAAAAAACAAAGAAATATAATAGACAACAAACATTCAAATTAAAGCTGATAATTCTTGTCAAGAAATAAAGAGTAAAAAAAATCAAAAATATAATACATATGAAAAAATATCTCTAAGTAAATAAAATAAATCGTTTAAAGATTCAATATATTCACTAAAAAATTTTTTTAATTCTGATCTTTTATTGTATAAATATGAAAAAAAGAAAATTAGGAAAAAAATTGTTATATTTCAAAAATCCAGTATTTTAGGGAAAAAATTGTAAATAAAATAAATTATATACAAAACAAAAAATAAAATAAAATATTGTCAAAAACTTAAACCAATATAATTAAGTACACTTTTTATTGTGCTTCAAATATTTTCAAGAATTTTTTTAAAATTATTTTTATTCATTTTCGTTAATTTTATTTTCTAAAGAATTTACTTTTTTTATTTCAATATTTTCAAAAATTCAAACAATTACTCACACAACAAGCATATAGTATGTATAAATACTAAAAATTTCAGCTTGTTTTTCATTGCTAATAATTAAGTTTACTATGGTTAAAGATATAAAAATTAATGCAATAAGAAAACTTATTCTGCTATCAACTTTAAAAAGAATAGAAAAAATAAAAAAGAAAAAAATAGATTCGCTAACAATATTGTAGTTTGTATAAATTATCAATAAAATGAAAAGAATAAACAAAATAAAGTACTTTGCTATACTTATATCACTTAAGTCATATTTTCAAATTGTAAATTTTTCATCAGTTTTATCAATAACATAAATAATAAAAAAGGCAAAACAAAAATAAAACATATATAAAAAAGAGTTGTCAATCTTAATTTGAAAAAATGTATTAAGTCAAATTTGAGTAATCAATAGGAAAATAAATGTAAATATAAAAATATTTTTATGAATCATAATTGGAAAAAAATAAAAATAATTTGCATTTGAAAATTATATGAATAAAATGTGCACTGTCAAAAGTAAATTTTGATAAATCGGTTTATTTTATTTATTTTATTACTTTATTATTTTATATGAAAAGTTTAAAAGAATTTTTGAACTTAAACAAAGTGGGTAAGACTGCAGCATTATCTACTGTTGTATTAGTTTTAATTTTAGCTAATGCAAGTTGAGTTTTATGAGCTTTTGTAAGAACATTTAATGGTACTGATGCAAATTGAGTGCCTAATCCAGGTTCTTATGAATATGGGTACGGATATGGTGACAATTGATGGGGATATGGTTACTGATTTGGTTATGGTTACATACCAACAGGAACATCAAATCCAGACAAACCTACAGACAAACCTACAGATAAACCAGGTACAGATAAACCAGGAACTTGAACTTGAGTAACAACTCCAGGAAAACCAGGAACTTGAACTTGAGTAACAACTCCAGGAAAACCAGGAACTTGAGTTATAAATCCTGATTGAACTATAGAATTTTGTTGAGTTGTTCATAATTCTGTAAAATTTACAGATATAAGCAATAATTTTGCAAAAGAATATATAATTTTCTTGGCAAATAGAGGAATAGTTCACGGATATGTAGAAAATGGAAGCTTTGATCTTACTTTTAGACCAGAAAGAAATACATCAAGAGCTGAATACTTAAAAATGGTACTTTGATCAAGATGTATAGATGATGGAAAAGATTTATGAGCTACTCCATTTAGTGATGTTAGTGCTTGAACTTGGGAAGCAAGAGTTGTAAATAAATGAGTTAAGTTATGAATTATAACTACTGAAAACTCAAAATTTAGACCTACTGATCCTATTTCTAGAGCTGAAGCATTAAAAATGTTATTATTAGCTTCTAAAGTAGAAGTTTCTGATGCTACTACATCTAGTTATTCTGATGTTACTGGATGGCCAGTAAAATATGTTGAAACAGCTAAAAATTTAGAAGTAATTGCTGCAAATCCTAAATTTAGACCTCAAGACTCAATAAAAAGAGATGAAAGTGCTAAAATTATAGTTAGAGTAATGACTTTAAATGATTAATTTCTTAATTTAGAAAAAGTTAAAAAACTTCAAGTATTTACTTGAAGTTTTTTTTTGATTTATTTTTTTTTTAATATAAAATGAAAAAATAATTAATTAGTTTTTATGCAAAAATTTGATAATTTTATATTTAAATATTTTGAATTTGATAAAACTACTTTAAAGGCAAAATTTTGTTATAGTTTTGATGACAAAGAGTTTTTTTTAGAAGAATTAGATTTTTTTAATGATTCATTTAAGTTGAGAAAAGATTTTCTTGATAAAATTTTTGAAAGTTTTTTATTTTCAATTTTTATATCTTTGTGAATAAGTTATTATAAACTTTACCCAACTAAAAATTTAATTATCGAAAATTATAATTTAAATATTGAAGATTTAAATTTTTGGAAAAAATTTTATATAAATTGACTTTGAGAATTTTTTTATAAAAACAAAATTGATCCAAGTAACCTTTGTAATTTTGTTTCAAAATGACAAAAAATTTTAAAAAAATATACTTTTGATTCGAGAAATAATATTTTATTACCAATTTGATGATGAAAAGATAGTATAGTTTCAGCTGAAATATTGCAACGAAATAAATTTGAATTTACTCCATTTATTTTTGGAAAAAAAGATGAGATTAAAGAAAAATGTTTAAATATTATTGATAAAAATGAAATATTTATTAAAAGAAAAATAAGCGAAAATTTATTTAAATTAAATGAGCTTTGATATTATAATTGACATGTTCCAATTACAGGAATTATTTCTTTTGTTCTTTTAGCAACGGCTTATTTATATGATTATAAATATATAATCTTAAGTAATGAGAAATCAGCAAATACTTGAAATTTGAAATTAGAAATTAATAAATTTGAAAGTAAAAAAGAGCATAAAACTCTAGAAATTAATCATCAATACAGTAAAAGTCTAGAATTTGAAAAAGATATAAATGATTATATAAAAAGAAATTTAAGTGATAATATTTTGTATTTTTCTTTATTAAGATGAATGTATGAAATAAAAATTGCAAAAATATTTGCAAAAATATGAAAAAAATATTTTTTGAGTTTTTCAAGTTGTAATAAAAACTTTAAAATTAGAAAAGAGTTTTTAACTACAAGTTATAAGAATGATAAGATAAATTTGGAGAATGATTGTTCTGGAAATTTATGATTGACTAAAAACTGTTTTTGGTGTTTAGATTGTCCAAAGTGTGCGTTTGTTTATGCTATTTTAAGAGCTTTTTTGTCAGATAAAGAAATTTTACAAATATTTTCAAAAGAAATGTATGAAGATAAAAACCAAGAAAATTTGTTTAAAGAACTTTTATGAATAAAATGAATTAAACCTTTTGAATGTGTTTGAGAAAAAGAAGAAGTTATTTATGCTATGCAAAAAACACTAGAAAAATTTAAAAGTGAAAATAAAAAAATTCCAATAATTTTAAAAATGTTTGAGAAAGAGATAATTTTGAGTAAAAATGAGCTTAATAACTTAGAAAAAAAACTTTTTTGAAATTATGAAGATGAAACTTTTATTCCAACGATATTTAAAGATTTACTTAAAAAGAAATTATAAAAATGAAAAGAAAAAAAAATAATACTAATACTTTTATTAATTTTTTCGATAGATATCCAAGAGAGAAGCTTTTACTTGCTTTTTTTGTTGTCTGCTTTTTATATATTATATATTCAGTTTTTTCATATACAGTATTAAATCATGATTATTACAAAAAACTTGCAGACAAACAACAACTTGGAAAAATAATTATTCCAGTAAATAGATGAACAATTTATGCATCCACAACTTCATCTGATACAACTTTAGCAACTTCGTTAAGTTTAGATGATTTAGCGATTGATCCTCAAGTAACATGAGATAAATTAAAACTTTGAGAGTATTTAACAAAGATTGTTTATAAAGAAATTTGTGAGTGAAAAACTATTATTGAATGTTATAATTCATTACTTAAATTTGTGCGAGTTCTTGAAATACCTGATTTTAAATTTGAAGAAACTTTTATTAAAGAAATAATTTCAAATGAAATAATAAATAGGATAAATAACACAAAAGTGACAAGTGTGTTATTGTATGAAAATTTGGATGAAAAAAATTTAGAAAAAGTAATTATGTTATGATTACCTTGAATATTTTTTGTTTGACCAAATGTTTATGCGAATCCTGAAGAAATTTTAAATATTGAAATTACAGCTAAAGAATTAAAAACATATCTTAATTTGAGTTTTTGAGAATTAAGTAATTTATTACAAAAAAAAGAAAAAAGATATATTCCTATATTAAACAGATTAAGTATAAATATTTCCGATGAAATTGAGCAATACATCAAAGATGAATCCCAAGCAATAAAAAAATGAATATTAGAAAGAAATAATTCAATTTGATGATTTATTATATTGACATGAAATTCAAGCAGATATTATCCGGAAAAATCTTTATCTGCAAGTATTGTTTGATTTTTGGATTCAGCTTGAGTATGACAGTATTGAGTAGAATGATTTTTTAATGAACAATTAAGATGAAATAATTGAAAAATATATGCTAGAAAAGACATAATGTGAAGAACAATAGATTCTATAAATTTTAGTAATGAAAATTTAACAACCGCTTGAGTAGATATAACATTGACAATTGATAGAAATATACAAAAAAAAGTTGAGCAAGTTATTGAAGAAGGTGTAAAACAGTTTAAGGCAAATAAATGAAGTATTGTTGTTATGGATCCCAAAACTTGAAATATACTTGCTATGGCAAATTATCCATGATTTGATTTGAATTCTCCTGCAGATGTGTATGAAATAGAAAAAGTAAATAGTATTAATTATCCAAATCCAAGTATAGATTTAAGATGAAAAATTGTTTTGATTGAAGATCAAGAAAAATGAGAGGATTTTTATTATGATGGAAAAAAATTAAAATTAAAGCAAGCTAGTGTTGAAGAAATTGCTGATCCACTTTTGGTGAAATATAAATATAAAAATGATTTTTGAGCTTGAGTTTATAGAAACTCAATTGTATCAGATTTATATGAACCTTGAAGTATAATGAAAGCAATAACTGTTGCTATTTGAATTGATAGTTGAGAAATTAATAGATATGATATGTATCAGGATAATATGGAAGTTGTTATAGATTGATTTACAATTAGAAATGTTTGAAGAGAATGTGCGTGATATCAATCATTTAACAATGCTTTGATTTTTTCATGTAATGTTTGAATGATTAGAATAGTTCAAAAAATATGAAAAGCTTTGCTTTATAATTATCAAAAAGCTTTTTGATTTGGTGAACCAACTAATATCACATTGGATTGAGAAGTTTATTCTAATCTTCCAAATTATGAAAAACGGTCAAAAGCTCAAATGTATACAATGTCATATTGATTATGAATAAGCACAACTCCTTTACAAATGGCTTCAGCTTTCAGTGTACTTGCAAACTGATGAGTATATGTTAAACCAAATATAATAAAAGAAATAAAAACACCAACTTGAAAAGTTTTGACTTATAAACCAGAAAAACTTCACAGAGTTATAAAAGAAGAAACAGCAAAAATTATCACAAATATGCTTGTTGATAGCATAGAAAATTGATTTGCAAATAAGTGAAAAGTAGAATGATATAATATGGCAGGTAAAACTTGAACTGCTCAAATTGCGTACAAATGATGATATGAAGATTGAATATGAAGTACTATTTGATCATTTGCCTGATATGGTCCAGCAGAAGATCCAAAATTTGTAATAATTACAAAACTTGACAGACCTAGAACTACTATGTTTTGATGAGAAAGTTCGGCTTATATGTTTGCAGATATCTCAAAATATTTACTTGATTATTATTGAATTCCAAGTAAAAATATAGCTTCTAATGCTAAATAATTATGAATATAAAAGATAAAATCTTAAACCTTGATAATAGAGATTATCATATGCACTCTATGAATTTTTCTGATGGAATGAATACTGTTGATGAAATAGTAAAATTTGCTTGAGAGTTATGAATGACTGAAATTGCAATTACTGATCATAGTGATGCAGTTATGAAATTTTATGAAAAAAATTTTTGAATTTCCAAAAGTATTTTTAGAGGATTTATTAAAAAATGGAAAAATGTTCATAACGATGTAAATGTAATTTTTTGAGTTGAAGCAGATATATTGGATGAAGATTGAAATGTGAATTTTTTAATTCAATGATTTGAATCAAATTTTATAAATTTATCAGCACATGTAAATGTTTATTTATGAGAAACAGAAAATATAAACAAAGCTTATAAAAAAGCAATAGAAAATAATCATGAAAAAATAAATTGTATTTGTCATACTTGTAGTTTGCCAAATTTCTGAAATGAAGTAGATATAGAAGAACTTGTAAACTTAGCAAACAAGTATAAAATTCCTTTGGAAATAAATTGATCTTATCTTCGTGAATGAAAAACTCATTTAAATAAACTCGATTATTTGATAAAAAATGCAAATAAAATTTATATAAATAGTGATGCTCATACATTTTTTGATTTAAAAGAAAATAGAAAATTTGTAATAAATTATTTAAAAGAAAAAAATTATATATAAAAAAATATTTATTAATTCCTAACATATGACAACAAATACAATATATTACTTAATAATTTGATTTATATCTTGAGAATTTATTTTAAGTTTATTTTTATCTTATCTAAATACAAAATATTGGTCAGAAGAATTACCAAAAGAAGCTGTATGAATTTATGATGAAGAAAAATATAGAAAATCTCAAGAATATGAAAAAACCAAATATAAATATTCACTTTTTGCAAGAACTTTTTCTTTTTTTGTTTTAATAGTTTTTTTTGCATTATGAGGATTTTGATATTTAGATTCTCTTTTAAGAGTTTATATAAGTAATGATTTACTTTTAACATTGTGTTTTTTTTGAATTATTTCTTTAGTTCAAATAATCTTGGATATTCCTTTTTCTTATCGGGAAACATTTGTTATAGAAGAAAAATTTGATTTCAATAAATCAACAAAAAAAATATTTTTCTTGGATATACTTAAATCAATTTTAGTATCTTTTGTAATTTGATTTTTATTATTAAGTTTAATATTTTTTGCTTATCAAAAATTAGAAAATAATTTTTGGTTGGTAGCTTGGGCAATTTTAAGTTTTTTTTCTATATTTATGATGATGTTTGCTTCAAATATCATAGTTCCACTTTTCAATAAACAAACCCCATTAGAAGATTGAGAACTTAGAGATGAGATTGAAAATTTTTCAAAAAAAGTTTGATTTAAATTAAACAACATTTTTACTATTGATTGAAGTAAAAGAAGTTCAAAGGCAAATGCGTATTTTACTTGATTTGGTCCCAAAAAAAGAATAGTTTTATTTGATACACTTATAAATGATTTAACAAGTGAAGAAATAGTTGCTGTTTTGGCTCATGAAATTTGACATTATAAGAAAAAACATTCTTTGCAAATGCTTATTTTCTCTATTTTGCAAATATGATTTATGATTTATCTTTTTTCCCTTGCTCTAAATATAAAAGAAGTATCTTTAGCTTTATGATGAACTATAGCAAGTTTTCATCTTTGACTTATTGCTTTTAGTATTTTATTTATGCCTTTATCAATTATTTTATGAGTTTTTTGAAATATTTGGTCAAGAAAAAATGAATATGAAGCAGATAATTTTGCGTGATTAAAATACAATTCTTTACATTTACAAAATGCTTTAAAAAAATTAACTACAAATAATTTGTCAAATTTAAGACCACATCCTTGGTATGAATTTTTTTATTATTCTCATCCAACAATTTTGAAAAGATTAGCTAACTTGGAAAGTTTAAAAAAATATGAATAAAAATTATTTTATTTTAAATATATATTTATCAAGTACATATTTAGCTAAAAAATTATTATTTTGAATTCAATTTATATCTTCGTTTATTTCTCAAATTAAGTTTAAATAAATTTTATTTTCTTTGAAATATAAAATCATATTTTTAAGTATTTTTATGTATTCTTCTTTTTCAATCTTTTCTTTAAAAATATAATTAAGCAAAGCCAAATTTATGTTTTTTATGTATTCATCAATCATATTATAATAAAATTCATTTTTTATATTTTCATCTCATTTATTTAGATTGATAATTGTGCATCTGCTTAAAATAGTATCAAGAATATTGGCTTCAGACTCATTAGTTAAAAAAATTATATTTCAAATTGGAGTTTCTTCAAAAATCTTTAAACTTGAATTTGCTGATTCTTGAGTCATTTTTGCGATATTTTCTATGATGAAAAATTGAGCTTTAAAATTTGGTGTTATAAATATATTTTCTAGAAAATCTTTTAAATCTTTTACTTTTATTTTTCATTCACTTTCTTGAAAAGAAAATATATAATTTTTGTTTACATTCAAGATTTCACACAATTTTACAGCTAGTTCATAAACTTTTTTATTTACTTCGTTTATAGGATAAGCCAAAAATAAAAAAGGAGCAAGTTCTTCTTTTTTGTTAATTTTTTCTATTATATTATTGATTAGATCATGTTCCATTTTCTTCTATTGATTCAAATAATTCTTCAAATTCTTTCATAATGTCATTAATAACAGCTTTTGTATCGTCTTTTTCTGTTTTAGTCTTACTTCAAGATCAATCTATTGTTCATGAACTCTGAAGTCAAGAATTTGTTGAAGGTGTGTTTTTGTTAGATAAATTATCATTTGTATTTGTGTTTATGTTTGTGGGATTAAGAGAATTTGTTTGCGTTGATTCTATTCAAGTATTGGATTTAACTTTATTTAACATATCATTTTCAGGTTCAGAATTTGTTCACGTTTCAATATGTGTTCATGTTTCAATGTTTGTTTGAGATCAGGTATTAGATACATTAGAATTATTTTGATTAAAATAATAATAAAAACCAATACACATAGAAATAGCAATTATTAAGTACACTATTGATAATAGTTTTTTTGAATTATTAAAATCATTTTTTTCTTCACTGATTTGTTCTTTATTTTCCATAAGTTAGCTTTAAATAATAACTTATGTTTATTTTAATAAAAATATAACAAAAAGCAAAAAAATATATTAGTAAGCTTTGTTAATTTGATTTTTTTTGTAAATATTAAAAATCCTTTTTATGAACACTATCTCATAAAGCTATAAATATTTTGAAAACTATGGATTTAACTAATTCTTCACTTTCTAAATTTTCTTTATCAAAAATTTTATTCATTTCTTTTCAAATATTAATTAAATCTATATTTATCTTGGCTTTGTTATTAATTTCTTTAAATAGATTTTTAAATATTTTTTCTATATTTTCTTTTGAACTTTGTATTTTTTCATAAGTTTTATAATCTTGTGTATTTTTTGCTATAAATAATAATAATTCATTTAAACTATTTGATATAATTCACAATCTATTTTGCTGTATAAAATCTTTTCATGAAAGATTTTCTTTATTTTGAAGAAAAAATTTTATATCTTGTATTTTTTTAGATAAGTCTAAATTTAAGTTTTCTTCACTTTCAATTATTTTTTCTATATTCTTTAATTCTTCACTTAATTGATTTAATATATTTTTCACTAATTCTTCCAGAGAATTTAGTATATCGTTGATTTTTTTATTATTTATTTTACTATTATAATCATCAGCGGTAGCATAAATATTGTTACCATTTGTTTTAAAAATTGAAGAACTTTGTTTCATAAATATCATAAAAAAAGAAATAAAAAACTCTTAGCTTTTCTAAGAGTTATAAATTTAAATACTTTAAAAATCACTCTTAGAATTATCTAAAAGTAATAATAAATATGTAATTTAAAGTTTTTAGATTCATAGTTAGAAATGTTTAAAACTATTTTATTATATATACTTTTTTATTATTGCAAGAAAAATATTTCATAAAACTAATTAATAGCCTTTTTTTGATTGTATTCATCAGCAGCTCTTGCATTTTTTAACATATCAACTTCTTTAGCAGGATTTTTAACTTTCCTTAAAATTGATGAAATTACACCATTAAAATTTCCAAAATGCAAATTTTTTATTATTTCTTGACTTGTGTCTTCTTTTGTTGCTTGTATTTCTTCTTTTGTTTTTCAAGCTAAGACATCTCAATTATTATTTAATTGAGTTTCTTTTTCTAAAGAAGGAATTTTACTACTTTCTCACATAAATTACTATTATAAATATATATTATTATAATACATTTTATACAAAAAGTCAAGAAAATGTATTTAAAAATGTAAAAAATAGCAAAATTAGCACATAAACAAAAAAAGTGCTAAAATAAATTTGACAGGATAAAAAAAAAGAATAAAATAGGCAATACAATGTAGGATTAAGAATTAGAATTATTGAAGCCTGTGCTAATAATCTTTTAATTATTAATTTTACCATTCTTAATTATTAATTTTAATACTATGTGAAAAATTATTTGAATAGACCTTTGAACTACAAATTCTTGTGTGGCTTTTATGGAATGAGGTGAAGCAAAAGTTATTCCAAATGCAGAATGAAATAGAACAACTCCATCAATTGTTGCTAGTAAAGATGGTAATATAATTGTTTGAACTCCTGCAAAAAGACAAGCTATAACAAACCCAAAATGAACTATTTATTCAGCAAAAAGATTTATAGGTAGAAAATATGAGGAAGTAGAAAATGAAATAAAAAATGTTCCTTTTAATGTAAATAAATGAAAAGACTGAGAAGTTTTGATTAATTTTGAATCAAAAGATGTAAGACCAGAACAAATTTCATCTCATGTTCTTATGAAACTTAAAGAAGATGCTGAAAAATATTTGTGACAAAAGGTTACAGAAGCAGTTATTACTGTTCCAGCATATTTCAATGACAGTCAAAGACAAGCAACAATAAATGCTTGAAAAATTGCTTGACTTGAAGTAAAAAGAATAGTAAATGAACCAACAGCAGCAGCATTAGCTTACTGACTTGGAAAGAAAAAAAATGAAAAAATTGCAGTTTATGATCTTTGAGGTTGAACTTTTGATATTTCAATCTTAGATTTATGAGAAGAATGAACATTTGAAGTGTTGTCTACAAATTGAGATACTCACTTATGATGAGATGATTTTGATCAAAGAATTGTAGAATATATAATTGATGAATTTAAAAAAGATCAAGCAATTGATTTGAGAAATGATCCAATGGCTTTGCAAAGAATTAGAGATGAAGCTGAAAAAGCAAAAAAAGAATTAAGTTCAACTACAGAATATGATATAAATTTACCATATATAACAGTTGATTCTACAGGTCCTAAAAATTTATTTTTAAATATATCAAGAGCAAAATTTGAAAGTCTAATTTCAGATTTGGTAGAACGTTCTTTAGAACCTTGTAAAAAAGTTCTTAAAGATGCTAACCTAAAAGCATGAGATTTAAATCAAGTAATTTTGGTTTGAGGTTCAACAAGAATTCCTTTAGTTCAAAAAAAGGTTAAAGATTTTTTTGGTAAAGCACCAAATAATAGTGTAAATCCTGATGAAGCAGTTGCTTCTTGAGCTGCTATTCAAGCTTGAATTATTGGTTGAGATGTAACAGATGTATTACTTCTTGATGTAACTCCGCTTACTTTGTGAATAGAAACTATGTGATCAGTTAGAACTCCTATGATACCTAGAAATACTACTATTCCAAGTACAAAATCAGAAGTATTTTCCACAGCTGCAGATAATCAACCAAGTGTAGAAATACATGTTCTTCAATGAGAAAGAGAAATGGCTGCTGATAATAAATCATTGGGTAGATTTATCCTTGATGGAATTGCTCCAGCTCCAAGATGAATGCCTCAAATAGAAGTTACTTTTGATATAGATGCTAACTGAGTTTTAAAAGTTACAGCAAAAGATAAATGAACTTGAAAAGAACAACATATAACAATTCAATGATCAACTTGAATGGATGAAGCTGAAGTTGATAAACTTGTAAAAGAAGCTGAAGCAAAAAAAGAAGAAGACAAAAAAAGAAAAGATAAAATTGACGCAAAAAATATAGCAGATTCTTTAGTATATCAATCAGAAAAAACATTAAATGACAATAAAGATAAAATAAGTGAAGAAGATAAAAAAGAAGCTGAAGAAAAAATTTCTGCTTTAAAAAAGATTCTTGAAAATGCAGATGCATCAAAAGAAGAAATAGAAGAAAAAACTAAACCATTAAATGAAATTATGACAAAAATCTGACAAGCAATTTATTCTCAATGACAAAACACTTGATGACAAGCTTGAACTTCAGAAGAAAAAACTAAAGAAGATAAAAAATGAGATGACGATATAGTTGATGGTGAAGTAGAAGGGGAATGACCAACAAGAGTATAAAATTTATGCAAAATAAAAAAGTTCCAAAGAAATTTGGAGCTTTTTATTTAATTTTTTGCAGACTTCCTATTTTTTTGATAATTATAAATTAAGTCTAAAAATGAAATATTTTTTATAGTTTTTTTTATGATGGAGAGACATAATGTCAAGTGACATTTCTTCATGCCATTGGTCATGAACTTGGAAGTTTTATTCAAGAACTCAAATCTTTTGTAGTTAGAAATGTTCAACTGTTTGTTATAATTTCAAAATCTCAGTTAGCTGTTTTTTCAATATCAAGAATTTTAATTTTAGGAGGTTCAAAATCTCAATATCTGTAGTCAGGAAGAATTCTCTCAAGTGTTTTTTTAGCATTATTAACTACTTTATCAACTTCTTCAGCTGGAAAAAATTGTTTTATATGCTTTTTTAAAATTTCCACTTGATTTTCTTTAAGTTTATTTTTCATATACTTTATTAAAAAATTAAAAACATTATAATTATATATTATATTTATTTTTTTTTACAAATTATGAACTAAATCAAATAATAATATACTTAGTTATAGGCTAAAATTTAACAACTCAAAATTTCTTGGTGATATATCTAGTTTTAACTACTTTATTATTTTATATTATGTTACTAAGCTAATCATCTGTAGAAAAAGTAGGAGCTCTTGAAAATTCCTCATAAGATTCTAAATAAGCTTCTTGTCATGTAGTTAATTCTTTTCATATTGCTAATAACATCATAATATAATGTATATTTTCAGGAGCTGTAGGATCTTTTTCATAAGATTCTAAATAAGCTATTTGTCATGTAGTTCATTGTACTAATTCTCTAAAATATTCAACACTTTCAGGAATTCTTTGTGATTTAGGAAATTTTTGTCATGCAATATTGGGGATATTGTCTTGTATTTGATCAGGTTTTGTTTTCATGCTTTTTTTGTTAAAAATAAAAAATGTAAATGTAATACAAAGTTACTATAAATATATTTACAATAATGTCAAATATTTTTAGATAGAATCTATCTAGAAATCCAACTTTTATGGAAAATTAATTTTTACTATAATTTAAAAATGTTTATTTCAATTAATCTATTGAGAAATTTTTTAGATGATTATTAATTTCTTTTAGAATAAGTAATGATAAAATTATATGAAATTAATATGTATTTACCAGAAAAATAAAAAATCTCTTCAAAATTTTGAAGAGATTTTTATTTGTATAATTTATCTATCTTTCTTTTTATCCTCTTTTTTATTTTCTTCACATTTTTTACAACAAAAAACTCATTTATAAAATAATCAAGCTAGTATAGCTCAAACTATAGGAACAAGTATAAATAACCATAATTGATTAATAGCAATTCATCATGCAAATATTGCTTGACTTATACTTCTAGCTGGATTTACAGAAGTATTTGTAACAGGAATACTTATTAGATGTATTAAAGTAAGTGTTAAACCTATTGTTAGTCATGCAAATCAAGGATTTGCTTTTATGGAAGTTGCTCAAAGAATAACAATTAAAAACATAAATGTCATTACAAATTCAGTTGTAATAGCTGCCCACATACCATATCAAGCAGGAGAATTTTCTCAATATCAATTAGCTGCAAAATTTCATATACTATATCATACTTTTCAAGTTGCAATTATGTATAAAATTAAAGCAGCAAAAATAGCTCAAAGTATTTGAGAAATTATATATGGAGTAACATTTTTTCATTCAAATTTTCCAGAACTCCATAAACCAAGAGTTACAGCTGGATTAAAATGAGCTCATGAAATATGACCAAGAGCATAAGCTCAAGTAAGAACACTAAGACCAAAAGCAAGAGATACTCATAAATTTCAGACATTTGATCAAGCAAGAATAGCTGTTCAACAACCTCATAAAACTAACCAAAAAGTTCAAATGAACTCAGAAATATATTTTTTCATAATTTTATAAATTATCCTACTAGTAAAGGCCTTTCGGAATTGCCCCATTTTTTGGTGATTTTGGTTTCACTTTTGTTTTTAGTTTTTTTATGTACAATTTAATTTTATAAAAATTTTTTTTTAAAGCAAAAAAATCAAATTGACAAATAAAAACAAGTATTTCTTGATACTCGTTTTTTTATAAAAGATATTTAAATTATTATATATATTTGTATCTTTTGTATTTTAATCAAAATAATTTTCTGATACTTTTTAATACTTGAATTCTATAATATTTTATTTTTTCTCTCAAAGATTGTTTTTTATATAAAGTAAAAATAGTAATAAAAATACTTATTATAAAAGCTAGATTCAGTAAGCTTCAAGAAAAAGAATTTCAAATTACTGTAAAAATAAATTGCATAATAATAGAACTTAGATAAACAAGCCTTAAACTAATTCATTTTAGATAAAAAGCAGCACTCATAGAAATAATTGAGGCAAGTATAAACATATAATTCAAAAATTCTCAATTTCCTGTTTGTATTCAAATAGTTATATATAAAATTAAGAATATTCAAAATATGTAATCATTTTTTTTGTATTTTAATACTGCTAAATTTTTAAAAATATCTACAAAATTTGTAATTGCTGCTGTAAAAAGTAATAAATAATAAAAATGTATTGCATAAAAAAACGATCAAATTGCTAATAATAAAAACATTTTTTTATCGTTTATTTGAAGAAATGATATAACTATAAAAATAAATGCAAATACTCAAAAAATTTCTCATTTTATATTTATCATTTCTAAGTTCATATTTAAAATATTATTTAATAATTAAATATATCTTATCATATAATTTATCTAAAAGTAAATATTTGAATCAAAATATATATAATTTCATATTGCTATCAATAAAAAAAATGTTTTAAATTATTATTTTGTAAATAAAAAATATAAATAACTTTATTTTGCAAAAAGATATTTTTTTATTACAATAAATTAGATTTTAAGGATAATTATAATTTTAATAAAAAAATATGGCTGATAAAAAACCAAAAACTAAAAAAATAAACAATACAAAATCAATTTGAACTTTAATTTTGATTTCTTTTATTTTAGCAATTACTGTATCATATTTAAAATTATGACAAAAATTTATAGATGAAGAAATATCTTTAAATAGGTTAGAACAAAATTTCAATTCTTGAACATATTCTAGTATTTTTATTGATTGAAATAAAGCTATAGCAACTGTTTCTTGATCTAATTCAATTGTTAATTGAATAGAAAGAATAAAAAGAAATATAACAATTTTGCCAAATTCAGATTCATTGAAAGATTTATGATTGAAAAATCCAGAAATAAAAACTGATATTTTGGTAAAAGATAAATCATGAGACAAATTTTGGTCAGAAATGTGACCTACAATTATATGATTTATATTATTTTTCTTGATAGCTATTTTTCTCATAAATAAAATGTGATGAATGACAAATAATGCAATGATGTTTGGAAAATCAAGAGCAAGACTTTATGATAAAGAAAAAGATAAAATTACTTTTGCAGATGTTGCTTGAGCTGAAGAAGAAAAAGAAGAATTACAAGAAGTTATTGAATTTTTAAAAAATCCAAAAAAATTTAGAGATTTATGAGCAAAAATTCCAAGATGAATTTTACTTGTTTGACCTCCATGAACTTGAAAAACTTTACTAGCTAGAGCTGTTGCTTGAGAAAGTGATGTTCCTTTTTTAAGTATTTCATGAAGTGAATTTGTAGAAATGTTTGTTTGAGTATGAGCTTCTAGAGTAAGAGATCTTTTTACAAATGCAAAAAAACTTGCTCCAGCAATAATTTTTATAGATGAAATAGATGCAATAGGTAAAAAAAGATGACCTTGAACTTGATGATGACATGATGAAAGAGAACAAACTCTTAATCAGATATTAACAGAAATGGATTGATTTGATAACGAAACAAATATTATAGTTTTGTGAGCAACAAATAGAGCTGATGTGCTTGATAAAGCACTTTTGAGACCTTGAAGATTTGACAGAAAAATAACTGTTAGACTTCCAAATCTAGTTGATAGAGAATTAATTTTAAAAGTACATACAAAAGGTAAAAAAATCTCTAGTGATGTTGATTTAAAATCTTTAGCATCTTCAACTATATGATTTTCTTGAGCAGATTTATGAAATCTTATAAATGAAGCAACTATAATTACAGCTAGAAACAATGAAAAAATTATTAGTAATAAAAGGATTCAGGAAGCATTTGAAAGAGTAGTTATGTGACTTAGAAAAAAATCATTGGTTATGGATGATCAAGAAAGGAAACTTACAGCATACCATGAAATTTGACATGCTTTGGTTTGACAATTATTGACTCATACTGATCCAGTTCATAAAATAAGTATAACTCCAAGATGATGAGCTTTATGAGTTACTTGGTTTTTACCAGAAAGAGATGAACTTCTTACATCAAAAGCAAAATTTTTAGATGAATTAGCTACTCTTTATTGATGAAGGGCAGCTGAAGAAGTATTTTTTGGTGAAGAATATATAACAACTTGAGCTTCAAATGATATAGAAAAAGCTACAAATATAGCAAGAGCTATGGTTACAAGATACGGAATGTATGATGATATAGGAAAAGAAAATTTTTCATCAAGTCAAGTTTCTTGAAATTATCTTTGAGTTGAATCTGATAGACCATTTTATAGTGAAGAAACTCAAAAATCTATAGATAAAAGAGTAAAAGAAATACTTGATAATGCGTATAATGTGGCGATTACTTTAATTAAAGATAACAAAGATTTACATATAAAAATTTCAGAAGATTTACTTGAAAAAGAGGAAATATCAAGAGAAGAATTTTCACTTTATTTTTCTTAATAAATGAAATATATCTTATTTGACTTTAGGAATAATATATTTAGAATGTTATTCTATTTTTATTAAATAGTTTTTTATGACAAATTTTAATAGTTTATATAATGAAAGTATAAAAAATAGTACTTGATACGGAAAAAAGTATATTTTTTAAATGTAAAGAATTATTTATGGATATCTTGAAGATATAAATAAAGATAAAAATATACCAAGACAACTTAAAGATTTCTAATTTATAATTAGAAAATGATGTTATTCTTGATTATCTATGCTTAATATTTTAAAAAATGCTAAAGGATTTCTTGAAGACAAAAAAATAACACAACTTTATAGAGCAGAATATAACTATATAATAAGATTTATAAAAGAATTGGAAAATAGTTATGATATTTTTTATGAAAATAATTTAAGACAAATATTAAAAGATTGATTATTGTATTAATAAAAAAATTTAAAATTCTTTATTTCTATTAGAATTCAGAAAAATAAACTTGACTTTATATATTTTTTGTTATCATATATCACATCTTTATTTTTTAATATAAAACTAATATGAGTTTAGATTCTTTAAATTCTTATAATGAAAATAATGTTTCTGTTGCATGATTATCTCCTAAAACAAATATAATAATTGGATGAGTTAGAGGATGACTATACGATTCTGGTTTATTAAGAGATTTTTCTCCAGAACAAGTTGATAAAATCATGAATGATAAAGTAAGAATCCTTGAAGAAAAACTTGCTTTATTAAATCAAGAACTTGGTATAGAATGGTCAGAAGAAGATGATGATTTGATTGATTTAGCTTTAATAATGCTTTCAATGTGAAAAACTATGTGAGAAATTCAAGAATTTTTTGAAATGAAAAAATATAATTATGAAAAAAGTGTATTATAAAAAAGATGTATTTAATTTTCATCCAGTAGAAAAAGCACAGATACTTGAAAGACAAGGATACCCTTTTGATCAAATTATTGATGAGACAATTGCTTGTTTGGAAATTGACACTTGATTAGATTTACCTGAAGAAATTGATAGTTTTTACTTAAAACTAAAAGAAAATTGATACGGAATTTCTCAAATTATTGAAGATATTTTAAAGACAGTAAATTGATATGATTGGATTGAAATAAATTAATTTTTATTTAAACTAGATTTTTTTATAAAAGTTATTAAATTATATGTATTATTTAATAACTTTTTTTTATGGATCAAATTGTGAATTTTGTAGTTAATCTAGTTTGAGATTTATGATATGTAGGGATTTTTATAATGATGGCAATTGAATCAAGTTTTATACCTTTTCCATCAGAAATAGCTATGATTCCAGCTTGATATTTAATTAGTCTATGAAAAATGACCTGGATTTGAGTTTTTTTATCTTGAACTTTTTGAACTATGACTTGAGCTACAATAAATTATTTTCTTTGATTTTATCTTTGAGCACCAATTATAAAAAAATTGATTCATAAATATTGAAAATATATATTTTTAAAAGAAGATCATTATTTATTAGCTGAAAAGTATTTTAAAAAACATTGAAGTGTAACAACTTTTTTAGCTAGATTTATTCCAGCAGTTAGACAACTTATAAGTATTCCTGCTGGTATTTTTAAAATGAATTTTGCTAAATTTTTTACTTATACATTTTTATGAGTTGCAATATGGAATATAATTTTAATTATGATTTGATATTTAGCTTGAGAAAATAAAGATTTAATCTCCAGGTACAGTAATGAAGCTTTGATATTGGTAATAATGTTTGTTATAATTGTGGCTTTTTCTTATTATTTTATTAATAAAAAATTGAGTAAAAGCGTTGGATAGTTTTTTTGCAAAAATATTTGATAAATGATATAATTCTACAAATAAAATTAAAATTTATTATGAAAATACAAGATTTTAAAGATAAAAAAATAGCAATTTTGGGTTTTTGAAAAGAATGAAAATCAACTCTTGAATTTTTGGAAAAAATTTGAGTAAAAGATATTACTCTTCATGATTCCAATACTGATATAAATATTTGAGATAAAAAATGAATAAAACTTGTTTTATGAAAAAATTATCTAAATAATTTAGAAGAATATGATTATATATTTAGATCACCTTGAATTAGTCCATATAAAAATGATTTATTTAAATACAAAGAAAAACTTCTTACACAAACAAAAGTTTTTTATGAACTTTATAAATGAAAAATAATTTCAGTTACACAAACTAAATGAAAATCAACAACTGCTAGTTTGATATATGATTTACTAAAAAAAGCTTGATATAAAGTCAAATTGGTTGGTAATATATGAAATCCTGTTTTTAGTGAAATAGATTTATTTCAACAAAATATTTATGACTTTATAATTTATGAATTATCTAGTTATATGCTTGAAGATTTAGATAATCATCATAGTTTTATAAGTATTATTTGAAATATTTTTGAAGATCATCTTGATTGGCATAAAACATTTTGAAATTATAAAAAAGCGAAATTAAATATATTAAATAATTCAGATCATTTACTTATCTGATACCAATTAGCAAAAGAAATTATTGATGATTTAAAATGAAGAAGATTCAAAACTTTTTGATGAGAAAAAGCTTATTATGCTCATATCTGAAAACATATGCTTGTTAATTGAGTTAATTTAAATATTTCAGTTAAGCCAAAAATTCCTTGAAAACATAATTTATCAAATATTTGTGCAGTATTGTGAGTAAGTTATATTTTAAATATTGATTATTTAGATTTTGTTAAAACCATAAATAATTTTTTATGACTTCCTCATAGACTAGAAAATATCTGAACTTATAAATGAATTATTTTTATTGATGATGCAATATCAACAACTCCAGAAAGTACAATTGAAGCTCTAAAAGTTTTTTGAAACAAAACTGAAACTTTGTTTTTATGAGGTTTAGATAGATGATACAATTTTAAAAATTTAGTTAAAACGATTTTTTTATATGATGTGAAAAATATAGTTTTTTTCCCAGAAACTTGAGAAAAGATTTTTGATGAATTAAAAAAATTACAAATTACAAATTATAAATTGGAAGAACTTGAAGATTGAAAACTTAAAATAAAATCTTATAATATAGATGAATACGAACTTTCCAAGGATTGAAAAAATTATATTTTGATAGATAAAGATGAAAGAAGTAACAGAAATCCTAATTATTATACTCTTAGAATTTTCAAAACTTCTTCTATGGATGAAGCTGTAAAATTTGCTTATGAATTTACAAGTTTTTGAAAAATATGTTTACTTTCTACTGCTTCTCCAAGCTATAATTTATGGAAAAATTTTGAAGAAAAATGAAATGAATTTAAAAAATATATTCAAAAATACAAATAAAACTATACTAAAATTACAATAAAAAATAATAATAAAAATTATGAAAAAACTTAATTTTTTCACAAGAAGTAATATATATATATATATATACTGCATAGCCAAACTTCATCAAAATAAATCAGAAAAATATTTAAAAAACAAAGCCTTCACCTTAGTAGAATTGATAGTAGTAATAACAATCTTAGCAATACTTTGAACAATAGCGTTTATTAGCTTGCAATGATATACAAAAGATGCAAGAAATTCAGTAAGAACAAGTGACTTAAAAAATATAGAAAAATCACTA
>CAZCNE010000013.1:0-26567 GCA_964500515.1 uncultured Candidatus Peribacteria bacterium | reverse complement strand
ATTTGGTGGATCGAGCGGGATTCGAACCCGCGACCTTGGCCTTAAGAGGGCCCTGCTCTACCAACTAAGCTATCAATCCATTAAAAGTATTTAAAAAAATACTTATGTAGTTTATACAAAAAATATAAATTACAAAATTTTTATTCTACTTTTAATATAACTTCTCTAAGTCCTAACTCTTCAAGTGCTTTTAAAATCAATCATCTTGATTCACCATCATACAAAGCTTGTCATTCAAATTTTGTTTTTGGAATCAAAATTAATTCTTCTCAATCAAAATTGAATTTTCATGTTTTTATAGCTGTATTTATAGATGCTTTTCATCAAAGTTCTTTGATTTTATTCATAAGATTTTCTAAAGAAAAATCACTTGTTTCATTTTTTTCAGAAGACTTTGAAGAATCATCTTCTAATCAAAAAACATCCTCTATATCACAAATATCCAATATTTCTTCTTCTTTTTTCTTTGAAATATCTGATTTTTGTCATGAATTATTTTTCTTTTCTTTCTGTAAATTATTATTATTTTCAAGACTTTTTACTTCTTCAATATTTAAAGGATTTTTTATTGTATTTCATTTTTCTCAAAATGATTTAAATTCGTCTCTATAAACCACTTTTAATAATCCTGAAAGCAAAGTAATTTTTTCATCCATAGAATTTTTTGTTTTGCTATAAGTTTCATCAAGTATCTCAAGAATTTTTAATAATTCTATAGAATTTTCTCATGCTTTAATCTTTTCTATAATTTCATCACGAGTGAGATAAATAAGGTCTTTATAAAAAAGTTTTATATTTTTTCAATTATTTATTATTTCTTCGAAATCATCTATGATTTGAAAATTTTTATTCACCAAATTATACAAAAATCATTTCAAAAATGAAACTTCTGTTATTCATATATTTTTTACGATATTATTGTAATTTATTTCATTTCAAACTATATATTGTTCAAATGAAACTATCGCATTTCTAAGTCATCCAGAAGAATTTTTAACTATAAAATCCAAGCTATCTTCATCTATTTTAATTTTTTCTTTTTTTGCTATATAAATAAGCTGGTTTTTTATATCTTCTGAATCAATATTTTTGAAATCATATCTTTGACATCTTGATAAAATAGTTTCGGGAATTTTTTGAATTTCTGTTGTTGCAAGCACAAATTTAACAAAACTTGGGGGTTCTTCCAAAATCTTTAAAAGAGCATTAAATGCTCAAGAACTCAACATATGTACTTCATCAATTATATAAACTTTGTATTTTGCTTTGTTTGGAACAAATTGAGCTTTTTCTATTATATCTCTTATATTATCAACTCAAGTATGACTTGCAGCATCTATTTCTATAACATCAATTAATTTATTTTCATTAAAAGCTTGACAAATTTCACACTTTTGACATGGATTTCAATCAAGAGGATTTAAACAATTAATACTTTTTGCAAAAATACGAGCAATGCTTGTTTTTCCTGTTCATCTTGGTCAACAAAGAAGGTAAGCTCAAACAAGTTTATCTTCTTTGATAGCCTCTCTAAGTGTTTCTTTGACAAATTTTTGTCCAACAACACTTGTAAAATCTTTTGGTCTATATTTTATTGCAAAGCTCATTATAGGAATTTTAAATATTATTTTATTTTTACATAATGTAAATACTCTATTGTCTTATCTTGTTTATGATTTCTATTTCCTGTTTTATCAGCCTTAAATCTTCTATAATTTTTTTTCAAAACTCAATATTCTCATCTTTTGGACATAATTTCTTTTATATCTTCAAGAGACATCAATCATTCATCATTATAACTCAAAAATATATATTTTGCTTCAATATTTGTTATCAAATCTTTATAAATTTTTTTTACTTCTATTCTACTACAATACAAAGATTTTTGATCATTACAATTTCTCATTCAAGTAAGTCATTTTATTTTTGGATTGTCGTATCTAGCAATAGTTTCAAGTAAATGATAATTTCAACTATACTGTCTATGATTATAAGGTGGATCCAAATAAACCACATCATGACTTGTATACTTTATCAAAAAATTTACATCTTCATTATATATATTATGTTCCTGATCATTTAAAAATAAATCTGCTGGAACAAGGGTTAGAGGTTTAAGTGCAGATTTTTTTAAATGTTTTAAAAACGCTCCATACACACTTGCTGTATTTGCTACTTTATCAGTTGATTCAAGTAAGCTACAAAGTAAAAAATAATATTCATTTTCATTTATTTTTCATTGTCTTTTCCATTTTTCAATTTTACTTCTTATAGCATCACATTTCATAGCATTTTTGTCAGAAAAATACATTCTTTCAAATTCTTTTCATTTTGTTCATCAAAGAGAATAGTTTTTATATATAAATCATTTTTTTCAAGGTAAATTATCCAAATAATCACAAACAATTTCCTTGTAAGAGTTTACATTTCAAACGAACAATTCTGGAATTTCTCAAACAAGATTTGTAAAATATAAATCTGTATGATTTCCTATATAATGCCTATTTAAAACATAACTATAATACTGCAAATCATTTGCAATTACTTTGTGTCATTTTGATTTAAAATATCTTCAAACTATTCAAGTTCAAGCAAAAAGGTCACTTAAAACAAAATCTTTATTTCACACTACATTTATAATGTTTTTATAAATAAAATCAAGTAAACTTTTTTTTGAACCTATGTAATTCATATTAATTATTATTAAATAATTTTACTTATAATAAAATTAAAAAGTGACATTTAAGTCAAGTTTTTTATATAAAAAATTATTTAAATCTTAAATAAAATAAAAAGACCAAATTATTAAATTTGGCTTATTTTACATGATAATAAGAGATTTTCAACAGATTATAAATATCTTTTTATATATTTTTAAATTTTTTTCATTCTAAATGGTGATTATACCAATTTTCAACAAACTCATATGTTTGAAAAGCACATCTATCTTTTATATTTTTAAATGAAGATTTTTTTCTTTCAGTTTCAAATTTATTTTTTCTTTCCAACGGGGCTATAAATAAAAAATCAGTTCTAAAATCTTGAATTTCATTAAACTTGATAAATCCTGCTCTAAAATCCGTCGAATTTTCAACTTCAATTAATTTAGAGGGAAATCATCTATCATTAAACCAAATAACATCAATAAATTTTATCGAGTCATTTATTATCTTTTCATATGTAAAGGAAGGAATTTTATGTAAAGTCGTGATTTTTCATATTTCTTTATTTTGAAAAATTCAATTTTTATCAGGTGTATAAGTATCATATCAATTCATATTTCATATTTCAATCAACATTCATTGAATTCTTGAGTGAATTCTTTCAGCCTTATCTTTTTCAGATTTAATTTCTTTTTCTTTGGGTAATTTATTTAAAAACTTAGTTAAAGCATATACTCAATATCAAATTTTTGTAAATCTTTTATCTCTTTGTACTCTTTCTTGAATTGTTTTATCAGGTGTTAATCAAGTTTTTTTTCTATATTTGTGAAATTCTTTATATATTAAAGATAGAGGTGCATAATATCAGTTATTCATCATAACTTGCTCAATAGCATCAGAAAAAGTATAATTTCATTTATTCATAATATTTTTTAAACTTATTTAAACTTCCTTCAAAACCTCTTCCACAACTTCCCTATCATGCCATTTTATAGGTCAATCATTTGTAATAAGAAGATGTTCATCTCATTTTCAGGCAATCAAAATTATATCATTTTCTTTTGCTGTAAGAATAGCTGTTCTTATAGCTTCCCTTCTTTCTTTTATAATCCAAAAATCATCTCATTCTTTTCTTTCAATTCAAGGCAAAATATCTTTTATTATACTTTCTGTTTTCTCTGTATAATCATCATCTTGAGTCAAAACAACTACATCAGATAATTCAGAAACTATTTTTCACATAATTGGTCTTTTTGTTCTATCTCTATCTCACGTCGCTCAAAAAACTGTAATTATTCTTTTTATTCATTTTATTTCTTTTAATGTTTTCAATACTTTTTCTAAAGCATCAGGAGTATGTGCATAATCTACAAAAATCTTGTATCAATTATCATTTTTTATTTCTTCCATTCTTCAAGCAACTCAAGAAATTGATTTTATTATTTCTTTTATTTTATCAGGTTTAATTCAAAAAGATACAAAAACACCAACTGCTGCCATTATATTATAAATATTAAACTTTCATCTAAGTGGAGTTTGCAAATCTATCAAAGCTCAAGCAATTCTTATATCAAAATTAGTAAATTCAAAATCATTTTTTATATTTTCAAGTTTCAAGGTTGAATTTGGGTTCTCTCAATAGCTATACATAACATCATAAGTTTCAGACAAAAATAATTCTTTATAATCTGATTCACTATTTATTATTGCTACTTTTTTAATTCATTTTTTTCTTTTATATGTAATCAATTTTTTAAATAATTCTAGTTTTGTATTCACATAATTTTCCATATTTTTATGTAAATCAAGATGATCTTGAGTTATATTTGTCAAAACAGCTATATCATAATTTAAACCATAATTTCTACTCATAGTTATAGCATGAGAACTTGTTTCTATAACTGCAATTTTACATCATTTTTCTTTAGCATCTTTTAGAAGTTTTTGAAGTAAAAATGGATCAGGCGAAGTCATTTTTGTATTATTTACTATTTCTTGCTTATCCATAATTATATTTATTGTCGAAAACATAAAAATCTTGTATCAAGCTTTTTGTAATCATTTTGCTATAATATTTGTAGTTGTGGTTTTTCAATTTGTTCAAGTAACTCAAATTATTATCATTTCTTTACTTGGAAAACCATAAATTAAATTAGCTAAAATAGCCCTTATCTTATGATACAAAAGTCTAAAAGGGTTATCTAAAGCAATTTTTTTCTTTATATTCATAAATATTATTTTAAATTATTATAAGCAACTCCATAATATTCAAAAAGTTTTCTTGATCAAAACTTCTTAGTTATATTTTCTTTTAAATCAAGTTTTTCTATCCATTTTTTTATAGTTTTTCCATCAGCTGCTTCAATTTCCAAAAATGCTGGAATTTCTTCGTATTTATCTATATCAAATTCAATTCAATCTAAACTATACGAAATTCTATATTTTTTCTTTCATCTTGTCGCTTGTAAACCATATTTTTCAAGAGTTTTTTTAAATCAAGCAGGATCAGTTATATTACATTCAAATTCTTGACAAATTTTCATATTTTTTCCTTTTTCTTTCTTTTTAATAGTGTATAAATGGCATCCAGTTTTTTCTCTAATCCTAAAAAGTCTTTTATGTCATTCAAGTCCTGAACTACAAAAATCAAAATAAGTATCTTCTACATATCATTCATAAGTTTTTGTAGCTCACAAATTTTTTAGTTTTTCTATTAATTTTTCCCTATCTATTCAAAGTATTTTTATTTCTTTTTCTAACATATTTTTTATAAATTAATATTGTAAACTTCATTTATTTCAAGTTTAATTAATTTTCATTTTTTTGTAATAATTTTAATCAAATTCTTCATTTTTCTTTATCTATATTTAAAACTTCTATTTCTACACTATCTCAAACTTTTACAACTTCTTCTACGCTAGCAACTCTTTTATCAGACAATTTAGAAATATGGATCATTCAAGTTTTTCCTCTAAACTCAACTATTGCACCTGTTCAAGTTATAATATTTACAACTTTTCAAGTTAGTAAATCTCAAGCTTCAGGCTCCCAAATCCCCTCTTTAATCCAAGCCAAAGCTTTTTCTGCTCAAATAAAATCTTTTCATGTAACAAAAGTTTTTCAATCATCTTCTATATGAATAGAAACTCAAAAATCGGCTTCAGCTTTTTGTATATTTTCTCATCATTTTCATATAATTTCCCTAATTTTATCAACAGGAATATTTATAGATAAAATACGAGGAGCATACAGAGAAAGCTCTTTACTTACTTCTGGAACTATTTTAAACATTTCTCACATTATATACATTATAGCTTCTTTTCACTGAGAAAAAGCATCTTTAAATACCTGGAAACTAAGTCATTTTATTTTTACATCAAGTTGCATAGCTGTAATTCAATTTTTTGTTCTTGTAACTTTGAAATCCATATCTCATAAAAAATCTTCTTGAGCTTGTATATCTGATAAAATCTTGTATTTTCAAGTTTCTTCATCATAAATCATCCCCATTGCAACTCAAGCAACTGGTTCTTTTATAGGAACTCAAGCATGCATTAAACTCATAGTACTTCAACAAACTGAAGCCATTGAACTTGATCAGTTGCAAGTCATAGTTTCAGAAACAACTCTAATCATATAAGGAAATTCTTCTTTGCTTGGTAATACTGGTTCAAGAGCTTTTTCAGCAAGTCTTCAATGTCCTATATCCCTTCTTGATGGTCATCTAAGAAATTTAACTTCTCAAACTGCATATGGAGGAAAATTATAATGATGAATATATCTTTTTGTATCTTCTTCATACATATCATCAATTATCTGTATATCATCCGGTCATCATAAAGTTGTAACAGATAAAATTTGAGTTAATCATCTTTGAAATAAAGCACTTCCATGAGTTCTTGGCAAAACTCAAACATCTCATACAATTTTTCTAACTTCGTTTAATTTTCTACCATCAAGTCTTTTTTCATTTTCAAGCACATTTTTTCTCATTATTTCTTTTACTCTTTTATATACCAAATCTCAAACAAAAGTCATATTTTCTTTTACAGTTTCGATATCTTCTCAATCCTTAATTTCAAAAAGATTTTTTTCTATCAAATAATTCTTAGTTTCTTCATTTAATTCTATAAGTTTTTCTTGAAATTCATGTTTTCAAGTACCATACAAAATTTCTAATTTTTCTTGCGTTAAAAAAGTTTTTACAGACTCAAATAAAGTTTCATCTGGTTTATTGTATGTTTCTTTTACTTTATAAATACCAAAAACTTTTTTATATTCTGAAATATAATCACTTTGAGCTTCACATATCTTTTTTATAATACTGTGAGCAAATTCCAGTCAAGCCATCATATCTTCATCACTTACTTCATTAGCTTCTGCTTCTACCATAGTTATAGCATCAGTAGTTCAAGCAACAACTAAATTTAACTTTGAATTTTCTTCTTCTTCAAAACTTGGATCAAAAATAAATTTTTTTTCATTATCCATAACTATTCTAACTCAAGAAACTGGTCACTCAAAAGAAATATCTGTCATAAGTAAGCTTAAAGAAGCTCCTGAAATTCAATGATAACTTAAATCAGATTTATTTGAACTAGAAAGAACAGTCGCTATAACTTGAGTTTCATTGATAAGTCATTTTGGAAACATTGGTCTTATTGGTCTATCTATAATTCTAGCGCTAATTACAGCTTGCTCACTCGGTCTTCATTCTCTTTTTTGAAATCTATTTCATCAAATTTTTCAAGTTGCATAGTATTTTTCTTGATACTCTACAGATAATGGAAAATAATCTGCTTCTTTATTTAATCATTCTTCTTTTATTCAACAAGTAACTAAAAGCATATTTCAAAATTCATCACTAATTGTAACAGATCAATTAGATAAAAATGCTAATTTTCAAGACTCAAAAATAAGTTTTTTTCACTCAATATCATAAGTCTTTTTAAGAGATTTAATTTCTGGTGCTTTTTTATCTGAAATTCAATACATAAATAAATTTGTTAAATATTAAAATCAAGTAATTTATATGAAATATTTGAAATATTAAGTTTCAAGAAATAAACAATAAGGATTTATTATCTAATTCTTGTTTCCTAATATAACAAAAATCATAAAACTACTTGGTAAATTATACTTAGAAAATAAAAAAAGTGAAATAATTTCACTTTTTTTATTTTCTAAGATTTAAATACACATTTCTTATCTTATCCAATAATTGCTTTTGATTATTTTTAAACTCTGTTTCAAAATCAATTCACTTTACTTCTCATTTTTCAGAAAACAAAATCGCAATCCATCTGGTTTGTGGAAATTTTGAAAAAACTATACTTAACACAACCATAATTGGCACTGACAATATAGCTCAAACTATTCACCAAATAAGTGACCAAAAAACTAAAGACATCAAAATAACAAGTGGACTTAAATTTAATTTACTTCATGTCAATTTTGGATCAATTATACTTGAAACTAACGCATCTATTAATATAAGTCAAAGTCAAACAAAAATAAAATAAGAAAAATTATTAAATTGTATTATTGATAAAATTATAGGAAATGCAATAGAAATTATAGATCAAATATTTGGAATAAAATTTAATATAAACATTAAAAAAGCCCAAAACAAAGCAAAATCAATTCACACTATCAACATAAAAATATAAGAAAGAGACGCTGATATAAAACTAATAAATGTTTTTATAATAAAATAACTTTTTATATCTTTTTTTATTTCTTGAATAACCTCAAAAAGTTTTTTTTGTTTTAATTCATCTTTTATCATCAAATCCAACTTTTGATCAATATATTTATATTCCAAAAGTATAAAAACTAAATAAAAAGTTATAATTCAAGCGCTACTAAAAATATTAGTTATTAGACTAGCTATGTAAGAAAAAATTGATTGAATATTTATATGTCCCCATATTTCTTTATATATTTCTCATTCTTGAATTCAAATTTTTGCAACTATTGTATCAATAATAGATCTTAGTTTTGTTTGATAACTTGGAGCTTTTTCTATTATATCGTTAATATTTGAATTTATAATGCTATAAACTAACCAAAAAATAAATCCATATACAATGATAGACAATATATATGATAAAATAGAACTTTTTAAGTGTTTTTTAAAAAAATTATAAGTTAAATTTAGAAAAAATGCCAAAAAAAATGCAATAACAAAAGGAATAATAAATGAAGATCAAATATACAATATGTAAAACACAATCAACAAAGACACCAAGACTAAACATATATTTATTATATTTGTATTAGGTTTATTTTTATCATTAATGTCTTTATACATTTAGTTTATTTAAGTTCTAGGCTAAAGTTTTTTAATCTATCAATAACTATAAGATAAACATCTATATTATTTGCGGACTTTCCTGAATTTAATTTAACTCTTTCTTCTCTTCTTTTTTCAGTATAATTTATAATATTGTTAATAATATATTTTTTACTTTCTAAATCAAGTTTTTTAAAATTTTCATTATTTTTTAATTTATCAATTTTTTCATTTAGTTTATTATTTATTAAATCAAGCAAATTATTTTCGATTTCCTCTTTATTTTTAGATATTTTGATTTTTATATCTAATAACTTTTCATTTAAAATTTCTTCATTTTTCAATATATTTTTTTCTATTTCTCAACACTCATAAACCAATTCTATATTTACCTTAACAAAATCAAGGTAAGAATTTAGCTTATCTTTACTAATATATAATCAAATTTTTTTATATGTTTCTTTTTTTATTTTTAATAAATCTCAAAAATCTGGAATAGAATTTTTTAAATTATTTGAAGAAAAATTATACGAAGAAATGATATTACTTAATTCAACAATTTCTGCTGAATTTAAATTACCTTGAATATAATTATTTAGATTTCACAAACTATATATAGAATCTTTATTTTCCAAAATTTGCTTTTGTTTATTTTGAAGATTTTTTATATTTTCTTTTATATCATTTATGCTTTCATTTGCAAAAACTCAAGTTTGTATAAATAATACTAAAAAAAATACACAAATTTTTATAATAAATCAAAACTTTTTCATAAATACAATTTACTAAAAATATAACAAAAATTAGAGAACCAAAGTGGTTAAAAATTATTTGAAGTTATTTTAAGGCTTTAACATCAAAAGTATTTTATAAATGGTTTATTTTTGATTCCCTAATTCTCGCAATAATATAATACATGAAAAAATAATATTTCAATATTTTAATCTAAAGATTATGTGAAGAAAAAAAAATCTTGCTTTTTTTAAAAATACGTATACAATATATATACGATTAAATTATTTTTAAATACTAATTTCTATAAATATGCTTACAGATAACCAACAATTTGTTTTAGATAAAATAGTATCTTATATAACTGAACATGGTAAATCTCCTACAATTGAGGAATTAAGAATTATTCTTGATCAAAAATCAAAAAGATGAGTAACTCAGTATCTTGAGTCACTTGAAAAAAAATGATTTATAAAAAGAGATAGCTCTTATAGAGGCATAAAGTTATGAAATAGTGTTGGGATGCAAACTATGCTAAATATACCTATTTTAGGTTATGCAAATGCCTGAAAGCCTCTTGTTTATGCAGAAGAAAACGAATTATGAACTTTAACAATTTCTAAAAAAATTGCTTCATGAAATAAAGAAAATTACTTTTTTCTAAAAATTGAGTGAAATTCAATGAATAAGTTCAAAATAAAATGAAAAATTATAGACAATTGATCATATGTACTTATAAAAAAAGATGATATAGCTATAAATGAAAATGATGCTTTTTTGTTTATAGTTGATTCTTGTGCTACTATAAAAGTTCCAAAATTTGATTGAGAATATATATATCTATTACCAAAATCAACAGATAAAAATCACAAACCTATAATATTATCAAAAAATGATAATATTATTGTAAACGGAAAAGTTATTGATGTATTTAATTTCTAATTTTATCTTAAATTTTCTAAATATTCATTTGCAATAAAATCATTATTTTTATATTTCCCTATATTCACTCAAATCTTATAAAAAAATAATTTTTTTGCCAACTCACTTATATCTTTATTTATCATATAAATTTCATCTTTGAATTTATAGAACTTTTTGTACTTGATCAAATAATCGAAATTTTCATCTATATACTTTTCTATGTTCTTTGATGCTTTTGAAGCCAATTTTTCAAAATTTTGAATAACATCTTTATTGTGATGGATTTTTTTCTTTTTTCTTTCTAATTTTACATCAAACAATGATTCTCTTGAATATTTCTCAGGTTCTTGCCTTTCTTGAATTGATTTAGTTTTTTTAATTTTTACAACAAAAAAACCTCAAGTTTTATCTATATGTGGCCAATTTCTTACGTAAGGAATAAATTTATTATTTTTACTTAAATAAACAATTTCCAAAGAATTTTTGTATCTATTTAAAATCGTTTCAATAACTCACTCATTTTCTATCTTGTTTAAAGTACAAGTGCTGTAAACAATTTCTCATCAAACCTTCAATGTTCTTATAGCACTATCAAGTAAAGAAGTTTGTAATTTAGAAATAGATTTTATATTTTTTATATTCCGAAATTTTAAAGAATCTTCTGTTTTATATGCAGTTCATTCTCAACTACATGGAGCATCTAAAAGAACTTTATCAAATAATTCAATATTATTTTTAAAAAATCTTCAATCATAATTTGTACAAACAACATTCAAAGCTCACATTCTATCTAAATTTAAAAAAAGTCATTTAAATCTTTCTTTATTTACCTCATTTGCAACAATTAAAGAATTTGGATAATATTCAGCTAATTGAGTAGTTTTTCATCAAGGTGAAGCACTCATATCTAAAATCAAATATTCTTTTTCATCAATTTTATCTCAAGACATATAAAATGGAGAGCTTGAAGCTGCTAATTCTTGCACATAAAAAAAACCTTTTTGATGTTCTTGTGTGTTTCATAAAGCTAAATCTAAATCATCAAATCTATCTATATAAAATGTATTTTTTCATAAGTTTGTTTCTGTTAATATCCAATTATTTTTTTTAGATAATTTTTTAAAATCTTCTATACTTATTTTGTTTATATTTACTCTAATTGATTTCTTTAAAGGTAAAAAACAAGAAGCTTCAAAATCTTTTAATTCTTGTTTTGAAAATTCAAATTCTTGCTCAATATACTGAAAAAAATCTTTTTTCATTAAAAGTGTTTTATAATTATTATTTTATGTGTTATAGTTTATGAAGTTTTGAGTTTTTGTAAAGTTTGATTATTGCTAATAAAAAAAATTAATTCTTAAATTAGTAATTTTTGTAATATAATATAAAATATTTTTTTGATTTTTTTATCTTTTAAAACTTTCAAGTATTTGTCTTGCAACATCTTTTCATCACAATCAAAAAGATATTCAAACTCACACAGTAATTGCTCAGACAAATCAAACAAATAAAGTATTTATAAAAAACTGATCAATAATTTTGATATAATTTAAAACTATCATTATAGTAAAGAATAAAATCACCAATTTTGCTCACATTGCAATTACCTTACTTGTTTGATGTTTTGTTATTTCTAAAGTATAATAAACTACATTATACACAGTATCACTGAAACTAATACCAAAAAATCATACACAAACAGCTATAAATAAATTTGGTAAGTAATTGATTACATCATTCAAAAATTTTTCTACTTCTGTGATTCAAATTATTATAATACTATATCTGAAAAATATCAAAAATATATATGATGAGATAGATTTTGCAGTTATCTCATCTACATTAATCTTTTCTGTCAATTTTTTTTTCTTTGATTTACTTAACTGATGTTTTTCTTTTCAGTTTGAATTTAATTCTTCTTTTCAAACTTTTACGTCCATCTTTTCTTCAATCTTGTCAATAAGATCAAGTAATTTAAATTTTTTGAAAAAATAAATTACAAGTTTATATATCAAATAAGAAATTATTGCTCAGACAATAAGAATAATAATAGATCAAATGATTTTTGGTAAATATTCATTTAAACTATTAATTGTTTGATTATAGAAATTTTTAACTATATTTTCCCAAGTTCATAATTTATTTAATCAATCATCCATAAAAATTTATAAATGTTATTGAACTAATTATATCATAAAAACAGTAAAATCAAAAAAATTTGACTTTAAAAATTTTTTTAATACAATGCTCGAGTACTAAATGCTTCTATTTATGCGAGGGTAACATAAAAGAGTGAGTGTACTAAGGCTTCAACCCTTGGGTGTGCGAGTTCAAACCTCGTCCCTCGCTCCATAAATAAGAAACTTAGAATTTGGGTATTAGAACTTAGAATTAATCTGAGTTTTTAAGATTTAAGTTTTAAGTTTTTTTATTTGAGAAGCAATAAAGTTTGATTTTAACAAAAAATTTTATATAATTATTATAATTTTAGATTGAATAATTTTACATTTTTAATACTTAATAAATTATGGCAAATACTCATGGTCTTACTTCAAGAATTGTAAAAAAACAAGCAGCTGCTAGAAAATTAGCTAAAAACAAAAAAGCTGCATATCAAGTTTATATGGGTAATGAAAATCCACAAACTAGAAAAAACACAAGTTATAAATCTAGAAAACATTATCTGGAAAATAAACAAAATTTTCCAAAGAAAAAGCTTTCAACAAAAAACCCACAATCCTTAATGGATCAAGGTATAATTGATGAAAGAGGTTTTTTTATGAAATGAAAAAAGAAAAATTTTATTACAAAATCAATGGTTGATACAAAATGATTAGATTTTTATTGAATGCCAAGATAAATTTTGAAAAATAAAATTATAAAATATAATAGTCTTAAGATCTTAAGACTATTTTTATTTTTGTCTTTTAACTATTAAATTCTTACAATGCAAAGATTTTATTTTTCAAAATTTGGTGAAAAAAAAATTATTATTTTTAAAAAAAACGATGAAATTTTTCATCAAATAACAAAAGTGCTTAGATGAAAAATATGAGATGAACTTATATTTTTTGATTGAAAAAATTACTTTGATTATTTGTTTTTTATCGACGAAATAACTAAAAATGAAATAATACTTAAATTTAAAGAAAAAATAATAAAAAACAATTTATCTAGTAAAAATTTTGAATTAAATTTATATCAAGCAATTCCAAATAAACAAGAAAAAATAGAATTTATACTGCAAAAATGAAGCGAAATATGATATTCAAATTTTTATTTTTATAAATCTGAAAGAAGTCAAAAATTTAATTTAACCCTTAATAAAATACAAAGATTTAAAAAAATAATTATAGAAGCTATAGAACAATCTTGAAGAAATATAGTTCCTCAAATATATTTTTTAGATAAACTTGACTTAAAAAATATTAGATGAAATAATTATTTTTTTCATACTGATAGTAATTCCTCAAAATTATTAAAAAATTTAGATACAAAAAATTGAAAAATCAATTTATTTATATGACCAGAATGATGATTTAGTGAAAAGGAAAAAATAGAATTTGAAGATAATAACTTTTCTAAAATTTATCTTTGAGATTATATTTTAAGAACTGAAACAGTTTGAATTGTTGTTGGTTTTTTTATTAACCAAAAATAAGCTAAATTATAAAAATATTTTCCGTAATATCAAAAATATAGATATTGAAAGTAAGATAGTTACAGGCAATGTCAATATCCAAGCAATTATTATATTCGTGATCGTCTTTTTTTGAACTCATTTTGTTTTAGCTCCAGCAACCATTGTTCAAGCCACACTCGATGATAAAATATGAGTTGTACTAACTGGTAAATGATAAATTGAAGCTAGAGATATCGTTGTTGCTGTAATTAATGAAGAACTTGCAGCTTGAGCATAATTCATTTGAGTATTTCAGATTTTTTCTCAAATTGTTACAACTATTCTTTTCCGTCATACCAAAGTTCACAATCACAATGAAATAGAAATTAGAACTATTACCCAAAGTGGAGAATAATCTACAACTTCTGATAGAGAATAATAATTTTCATGGAACTTATCTCAAGTATAATAATAGTCTCAAGACGCATAAACTTTAAATCAAGTATTTTTATTTTCAAACATATACATTATATTTTTCATTGACTTTTGAAAAAGCAAAATATCTTCTCTAAGTTCAAGTTTTTCTACAACGTTTTTATTTATATTTGATTTTATTTTTAATAGTAAATTTTTGTTTTTTATAACATATTCTTTTTCAACATTTCATAAATAACTTAAATCAAGCATATCCAAACTATCATATAAGTATACTACATTATTATTTATAATATTATAATCAATTTTTGGATTAATAATATATGAAGAAGGCGCAATTAAAACTAAAATAAGTACTGCCAATCATATTCATTTTTGTCAATCATTACTTCAGTGAGCAAAACTTACCCAAGCAGAACTTCAAATTAATAATGTTTTTAACCAAGTTTTTGGAGAATTATCTCATGTTTTGGAAGGTGTTGAAAAATAATATTTATTTTTTATATATTTGTAAGATAAATACATTAAAAACAAAGCTAGCATAAATCATATAATTGGTGAAAAAAATAATGATTTTATTATTTCTATTGCCTTTCACCAATTCGGTTCAACTTGAAGATTTCAACTAATTGGTATAAATGTCATAAAAATTGTTACTCATAAAATGGATCAAATTAGCGCATGAGAACTTGATGATGGGATTCAAAAATACCAAGTTAAAAAATTCCAAATTATTGCTGATAAAAGTAAAGAAAATACGACTATTACTCAAAATAGTCGTCATTGTAAATTTATTATTTCTAAAGGTAAAAGATGAACTATTGCCATTGCAACTCAAATACCTCACAATAGTACTCATAAAAAATTCATTATTCAGGAAAGTAGAACTGCTTTTTTTGCTTCCATTGATTTTGTATATATTACTGGAGCTACAGCATTTGCAGTATCGTGAAATCAATTAATAAATTCAAATATACATACTAAAGATAAACAAATAATCAAAAAAGACAAAGTTCATAAATCTATTAAAAACATATTTATAATATTTAGTAAATTTAATATACATTATAATTAAAACATAATTTATCTTTATTTTCAAATTTTTTAACTATAAAATCAAATTTAAAAAAAAGAATGCATAATTGGCATTCTATAATTTTTGGTTCTTATATTTATAAAAATCTTTTGGTAAAGGAACAATTATATTATCTTTATAAAATCAATCTCACAAATTATTTTTATCTATTTCAAAAATAATTGCTGGGAGCAAGTATTTTTCACTAAATCAAATTTTTATATATTTATAATATGATATATATACAATTTTTGGATTTTTTAAATTTAAGTCTATATATTTTATATTATCAGGAGAATCATAATTTTCGTGTAATCAATTCATTCATCACTCTTTTGCTTTTCTTAAGATATTATCTTTATTTGTTTCCACTTGATAATCAGATTTCAGATAATTATGAGACTCAATTCAATAAACTCTTGAAACCTTTTTTTCTTTTAAATCGATTTCAAAAAATACACCAGTTTTCTTTCATGTATCATCATAAATTTCCTTTTGATCAATAATTAATGGATAAATAACATTTACTGACTGATTAAGATAGTCAGGAAAAATATTTTTTGTTTTAAAGCTGTTTAAAACTTCCAAATATGTTTTTTCAATAATAGCTTTTCAATAATTTGACAAATCAATATTATATTTTTTTATAAAATCTCGAACTATTGAAAATATTTCATTTTCATCCAAAATTATATTTTTAGATTCTGTATTATAGTCAAAATCTGGCCATTTTGAATAATTTTTAGAAATTTCCAAAGAATTATTTGATGTGTTTATATTAAAAATATATCAATAATTTTTATCTTCATTTAGAGAAATATTTGAAATATTTAAGTTTTTAAATTTATCAAAACTTAAACCATTAAAACTAAGTTTTTTTATTGAATCTATTAAAAAAGAATTAGTTTTATTATCAAATTCTTGCTTATATATAGGTAAAAAATCTTTTAAATCTAAATTAAGGTCTCAAGTAAAATTGTATCTATATACTTCGAAAATAGGTACTTCGTCTAACAATAAAGGCATTGTATGATCTAACTGTCTTTGTTCAAGTGTGTTTTCTCATATTTTTGCTATTGGTACATTATCTTTATTTTTTATTGAACTAGTATCTGAGCTTGCACTTATATTTTCAAATCAATTGCTTATCTTTGCTTTTGATAAATTTGACAAATCTCAAAATCATCATTTTATTTCTTTTATAGAATTTCAAAAAGCAATTATTTTTTTTTCTTCATTATTTTTACTAAAGTCAAAATTTCAAACAATAAAAGTGTAGAAAAATATTCAAAAAATAGCTAATCAAACAAAACTAAAAATATAAGCAAAAAAATTGGAAAAATTAAATTTATTTGAAGATTTTAAAATATCTTTATTTTTAGCTTCTATTTCATCATAAATTCTCTTTCTCAAATTTTCTTTAAACTTTGCATCTATTTTTATATTTGGTTTTAACTCTAACATTTTATCAATAAAAATTTCAAGTTCTTTTTCTTTGTCCTTTAAACTTGAATCTATTTCATACAATTCAGCAAGAATTTTTTTAATATTTTTTCTCATAAATTAGAAAATTAAAAAAATAAATAACACAAAAATTAAATTTTCAGGAATTTTTTTTAGAGTTCTTGAAACTACTTTTTTACAATTATCTACACTTTCTCAAGTTAAATCACTAATCTCTTTATATGTTAAATCATCCCAAAATCTCATAACTAGAATTTCTTTATGCTTTTTGTTTAGAGTATCAAAAAATTCAAATATTTCTTTTAATTTATTTTTATTATCAAGATTTTTTGCAAAATCACAATCATAACAAAATTCAGCAATTTCGTCAATATTTATTTGTCTTTTTTTTGCATTATAGTCATCTATTATTAAGTTATAAGCTATACGATAAATCCAAGCTTTGAAACTATTTTCATGATTATAATTAAAATTATTTATCTTATTTAAGGCTTTAAAAAAAGTTTCTTGACAAATATCTTGACTTAAAGATTTATCATAAGTTTTTAAAAAAATAAACTTATAAATCTGATCAAAATAATTTTCATAAAGCAAAGAAAATTTATCCAAATCTCAATTTTGACAAGATAAAATTGCTTCTTTTTCCGACATAAATTTTTTTAATTCTAAAATATAAAACGAATTATACTAAAAAAAGTGACACTAAAAAATTCAAAATGCTTGAAGTAATACATAAGTTCACAACAAAAGCATCAAAATTCAAACTATTAAGTGAATAATTTCAATTTTTGAATCTCTTATAAGTTCTAATTCTTCGATTGATTTTTTACCAAAAGCAACAACAAAAGTTATAATAAGCATAGGTAAAATAAAAAATAAATTATAAATAAATAAATACAAATATCACCAATTATCTATTGTATGATTTTCGCTTGATAGATATCACAAAATTACAAGATAAGGTCAAGAAGTACAAGGAAGTAAAAACAAGCTAACTATAAATCATACAACAAATACTCAAAGTGGCGAAGTTACTCATTTTAAAATATTTTTCATATTTTTTCTCCATGAAAAAGGAACTTCCATTACAAAAAATTTTCCATACCAAAAAAAATCTTTTAGATTTGCAAGTCAAACCAATATTCACAAAATTCAAATAATAAGTTTTAGGTAAAATATATTTTTAAAGTTTCATAAAGCTGAATAAAGTCAAATTCACATTAAAAAATAACTTATAAATATAGCTAGTGAAAACAAAATTCAAGATAAAATTACTTTTCTTCTTTTTTTGTATTTTATCAAAATTGATCAAAGAAGTATAAGCATAACTGCAAATTCACAAGGATTTATACTATCACTAATAGCAGCAGGAAGCAAAATAGAAAAAAAAGCTATGTGTTCTTTAAATGTTTTTTGTTTGTTTTGCAAATTTCAAGGATTTGCAACGATGTTTGTGTTTGAGGTATTTTTATCAATATTTTCAAAATAATCTATAATAGGTTTTACTCATATTTTATAGTCATTGGGGCTTCAATTATCATCAAAAACAAACAAAATTGGTACTCATAATTTTGATTGAGGAATTCAAAAGTCTTCTCAAAAATTGATAAATTCATTTCTATTGTTTACATCAAAATATATCTCTTTTTGAGTAATTTTATATTTTTTTATAGTATTATTGTCATTGAAATATTTCTCAACTTTTGCACAATGAGTACATCAATTTCCATAAAAAAATATCAATTTTTCTGCAAAAGTATTTGAAATATTTAACAAAAGAATTGTAAAAATAAAAAGTTTTATAATTTTCCTCATTAAAAAATTTTTACGATAAATAATATTATATTTATATATGTATATTTAAAAAATAAGCAATAAAATAAATATTTTTTTATTGACAAGGATATTTTATGATTATTAATTAATAATTATAAATTAAAAAAATGTTCAAACTTTTTTAGATAACAAAAAAAGCTTTCCTACAAGGAAAACTCTCTTTGAAAATTATTAAAATTTTTAAATTTACAATTGGAGGTGCCTACCGGAATCGAACCGGTGTGAAGGGTGTTGCAGACCCGTGCATAACCGCTTTGCTAAGGCACCAAATTATATTTTTCTCCTTTCTATCCCCTATCTTCACCTTTTATTTACACTTAAAACTTTTTAATATATTTTCGTAAATCGTAGTATCCTTTATATCCAAATTAAGTCAAATTGTCAAGAAAAAAGATTTTTTTCAAGCACAAATTTTTGGAATTTGCATAAATAAATAATCTTTGCTATCTTTATTATACTGAACTATAAACTCATACAATATCGATTTATCTCAATCTGAAAAAATAAATTCTTTGGAATTTTTTAGAAAAAAATACTCATATAATTCATAATCTTTTGGATTATTTTTCAATGCAAAATTATATGAATCTATTTCATAATCTAATTCTTTTGATATTATAACTAAATTATTATGAAATCAATTTTTTTCAGATCAAAAAGAAATTAATTCAAGTTTTCAGTTTTTCAGTTTTGAAAAATCCTTAAATCAAGTTCATGAAAGATCTTCCCAAAACTCTGGTAGGTCTATGCTAAAATTTTTTCAATTATAAGGAGTTAATTTTTCTGGTTCAATTTCATTTCTTTCTCATCAAGCTCAATTTGATCAACATGATAACAATAAAAAAAATAAAAACACTATATATATAATTTTTTTTATCATAATTTAAAAGCTGGAAAAATAAATGGAATAGCAAATAAACAAGAAATAATTAAAAAAATGAAAAAAATTATAATATAAAAAACTTTATTTAAGTTAGAAAAAAATTTTAAAAATGAAAAAAATAGAAAAATAAATAAAGAAAATAAAAAAGAAAAATAAGTGAAAGCTAAAAAATAAATTAAATAATCATTAAAAAAGTTATTTGCAATAAAATAATAACTTATAAAAAATAAAAAACTATTTAAAACAAATACTTTTTTACTTGAATTATATCTTAGTTCAAATAAATCTTCTTTATTTGAAAAATACTTTTTTGTTTCATTTAAAAATAACATTTGTTTGATTTTTTTAAAAAATAATTATACTTAAAAAAATTTAAAACTATTTTATACAAAAATGAGTATAACACAAGAGCAAATAAAAAAAATTTCTGAAAATTTAACTAGATTGCCAAATCAATGAGAAAAAATAGAACAAGATTTAAATTCTATATTGTGATATATCAATAATTTAAATGAAATAAATACTGATTGAATTGAACCAACTGTTTCAGTAACAACAAACAGAAGCTTAGATTCATTTGAAGCAAAAAAAGTCATAAATTATAAAAATCCAAATAACTTATTAAAATCATCAAAAAATAAAATTATAGCAAATCAAATTGCAGTTTGAAATATATTAAAATAATAAAATGATTCAAAAAATAAAGCTAAGAAATTACAGAAATTTCAAAGATAATGAATTTATATTTTCAACTAACAAAAACTTTATTTTAGGTAACAATTGAGCTTGAAAAACCAATATTTTAGAAGCTCTCACATTAATCTATCAAAAAGATTCATTTAAAAAAAGTTTAAAAAGTTTGGTAAATGAAGATGAAAATAATTGTTTTATAGAAGTAGAAAATAATGAATGAAAAAAATTTAGTGTAAGTATTGATAAAGAAAAAAATGTAAAAAATTTGCTTATAAATTGAAAAAAAACTTCAAAAGCAAAGTTTAATGATATGCTTGAAAAATTGATTATTTTTCAACCAATGGATATGAATATTATGTATTTATCACCTAGTTTAAGAAGAGATTTTTTGGATGGCATTCTTTCAAATACATTTTATGCTTATAAAGAAATTCTTAGAAATTATAAAAATATTGTAAAAAATAGAAATAAAGTTCTAAAAAATATAAAAAACAATAAATCAAATAAAAGTGAAATAAATTTTTGGGATGATTTACTTATAAATAAAGCAAAAGAAATTTATGATTATAGAATAAAACTAAACAATTTTTTAAAAGAAAATATCGATACACTAAAATCAAGTATAAATTTAAAATCAAGCAATATAAAATATAATTATATTAGTAAAGTAAATTTAGAAAATGTTGAAGATAGTATAAGCTCATACTTAAAAGAAAATATTGATAGAGATATAATTCTTGGAAATACTTATATATGACCACATATAGATGATTTTGATATTATTTTAAATTGATATTCTTTGATAGATTTTGCATCCAGAGGAGAAACAAAAAGTATTATAATGTGATTGAAAATAATAGAAACAAAGTTTTTAAAACAGATAACAAATAAAGAAATTATTTTTTTAATTGATGATCTTTTTAGCGAACTTGATATTATTCACGAAAATTCTTTATTAAATGAAATTTGAAATAAACAAGTCATTATTACCTCAATAAATATAGATACTACAAATAAGGAAGACTCAAATTTTATTTATTTATAAATAAAATTTTATTTTGTAAAGTATATTTATTATTAAAAATTGTATTTATTAGTAAAAATGATTATTATATTTGAAATTATATATATAATTCATACTTAATTATGAAAAAAATATTAAAATTGTTTTTAAGTTTTTCTATTTTATTTTACTTTTCTCAAACAAATGCAGCAACAATTGATCATTTTACCGTAAGTTTTTGATCCGATAGTACTTCGATTAATAAAGCTGTTGACTTGATTATTGAAGCTAAAGATAAAAATGAAAATACAGTAACTGATTATGTATGAAAAATATTTATTATAGCCGAAGATGATCCTAAAGCAACATTGCCTAATGATTTAGTTGACAATGCTTATACTTTTAAAACTTCAGACGAGTGAGTTGTAAAATTTGAAAATGCTTTAATTTTTAAAAATACTTGAAAGCAAACTATTACAGTTATTTCTGCAGACGATCAAACAATTTTATGAACTTGAAATATAAATGTATCATGAGAAGCAAGTAGTGATACTTGAGTCGTTGATATAAAAATTATTTCACCTGAAGATTGATCTATTATACCAACAGACTCTGTAAGTGTATCATGAGAAACTCAAAAAAATCATAAAGTAAAAATAAAATTAAATTGAACTGTTGTTGATGAAGTTAATAGTAATGATTCATGAACTTTTGAATCTAAGCTTACAAGTTTAGAATCTTGAAATATTTCTATTATTGCTTCTTTGGTTGATTCTGATGATGTTGAACTTGCTTCATCAAACGAAGTAAGAATCTCTATCCAAAATGATTCACCAACTTTTAATTCTATAAAAATTTTACCTTGAACAAGTGTGAATTCTGAAGAATCTCTTGAAATTGAAGTATCGGCTACTCCTTTATTAAAAGAAGTTTCTGTTACAATTAATGATGAAATAATAAAATTAATTGAGCAAAAAGAAGGTATTTATACTTGAACAACTTTAGCTCCTCAAGATGAATGAACTTATGATGTTGATGTTAAATTAATAAATGATTTATGAAATCAAACAAACAAAAGACCAGCAACTAAACTTGAGGTTTTACCATTAACTCTAACTTGAGCAACTGATCCAATAATATCTCAAGTATGTTCCGGATCTACTTCATCTTGAACAGTTGATTGTCCTGATTGTGATGAAATTTGTGCAACTAAATATAGTGCTAAGAAAATATATAAAATTTCTAATTTACAGTTAACTAAGTTAAAAACTAAATCTATTTTAAGTTGGGATCCTATAGCTGAAGCTGTATGATACAATATATATAAACAACAAGAATGAAATAAACTTATATTAGTAGACACTGTAAAAGAGGCTAGATATGAAGTTAATATTGTTTGAAAAGAAATTAAATATGAAGATTTTGTAGTTGAAGCAGTAATTAGTGAAAATTGAAATATAGTAAAATGAGAATTATCTGAAGTTACAAAAATTCAAACTTGACCTAAAGAATTGCTTATTTTTCTAGTTTTATCTATGATTTTATGATATTTTATAACTACATATAAAAGAAAAAATGGATAATGACAGTGATATTTTTTTAAATCATCCTTTAAAGGATGATTTTTTTAATAAATATGAATTAGCCCTACATTATGAAATATTTAAATCATGAGAATACAGTTTTTTATTTGAAAAAATTAAAAATTCAAAAATAATTTTTGATATATGATCACATATTTGATTTTTTAGCTTATATTGCCTAAATATTAACTCAAATTTGCAAATTCATAGTTTTGAAGCAAGTAAAATTAATTTTATAAAAAGTAAAAAAGTTTTGCAAAATTATAAAAATAATATTGTTTTTAATAATGTTTTTGCTGATTATAAAAATTGAAATAAAAAAATTTATATAAACGAAGAAAAGTCTATGCAAACAAGTTTATACACAAATACTTTCCTAAACAATTCAAAAAAAATACAAAATATAAAATCCATAAACTTAATCAACTACATAAAATTTAAAAATTTAGATTATAAAAACTCTATTGATATTATAAAAATAGATATAGAATGATTTGAATTTGATCTACTTTTAAATATAGATGAAAAATTATTTATTTACACAAAAAATTTGATTTTTGAATATCATATTTCATTTACAGAAAATAAGGAAAAATTATATTTAATCTTAGAAAAATTGAAAAAATATTATAAAACAATTAAAACTATAAAATCAAAATATAATGATAAAATAGGGATAGTTTATTGTAAATAATTATATTTATAAATATGTAAAAAAACTAATTTTAATATAGTTAAAAATATTATGAAAATAATTAATTTTTTACAATTAAAATATATTGTGATAAAATTATATTTAGTTTAATATAAAATTATTCAAAATGAAAAAAAATAAATTGATTGCTTTTACTTTAGTTGAACTTATCATTACTATAACTATTTTAATTATCTTAACTAGTATTTCTTATTTTTATCTAACAAGTAGTATTAAAGACGCAAAAGATAGAACTAGAATTGCTGATTTAAATAGTATAAAAAAAGTTTTAAGCATTTATAAAGTTAAAAATTGAATCTATCCTTATGTTAGCAATTCTAAAATAGAAGAAATTGATTGAAAAAAATGGATTGTTTGAGAGTATTTGGTGAAGAAACATTTAGAGAAACTAAAATGCTTAATTCAATTCCTGTTGATCCTGATTCAGGAAAATATTACAAATACATGCTTTCTGAAGATAAATCTAAATTTATCCTTGAAGCAAATTTAAACAACGATTCTTTGTTTACTTTAGATGAAAGTTTAAATAATAATAAAAATATTAATGATAGTGATGGTAGTAGTGGTGACAATAATGATAATGTAGAAAATCCAGACATTCCTCCTCAATATATTCCTCCAGCCCCTTGACCTGAAACAAATATAGATTGTTTCACTTTTCGCTCTACAACTTGAGATAATTATGAAATTACTTGATATAAATCTGATATTTGTCCTGATTCTTATGAAATTGTTATACCAAAAACATATAATTGAAAAAATATAAGTTCTATTTGAAGTTCTGCTTTTAAGGATGTTCCTATTTTTAGATTATTTATTCCTAGCCATATAACTCAAATTTCAAATCGGGCTTTTGCTAAATCTACTACTTTTTCTTGAACTAAAATTAACGAACTTATTGTTTGAGAATTAGATAAAACTACTGATAATATTATTAGTATTTATGCTTACGCTTTTCATAATAATGATATTAGAAAGATTACTCTCGGAAATAGTGTTAAAAATGTTGATGCAAATATTTTTAATAAAGCTTTTAATAATCTTTCTTATCTTAATTTAGGGAATAGAATTGAATCTATTTGAACTAGTACTTTTGCTAATCAAAAATTATCTTCTCTAGTTATCCCTGACTCTATTACTACTATTTGAAGCTCTGCTTTTAAAAATAATAATCTATCTTATCTTAAAATTTGAAACTGAATTATTAATATAGAATCTAGCACTTTTCGTGATAATCAAAAACTTACTAATGTTATATTTTGAAACAAAATAAAAAATATTTTTAGCTATGCTTTTTATGATACTTCTATTTCTAAATTAGTTATTCCTAGCCATATAACTCAAATTTCAAATCGGGCTTTTGCTAAATCTACTACTTTTTCTTGAACTAAAATTAACGAACTTATTGTTTGAGAATTAGATAAAACTACTGATAATATTATTAGTATTTATGCTTACGCTTTTCATAATAATGATATTAGAAAGATTACTCTCGGAAATAGTGTTAAAAATGTTGATGCAAATATTTTTAATAAAGCTTTTAATAATCTTTCTTATCTTAATTTAGGGAATAGAATTGAATCTATTTGAACTAGTACTTTTGCTAATCAAAAATTATCTTCTCTAGTTATCCCTGACTCTATTACTACTATTTGAAGTAGTGCTTTTAAAAATAACAGTATAACAAGTGTACATATACCAAATCCGAACTGCACATATACGAATGCTTTTGATAGTCATGTAACTATAACTAATTAATATTTCTCAAAGTTTCACCTATAAACAAAGCTCAATTTTTTTTGATTATATCAAGAAATATTTCATATAAATTAACATCTATAGTTCTACTAATTTCTTTTAGACGATTAAAAGACATTATAAATTTATATTTAGCTAATTCTTCAAACACATCTTTTTTTAAATATTTTGAATATTTTTTTATAGTTTTTATAAGTAAAGATAAATCTAATCATTCTTCTGTATCACTAACAAGAGTCGACTGAAGTAACGCAAGCTCTAAATTAGCAATCTTAAAATCTAAATTTTCTATATTTTTTCTATCTATGAATTTTGAAAATTTAGCATAAAGATTAGTTTTTTTTCAGTTAACTTTTCAAGAAATTGTTTTAAAAATAATTTCATAATCTCAAACTTTTATTTTTTTATCCAAATTTCTATTTATAATATGAATTTTTTTAACTACACTATAATCTTTTAAGTGAATTTCAAGAGCTTTGTTTCATGAAATAAAATAATCACTTCAAACAAAATAAGTAATATATTTTTTTAATAATTTTAAATAATACTTTTCGATTAAATCAACTTCATTTAACTTCAAATCATCTTCATCTGGATAAATATAAACTCAAGCCTTTAAAGGAATAATTATATTATTCGCTCTAAGTTTATAGATTGTTTTATCTAAATAATTTTGTTTTGATTCTTTTTTTTCTGGATCGATTATATCAAAAATATCTTCTTTAAATAAAATTTTTCAACATCTTTTTGACAACTTATTAACTATTTTGTTAAAATCTATCATACTTAATTATTAGCTTAATTAATACAAATCATTACTATAAAAATTATATACTTTTTTCTATAAAAATCAAATACTTTTTTCTATAAAAATTATTTAATATTT
>CAZCNE010000012.1:0-32350 GCA_964500515.1 uncultured Candidatus Peribacteria bacterium | reverse complement strand
AGAGAAATCGACAAAACGAAGAATTGAAGAAGCAATAAAATAAAAAAGCGATAAACCTAAAAAATATAATAATTAATAAAAGAATTAAACTAAAAAACAATATTTACAAAACATAAAAAATAACCATAATAAAAAACATTTGACAAATTATAAAATTATGGATATAATTAAAATGTAAAATAATTTTATAACTAAAATAATTATTATGCCATGATTAAATCAATGAGAAAGATCTTCAAATTATGAAGATAAATCTAATAAAAACAAAAAACCAAATTGAATCAAAGGAGTATTTAAAGCCTGAGCTTTAGCAACATGAATCCTAGCAGCTTGAGCGTGATGAGCATGAGAAAAAGGAGAAAACTATGACACTTCAACAAATAATTCAAAAGAAGTATCAAGTTTGCTATCAAAAACTAAAGAATGAACACAAGAATTATTCAAACAAATATTTTTAGTTTGAGAAGCATCTGCCTGAGAAAATCCTCAAATCAAACTATGAAACTTAGAAGTGAAAGAATGAACGAATCCAAATATAATGAGTTTAAAGGAAGTATTGAATCTATCAGAAAAAACAGAAAAAGAATTATCAGATAAGATAGAAAAATTAAAAAATAGTAAAAGTATTCAATGAATAACAAGTATATATGATGAAGAAAATAATAGATATATATTGATAATCAAAGATGAAGAATGAAATATAGAATTAAATGTATGATTAATAGATTCATGAACTTGGGAAGAAGCTAAAGGAAAAAAACAATGATGAACAGAAATATACCTATGAAATAAAAAAGGAAAAGAAAAAGTATGAAATATCATGAGATTTGAACAATGATGAAAATGAGTAGAAGTAGTAGAAAAATGAAATGATGCAATAATAAGCTTTTTTTGATTTTCAGGTTGAAATGTAGAATGAGATGAAAATAAATGATTGAAATCCTCAAATAGAATATCAGCAGATGCTTGAATAAGTTGACAAATAACAGAAGATATAGCTTTGGGATGATGAATAAAAGTATGACCAGAACAAATAGCACTTTTAGCATTTACATGACTTAAATTTTGAAATTATAATACAATTATGTTTTCTTGTGAACATTATATAGAAAAAAGAAATATAGATACATCAGTATGAGAAAAAGAAGCAACACAATCACAAAATAAACTGTCAGCAAAATTTTCACACAAAGTCTCAGATGGTTCATTAAATAAAGTCGAATTAGAATGAAGTTATTCAAAATCAAATGATGAAAATGTATTTAGCAAAACAGATACAACAACATCAACACAAATTATAGACACACCAGACTCAATAATCACAAGAACAACAACTAATACATATGAAACAAAATGAGAATTAATTTGATGAAAAGAATTACAAGCAACACTATCAACAGTATGGAAATTATCAGAAAATGATAAACTTACAACATGACTACAAGTTACAAATAGAGAATATAATGATTGAGAAAGCTTATGAACAGATCTAGGTTTAAAAGTTGATTATGAAAAAGTAATAAAAGAATATAATAAATTGAGATTTTGAATATCAGCAGATAAAGAAGCACAAAGACTTGAAGCATGATTGTATAGAAAATTATGATACAGAGATGAGGTATGAGTTAGATGATTTTATGATAATAGAGAACATGGACAAGATAATTATGGAGCTATGTTAGAATATAGACACTCATTTTGATGAGGTAAAGAAACTACAGAAACTGAATGATATAAATTATTTCCAGAAGATTGAAATAATATAAACCAAGAAACAGTAGATTTTGCTAGAAGTCAACAATCACAAAGTATAGATATGTCAAAATATGATGAAGCAACTAAATTAAAATCATCAGTAACTACAGAGCAAGTACAAGCAAAACCAGAAGCACAAAAACCAGAAACTAAACCAAATAATCCAAATACTCCACCAGAAAATCCAGAAAAACCAAAAGCAAATCCAGATACATTTTCAACAACAAAAGATACACCAACAACATTTAATCCACTAGATAATGATGAAGGTAAAGATCTAAAATTAATAAGTGTAACATGAACTAATTGAACATATGAAAAAGTATGAAATTCAGTTAAATATACTCCACTTCCATGATTTACATGAAACACAACATGATCATATGTAGTAGAATCAAACTGAGTACAAGTAACATGAACTTTTACATGAGAAGTTAAAGACACAACAACTCCACCAGAAAATCCAGAAAAACCAAAAGCAAATCCAGATACATTTTCAACAACAAAAGATACACCAACAACATTTAATCCACTAGATAATGATGAAGGTAAAGATCTAAAATTAATAAGTGTAACATGAACTAATTGAACATATGAAAAAGTATGAAATTCAGTTAAATATACTCCACTTCCATGATTTACATGAAACACAACATGATCATATGTAGTAGAATCAAACTGAGTACAAGTAACATGAACTTTTACATGAGAAGTTAAAGACACAACAACTCCACCAGAAGAACCAAACAGACCACCAATTTGAGAAAATAAAACAGTTTATGTATATTGATCAACATGATCTACTACTGTAGATATATCTGATCCTGATTGAGATGAAGTAAGCATAGAATTTGCATGATCTGGAGTTTTATGATGAGACCCTTCAATATCAAATTCTTCTGCTTCATGAAAAACAGTGAGTATAACTGTAAATTGATGAACATGATCTGCATATGTTGATTATAAGGTAAAAGATAGTAAATGAAAATATAGTATTAAAATATATAGAGTAACTTTTCATAATTTAGATTGAGTATAAAATAAAAATCTCCTTTTAAGGAGATTTTTTATATATTTTTACATGATCAATTAAGTTATTGTATTGATTGTATGGTGAAATATTTCTAGATCAAATGTATAAATTAGTATTAGCAGAAAAGCTATTTACCCATGAATAAGTTCATTTTAAGTTTCAGTTTACTATTAAATAAATATTATCTCAATCTTTTTTAGAAATTATTTTATTAAATTTTCAATTATAAAAATTTGTAAAATCTAAATTATCTATTGCGGATAAACTTAATTTTGCATCTGATGAAATATATAATTTATAAGTGCTATAAAAAAATAATAATTGAGTAGTAGCAGAAGGAGTTGGATTAGTTTTTACACTCATCTCAATAGCAAAATCATTTCATACCCCTAATTCACTTCAACTATAAGCTAACCAATCATTTGGAGCAGAAATTTTAACTCATTTGTTGTATGAATTAGAACCATCAAAACTTATATTTCATCAACTTGAATAAGTTACGGTATCTCAATTTTTTAAATACAAATTTAAATCATTATCATACGGAGCATAAGCCACAAGTTTAAATCAACTTTCAGTTAAACTATAATCTTGCTCTACACATCAAATATCTTTTCAGAAATAAACATTTCAAATTTTTTCACAATCCTCTATATCAAATTGTTCTAAAACATATTCAGGTTCATTCCTAACTTGAGCTCTATCATAAGTCAAAGAAGCATCTATACTTAGTCATTTAGTACAATTAGTCTGATTTAAATCAGTACAGATTTTAAAGTTAAACATTCAATCAACTCAAGAAACCTTTAAAATTCATTTATTGTAAACACAATTATTAGTAATATCACTAGAATTAGTAAATTTTACTTTATCTTCAGTGTAAGTTTTAGAAATATCATAATCTCATTTAACAACAACTTTCCCACCCATTTTAAAAGAATTAGGTAACTCAATTTCAACAACTCAATTTTTAATAGATTTGATAAACAACATTATATTCTCTAATCAATCATCATCAATTAAACTAACAGGAATAGGAATACTAGAATTTCCTTCTTTAACTTCAGTAGGACTAGCTCAAACTCATAAACTATTATTTTTAATAGCATCAACTAAATTATCAACAGGAGTAAATCTATAAATATCAACTTTTCATCTTAAAACTTCCACATTTGTATTAGTAGAAGCATTAGCATCATTTTTCTCAACTTTAAAAATCGTTCCCCTAACAGCAGCTTCAGTGTTATTAGTGTAAATTTCAAACTCAGAAGCAGAATCAAGCTTAGAAGTCTTTGTCCAAATAGTTCAAAAATCAAGAGCTAATTGAATCTTTGTAAGTAAATTATTGTCTCACTTGTACTGCATATTGGCAATAGTTAACTTAGAAGCTTTGCTAGGATCTCAAAGATAAGATTTAGATCAATCACTAAAATAAATAATAGCAGTAGATCAAACATCAACATCAATCACATCTCAAGACTTAAGTAAAACTCAAGATAAATTTTCACTTGAAATACTAGATCAATTTAAACTAACACTTCAAGAAATAAATCAAAATTTTCATCTCATAACAATCTCTTCAGGATTGTAAGGGAAATTATTTTTAGATAAATCATAAACAAAATCTGGTCAATTGTATTCTCTGATTAAATTATAAGGTCAAATCTGATCTCAAACATGATTTCAAACAACTTTAGCTTCAAATACTCAATCTTTTTGATTAACTCAAGCAATTTGAAAAACTAAATTTCAAGATAAAGTTTTACCATAAGCATAATACTGATTAATTCTAGGATCTAAAGGAATATAGTCTAAGTATTTTTTAGCTAATGTGTTTTCAGTGATATTACCATAAACTCAAAAAGCAGAAGAATCATCATGATGAACATAATTAGAACTATTATCAAAAAACTTTAAATTACCTCAAGGAGGAGGTAGGGAAGAATTTTCACTTAAATAATTATTTAAAGAATGTTTAATAGCTTCAACATCACTATTAACTTTAGTGTTTTTAGTTCTTTGAGTGTAATTATTGCTAACAGAAATAGCAATAAAAGTCATAATAGCGATAATAGAAACAACAATAATAAGTTCAACCAAAGAAAAAGCAGATCTAGAAGGACATAGATTATGTTTTTTCATAGTAATTATTTTATGAAATAAAGAAAGAAAATATATTTCTTTTACAAATTATACAAAAAAGTTTTTGTTGAGCAAGTTTTTTGTATATTATTGATACAATAATTACATTTTTATAAAAATATTTTTATGAATATAGCATTTTTTTGAACTTGAGATTTTTCTAAAAATATATTGAAAGATATATTGAGTTACGAAGAAGTAAATGTAAGGCTTTTAGTAAGCCAACCAGATAAAGAAGTATGAAGAAAAAAAGAAATATTAGCTACTCCAGTAAAAAAATTATCTTTAGAAAAATGATTACAAATAGTGCAAGCAAGAAATATATCAGGAGAAGAAAAAGATGAACTAATTGTAAAACTTAAATCATTAGAACTAGATTTTATAGTCGTTGTAGCATATTGAAAAATAATTCCTAAAGAAATTTTGGATATACCAAAGTATGGAAGTATAAATATCCATGGAAGTATTTTACCTAAATATAGATGAGCAAGTCCTATTCAAGAAGCATTAAAAAATTGAGAAAAGTCGACATGATTGACAATTATGTATATGAGTGAAATGATGGATGAATGAGATATCCTTGCGGTAGAGGAAATTGAAGTAGACATTGTAGACAAAACTCCAGATATATTTGAAAAGTTTGAAAAATTTTGAGCTAAATTGCTTTTAGATACGCTAAAAAAAGTAATTAATTGAAGTGTAAAATGAATTAAACAAGATAATTCCAAAGCTACTTATTGCAAAAAAATAGAAAAAGAAAATTGAAAAATTGATTTTAAAAAAGAAACCAGTTCAGAGATTTATAATAAATTTAGAGCTTATTATACTTGGCCTTGAATTTTTACTTTTTTAAACTGAAAAAAATTTAATCTTGAAGAAATTTTTTTTGATGAAAATATTTATAATAATTTATCAAAATGAGAAGTTATAAAACTTGATAATTGAAATATTTGAATTGTATGTGCTGATAAAAAAGCGATAATTTTAAAAAAAGTAAAATTAGAATGAAAAAAATCTTTGAATATAAAGGATTTTTTAAATTGAAACAAAAATTTTATATGAACGATTTTGTAGTAGTACAATACTATATATTTATATGAATTTGTTATAGTGTAGTATAACAAATTTGAAATTTTTATAAATATTTTTCTCATTTCATATTTTCATCTTTTTATAAAGGGAAGAAAAACAGATTTCTCCAACGGTCGAAATGATAAGGGAAAATCCCCCTCTCACTTCGTTCGTCTCCCCTTTATCAAGGCGGCTAATAGATGAATTGATAAAACGATAAAATGAAGAAATGATCAAACAAAATTCCCCCTTGATAAAGGGGGTTAGGGGGATTTTATTAAACGAAGAAACGAATAAATGATAAATTTTCTCTTTTCAAAAGAGAGAAAAAACAGATTTCTACTACGGTCGAAATGGCAAGGAAAAATCCCCCTCTCACTTCGTTCGTCTCCCCCTTTGTCAAGGGGACTAATAGATGAATCGATAAAACGATAAAATGAAGAAATGATTAAACAAATTCCCCCCTTTTGCAAAGGGGGTAAGGGGGGTTTTATTTTATGAACATAGCATCTCAAAAAGAAAAAAATCTATAATTATTTTCTATAGCATAATTATATGCTTTTTGTATATTTTTTTGTCAAGCTAAAGCTGAAACTAGTATCAATAAACTAGATTTAGGCAAGTGAAAATTTGTTATTAATTTATCTATAAATTTCCAAGAATATCAAGGATATATAAATAAACATGTTTCTTTTTGTCATGATTCTAAAAATCATTCAATATTTATAAAACTTTCTAAAGTTCTAGTTGAAGTTGTTCAAACTGCAATTATATTTTTACCAGATTTTTTATAATTATTTAATCTTTCACAAGTTTCTTTATCTATACTTATAAATTCACTATGCATTTTATGATCAAAAATATTTTCACATTCTATTCATTTAAATGTTCAAAGTCATATATGAAGTAAAACATATTCTATTTTTACTCATTTTTCTTTAATTTTTTCTATCAATTCTTGGCTGAAATGAAGTCAAGCAGTTGGAGCTGCAACACTTCACATTTCACTAGAATAAATTGTTTGATATCTTGAAGAATCTTTTAGTTTTTCTTTTATATATGGAGGAGTTGGAGTTTCTCAAATTTCATCTATAAGTTTCATAAAATCTTGTCATTTTGTGTCAAATTCTATAATTCTTCAATCTTTTGAATTTTCTTTTACTATTCAAAAAAGTTTATTTTTTATAGAAAAATTAGTTCAGATTTTAAATTTTTTTCAAGGATAAACTAAACAATCCCAAATGTTTTCTTTAATTTGTTTATGTAAAAATATTTCACAAGTTTTATTTTGAATTTCTCATTTAAGTCTTGCTTTTATAACTTTTGTTTTATTTAAAACTAAAACATCATTTTTTCATAAATAGTTTATAATTTCAAAAAATTTTTTATCTTCTAATTCTCAGGTTTTTTTATCTAAAACAAGAAGTTTAGAATTTTCTCTTTTTTTTATTGGAGTTTGGGCAATCAAATTTTTAGGTAAAAAATAATCAAAATCACTAATTTTCATAAGTAAATTTAAAAAATATTTAACATTATACAAAAATTGTAAAAATATCAATTTGAAATATTTTTTGCTAAAATGCAATTTATTGTTATTATTACAAAAATAATAATTTATTTGTATTTATATGTTTATTCGCATATTTAAATATTCTATAAAAAATATTTTAAGAAATAAGTTTTTGTCTTTTTCTTCAGTTCTTGTTCTCATTCTTTTGATGTTTTTTATAAATATTTTACTTGTTGTATACAATGTAAGCTTTAAATTGATTGATTCTATAAACTCAAAAATGAGTATTTCTTTGTATTTAAAGGATAATTATGATAAAAATTCTTTAGATGTTATTAAATTTATAAATAATTTAAAAAATATTTCTGGATGAATTGAGGTTGAATACAAAGACAAAGATAAACTTTTGGAAGAAGTTTGAAAAACTGATCCTAAACTTGTTTGAATACTTGAAAATGAAAATCCTTTACCAAACTCAATTTTTATTTGAAATATTTGACTTGAACAATATCCAAAAGTAAATATTGAAATTCAAAAAAATGTATCAATTATAGATAATTTTTCAGGGAATGATGATAATAGTTACACAAATTACAAAGAACAATATAGTAGGATTTTAAAAGTAATTTCCATTTTAAATATACTAAAAATATCTTTGTATGTAGTTATAGCGATATTTTTACTTTCTATTTCTATAATTGTTTATTCAATTATTTGAAATTTTATTTATTATTATAGAGATGAAATTTATATAACAAATTTGGTTTGATGAAGTAAGTTTTTTATTTATGGTCCATTTGTTTTACAATGAATGATTTATACTCTTATTTCTTTTATATTTTCAGCAGTTTTATTTAAACTTTTGATAAACAACATAAATTTTATAATTTGATATGATAATTCTCTTGATTTTATTTTAGAAAATATTTATTATTTATTTTTCTATGAACTTATAATTTTTATGTTTATATGAGCCTTTAGTTGATATATGTCTTCAAAAAAATATGTAAATTAAAATGGATAATAATAAATTTTTACTGAATCTAAAAAAATATTGAGAAAAAAATGATATACCAAATATCAGTTTTTGTAATGCTAAATTTATAAGAGATTTAATAAAAATAAAAAAAGCGAAAAATATACTTGAAATTTGAACTGCTAATTGATTTTCGACTATAAATTTTGCTCTTGAATTAAAATCTCTGTGAAGCTGAAAAATTACAACAATTGAATTTTCACCAAATTCATATCATAGTGCTATAAAAAATTTCAAAAAAGCAAATATTGAGAATTTTGTAAATCCAATTTTGTGAAATGCTCTTGATATAATCCCTAATCTAAAAGAAAAATATGATTTAGTTTTTATTGATTGAATGAAAAAAAGAAGCAAAGATTTTCTCGAACTTGTATGGAATAAAACAAAAAAAAATTGAATTATTATAATTGATGATGTGATAAAATTTAAAGAAAAAATGAAAAACTTATATATATATTTAGAAGAAAAAAAAATTGATTATAATATAATTCCAATTGATTGAGATGATGGAATTATGATGATAGTTAAGTAAAATGAAAAATTAAAAATGGTAAAATTTAATAATTAAATCACATGAAAGACAATTTAATATTATATAAAACTAGAAAATTTTGAATTTCTATTTCAAAGTATTATATAAAGCTAAAAAATAAGAAATATTTTGAGATAGCATCTCAGTTGTTTAGAGCTTGAACTTCTATTTGAGCTAATGTAAGTGAAGCACAATGAGCTGTTTCAAATAATGATTTTACCAATAAATTTAGTATAGCCTTAAAAGAATCTTATGAATTAGATTATTGGTTATATATATATTAGAAAATTGATTTAATGAAAATAAGAATGAAATTTCAAAATTAAAAGATGAACTATCAGAAATAATTGCTATTTTAACAAAAATTATAAAAACATCTAAGTTAAAATAACAATTTATTAATTTTACCATTTTTAATTTTTAATTTTGATAAATGAAATATATAATAAAAGTTTCACCAGAAATAATAATAAAATCTAGATTTGTAAGAAAAAAAACAATAAATTTACTTACAAAAAATATAAAAGTTTTTTTACAAAAATACGATCAAGCTTTTGATATTTTTTCTTTATGGGATAAAATAGAATTAGAATTATTTGATAATATAGATGAAAAACAAGAAAATGAAATTATTGAAATTTTATCAAATATTCCTTGAATTCATAGTTTTAAAAGTATAAAAGAATGAGATTTTTTGAATTTAGATGATTTATTTGAAAAGATAAAAACTAGATTTTTAAAAGATTTAGAATGAAAAACTTTTGCTGTTAGAGTAAAAAGAATTTGAACTCATAATTTTAACTCAGTTGAAGCAGAGAGATATCTATGAGCTCTTTTTTTGAAAAACACAAAAGATCTAAAAGTTAATTTAGATAATCCTAAGATCAAAATCGAAATAGAAATAAACAATGATAAGTTTTATATTTCTTTAAACAAATATAATTGATTATCTTGATATCCTGTTTGATTTCAATGAAAAGTTTTGTCTTTGATTTCTTGATGATTTGATTCTTGAGTTTCAACATATTTGACTATGAAAAGATGATGTCAAGTTGATTTTTTGTTTTTCAATTTTTGATCAGAAGCTCATGAGGCTTGAGTAAAACAAGTTTCGTATTTTTTATGGAATAAATTTTGAAAAAATTATCCTTCAAAAATTATTATTGTGAATTTTGAAAAAATTATAAAAGAATTATTGACAAAAATTGACCATAAATATAGAGCTATAATTTTGAAGAGACTTATGATTAATGGGGCAAACTATATAGCGAAAAATAAATATAAAGCTTTGGTGAAATGAGATTCTCTTTGACAAGTTTCAAGTCAAACTTTGGACAATATGTCAACAATCAATCTTATTTCAGAAATGCTTATTTTAAGACCTCTTATTACATATGATAAACAAGAAATTATTGATATAAGTAAAAAAATATGAACATTTAATTTTGCTTCAAATATGCCAGAATATTGCTGAGTAGTTTCTGATAAACCAGCAACAAAGTCTGATGAAAACAAGATTTTAGAAGAAGAAAAAAAACTTGATGAAAAAATAATAAAAGAAAGTTTTGAAGATATAAAAATAGAAAATATTTCAGAAGTTTTATCTGAAAAACTAAAAAATAAAAATAATATTGAAATTATTTATTTACCTTGAAAAGATGATATTATAGTTGATATAAGAGAAGAAGAAAAAATAAAATCCAATCCTTTAAAAATACAAAATACAAAAATAATCAAGATTCCATTTTATGATATTAATTCCAAATTTATAGACTTAGATCAATCTAAAAATTATCTTTTTTATTGTGATAAATGAGTTTTGTCAGAACTTCATGCATTATATCTTAAAGAAAAAGGTTTTCATAATGTGAAAATATTAAGACAAAAAAATTTTAAATGTAAAAATTAATTAAATTTTATTTTTTTTAAATAATTTCACAATAAAAGTAAAAATTCAAATATATTGAATTAAATAAGCAAAAATTTTAAAAATAATAAATATATTTATATCTGTATTTATTATATTATCTTCTTTATCTTTATATTGAGGTAATCCATGTATAATATTAGAATGACTACTATCAGATTTAACTCCAAAAATTATGGGAGAATCAACACTAAGTCAGGTTTTTCAATAATTTTCATAATCACTATCATATTTATTGTTTTGTTGTTTATATTTATCTAATTCTATTTGTTGTTCAGGAGTTTGTAATGCTATAAAAGAATTAAATTGGTTAACTATATTATAATTTTTTGCAATTGTATTTTGTAAATCAGTAGCTTTCCCCCAATCTTTTTCATCCTCAATTTCTTTCAATATCAGATTTGATATATATCCAGCTTGAATTTTATTTATTTCATTATTATTATAACTGACACAGTTATTAATTTTTATTTCTTCATTATCATTAATCAAATCAATAATATTTTGTATTTCATTTTTATTGTTTAAATTGTATATATTTCAATCACTTGTCGCTAAAATACTGTTAAAATCCGATTTATATGATTTAATTTTTTTTCATATTTTTATGACTGAAATCTTATTACTTATAAGTTTTTTTAAATTTCTTGTTTTATCTTCTTCTATTCATAAATTGAAATTACTATCATCAGTTATGAAAATTATATTTTTGTTTTCAATGTTGTTATTTATAATGTAATCAATAACTCTGTCTATATTATTATATCACCGATATTTTATATCATTTATATGAGATAATTTATTTACTTCAAAATTATAAGAATAAATATCAATATCATTTAATACTCAAGAATTATTTTTAAAAGAATTAAATATATCATTGTAAAGTTTATTTGCTTCATTTCTTTTTACACTTTCTGAATTATCAAAAAATAAAATATATTTTTTATCTAAGGATTTTGATTTATTTCCCTCAAGTAAAGAATAATTATTTACAATATTGTTTAAATATTCATCTAAACAAAAATCTCAAAAATTATTGTTATTGTTTTCTAATTTCACCTCATTTAAAAAAATGAAATGATTTGAATTTATATAAGAGTTTATATTATTTCACTTTTGTATATCTTCTTTTATTAAATTATTATTATTATAAATTTTTGTAATAAACGAAGAATCTTTATCAGTTTTTAAATTTGCAAAACTAAATTTTGGAGAATAATATATTTTATCTCAAATAATTGGACTCAAAACTTTTATTTCAACTAATTGTTTTCAGTTGCTTTTTTTATCCGTTTTTGCTGGAATTGGAAATACACGAAGAGAATAAGTATTTAATCAAATTTTTTCAATTAGTGCAGGATCTATGTTTTTTCTTAAACTATCTTTATAAACTTGTTTTGCAGCTCATCTAGGAGCAATTTGTCAAAGCATTTCTAAATCAAGTCATAATTTTAAGTCTGTAACCACACTGTATTTTGAAGGAGTTTCAAAAAACATAATTACTTCTTGGTTTGTATCGGATTCATTTGTATAATAAAATCTATATGTTGTTTCTATAATATTGATTTTTCATGAACTTGTATAATTTATTAATCATTCTTGATTTATGATTTTATTTTCAATTTCTCATAAACTTAAAACTACTTGAGCTTTCTCTCAAATTTTATTTAAATTTGTAGCAAAATTTCTAGAATCATCACTGTAATCAGCATATTTATCTCAAAAATATTCTTCAAAACTTGAATCATATAATTTTTGAAAATTAGAATTATCATATAAGATTCGTTTATTTTTTTCTAAATACAAATAAGCTTTTTCTGTAAAAAATCATTTTGCTTTTTTATATGATTCATAATTTTCTCAATTATTATCAATAATTGCATTTGATCTATTTACTAAATATAAATTAATCTTATATAAAGCTGTATCATAATTTCTTCATAAAATAACAAAAAATAATAAGATAACAGCCACAAATAATTTCTTTTTATTTTGATTTATACTATCAAAATGTACGTGAAGTAAGTAAATAGGAACTAAAAGAATTACTAAAAAGATAATAGTTTCAATTAATATTTCAACAATATTAGTATTATAAAAAAAATCTATATTTAGACATCTATCATAAATATCAGAAAAAATTCATAAACTAAATAAGCTTAATCAAAAAGTTGCAAAAAAAGAATTTAGTGTTAGAAAAAAGAAAAATCATAAATTATAAACAAAAAAGTAATTTTTTATTTTATAAAAAATAGGACAATTCAATTTTTTAAATATATTTTGAAAGGTGTTGAGTACCGGATAAATAACTAAAATTAAATTTATTAATATATCATAATAAGAAAAAAAATTATGTAAACTGAATAAAAATACTCCATAAATTCATAAAAACATTGGAAATATATTTGTAAAAAAGATTATTTTTGCTTCATTTTTATTTTGAAACATTCTTTTTAAATTATGTAAAAATGAAAAAAAAGTTAATATTAAAATAAATAAAAATAAGTATAAAATTACAATATTTTGTCATTTTTTTAAAATAAATAAAGATTCTAAAAATAAATTATAGATTCAAAATATATTTGCACAAATTGCAATTAAAGTAAAAACAACCATAAAAAATATAAAAATTTTACTTGTTTTATTTATTTCTTTTCTTTTTTTGAGATAATTTGAAAGATATTCAAGAATATTTATTAAGGAATTCATAAAAAATAATTATTTATTAATAATTACATTATACTCCAAAAATTAAAAAATAGTAAATAAAAAAAGATTGTAAATTTTTGTTTTACAATCTCTTTTTGAGTTTTAATAATTTTTACGAATTAAAATTCGGATCATATCTTTTTACAAAAGGAAGCAAAGCCATAGTTCTAGCTCTTTTTATTTCTCTAGCAAGTTTTTTTTGATTTTTTAAACTAACTTTTGAATAATATCTAGGAACTATTTTTCCAAATTTTGTAATATATTGAGATAATAACTCAACATTTTTATAATCAATTTTAACTCAATCTAAAGGGCATTTAACTTTCATAATTTAAAAAATTTAAGGATTAAAATTTATCATCATCTAATTCATCATCAATAGCATCAAGTTCATCTTGACTTGATGTTTCATCAAAATCAGATCTTTTATTTAAAAATATAAGATTTGATACAACAATTTCTGTTTTATATAATTTTGTATCGTCTTCTTTATCTATAACTCTTGTTCTTAATCTTCATTCAACATAAATAAGCTTTCATTTTACTAAAAATTTTTCAACTCTATCAGCAAGATTTCACCAAGCAACACAGTTATGAAATTCAGATTCACTTTTATTTTCTCAGTCAGCTGTTTTATAATATCTATTTGTTGCAATTGTGAAAAGTGCTATTTTTTTATCTTTTTCAGTAGTTTTAATAGAAGGATCTCTAGTTACATTTCCAATAAGTATAACTTTATTTACTGTTCTCATCTTTTTTTAATTAAATAATAAAACTAGTCTCTTGCAACAAACATATGTCTCCAAATGTCTTTGTGCAAATTAATTTCTTTGCTTATATTTTTTATATTTTTTCAATCCATTTCAAGATCATACAAAACATAATATCAATTTTCTGAACCATTTATTTTATAGGCAAGTTTTTTATCTCACCATATATTTTCATTAGAAATTTTTCAAGATGATTTACTAATTATCTTTTTTAAAATTTCCAAAGTTTCTTTTTTCTCATCTTCTGAAAGTTGAGAGTTTACAATAACCATTAACTCATATTTTTTCATAAATTCCTTTGGGTTAATATCCAAATTTGTCAAAATCTGGAAGGATATAAAATAAAATGCTTTAAAAAAGCAAGTCCATTTTAAAAAATATTTTCAATTTGTCAAAAAATATTTATAATAAATACAGATTAAAAGAATAATCTTTTTATTGTTTCATTATTTTATCGTTTTTATGAAAGAATTAAATCTGAAAGATATTTTAAAAAACACTAGCGAACTTAAAGAAAAAAAAGTGTGATATGTTGCTGTTGTTTGAAGACCAAATACTTGAAAATCCACTTTTTTAAATACATTAATATGAAAAAAAATATCTATAACTACAAATATTCCTCAAACAACAAGAAAAAAAATATTGGCTATATATAATGATAAAGATAGTCAGATTATATTTTTTGATACTCCGTGAATTCATGAAAGTCAAAAAATATTTAACAAAAATATAAATAATGAAGCTATAAAAAGTTTAAATGATTCTTCAGTAGTTTTATATTTTATAGATTCATCAAGAGAATGATGAAAAGAAGAAAAATATATAAAAGAATTATTATCAAAAGTTAAAATCCCTGTGATAAAAGTTTATACAAAAATAGATTTGCAAGCAAAAATAAATATTCCAAAAAATGAAAATATAGTAAAAATTTCTTCATTAACTAAAGAGTGATTTGAAAATCTATTATCAAAAGTTAAAAATTATCTAAAAAAAGAAATAGTTCCTTACGGTGAAGATTATTATACAAAACAGGATATGTATTTTAGGATAAGTGAAATTATAAGAGAAAAAATTTTTTTGCATACAAGTGAAGAAATTCCACATTCTGTATTTGTTGAAGTAGAAGAAATAATTCAAAAAGAAGATAAACTAGATATATTGGCTTATATTTATACAGAAACAGATAGTCAAAAAGCGATAATAATATGAAAAGCTTGAAGTAAACTAACAAAAATTTGAAAAGAATCTAGACTTGATTTAGAAGAAATATTTGAGAAAAAAGTATTTTTAAAATTAAGAGTAAAAATAAAAGAAAAATGGAAAAAAGATGAAAAATTATTAAATAAAATGTTTAGATAATTTTTTATAGCTTTTGGCTAGAATATTAAATGATAATTTAAATAAAAAATCCTCTTTGAAAATTAGAGGATTTTTTTGAATAATCGTTTTATAGTTTTAACTTTTTTTCATTAATTATATTTCATATTTTTTATTTTGAGTATTTCTGTATTCAATAATTTCTTTTATTTTTTCTATTACATCAGGATGTTTATGCTTTAACTCATCAATAGAAAATCATAAAATTACAACTAACAAGCTATTTTCAGAAGCAATTCCTGTAGCACTTCTTTTATTATCTTTACTTTGAAAAAGAGCCATTTCTCATAAAATCTCTTCAGCTACAGCAGTTCAAATCTTAGTTTTTTCTCCAGCTATTTTTTTGAAAATATCAATTTTTCCAGTTTTTAAAAAATACATAGCATTTCATTCTTCTCATTCTTCAAAAAGAACATCTCATTTTTGCAAGAACCTTTCTTGACAAAATATTGCTAATTTGTCTCTATCTTCTTGAGTAAGAGTTTCTAATATACTTAAATTATCTAAAATCGATGTCATATTTTAAAGTATTAAGAAATAAGCATTATTAAATATTTCATAAAATATATTTTAATTAGTTTTATTTATATTCTATTTTATATAATTCTAACATATCTCACATCTCAAGTAAAGTATTTCATACAAATTTTATTCAACATTCATTTGGTCATTCAATTTTTTTTACTTCCTCAACTCAAAGTTTAAGTGATTTTACTTCTCATTTTCAAGCTGATTTATCTCATCTAATTACTCTTACTTTTATATTATTTTCTATGTATGAGTCTTTATCAAGCTTCAGTCAGACAATCATAAATTCTTTTGAAGTATAAAAGATTCAAGCAACACGAGCCTTTCATAGAATTATTTCGATTTCTTTTGGATCATGCATTCAAGTAATTATTTTTTCTATTTTTTCCGTAATATGATAAATAACTTCACTATTTATAAACTCAACCTTTGAACTTTCCAGTAAAGATTTAGCTGTAGTTAATAAATTTGTTCTAAATCAAATTAAAATAGCCTCACTTCATTGACACATCAGTATATCACTTTCACTAATATTTCATACTCAAGAATGAATTATTACAACATTTGTTTCGTCAGTTGAAAGTTTTATTAAAGATCATTTTATAGCTTCTAAGCTTCAATTTGTATCTGCCTTTACTACAATTTTTAATTGTTTTAAACTTCATGATTTAATTTTTGACATTATTAAATCTATTCAAGTTAGTGAATTTGATTTTTGGCTTTCTATAACTTTGGCGTATTCACTTGCTTGATATTTTGCAATTTCAATATCATTCACTGTTTGTAAAATATCTCATCATTCTACAACTCTGTTTAGTCATACTATCATTGTAGGATCTCAAGGAAAAGCTTTTTTTAGAGATTTTAAAGAATAATCTTTTAGAAGCTTTACTTTTCAAAAAGAATCTTTACAGACAATGCTATCTCATTTATTTATAGTTCAAGTATTTATAATCACAGTTGCAACAGCTCAAAGTTTTTGATCAAGATGCGATTCAATTACAGTTGCAATTGCATTTCTATCAGGGTTTGCCTTAAGATTTTGCATTTCTGCTATAAGAAGAATAACTCACAATAAATCATCAATTCAAAATCAAGTTTTAGCAGAAACAGGAACCATTGGAACATCTCATCACCAATCTTCAGAAATAAGTCAATTTTCAGATAATCAAGCTTTTACATTATCTGGGTTTGCTCATTCTTTATCCATTTTGTTTATTGCAACTATTATAGGAATTCATGCCTCTTTTGCGTGATTTATACTTTCAATGGTTTGAGGTTTTACTCATTCATCTGCTGCAACAACTAAAACAGCAATATCAGTTGATTTTGCTCATCTTGCTCTCATAATTGTAAAAGCTTCGTGTCAAGGAGTGTCTAAAAAAGTAATTTTTTGTCAATTTTGTTCAACTTGGTAAGCTCAAATGCTTTGAGTAATTCAACCAGCCTCTCAAAAAGCAATTTTAGAATGTCTAATATAATCAAGTAAAGAAGTTTTTCAATGATCAACATGTCACATTATACTAACTATAGGAGGTCTAGGTTTTAAATTCGTAGGGTCATCCTCAATCAATAAATTTGAGATATTTCATGTTAGTAAATCATTTATATTTGCTCATCAAGTATTAGCTCTTATTAATTCAACTCAAAATACTTCAGAAACAATACAAGCAGATTCAAAATCAATTTTACTATTTATATTTACCATCATTCAATTTTTCATGAATTCAGCAATTAATTTAGAAAAAGAAATTCAAATTTTTTCACTTAATTCTTTTATAGTAACAATATCTCAAACTTCAACCTTTGTTCAAACTTTTGAAATTAAATTTTGTGTTATACTTTCAACATCTTTTTCAATTTTCTTTTTTTTGTTTAATTTATTTGATCTAATGAAAACATTTTCTTTTTCTTCATAATCAATAGATCTTGAGTTTTTTGTAAAATTTTTCTTAAATATATTTCTTTTTCTTTCAAAGCCATCATTTTCTTGAGACCAAGTTTCTTTACTTTTTTTCTTATTTATAAATCTAGTATTAATTCTTTCATTATTTTCTAGGTTTTTTGTTTCTACTTTAGTATCTTTTACTTCTTGTTTAGATTCTATTTTTTCAACTATGTTTTTAGGACTAGGAATTTTTAATTCTTTTTTTTCTTCTTTAACTTCTATTGGTTTTATTTTTTTGAATTTACTTACTTTTTTCTTCTCAATTACTTTTTCTTTTGTTTCATCAGTATTGTTACTTGAAACAATTTTTTTAAGCCTTGTTTTTTTTATTTCATCTTTATTTTCTAATTCGTCTTTATTTTTAATTAAAATCTTTTTTTTTGGCACAAGTTTTAACTTCTTTTTTTCAGAAGTTGCTTTTTCTTTTGGTAAATCGATATTTAAATAATAATCGTCAACTATTTTATCAGCCATTAATATTTGTTATTAATAAAAAATTACTTCAAATGATAAGTTTTTTTGCATTTTTGTCAAAATAAATATAAAAACTTGTAAAAAATGAAAAATTTATTAATCTATAAATCAAATAAATTTACATATTAAATTTAAAAAGTGGAAGAAAAAATTAAAGATATAGTAGAAAATTTTTTTACTAAATTGTGAATAGATTTTTCAAATTTGGAAGTTAAACAAGAATTGGAAAATATATTTTATATAAAAATTGAAAGTTCAGATTCACCATTGCTTATATGATCAAGGGGAAAAACTCTTGATGATATAAAAAATATATTAAAAATTATGATAAATAAAAATTTTGAAGAAAATAAAATTATTCATATAGAAATCAATGATTATTTGAAAACAAAAGAAGATAAGCTTATAAATTATATTAAATCAAAAATTGAAATAGTTGAAAATACTTGAAAAGATTTTAAGTTGCCCTTTTTTACAGCCTACGAGAGAAAAAAAATCCATTCTTATGTTGCTTCTTTAAAATCAAATATATATACAAAAAGTGAATGAGAATGAAAAGATAGAAGATTGTTTATTTGTAAAAAAGCATCAAAAATTTCAATAGATTTTGATTGAGTAGATATTTAATATATAAAATTTAAAGAATAAAAGTAAATGTCTTTTTATGAATAAAAAAAAAGAAATTTTTAAAAAAATATTTTTTTTGATTTTGTTTTTTTGTATTTTATTTTCTTTTTATAAAATTAATGAGGAAAATTATATTACACAAAAACAAATCTATACAAATATAGTAAAACATCCTGAAAATTTACCAAAAAGTGATGTAGCAAAAATTACAAGTTTTTGATTTAAAAATCTAAGAGCAGATTATTTTCGGTTACAAACTATTCAATATATTTGATGAAACGCGATTAAGTCAGAATATAAAAAATATCTATATGAGATAACTAATTTGATAACTGATTTAAATCCATTTTTTGAACATCCGTATATTATAGCTCAACTTTTGCTTCCAGATTATAATTATAGATATGAAGATTTGACAGATAATGAGCAAAAAGTTTATATAGATCAAGCAGAAAAAATTTGATTAAAATGAATAAATAATTTTTGTGAACCAGGTAAAGTTGAAATTATAAAAAATGAATATGATTTAAATAAGATATGGACTGATGAAAAGTATAAAAATCCTTGTAAATCTTATAAAATACCGTTTTACCTTGCTTATATTTATTATTTTTATAAAAATGATCCGATAAAATCGTCTTTTTATTATAAATTATCTAGTGCTAACGAAGATAGTTTAGAATGAGCAAAAATACTTGCAGCAATAATGTTATGAAAATGATGAAACAGAGAAAAGTCTATAAATATGTTCTTAACTATGGCAAGAAGTACAGTTGATTCTAAATCAGAAGAAGACTTAAAATGTTTAGAATTGGTAAATGAAATTGAAAAAATTAAATATTTAGATTGAAATATAATTAAATATCTTGAAAAAGAATCTATTAAAAAAATCTGAAAATTTGAAGACAAAGAAGGTGATAATGTTTTTGATAAAAATTCATGTAGTAATTTTTTATACAAAACATTAAGAGAAATAAATCTTTTTTATCTTGATGAAGCCAACAAAAAATATTTTAAAAAATTTAATAAATACGCAAAAACACCAGAAGAATTACTTAAATCTTGATTTATAGACTATATACCAAAAGATTTTCAACAATATGAAACTTATGGTATAATATATATGTTTAATGAAAAAAATTGATTTTTTGATTATGAAATGTGAGATATAAAATAATTATAAGCCTATGATAAAAAAATATTTTTGAAAAATAATTTTTACAATTTTAATGATTTTTTCATTTTCTTATTATTGATTTGCTAGCAATGATCTTAAATCCATAGATTTTACAATAAATATCAAAGATTTTACAAATATTTGAAAAGATGTAGTTTCTTGAGGAACTTTAGATCAAAAGGCAAATAATTTTTTTTGAGAAATTATAGATATATTATTATCTGCAGTTTGAGTTATAGCGCTATTTGTTATGGTTGTATGAGCTTGATTTATGGTTTTTTATAATTGACAAGACGAAATGCTAAAAAAGTGAAAAAATTTGTTTATGTGATGAATACTTTGATTGGTGATAGCCTTAACTTCTTATTATATCATAGCTTTGATAAAATACTTTATATACCAATAAATTATGAAAAAAATAAAAAAATATCTGATAATCTTAATTTTAGTTTTTATTTTTTGAACTACTTTTGCAGCTTGACCAGATATTTATTGTGAATGATTACCATGATGTTGAACAAAATCATCTGTATGAGTTTTGGACTTTATTTGAAAAATCGTTGCTGAATTAATAAAATATGTTGCTGTTGCTGCTGTATTTGCATTAATTGCATCTTGATTTATGTATATGTTTTCTTGATGAGATGATGCAAAAACCAAAAAAGCAAGAAATTGGATAATTTGGTCTTTAGTTGCTGTTTTTATTTCAATTTCAGCATATTATCTTATTTCACTTATAAATAATGCTAGAATAAGTTTATAAAATTATGAAAAAAATTATTTCTATATTGTTTCTAATATTGTTTTATAAAATTAAAACATTTGCTGTTTCTGAAGAAGAAATTATTCCTAATTATGATTCTATTATAAATATCACTTGATGATGAACAAGTATGGTAGATAATATAATAAATTCAGTTATCTGAAACATGTTTTCTTTGCTTTCAGTTATTGTAATTTGAATTTTTATTTATGTATGATTTTTGTTTATAACATCATCATGAGATAAAGAACAATTCAAGAAAGCATGGAAAATTTTTCTCTATACAATAATTTGACTCGTTATTATCATATTATCTCTATGAGTTGTTAGACTCATTTCAAGTATTGGTATATAGTTATTTGTAAACCCAAGGAGCAATAAAATTTAGAATTACTCAGGAAAGAAGTAAAACTATTACTCAAATAATTGCTTTTATTATATTTTCTTTTGCGGGTTTTGCTAAATTTGGATTAATTCATGACATACTTAACATAATTCAACTGATTATTATGTACAATACTCAAAGTAATCAAGTTATAAAAATAAAATATTGTATAATTTTTTGAATAGCATTTTTCGTTGATCAAAATCAAGATTCTAAAGTACACTTATAATTTGATCATTCCTGGGTACAGTCTATTCAAATAGGTTTTAGGTTAATAGGAACTTTTACACTTACTGTATCTGCACTCACAGGGTTTAGTTGTAGCGTTGAAAAAAGTAAAAAAGTTAAAATAATAAATTTTTTAAAGCTTTTCATAATTTGGTTTTATAATTTAATACTATTAATTTCAATAAGTATACTAAAAGTAGCTAAAAATATCAATGTTCATAAAAATACATACAAAATAATATCTCTAGCTTTTTTTAATTTTTCTTCATTTCAAGCAGAAGTTATAAGATAATATCAAGCAAGTAAAATATAGAAAAATGCAACTAATGGTGCTATATAAAGCATCAAGTTTATTATTGATCACAATATTCAAAATCAAATTTTTAAGTCTCAAGTAAACGCAAACTTCTTCCAAACTTCTATAAATCAAACAAATAACAATACTATTACTGAATAAAATATTTTCTTTTTATCAGAATCTAAGCTTTTTGGATCTTTTCACATTAAAATAAATCTTAATCAAGTATAAATTATAATAATTAATGCAGTAAAAAATAAAAGAACTTGTAATCATCAAATTAAAAATCATAAAAAACTATAAAATCAGCTTCAGATTAAAATACTAGTTCACGATCCTGTCCAATTATCAGGCGACTTTACTGTTCATTGTGAACTTTTGAAAAATGCATTGTAGATTGTTCAAGGAACATTTATAAAAATAATTCAAATAAGAGAGTATCATATATGTCTTTTTGCAGCACTTATTTTTTCTTCATCAGTTCACATAGATAAAATTAATCTAGCTCAAGAGTAAACTAAATAAAAAATAAAAACTGCAAATAAAATCATTTTTAAGCTTCATAAAATAGAAAATCAAGTTTCTTTGATTACTTCTACTGTGTTTCAAGTTTTTGGTGTAATTGAAACATCTTCGATATTTCAAATTCACTTAATTCTTACAACTCCTCATGGCGAACAAGAAGAAAAAATTAAAGTACTGAAGATTAAAACTAAAAATAAAATTTTTCAAAAATATTTTTTTGCCATACTTTTTAATTAAATATTAACTCAAGAAGGTCCAATAAAAAATGTCAAAATACCATAACTAATAACTAAAATTAGAATTCAAATAAATGCATAAATTATTGAATTTCTTCATTTTTTCAATTTTTCTTGATCTCATTCAGAAAATATAATCATTACTCAAGCATAAATAATCATAATTACTGTAACTATTCAAACTAATCAATTAACCCAGTTTATTAAATTTAAAAACATTTTTGCTAAATTGCTTAATCATCAAGATTTTTCAATTTCTACTATTCAGGATGAATTTATACTATATTTTCCAAATATAGCCATAACTATTGTACTTGCAAATTTTACCAATAAAAATCAAATCATTGCAAATATAATTGCATTTATTCATTTTTTTACATTTTCTTTTTCTCAATTTGATGAAACAATTCTTATAAATGCATAAATAGCTATAATTACAAAAAATATAGAAGCTAACATTGAGAGCAAATTTACAATAGGAATCAATAAATTTTCTACTATTTTTCATACAAATGTTCAAACTGATCTATCAAATATAGTTACAGCCAAAGAATAAGCAATTTGCATTAAAACCAATCATAAGCTTATCCATATAATTCATTTTTTGAAATTTGTAAAAGCTTCTTCACTATTACTGGAAAAGAAAAATCTAAATGAAATTATAAGAAAAAATATAGTTGCTATAGCATAAAAAATATTTTTTATGTCCCTTGCTACACTTATAATAAAATTTTTAACTCCCGTTGTTCATAATTGAGTGGTTTCGACAAAATGTGGATTTGATATACTATCTAAATGATCATTGTCAGCATTATTTTCTGTTGATTTTAATTTTACTCTTGCATCCAAATTTCAGTCATCTGCATATATGTTTGATGCATAAAAAAAACTAAGTGTCATCAAAATTAAAATTATTACTTTTTTTATCATAGTTATTAATTATTATTATTTTTACTATCATCTGGCATAGGATCAATTCAAAGTCTTGCTTCTATTTCCATATCAACAAATTTCTTTTTTCTACCATATTTTTTTCTTGAATATTCTTTAATTATTTCTGCTATTTGTTTATTTTCATATTTTTGGTCCCAAATTGTTTTGAAATCAAATGGACGACTAGATGCATTGTTTATATTTAATTTTGTATAAGTAGTGTAGTTTGCTATTCAAATTATATCTTGTTGAGAAAGTAAAGGAGCATATTCTTTTTCTAAATATTCTGCATCTTCAGCTCAAACTTTGAAACTTGTAATTGTTCACACATTTCAAAATACAGCATCTTTTATGGCTGGTTTTCAAGTTGACTTATATTTTTCTCAACTTCATCAAATTTGTGCTATAAATTGATGAGCCATTATTAAAGCTAAACGATATTTTCTAGCTTCTGAAAGTATTTCTCAAAAAGTATCTGTTGCAAAATTTTGAAATTCATCTACATAAAGAAAAAAATCTTTTCTTAATTTTTCATCCATATCAGCTCTACTCATAGCAGCCATATTTAGTTTCGATACAAAAACAAGTCAAAGAAGTTGAGCATTTAATGCTCAAATTTTACCTTTTGAAAGATTAACAAGAAGTATTTTTTGGTTATCCATTACATCTCTTAAATTAAAAGCCGACTTTGTTTGTCAAATTATATTTCTAATAGTAGTATTTGTTATAAATGGTCAAAATTTAGCTGAAAAATATGGAATCATTTCTTGTTTTTCTCTCTCTCAAGTGTTTGCATATTCATGATCCCAAAATGATTTTACAACAGGATTTTTTACTTTACTTGATTTATATCTCATAAAAGCATCATCAGTAAACAATCTAGGAACATCAATCAAAGTTCATCATTCTTCAAAATCTTCCATCAAAGTTAAAGCTCAATTACGGAAATAATGTTGAATACGAGGTCAAAATATTTCATCACCAAATATTTTTATAAATATTTCTGTTGCATTCAAAGCAGCTCTATCCATTTCTCTGATTCTTGCTTCAGGATCTGTAGCTATTATATCTAAAATATTTAATCACATTGGCCTTTCATCATCTCAAGGATCAAAAACTATAGTATCTTTTGCTCTTTGTTTTTGTGTATAAAGTAAAACTTCTTCAACCAAATCTCAGTGAGGATCAATTACACAAACTCAATCTCAATTCCGTATATCTTGTCTAGCTAGATAATTTATAAATACCGACTTTCAACCTCAAGATTTTCATATAATATAATGATGTCTTCCTCTGTCTTTTTTTGAAAAATATATAGGAGTTTTTTTATTTCTATATTCATTCCAACCAAGTAAAGATCAATCTTTAAATACAGGAAATCATCAAAGAGTTCTTTGAGCTATGATTGTTTCTCAATTTTCATTTTTTTCTTCTAGCATTGTTGCTTCAGTTGGAATAATCATATTATGTGGAGCTGGAAGTTTTTTGTAATCAAGCCAATTTATTATAGGAGATTTATTGTAATTTATATCAGGAAAATGATACATAGTAGAAACTTCGTCTACTGAATAACTTGAAATTTTTTGAAAAAATCAAACAAGTTTATGTTTAAATCAAAAATATAATAAAGGAGTAAATATAAAATCAAATCAATCTTCTCTAAATTGTGGATTATCCAAGGAATTATTGTACTCATCAGTGAAAATAGTAGAAGCTCAAACTATAGCATTACTTCAATCAATGCTTGTACTTTTGTTTTTACTACTTACAAGAACTCTTATAGATCAGATAAAAGCTGGTTGACTTGCTGCTTCTCACATAACTTTTTGAGCTTCAGTTTCAGCTTGATTAAATATTTTATAAGCATCTCATTCACTAGCTCAAGGAGCTGTATTACTTTTTACAACATTTTCAGGTCATTGTATAAATCAAACTATAGGATTCCATAATATATCTAAATATTTAAATCTTCATCCTTTTTTGTATTTTCATTTTGAAACCAATCAAGCAGCTTTTTTTGCCTTTTTGTTCCGTTTTGATCAAACAGGTTTTAATACTATTTGAAAAACAGCTTCATCTTGTTTTCATAAAGATCAAAAAACATTTGTAAAATTGTTTAGAGGATCATTTTCTAAGTATTTATATGTTTTTATTGGAAAAACTTCATCATTATTTTTTCAAAGTGACATTGCTCTTAGATTATATCATTCTTCTTTTAAATTTATATAATCTTTTTTTGGATCAATAATTTTTACTTCAGCATCAGTGTATGTAGATGTAATTTGTTGACTTATTAAATTTACATAACTTTTATAAACTACTATATAAAAGTATACTTCTCATTTTTCATAAACTAACTCTAAAGAAAACTTAGCATGTTTGAAAATTAAGTTCAATATTGTTTCATTAAGTCATACATCGCTTATTTTATGAATTGATTTTAAAAACATTGACATAATTCAAATTTTTTCTTTGAAATCTTTTTTTGTTTCTTTTTCTTTGTCTAGTTTACTATCATTTCTAGGTAATATAACTTTTAAATAAACTAAATTTTTTGAATTATATATTTCAAAATTTAATCTTATAATTTTTACTATAGTTTTTAAGAATACAAATGCTAATCCTATAGCAAGCAAAAAAATTATAATATCATATAAACTGCTAAATATTGAATTACTATTTGTTTGAGGAATTTCAGTATTTTTTGCACTATTTAAAGAATTATTGTTTCAAATTAGTTTTGCACTAACAAAGTTTAATTGAAATATTATTCATATAAATATGTAAAATATTTTTTTCATTTACTATTTTTATTTGTATTTTTAATTTATTTTATCATAATATTTGTAATAAAACAAAAAAAACTAAAAAATAAATCTATTGTTTTCTTTAAAAAAATTTGCTATTTATAAAATTTTTTATAAAATGAGCAAGCAATTGAAATGGGACGGTAGCTCAGTAGGTAGAGCAGGGCCCTTTTAAGGCCAAGGTCGTGGGTTCGAGCCCCGCCCGTCCTACCATTAAAAAGGTTTTTATAGAAAATAAATTTTTGTTTTTTTAAAAAACTTTTTTTATTTGTGAAAATATAGAATTAAGAGAATAAATTTTCGTTTTTACAATATATATATTAAATAATAATAACAAGTAAAATCTATACAATAAACAAAAAAATGTAAAAAGGTGTACTTATTTAGAATTCGAGATTTTTTATTTGACTTTAAATAAAATAATTATAAAATCATTTCCACTTGTGTATTTTTAATATATTCCTCCGTAGCTCAGCGGTAGAGTAGACGGCTGTTAACCGTTTGGTCACTGGTTCGAATCCAGTCGGGGGAGCCATTTTTGTATAAAAAACTTAAACAATTAATTTGTTTTTTGTATAAAAAAAGTAAACAAAATTTAAATTAAAAATTAAAGATGGTAAAAAGCAAAGAAAAGGATTTTTAATTTTACCATTTTAAATTATTAGTTTTTTATATGGAGAGATGCCAGAGTGGTTGAACGGAGCGGTCTTGAAAACCGTCGTGGCGCAAGTCACCTAGGGTTCGAATCCCTATCTCTCCGCCACAAATAATAAATTTTGAATTAAAAATTAATATTGATAATTAATAAATAATGTAATTTTCAAATTTTAATTTTTATGGAAGGGTGCCTGAGTGGCTGAAAGGGCTCCCCTGCTAAGGGAGTGAATCAATTTTGGTTCCAGGAGTTCGAATCTCCTCCCTTCCGCCACAAAAATAAGTAAATAAATAATAATGAATATTTAGTGTTTAATTGTTAGTTGTTTTAGGGTCTGTAGCTCAGTGGTTAGAGCAGTCGGCTCATAACCGATTGGTCGAAAGTTCAATTCTTTCCAGACCCACCACAAAATTGGGTTTTATTAGTCAACAAAAACAAAAATTCAAAAAAGTTTGACAAACGTAAAAAATATATTATATATAACATATATTTATCAAAAAATATTGATAAATAAAAAAAAATAAAAAAGTTTGACAAATAAAATTTATTTAATATGATGAAACGGCTTGCTCTTTTTGCGAGTCATTATAGTTCTTTAAAATAAGTATAAATTAGAAGAAAGTTTTAATTTTGAAATCTAGGAAAAACTAATAAAAATTTTTTTACGTTTAAAAGAGTTTGATCCTAGCTCAGGGTTAACGCTAGCGGTGCGCCTAACACATGCAAGTCGAGCGGGAATGAGAGAAAGCTTGCTTTTGATCATGATAGCGGCGAACGGGTGAGTAATATGTTGGTATCTGCCCTTAAGTCAGGAATAGCCCAGGGAAACCTGGATTAATGCCGGATGTGCTCTACGGAGTAAAGATTTATCGCTTAAGGAGGAGCCTTCATTCTATCAGTTAGTTGGTGAGGTAATGGCTTACCAAGACTATGACAGATAGCTGGTCTGAGAGGATGATCAGCCACAATGGAACTGAGACACGGTCCATACTCTTACGGGAGGCAGCAGTGAGGAATCTTCCACAATGGGCGAAAGCCTGATGGAGCGACACCGCGTGAAGGATGAAGGTCTAACGACTGTAAACTTCTTTTCTGAGGGAGCATAATGAGAGTACCTCATGAATAAGCACCGGCTAAACTCGTGCCAGCAGCCGCGGTAATACGAGTGGTGCAAGCGTTACCCGGATTTACTGGGTGTAAAGGGTTCGTAGGCGGATTTATAAGTTAGATATGAAAGACCGAAGCTCAACTTCGTGTTTGTATTTAAAACTGTAGATCTAGAATTAGGGAGAGGTAAGCGGAATTCTAAGTGTAGGGGTGTAATCCGTAGATACTTAGAAGAACACCAAAAGCGAAGGCAGCTTACTGGAACTATATTGACGCTAATGAACGAAAGCGTGGGTAGCGAAAAGGATTAGATACCCTTGTAGTCCACGCCCTAAATGATGATAATTAAGTGTTCCTGTTTAGCAGGAGTGCTGTAGCTAACGCGTTAAATTATCCACCTGAGGACTACGGTCGCAAGATTAAAACTCAAAGGAATAGACGGGGACCCACACAAGCAGTGGATCATGTGGTTTAATTCGACTCTAAACGGGGAACCTTACCCAGACTTGACATCCTGAGAATCTTTTGGAAACAAGAGAGTGCTCGCAAGAGAGCTCAGTGACAGGTGCTGCATGGTTGTCGTCAGCTCGTGCCTTGAGGTGTTCGGTTAAGTCCGTTAACGAGCGAAACCTATGTCGTTAGTTACTATGTCTAACGAGACTGCCCTTGTTAATTGGGAGGAAGGTATAGATGATGTCAAATCAGCATGGCTTTTACGTCTGGGGCCACACACATGATACAATGGTATGTACAAAAAGAAGCAATATGGTAACATGGAGCCAATCTTTTAAAGCATATCTCAGTCCGGATTGAGGTCTGAAACTCGACCTCATGAAGTTGGAATTGCTAGTAATCGTGAATCAGATATGTCACGGTGAATGTGTTCCTGGGTCTTGTACTCACCGCCCGTCAAGGCATGGAAGGTAGTAATACCGGAAATCCCTCTAGTAATATGGGGGCTCATGGTAGGACTACTAACTGGGCTTAAGTCGTAACAAGGTATCCGTAGGAGAACCTGCGGATGGACTATCTCCTTATATTTTTCCATAAAGATTTTTAAAACTTTCTTCTAATATTTTACTTATTTTGTTCTTTAAAATCTGAATATATATAGTTAGTCAAAGTGTGAAAATTTAGACAAATAACTAATAGTTTTAGGTGGTGTTAAAATCGTTACAATGCATAAAGTGGATGCCTTGACTCAAATGTCCGATGAAAGACGTACAAGTCTGCGATAAGCCTGGAAGAGTTGACAAGAAACATTATTATTCCAGGATTTCTGAATGAGGGAACTTAATCTCGGTAATCGAGATTGTTATAATTATAACGGAGACATTGTGAACTGAAATATCTAAGTAGCAATGGAAAATAAATCAATTGAGATTCCCTGAGTAGTGACGAGCGAAACGGGAAAAGTCTAAACTGTAGATACCGTATAGGTAGCTTTTGGTACTACGGGGTTGTAGGAATAATATTAGGGGAGGCTAATAAACCTGATATAAAATATGATTGTTAAAAGAACAAAATGAGAAGTTTGACCATAGAGGGTTAAAGTCCCGTAAATTAAAACATTTATATTTTGTATTTATTATTTCCTGAGTAGGTTCAGACACGTGTAATCTGGACTGAATCTGGGGGGCCCATCCTCCAAGACTAAATAGCATTTGAGATCGATAGTGAACAAGTACCATGAGGGAAAGGTGAAAAGAACCCCGGGAGGGGAGTGAAATAGACCCTGAAACTTTATGCTTTCAAAGAGTGGGAGCCTTCGGGTGACCACGTACTTTTTGTAGAACGGACCAACGAGTTAGTGTATGTGGCAAGGTTAAGGAAGTTTAATCCGGAGCCGAAGTGAAAGCGAGCCTGAATAGGGCGATTTAGTCATATATACTAGACCCGAAACTTATGTGAGCTTCCCATGAGCAGGCTGAAGTTCCGGTAACACGGGATGGAGGGCCGAACCATTTGGAGCTGCAAGTCCATTGGATGACTTGTGGGAAGGAGTGAAAAGCTAATCGAACTAAGATATAGCTGGTTCTCCGCGAAATATATTTAGGTATAGCCTCAAAAAACTATCATACAGGGGTAGAGCTCTGATAGAGCTAGCGGGTCGTGAGACTTAGTAAACTCTGATAAACTTCGAATACTGTATGAATTATTTTGGGAGTCAGACGGCTGCGGATAAGCGCTGTCGTCAAAAGGGAAACAGCCCAGACTACTATCTAAGGTCCCTAATTAACAACTAAGTGGAAAAGGAAGTGAAGTTGCTGAGACAATCAGGAGGTTGGCTTAGAAGCAGCCATTCCTTAAAAGAGTGCGTAATAGCTCACTGATCTAGCGGCATCGCGCCGAAAATATAGCGGGGCTCAAGTTGTTAACCGAAGATGTAGAATTAAATTTATTTAATTGGTAGCGGAGCGTTCTGTATGTCGCTGAAGGTAAGGAGTGATCCTTGCTGGAGATATCAGAAGTGAAAATGTTGGTATGAGTAACGAAAGTGAGATGAAAACTCTCACCACCGAATGTCTAAGGTTTCCTGCACAACGGCAGTCGTTGCAGGGTTAGTCGGTCCTAAGGTGTATCTGAAAAGAAAAGCTGATGGATACTAGGTTAATATTCCTAGACTACTGATATATTTCTAAGGGGGGACGTGTTGGGATATAGGAGATACATAATGTACTCGTATTACGAAAGTAAAATTTGAGACATTGGCAAATCCGTGTTTCTTTAAGATTGAGCTTAGTTAAATTAAGTTTATTTTAGCAATAAAATGAATTTAGTGGCTCCTACTATATTCTGGCACCAAGAAAAGCCTCTATGAGCTAATATATTGGTAACCGTACCGTAATCGAACACTCGTAGACTAGTGGAGAACACTAAGGTGAACGTGATAATTATGCTTAAGGAACTCGGCAAAACAGCGGTCGTAACTTCGGGATAAGACTTGCCTTGCACTTATTTTAGGTGTGAGGCCGCAGCTAAAGAGCTCAGGCGACTGTTTACCAAAAACACAGCTCTCTGCAAACTCGTAAGAGGATGTATAGGGGGTGATGCCTGCCCAGTGCCAGAAGGTTACAAGGAAGAGTGCAAGCTCTGAATTTAAGCCCTGGTGAACGGCGGCCGTAACTATAACGGTCCTAAGGTAGCGAAATTCCTTGTCGGGTAAGTTCCGACCCGCACGAATGGCATAACGGTCTGAGCACTGTCTCAAGCATAATCACGGTGAAATTGCAATGTCGGTAAAAATGCCGACTATCCACAGCAAGATGGGAAGACCCTATGAAGCTTTACTATAACTTAACATTGGGTCATGTTTTAAAATGTGCAGGATAGGTGGGAGACACTGAGATAGAAACGCAAGTTTTTATGGAGTCATCCTTGAGATACCACCCTTTTTAAAATGTGATTCTAACCCTGCAATCAGGGAACAGTGTTTGGTGGGTAGTTTAACTGGGGCGGTTGCCTCCTAAAATGTAACGGAGGCGCGCAATGGTTGACTAGTATCGGATGGAAATCGATATTATAGTGTATTCGCATAAGTCAGCCTAACTGAGAGACCAACAAGTCGATCAGACACGAAAGTGGGCGAAAGTGATCCGGCATCTAAGAATGGAATTGATGTCGCTCAACGGATAAAAGTTACTCTAGGGATAACAGGCTGATCGCGTCCAAGAGTTCACATCGACGACGCGGTTTGGCACCTCGATGTCGGCTCGTCGCATCCTGGGGGTGGAGAAGCTCCCAAGGGTATGGCTGTTCGCCATTTAAAGCGGTACGCGAGCTGGGTTCAGAAC
>CAZCNE010000011.1:0-36446 GCA_964500515.1 uncultured Candidatus Peribacteria bacterium | reverse complement strand
AGACTTCTGAGGAATAGCAATATCATTTTCAAAATATTTTATCAAATTTATAAATGGTATATTTAAACTTTTAAGTCTAAATTTCAAAATTCATAGAAGTTGATTTTTTCTTTCTATACTCCAAGGAATTATAGCTATAGAATCTATTTCTTGAGTTTGTATTAGACATTCAAGTTTATAAAAAATTTCATCAAAAAGTTTCTTTGACTTAAAATCAACTATAAAATCAACTATATTTTCATCACTTTTTCAAGTAAAAATAAGACTTGCATAACGAGTATGAGCTCACTTACCTACTTTCTTTACTTTTTTTTCAGTTAGTAAATCTTTTAGTGCTTTATGTGTAATAGTTCTACTTATTCACAAAATATTTGAAATCTCACTAGCTCAAAGTATTTCATTTTTTGTAAATAATTCTTCAATTTGTTTGTTTATTTTAAAGCTTACATTCATATTAATTATTTTACTGTAAAGTATTTACTGTAATTAGTTTACAGTAGATATTTATAGTATATCACAATATTTTTTAATCTCTTAATCTGCAATTTGTTAATTTTATAATTTACTTTTTATAAATTCATTCAATCTCTCTATTTCTACAACTTCTTGTTCCATACTATCTCTAAATCTAACTGTTACTTTTCAAGCTTCATAATTTTCTGAATCAACAGTTATACAAAAAGGAGTTCATATTTCATCAAATCTAGCATATCTTTTGCCTACACTTCATACTTCATCATATTCACAAACAAAATCTTCTGTAAGTTGTTTGTAAATAAGTTTAGAAATATCTCATAATTTTTTCACAACTGGTAAAACTCAAACTGTAATTGGAGCAATTTTTGGATTTAATTTTAGGTATGTTCTTTTTTCTTCTCATTCTCATTCAATTGTGTAAGAATCTGTAAGAGTTGCTAAAAAAAGTCTTGTTAATCAAACTGAAGGTTCAATTACATAAGGTATAAATTTTTTATTATTTACTGGATCAAAATATGATAAATCTTGTTTAGATTCTTTCATATGTGATTTCAAATCAAAATCTGTTCTATCAGCTATTCCCCGTAATTCTCACCATCAGAAAGGAAATTTATATTCCACATCAGTAGTCGCAGCACTATAATGACTTAGTTCTTCTTTATCATGATCTCTAAATCTAAGAAAATCTTCTTTTAATCAAAGTGTTTCAATTAAAAATTTTCTACAAGCTTCTTTCCATTCTTTATGTAATTCTAAATCAGTTCATGGCTCGCAAAAATATTCTATTTCCATTTGTTCAAATTCTCTTGTTCTAAATATAAAATTACCTGGAGTTATCTCGTTTCTAAAAGCTTTTCAGATTTGAGCAACTCAAAATGGTATTTTTTTTCTACTAGTTCTAACTACATTTTGGAAATTTACAAATATACCTTGTGCGGTTTCTGGTCTCATATAGATAGTTGCTTGTGAATCATCTGTAACTCATTGAAAAGTTTTAAACATCAAATTAAATTTTTTTATATCAGCCCAATCTCAAGCTTTTCAAGTATTTGGATTTTTTACTCTTTCACATACCATAACTTCTTTTTGTTTTTCTATAGGCCAAGATTCAGGAATATCATTTTCTAAATCATATTTTTCTTTTAGATGACATTTTACATCAACTCAAACTTTTTTCATTTCTGAAATCATTTCTTCAAGCAATTTATCTGCTCTAAATCTTTCTTTTGTATTTTTATCATCAATTAAAGGATCTGAAAAACCTCAAACATGTCCAGAAGCAACCCAAACTTGAGGATTCATCAAAATCGCAGCATCTAAAAGCATCATATCATCTCTTTTTTGTACAAATTCTTTTATCCAAAGATTTTTTATATTTTCTTTCATAAGACTTCAATAAGGTCAATAATCCCATGAATTCGCAAGTCACCCATAAATTTCACTTCATGCATATACAAATCATCTATTTTTAGCTAGATTAACTATATCGTTCATTGTTATATTTTTCATAATTATAAAGTTAAAAAGTATAAAAGTATAGAAGTGTAAAAGTAAAAAAGTTTAAAAGAATTAAAGTTTTTTACTATTTTCTATTCTCCTTAATAAAGGGTGTAGGGGGATTTTGTTCTATCTTGACAAAGAAGGTTAGGCAGGATTTTGCTCTATTCCCCCTTGATAAAGGGGGTTAGGGGGATTTTGTAATTCAACTTTTTCTACTTTGTCATATTAATTTAAAATGTAAAAAATTTTATTCATTGTAATCCCCTACTTCAAGTAAAATAATTCATTTCTCAAATGAGCCTCGCTCTTCTTTTTTATTTTGTCTAATTCTTTCAACTTCATCAAGCGAATATCATTTTATTTCACAAAATTTTCTAAGTATTTCCATAAGATCAGCAACTTCTCAAATATCTTCAGATTCAATTAGTTCATCAAGTTCTTCTTGAATTTTTTTTAAAACATATTCTTTTAATTCATCTCAAAATACATTTTTTAATTTAAATTTTTCTCAATTTTGAACAATTATTTCAGGAATTTTATCTCTTATCAATTTATTAATTTTTTTCATAAGTATAAAGCATAAAAGTGTAAAAGATTAAAAGTATAAAAGTTAAAAAGAATAGTAGTTTTTTATTTTTAGTCTCTTCCCTCTTCCCCCACATATTTCTTTATATATTTTTTCTTCAAAAATGAAATAGATAAAGTAGAAAGTAAGTATCAAAAGGTAGGAATAAGGGCATTTACAAATGGTTTTTCAATTTTTAACAAAAGCATAATAATAGCAATTATTATGTATGTAAAAACTATAATTGAAATTTTTCTCTCAAATGAAGTTTCCCAAGCTTTTTCTGCTTCTACTTTTTTGTTTCTTTTTTTGATTTTCTCTATTTCTTTTTCTAACTCATTTAATTTTTTTTCCATATTATTTATAAAATAATAAAACCCCAAAAGCACTAAACATTTAATGCCTTGGGGTCAAAAAGTTTAATTTTAGACGGTTCCACCCAAGTTTCTTTTAAAGTTTTTGCTTTAAAAGACACTTTTAAAATTTAAAAATTTCCTCCTGAAGTTTCCAAAGCTTCTATCATAAGAAATCTTTATTATTACAATGATACTAAAATATGATTTTTTGTCAAAAAATTAATCAATTTTTAAATTTTTTAAACTCTCTATTCTTACATCTAAATCTGGATGAGTTGATAATAAAGCACTCAATCATCATTTTCTTTTTGAGTTTATCTTCATAGTTGCAAATTTTGGATTATCATCTCAAGCAGTATTTACCATTTTTTTAAGAGCTTCAAGTCAAGCTATCATTTTATCTTTTCATACAAATTTTGCACTTCATTCATCTGCTTTAAATTCTCTGTGTCTTGAAAACCACATAACGATAAGTGAAGCTAACAATCCTAAAACTATATCTAAAATCATAGAAACAGCATAATATAAAAATCAAGGTCATTCATCTTCTGTTTTTGTAATAATTGAAGAAATAAGTCTTGATAAGAAAATAACAAATGTATTTATAACTCATTGTAAAAGCACCATAGTTACCATATCTCAATTAAGTACATGAGCCATTTCATGTCATATAACTCATTCTATTGCATCTTTATCCATAGTTTTAAGTAGGCCTGTAGAAACAGCAACTAAACTTGAATTTTTTGTTGCTCAAGTTGCAAACGCATTTGGATCTACACTTGCATAAACTCAAACTTCTGGCATTTTTATCTTATGCTTTTCAGCTAATTCTCTAACTAATTCAAAAACAACTCTTTCTTTTTCATCCAGATCACTTAAATCTTTTGGATCAAAAATCTTTATATTATAAGCTTTTTTTGCTGTCCATTTTGACAAAAAAAGACTAATTATTGATCATGAAAATCAAACTATCAAAGCATATATAAAAAGTGAGGTATAATTTCCATATGAAGAAATATTGACTTTAAAGACTACTTGTAAAATAGTCAATATAATTCAAATAAGAACCAATACAGCTAAGTTTGTAAGTAAAAATAAAAATATTCTTTTTGTAAATTGCATAATATAAAATTAAAATATTAAATTAACCGTTAGTTTCTTTTCAATTTTCTGTTCATGTTTGAGTTGAATTATCTAAATTTTCATCATCTCATCATTTATAATATTCTTTGTTATATAATTCAACAAAATCATCAAATCTATGAACTTTTGATCTTATAATATAATCTTTTCATTCAGGTAAATCTAATGTTTCAGGAAATTCTTCATTCAATCAATAATTCCAATCTCAAGTTATAAATATTCATTCTAATTGTTTAAACGGTCATTCTAAATCATTGTCAAAAGCAGTTACTTTTCAAGTAGGTAATTCTTTTTCTCATTTTTCAAGATCTCAATAAATCAAATATTCTTGAACATAAACATCTTTTGTAGGATTAAGAAAACCTTTTCAATCAAGAGATTTTTTTTCAAATGTTCAAACTTCTTCTCAGTTTACATAAAGTTTATTAATTCAAGATTTAATCTTTACAGTAATTCAAGTATATGCTCATAAAGTATGCTCTTCTTGATCTCAAATTTTAAAAGTAATTTGAGAATCTAAAGGATTGTCTACATAAACTGTTGTAGCATTTGAATATAATCAATAAAAAACACCTCAAAAAATTAACAAAATAACCACCAAAATCAATCAAATTTTTAATTTATTTGATCATGATTCATTTTTTTCAATTTTTGTTACTTCATCAATTTGATTTGAAGCAGCTTTAGTTTCAATATTATCTGCCATAGTTTTTAAATTAAATAATAAACACTTGTAATTTTATACTCAAAGACTAATTTGTCAAAAATTGTTTTCAATTTTGTTTTCATTATGATTTTCAATATTTCAAAATTTAATAAATAATTCCAGTATTTCTAAATCATATTTCAAATTATGTCAAATTATTTTTACTCAAGAATTAAGCAAATTCTCTAAAAAATTTTTTAAATCTTTTTCTACAACTTTTGATCAATTATGTCATAAGTTTATATAAAAAATATTTTTTTCATCAAGCAATATAGAAATTCAAACAAGTTTAGCTTTCATCACATCAAGAGAAGTAGTTTCTGTATCTAGAACTATTTCTTTTTGTTTGTTTATCAAATTTATTAAATTATCAAGTCAATCTTTATCTCAGACTGTTTGAACTTTTAATCATAAATCTTGCCAAGTTTTTTCTTCTTTTTTATTATTTTCTCACAATAAACTATAAAATTCATAACTTTTAAATAACTCAATAATTTTGTCATTTAATAAATTATTTTCATCAAATTTATATTTTTCCAAGTCAAATCAATCCTTTGATAATAAAACATCATTTTTTATTGTAGCTAATTTCTTTGATAAAAATGCAATTTCGCGAGAATTTTTTATAAGTTCTAAACTTTTTCATGAAAGTATTTTATTTAATTCTTCATCATCTGATTTTTTTTGAGAATCTATATAATTATATATTTCTTCAAGATTTCAAATTTTATTGATAAGAGGAACTGCTTTTTTAGGTCAAATTCAAGAAATTCACGGAATATTATCCGAAGAATCTCAAACCAAAGCAAGATAATCTGTTATAAATTTTGCCTCAACTCAAAATTTTTCTTTTGTTTTTTTCTCATCAAATAAATCTTTTCTTATTATATCAAGTATTTTTACATTTTCTCAAACTAAACTATACAAATCTTTATCTCAAGACAAAATATAAATCTCATTGTTTTTATCTTTTTTTAAATTTAAAGCAAGAGTTGCAATTACATCATCAGCTTCAACTCAAGGAATTTCTACAACATCATTACAAAATAATCAAACTAAATTATTTATATCTTCAATTTGATCTCTTAAATTATCAGGCATTCTATCTCTTGTAGCTTTGTATTCACTATAAATTTCATGACGAAAATTTTTTCATTTTGCATCTCTTACAAAAACTAGATAATCTGGATTTTCTTTTTTTAAATCTTCCAAAAAAAATTTTGCAATTCCATAAATAGCATTTACATGTTTTCCTTCTTTTGTAGTAAAACTTGGAAGCGCATAAAACATACGATAAATAATAGCATTTCAATCAATTAAAAAGATTTTTTTCATTTTTTTTGATTTTATAGTAAAATAATTATTAATTATTATAACTATTTTTTTTATATGACAAAAAATAATATTATAAATTGACCTTTTAAAATTAATAATTGACATGCTTTTACTTGGAGTTTTAAAAAATTTGAAAAATGGAAAAAAGAATTTTATAAAAAATATAAAGAATTACATTGAGTAAATTTTAATGATGATATAGAAAATCCTGTTGTAAGGCAAGCTATTTATGAAACTTTATTAAGAGTAAGAGAAACTTGAATATTTTTAACTGACTCAAACAAAACAACTACTGATTGAATCGTAATTGACAATGAAATATTAAAAAGAGCAATGTTAGTAAATAATATTGTAATGAATATAAAAACCAAACAATAAAACTAATTCAATATTTTTTTGCTAGAATTTTATTTTTTATTATAATAATGAAAATTTAAAAATATAATAAAAAATAATGCTTAAAGAGTTTAAATTAATTAAAAAAATCAACCTTACAAATGATGTTTTAAAATTAGTTTTTGAGTTTAGTGAAAATATAAGTTATAAATTTGGACAATTTATAACTTTTATACTGCCTTGAATTTGATGAAGAGCTTATAGCATGCTTGATGTTTATGATAAAAATAAAATAATTCTTATAATTAAAAGGTTAGAAAATTGAAGATGATGAAGTAAGTTTATTTGTGATAGTCAAATTGGAGATGTATTAAAATGAGTTTGACCAGCTTGACATTTTATTTTACAAGAAAATAATAAAAATAAACTTTTTTTATGAACTTGAGTAGGTTTTGTCCCACTTTATAATCAAATAATTTGAAGTTTAGAAAAAAAACAAGATTGTAATTTAAAATTGATTTTTTGAGTAAGAAGTAATGAAGATGTTTTTTATTATGATGAATTAAGCAAATTACAAGAAAATAATTCAAATTTTAGTTTTGACTATCATTTAAGTTCAGATGAAAAAAAGTGATTTCATTCTTGAAGAATTACAAAATTTTTGACTAAAGATAATTTATCAAATTTTGAAGAATTTTATATTTGTTGAAATCCTTTGATGATTGAAGATGTTCTTTTGAAATTACAAGAACTTTGAATACAAAAAGAACAAATATTTACTGAAGGTTATTAATATGAATTTAAAAGCAATAAATATTTTCATTTATCCAAGCAAAGAAGTTAGTAAATTTTGTAAATACATTAATAAATTGGATAAAAGTGATTATTTTGAAGAAAATTTACCTTATATTCCTCACATAACTCTCTATCAAAAAGTTTTTTCTCAGGATAATTTGAAAAATTTAATTGATGATTTAAAAAACTTAAAAACAAATAAGTTTGAAATAGAACTTTGAAATATCTTTAATAGAACTCTTTTTTGAATTGATATTTTAAGAAATGAAAAATTAAATAATTTACAAAAAGAAATCATAAAAATTGTTTCAAAGTATAAAATTGAAAAAGTAAGCAAAAATTCATTTATTGTTTGAAATAATTTTTATGAAAATACTATTAATTGGGTAAAAGATTATGGGGATTATATTGATTTCAATAAAAATTTACATATTACAATTTGAAAAGATATTTTAATAGAAAAAACAACAAATATAAAAATTCCTAAAAAATTTATTTTTGAAAAGCTTTGAATATGAATAATGTGAAATTATTGTTCAGTAAGAAGTATAATAGAAATAATTTAAAATTAAAACTCTAAAAAAGTTCTTTCAAATTTTATTTTTCTTTCTTATCTAAATTATAACATCCATGATATTTAAAAGATTTTCTGAATTTATACTTTTAGAATCTTCTTTTATACAATTTCTTATAACAACAACTTTTTCTAAATCCTCTCTTTTAAAAGATTTTAAAAAAACGTATGAATCATTATCTACTATATCAGCTTGAAATTCTTCTTTATTTTCAAATTTTTCAAAATTTTTTCAATTAATACAAACTCAACTTAGAAGTAATCAAAATTTATTTAAATCATAATTATCTCAAATTGCATATTCCAAAAAAATCGGATTTTCTCAATTTTTATCAAGAAAAGTATTTGGTATAATTATATCTCATTCTTCCAAATCTTGATTTCTTAAAATTAGAGAATTTCAAATTAATATAAATTTATCAAAAATATAATTTTCATTTATATAAGTTAAAATTTCAGCAAATTTTTCAATTTGAATATGAAAAAATATTATAGTTTCTTCTTCTTCATTTTTTCTTTTATAAGAATATATTTCATATAAATCATTTTTTTCTAAATTAAAAGAATACATTTGAAGTAAGGATTTTTTTATATTTTCATTAATTGTTAATATAATTTTTGTATTTAAATTCATTGTTTTGTTATTAAAAAGTATTAAATATTTTTGTTTATTTTAAAATATTTTTTTCATTTATAAAAGTTATATTTTTTTATTTATTAGTCAATTTTATTAAAACTTTTGTAAAAACAAAATTATTTATTAGAATTAGCAAAGTTTAATTTAATCTAATTACATTTTATGAAACTTGTTCAGATTTTTACTTTTTGAATTGCAACTTTTTTAATTGGTTATTTGTTGGTACCATATTATATAGAATTTTTAAAAAATATAAAATTCTGAAAACAAATCAGAGAAGATGCTCTTATCGGAAAAGCAATTGAATTTTTTAATTTACACAAGAAAAAAGAATGAACTCCAAATATGTGATGAGCAATAATTTTGTTTTTGATAGCATTTATGGTTATTGTCAGTATATTTTTACAAAATTTATGATACATAAATAATTCTCTTCTAAATCAAAAAGAAACTTATCTGAGTTTGTTTACATTATTTACTATATGATTAATTTGATGAATTGATGATTATATGAATATAAAATGATATGGTAAAAAATGAATTTCTGCAAATTTAAAAATGATTTTACTTATAATTTTTTCATTGATTTGAAGTTGGTGGTTTTATTATAAACTATGATGGAATTTAATTGATGAAACTGGTCATTATATAAGAACATTAAAAATCCCTTTCGAGCAAAATCTTGAACTTTGAGTTTATTTTATTCCATTTTTTATATTAGTGATAATAGCTTCAGCAAATAGTGTAAATATTTCTGATTGACTTGATTGACTTGCTTGAGGTTTACTTTTATTTTGTTATTGAGTTTATGCTTATATAACATTTGATCAATGATTATATCTTTTATCTACTTTGTGTTTAGTAATTGTATGAGCACTTGTAGCTTTTTTATGGTACAATGTAAAACCAGCAAAATTTTATATGTGAGATGTTTGAGCCTTGTCTCTCTGAGCAAATTTGTGAATTATGGCAGTTATCACAAATACTATAAGTGTATTTTTAGTCATTATGTGAATTTTTATATTTGAAACAATTACTGTGATAATTCAAATTACAAGTAAAAAATTAAGAAAATGAAAAAAAATATTTAAAATTGCTCCTTTTCATCATCATCTTGAAGCAATTTGATGGAATGAAGAAACAATAGTTTTTCGCTTTTGGCTAATTTGAATGATTCTTTCTGTTGTTTGAATAATTATGTATCAATTGCAGTAATAAAGCTATTTTTTCACTTTAAATTTAGAAATTATTAAATTTAAAATTATGTTCATAATGCGAAATGAAAATTTTATTTGTGAAAATTGTAAAAAAGAAGTTTCAAAACATCCAAATTGAAGTGCTAGAAATCACTGTCCTTTTTGCCTTTATAGTAAACATTTAGATAAAAATTTTCCTTGAGATAGAAATTCAAATTGTCACTGAATGATGAAAGTTATTTGAATAGATAATAAAAAAAATAAATGAATTATGTTGAAACACAAATGTAAAACTTGCTGAAAAATAATTTTAAACAAAACCGCTCCAGATGATAATTTAATAGATTTTAGCTTTGAATTAAATAATAATTTTTTATGAAGAAATATTTAAAAAAAATAATTTTTATTTTACTTTTAATTTGAATAATTTTTGTAATTTTCTTTTTTAGTCTAAATTGCAAAATAGAAAATAATTATAAAAATCAAATATTTGAAGTAGAAAATATTCCAAAATCAAAAGTTTGACTTGTTTTATGAGCTTGAGTAAAAAATAATAATTTAAGTGATATTTTTAGAGATAGACTTGATACAGCTTTAAAAGCATATAAATCTTGAAAAATTGAAAAAATTCTTGTTTCTTGAGATAATTGAAGAGAAAATTATGATGAAACCACTCCAGCAAAAAATTATCTTTTTGAAAATCAAGTAAAAAAAGATGATATATTTTTAGATTATGCTTGATTTGATACTTATAGTAGTTTATACAGAGCTAAAGAAATTTTTTGAAATAGTGAATTAAATATTTTTACTCAAAATTTTCATTTACCAAGGGCTTTGTATATCTGTGAATGATTAAAAATAAAATGTAATTGAGTAAAAAGTGATTTACACACTTATGTTTATATAAATTATTATAAAAAAAGAGAAAAACTTTCACGAATAAAAGCCTTTCTCAATTTACTTTTTAATTCAAAACCAAAGTTTTTAGGAGAAAAAATTAGTATGGATTGAAAATCTAATTTTGAGTAAATTAATTAGTTATTACAGTCTTGACCTTATTTTTTAAATTTTTATTTTTTGTTTATAGTTTAATAACTTTACTTAATTTTTATTTCTTTTTACCTTTTATATAATTCATAGCCATTCAAAATAAATCATTTTTTATATCTCAATCTCAATCTTTATCTAAAAATTTTTTAGACATTTGCATAAATAAAGAATCTTGACTTAGATTTTTGCTTGCAGAAATTCAAGTTTTTTGCTTTTGTTTTCACAAAGCTCACAAAAGCATAGGAGCAATAGCACTAAGAACATCACTATTCCCTACTTCTTTTTCAATTTTTGATTTATTATCACCAAAAATATGAGAAACAATTTTTTGTCAATCAGTCAAATCTAGATTTTGTAAATTATCAAAAATAGATCAATCATGATCTTTTGATATAGCATTTTCCAAAGCTTCTGCTTTTTTTGGATCTTTTGCGTTATTTTGTAAAGCTTCAAGCATTTTAGGTAAAGCTATTTGAGACATTTTTTTTGAAGTTTCAGTATCAAGTCAAGTTTTTTGAGAAATAGTTTCAAGTACATTTTTTTTAAGAACATCTTGTAATATATCATTTACAGACATAGAAAATAGTTAAAAAAATAAATTAATTAGCAAATTTCGGTAAAGCTTCACAAACTATACCATCTTTATCTCAATCAAGTCAATAAATATCAAGTTTTTTTGGATCTTCTATATTTGGGTTATTTGCTTTGATTTCAGTTGCACATTTATCATACATAGCTTGAGCTTCACCTTGAGTTTTAAAATGTTTACAATTTAAATCATTTTTTACACATTCTCAAATAAGTCTAATAGTATTTCAATCCTTATCTTTTACAGATTCAACTCTTGATTCTTGATAATTTCAAGTTTCCCATAATTTACCTAAATCCACATCATAATCAAATCATTCAAGTCACATAGCAACAGCAAGCAAAATAAATATAACTATAAGTGCTGTAGTTCATTTTTTCCAAAAAATTATAAGAAGTAATACTATAAACATAAGTATTCAAATAATTGTCATTCTACATTTTTTTGATTGTCTACAATCTGAAAACTTTCACATATTTATGAAAATTAAATAATAAGTATTAAAATTGTATTTTTTTTTGATTTTTTGTCAAAAATTGTATAAAAATTACAGCATAAATTTTTTAAGTAAGGTTTTTTGAAATTTTTATGCAAAACTCTCAAAAATTAAATAATTTCAAGAATTTTCAAAAAATTCAAGTAAAAATATACTTTCATTGAAATATTCCATTCAAAAATCATCTTCTCAATAAAACTCAATTCTGATATTTGAATTTTTAAAATTATCTTTATTTATAGCTTTTAAATCAAAATCTTTATAATTATTGTTTTGAAGTAATTCCAGTAATTCTTCATTTGTATAGTTTTCTTTATTTATGTAAGCATAAAACTTATAATCTCAATAAACAATTATAAGTTTTTCTTTTTGTTTAAGTATTTTATCTGGTTTTTTTAATTTTTTATCTTTAAAATAAACAAGAAAATCTGATTTAAGTTCATCTAAACTAATATCTTGATTTGATTTTAAATAAATTAAATGATTGTACATTTTTATGTTAAAAACATTTTAAGATTTATTCACATAAACCGCTATTATCCAAACTACATTTCCATTCTGATTCACTATTATTAATTTTTATAATATAATTTTTTGTATACTCTTCGATAGTTTTTGTAATTTGTGGCTTTATAAAAATATCCGCTACTGATCATATTCCAACTATTTTTCATTCAAGATTAACAATAATTTTTCAATTTTCATTTGTGATATTTTTCACTTTTAAATCTGATTCATACAAATAATTTTTATATTCTCAATAATTAAATTCTTTTATTTCAAATAATTTTTTAAGTGAATACAAAATTTTATCTTCAGTAGAAGATACAGGATTTTCTAAGTTTCATTTTACCGAAACAAAATATTTGTTTAAATTATCATAATCAAAATCATCAGGATTATTTGCAAGAAAAAAATTTACAAAATCAACTGTTTTATCTTTAGAATTTTCTTTTTCTTTAATTTTTTTCTTTTAATTGATTATTTTCAGTTTCAAGATTTTTGTTTTCTTGTTTAAGTTCTTTATTCTCGTGCATTAAAGTTTCCATTTGAGAAGAAATTTCACTAATTTGATTTTTTAATACTAAAATATCTTCTTTTTGCTCACCCAAAGAACATCCAAATATTAACAAAGCTAAAATTGGAAATATAATAATTTTTTTCATATAAATGTAGTTAAAAAAATAAATAATTATCTTAATTTAGCGACAATTTTTTTCAATATTTTTACCTTTTCTGAACTTATATCACGAAAAATATCATAAATTGGATCTTCTAATAAAATATAAAAATTTTTCTTAGAACTATCAAAATTTTCATAATCTTTAAGCCATTCTGTTTGATAATATTTTTCCAAAATTTCTAAATCACTATCAATTTCTTTAAACTTTTTATTTACATGTTTTAAATACTTATGATGAGATTCAATTTTTTTATATAGTTCTTCCATTTTGTTTAGTTCTTTTAACCTAGAATCTGAATTATATTTTTTATCTTTCATAAAATAAAAATTGTTTAATAAATATATTTAAACGAAATTATATTGATTTTTATTTGAAAGTAAATAAAATTATTTTTATATTTTATGCGAATTATGATTTGTAAAATATAGAAAAATTAATGAAATAATTATGCTAAAATTAGAAGAATTCTTAGAAAAATATATTTGAAAAAAAGACAAATTTATACTTGCTTGCTCTTGTTGACCTGACAGTATGTATTTACTTTATCAAATACTTAAAACAAAATACAGAGAAAATTTAATAGTTTGTTATTTTAATCATAAACTTAGAAAACAAGCTGATAAAGAAGAAAAATACATAGAAAAATTATGAAAAAAACTTTGATTTATAGTCGAAACTTGAAATGAAAATATCAAAAAGGTTCAAAAAAATTCAAAATCAAAAAGTTTAGAAGAAACAGCAAGAGAAAAAAGATATGAGTTTTTGAATTTAATAAAAGAAAAACATAATGCAAAATACTTGCTTACAGCTCATCATTTAGACGATAAAATAGAAACTTTTTTCTTCAATTTAACAAGATGAAGCAAAATTTCAGGTCTTATAAATATGACCGAAAATTCAGGAAATATCTTAAGACCTTTGCTTTGAATTACAAAAAATGAAATTTTAAAATATTTAGAAAAAAACAAAATTAAATATTTTTTAGATAAAACTAATCTTGATACAAAAATCACAAGAAATTATCTTAGATTAAAAATACTTCCAAAATTTGAAAAAATAAACAAAAATTACAAAGAAAACATAGAAAATTTTATGGATTATCTTGAAAAATTAAAGGATTTTATAGATCAGGAAATTATTGATTTTTTGGAAAATAACAAAGAAAATTTATTAAATAAAAAATGAAAAAACAAAACTACAAATTATTTTTCTATAAAAGAGTTTAATAAAAAAAGTTTGTTTTTTAAAAAAGAACTTATAAGATACATATTTTACAAAAGAAATAATAATTCTACAATTTGACTTAGTGAAGCAAATATTGATGAAATTTTGAAATTTATTGACTGAAAAAATAATAAAACAATAAAAGAAATCAAAAACTTAAAAATGAATAAAGACTGAGATAAAATATATTATTAAAACTTCAATAATGATCGATCAACACAATTCACTTGCAGAAAAATTTATAAAAAAATGATTTTGGTTATATTTTTTTTCTTTTATAGTTGCTCCCATCTGATACATAATAAAAATAATTTTATCTTATGATTTACAAGTTGAAGAAATAGGAATAATTTATTGAGTTATGAGTTTAATGGTTTTATTAAGCTCTTTCAATGATTTATGAATGGCAGAAAGTTTAAATAAATTTGTTCCAGAATATATAACTGAAAAAAAATATGATAAAGTAAAAACTATAGTATTTTATGCTATCTTAGCTCAAGTTATAACTTGAAGCATTATATTTTTGATATTTTATTTTTGAGCAAATATTTTATGAAATCATTACTTTCATGATTATAAAAGTATAGCAATAATAAAAATTTTTGCATTTTATTTTTTGTGAAACACATTTTTTCATGTTATAAATGTGTTTTTTCAGTCAGTACAAAATACTTTTTTACAAAAAATAACTGATCTTTTTAGAATGCTTTTTATTCTGTCATTTACAATTTATTTATTTTTTAATAATTTGTGAAATGTAGAAAATTATAGTTTTGCTTGGGTTTTTTGAATGTATTTTTGAGTCTTTATTGCAATTTTTTTATTTTACAAAAATTATTATAAAAATTATCTAAAAAATGTAAAAATTATTCACACAAAAAAATTATTTAAACAAATTTTTAAATATGCTTTACTTGTTTTTCTTTCAGCACAAGCAAGTACAATTTTAAGCCAAATAGATATGCAAATGATAATTTTTTTACTTTGAAATAAAGACGCTTGATATTATACAAATTATCTAAGTTTAATCTGAATTCCTTTTATAATTATTTGACCAATATTCGTATTTTTATTTCCTGTTTTTTCTGAAATGATTGCAAAAAATGAATATGAAAAAATCAAAAAAGTCAAAAAAATATTTACAAAAAACTTCTTGTCATTTTCAATTGCTTTTTCTATATTTTTTTTAGTTTTTTGAGTCAATATTTCTACAATTTTATTTTGAGATAAATTTGCAATGTCTTGAGTTATATTGCAATATTCTATTTTATTTTTAAGTTTTAATTTTTTATTACAAATCAATTTCAATATAATGGCTGCAAATTGAAAAGTTAAAGAAAGATTAAATATAATTTTAATTGCAATTTTTGTAAATACAATTATGAATTTTATACTTATAAAAATAATTTGAGTTGTCTGAGCTGCGCTTGCTACCTGAATTTGATGGATCTTGATTTATGTACTTTCTGAGTTAAAAACCAAAGAATATTATTCAAATTTTGATTATAAATATTTATTTAAAAATACAATTATATTCTCAATTATATGAATTTTATTGTATTACTTTTTTATACCTTTTTTAAATAACTTTAATCCTAAAAGAATTTTGGAATTTTTTGTTCTTGCTTGAATTTGATTAATATATTTTTGAATATATTTTTTAGTAAATCTTTGAGAATTTAAAATTTTCTTACAAGAAATAAAAAAAGTAAGAATAAAAAGAAAAATTTCAAATATATAAAAATTTGAGTAAAATTTAAAAAATTAATAAAAAATTATGAAAATTTCTATTATATGAACTTGATATATCTGATTAATTCAAGCAGTTTGACTTGCAAAACTTGGTTTTGATATTGTTTCAGTTGATGTATTTGAAGATAAAATAAATAAACTTAAAAATTGAGAAATAACTATTTATGAGGATTGACTTGAAGAACTTTTAAAAGAGACTTGAAAAAATATCAATTTCACAACAGATGTTTCAGAAATAAAATGAAGCGAAATAATTTTTATTTGTGTTTGAACTCCACAAGATGATTCTTGAAAAACAAATTTATCATATGTATTTTGAGCATGTAAAGATATAAAAGCATATTTAGATTGAGATGAAATAATTGTGATAAAATCTACAGTTCCTGTTTGAACAAACAAAAAAATTTATGAGTTTTTAGACAAAAAAAATAAAATAGTTTCAAATCCTGAATTTTTAAGAGAATGAATTGCTCTAAAAGATTTTTTTAATCCTGATAGAATAGTTTTAGGTTTTAAAAACTTAAAAAATAAAAAAAATATAGAAAAAATAAAAAATGTTTATTCTTATTTTTTAGATAAAAAAATAAATTTAATACTTACAGATTGGCAAACTGCAGAATTGATCAAATATAGTGCAAACAGTTTTTTGGCAACAAAAATCACTTTTATAAATGAAATTGCTAGGCTTTCTGACAAAGTTTGAGCAAACATAAAAGATATAAGTTTAGCTATTTGACTTGATGATAGAATTTGAAAAAAATTTTTAAATGCTTGAATTTGATATTGAGGTTCTTGCTTTCCAAAAGATGTAAAATCTCTGATTCATCAATTTAATGAAAATTCCTTGGAATGATGAATAATTTCAAAAGTTGATGAAGTTAACGATTCTCAAGTTGATTATTTTATAGATAAGATTTTAGCCGAATTTGACTGAAATTTGCACTCAAAAACTATTTGAATTGCTTGAATTTCATTTAAACCTTGAACTGATGATTTAAGAGAATCAAGATGACTTGAAATTGTAAAAAAATTACTTTTTTTATGAGCAAAATTAAAAGTTTTTGATTATACAAAAGAAGCTAGAGAAAATTTTTCTAAATTTATTGAATGATTTACTTTGTCTTCAAGTAGATGATTTTATCCAATTGAAATTTGTGAAAATTTTAAAGATTTGACTAAAGATATAAATTTTTTACTTATAGCAAATGAAGACAAAAATATACTTTTAGAAAAATTTGAAAATATAAGATTAAAAGATAAAATTATCTTTGATTGAAGAAATATCCTTAATAAAGAGAGTATTGAAAGTTTAGGGATAAAGTATGTGGGAGTTGGGATTTAGTTTTTAATAATAGATTAAATAAATTATTTCAAATAATTTTTATTGAAAATTAAATATATTACTTTAAATTATATCTAAAACGAAAAATATATATTTATAAATTCTTAGCTATATAGTATTATGAACAACTATTTCACAAATAATCCTGCATACAAAAACTTATGAGGTTTAAAAGAAAGTGATTTTAAATATTTAATAGAAAAAAGTGAAAAAGAAATCTGAGGATTTTTAAATAAAGATTTAGAAATATTAGAGATAGGTTTTTGAGCTTGAGGTTTTACTGAAGTTTGTAGAAACAAATGAATTAAAAACTATACCTGAATAGATATTGACTGATTTTTCTTAAATGATTTACAAAAAAAATATCCTAAATACAAATTTAATATTATTTCTTTTTGAGATTTTCTGAAAGATAAAAAAGAAAAATATGATTTAGTTTATATGTCTCATGTTTTTGAACATCTAAATGAAGAAGAAAGAGAAAGCTGTATAAAACTTATTTATCAATCTTTAAAAAAATGAGGAATATGGATAAATTATATGCCAAATTGTGAAAGTACAATAGAGGCAAGCAAACATAGATACTTTGATTTAACCCATAAAACTTCTTACTGTCCTAATTCTTTTGAACAATTATTAAATGAGAATATTAAAAATTATAAAATAATACATTTAAATTCACATGTATGAACATGAATATTTTTTAAAAGACTTGTATATTTATTTTTTTTAAATCTCACAAAAATATATTGGAAATGAATGTGAAGAAGTTTTCCAAAAATAAATACTTGGGAATTTATAAGTATAATTCAAAAAAATGGAAAATAAAACTTTAGTCATTTTTGATGTTTGTTGAACATTATATAATTGAAATTCAACAATAGATTATATAAGATTTTTAATAAAAAAATGATATAAGAGATATTATTATCCTTTTTTTCTTAAAAAATATATATGGATTTTTTACGTATTTATAAATAAAATTTTAAGAAAAGATTTTAGTAGAATAATTATATGAAATTTTTTTAAATGATTAAAAAAAGAAGAAGTTAAAAAATTTGATAAAGAATTTTCTGAAATATATTTTAAAAATTTAATAAATATTTCCGAAATAGAAAAATATAAAAACGAAAAAATTATACTTTTATCTGCATCTATAAACCAACCTATAGAAATTTTAGCTAATAAATTTAAATTTGATTATTTTTGTTCAAAATTAGAAGTTAAAAATTGAATTTACACTTGAAAATATATTTTTGATTTACTTTGAAAAAAAGAAATTATTTTTGAACAAAAATTTTTTAATATATTATGATTTGATAAAATAATTTTTTACACTGACAATATGGAAGACATATCTCTTATAAATTATTTTCTTAAAAAAAATAAATCTCTAGAATTATACATAGTTAAATTAAAAAATGAAGATTATTGGAATCAAAAATTAAAAAATAAAAAATTAAAATATGAATTTATTTAAAAAATACTCACCTTTATTTTATTCTTACAATACTAGATTTAAATGATTAAAATGAATATTTCATTTTCTTACTGAAAATGTTCTATTTATGTCTGTTCCTTTTTTTTATTGAATAATTGTTGAAAAAAATTTGCTTAATATATATATTATACTTTTATATATATTTTTATTAATAATTTATTATATCCAATACGAAATCTGATATATAATAAATGATTATTTTTCTATAAAAAAAGAGAAAAAACCAAGCTTTAGAATTGATAAAAATGTATGAGATAAATTTATATATTTCCAAATATTTTTGAGAGTTTTTATTGTATTAATATCTATTATTTTTATATGAAGGTTTAATTTTCAATTATCTTTAATTTTTTTATTTCTTATAGTTTTTACTCAAATTACTTTTTATCTACATAACTTTATAAGAAACTATAAATTTAATTTTTTATCAATATCTTTACTTCATTTTTCAAAATTTCTTATACCATTTTGTATTTTATTTTTTTATTTAGATAATATAAATCAAGTTTTTATATACTCTACTTTTATTTTTATTATAACTAAATTATACAATTTAATATTAAAATATAACCAAGAGTTTTGATGAATAAATAAATTACCTTTAAGTGTTATTTATTTTTATTTATTAGTATTTTTTAGTATAATATATATTTTTTCCAAAGAACTAATAATTTTAATTTATTTAATAATGTTTTTAATATGATTTTTATTTAAAATGGAAAAAGACTTTTTTAATTTTAAAAATAATAGATAAATAATTATGAAAAATAAATTAAATTTTGGTTCATGAATGTCTTCTTTTTTGCTAAACCCTAGTTACATTATAAGAAAACTTTTATACAATGAAATAATAGATAATTCTCAATTTATAATTTGAAAAGTATTAGATTTTTGATATTGAGAAAAACCATATAAAGATCTATTTAATTACAAAGAATATATCTGACTTGATTTTAAGAATTCTTGACATGATAATGCAAAAAATAATATAGATATTTATTGGGATGGAAAAAAAATACCTTTTAAAGATAATAATTTTGATTCATTTATATCAACAGAAACTCTAGAACATGTTTTTAATATAGATGAGATTTTACAAGAAATAAATAGAGTTTTAAAAAAATGATGATATTGAATAGTTACAATACCTTTTATGATTTGAGAACATGAAGAACCTTATGATTTTGCACGTTATACATATTTTTGAATTAAAGATATTTTAGAAAAAAACTGATTTAAAATAATAAAACATAATAGATTATGAAATTATTATCTAACTTTATTACAACTTAAAAGATGGTACATAGCTCAGATAATTCATAATAGAAAAAATAAATATATGAAAATATTCTTAAATATAATTTTATGAATTCCAAGTCAAATAATTATAAACACTTTATCTTTATTAGATTTTTCAAAAAATAAAAGAGTATATCTAAATAATTTTATTTTAGTACAAAAAATATAATTATGAAAATAGTTTTAATACATAAATGAACTCAAGAATATCTTAAATATACAGTAAAACAGCTTTTAAAATATCATAAAAAAAATGATATTATTTTGTTAACAGACAATTTAGATAAAACAAAAGTTTTTTTAAAAAATATTATTGAAATTGAAAGTATTGAAAATTATTTTGATTTTTCCAAAAATTTTGAACAAATATATAAGCATATGAGTCATATTGCATATGAATTTGAGATATTTTGTATTCAAAGATGGTTTATATTATTAGAATATATAAAAAAAAATAGTATAGAAAATATTTGTCACATAGATTCCGATGTTATGGTATTTTCAAATTTAATAGAATATTTTAAAAAAAATCTATCTTGAAGTGAATTTAATTATGTTGGATCTTGTTGACACGTATTTTTTTGAAATATAATATGACTTGAGAAATTTAAAAATTTTGTATTTGATATTTACAAAAAAAAAGAAAACATAAAAGAATTAGAAAGATATTATAAATGAGAAAAATATGCAGTAATTTATAGAAACAATTGAAACTTTTATGAAGACAAAAGTAACAGTATAACAGATATGACTTTATTTTATTTATTTTTAAAGAAAACCAAAAATTTAATTTCAAACGATATATGAATTATAAAAAATAAAGAAGTCTTTGATAACAATCTTTGATTTTCAGAATGATTTAAAGAAAAATTTTGATTAAAAAAAATTGTTTTTGAAAATAAAAGCATTTATTGATTTTTAAATAATGATAAAATAAAATTTAATGCTCTTCATTTTCAATGAAGCACAAAAAAATTTATTATAGATTATTATAATGAAAGAAATAATTGATTAAAATATTTTATAAAAATATTACCTCAATTTTTAAAATATAATTTTGTAAAATACATATCAATTTTTCTAAAAAAAATATGATTATATGAAAAAATAAGAAAAGCTTACTTAGAAAAAATAATATGGAAAAAGTAGTAGATATATGTTTTGCTTCTGATGATTCTTATGCTCCTCATTTATGAGTAGCTATATTTTCACTTATAAAAAATTTAAACAAATCATTTTTAGCAAATATATTTATATTAGATTGATGAATAAGAAAAGAAAACAAAGAAAAAATACTAAAATCAATTGCAAATTTTAAAAATTTCAAAATATATTATCTAAAATTTGAGAATTCTTCTTATAAAGAATATCCTTGTAATATATGAATAGCTACATACTATAGATTAGAAATTTGAAAGCTATTGAAAAATATAAAAAAAATCTTATACATTGATTGTGATGTAATTATTGATAAAGATTTAAGTAAAATTTTTTCCTATGATATAACAAATTATTATTTTTGAGCGGTTTCTGAAATAACTCTAAGAAATTATTATAAAGATAAATTAAATTTTTGAAAGGATTCTATTTTTTTTAATGCTTGAGTTTTACTTCTAAATTTAGAAAAAATTAGAAAAGAAAAATTTTTTGAAAAAGTTAAGAAATACATTATAAAAAATAAAGATAATTTATTTGATAATGATCAACAAGCACTAAATCAAATATGAAAAAATCAATGGTTAAATCTTGAGCCAAAATATAATTCTTTACCTTTAAATTTTTATACGAAAAAATACAAAAATTTATGATATAAGAAAAAAGAATTTTTTGAATCTATAGAAAATCCTATTATAATTCATTATGCCTGAGAAAAACCTTGGAAGTATTTTTGCGATCATCCTAAAAAAAATATATATTGGTTATATAGAAATCAAACTGCTTTTAAAAACAGAAATGCAAAAAATATTGATAAATTTAGTATAAAATGATTTTTTAAATTTATAAATAACAGGCTATTTATTTTTTTTATGGTAAATTTATCAGAAAAAAATTATTATTATTTGATATATAAACCAAAGCAAATTATAACAAAATTAATTCAAAAACTTTATTAAAATATTTACATTCTCTACCCAATTAAATTTTTTGGTAATTTGCATTCATTCTTTAATCATTTTTTCTCTAAAATATTTATCTTCAATATATATTAAAATTCATTTAGATATTTCATGTATATCATTTAGGTTTACAATTATTTGACTAGTTCATAATATTTCTTGAAATGGTTCAATATTAGATACAACAACAGGACATCCACAAGCAAGAGCTTCAGGAATTGTAAGTCAAAATCATTCCAGTTTTGAAACTGATACATAACAGATTGCATTTGAATAGTATTTTCTTAATTCTATATGTGATAAATTTTTTCTAATAAAAATAACATTTTTTTCTATTTTTAATTTTTTTATATAATCATTATTTTTTTTCTCTTCAATTTTATCAAAAGATAATCATATTTTAATCAATTTTATATTTTCATATTTTTCCAAGACTAACTTAAAGGAATCAAAAAGATTTTTTAAGTTTTTTCTTTCTAATTCAGTTCATACATATAAAATATATGGAAAACCTAAAAAGTTTTTTATTTTTTCTTGAAAAAAATCTTTATTTATTCAATTATAATTTACAAAAATATCTTTTTCTGATGCTCAAATTCAAATAAGTTGTTTTTTTGTGAAATTTGAAATTGTTATAAATTTATAAACAGATTTTAAGATAAGTTTTCAAACAAAAGATTTTCACCAATAATCCTCAACATGATGAACACACATAAAAATTTTTTTCCAAGGATAAAAAAATTTTACAAAAATAACATATGGATTTTCCCAAGAAAAATAAACTTTTTTAAATCAAAATACTTTTATTAACAATAAAAAAATATTTATAAGATAATTTAAAATAACTTCAATTTTATTTTCTCATTTTTCTTTAAGTTCAAAAAAAACAAAATTATGTTTAATATTTTTCAATTCTTTTTTTACTGAAAAATCAACAATTCAAATTGCATCATTCCTTTTTTGTAATATAAATAATATTTTATGCATTATTTTATATAACTATAAAGTTTTAAAATATTTTTTTCCCAAGAAAATTTTTCTTTAACCTTTTCTTTACTTTTTCCTTTTAATAAATTATAATTTTCTATAGAATAATTTATCTTTTCTTCTAAATCTACAATATCTCATTTTTTAAACAAAATTAAGTCTTTTTCATCTGATATTTCTTTTGTTCATCAAACATTACTTGCTAAAACTATATTTTCAGTTAACAATCATTCAATTACAGAACTTGGAAGTCATTCTTGATAACTTGGGTTCACTAAAATACAATTACTTTTAGAAAGAAAATCTATTACAAAATCTTTATTTTTTATTCATAAAAATTTAATGTTTTTTCATTTTGATAATTCTTCTAAATATTTTTTTTCTTCTCAATCTCAAATAATAATAAGTTGAATTTTTAAATTTGTGTTTTTATATGCTTTTACTAGTAACTCAACTCATTTTAATTTCACCAATCTCCCAATAAAGACAATTTTTATTTCTCAACTTTTTTCAATAATATTTTCAAAATCAATATCTAATCATCTATAAAAAACATTTATTTCTCTTTCTCAAAATTCTTTCAAAATAAATTTTTTAGAAGCATCACTAATTGCTAAAATATTATCTACATTTTTAAAAATCCATTTTCAAATAATTCTATCATAAATATATGCAATCTTAGTTCTTAGCTTACTTGACAATAAAACATAATCACTTCAATGTTCTATATGAACCCATTTAATTTTATTTTTTCTAGCAAATTTTCATCAAATTAAACTTGTTAAAAAAAATCTAGTATGAGTTATTATTCTAAAACTTTTTTGATTATTTGATATTTTTTCTTTTAAATATTTTTTTATTAATTTATACTTTTTACTCCAAATCTTATAAACTGGGAAATTATTTATTATTTCAAAACTTGGAATAACTAAATTTTCAACTCAATATTTTATATATCAAATTACTTCTCAATTTAAAACAATTTTTTCATTTTCTATAATTTCATTATTCTGATTAAAACTTGTAATAATATTAATGCATTTTCACAGATTATTTTTCTCCCAATAAATTCAAATTTCTTCAGCAACAGTTTCTAGTCATCATTTATGAGGTGGAAAATATGGAAGAAATTGAATTAAATTAATTTTTTGCATTATTCTTTTAAAATATCTCAAATAAAATCCATAGTATCATCCAAAGTAAAAACTCTTTTTGAGATATAGCCTTTTTCAAGTGGAGAATAATCATTTCATCAAGCAACAACTCTATCTCAAATAAAAATTAATTCATTTTTTTTGATTCAAGCAAACTCTATAATTTTTCAAACTCAAAAAGCTTTATCCTGTCATTTTCTGATTATATCAATAGAACTTGATCATGATATAGGAAATTCAAATCATTCTAAATCATTTTTTATAAAATCTCTAATTTTTTCTCTTTTTTTAAAATCTGGATCATAAGCAAGTTTAAGTTTTGGATCAGCTTCTTGTCATAATGCAGCATAACAAATCAAAGTTCATCTATCTTCAATCAATTCTCAATAAGTTTTTTCGGGTTTTAATCATAATTTTTCTACTGCATTTTCAAGAGTTTTTAATATGTGTTCTCTTTCTTTTTTTGTAAAATCTAAACTATACAATTTTTCCCATTTTTTATTTTTATAAACATACATTTTTCATCATTGAGTTGGACATATATAAAGATTTTTTAAAATATTTTCATCATTTCATAAAAATTGTAAAATTTGAATTTCAAATCTAACAAAATCTCAACCTGAAATAATTCAAACTTTATATTTTTTTAATAACTTTTTTAATAATTCAAGCATTTCTGGTTTTATCTCTTGTCTACTAGGAGTAAGAGTTCAATCCATATCAAAAACTAGCATTTTTATCATAATCCAAATAATTAAGTTTTAAAACCGTTAAAAAACATTATACAATTATTTTATCTTCGTTTGAAATTGCTTTTTTTTCATATATTTCTAAACTTAAATTTTTATTTAAATCATAAAGTAGTGGTGAAGCAATAAAAATCGAACTATAAGTTCAAATTAGAGTTCAATAAATCATTGTTAAAACAAATCATTTTATTGTTTCTGGTCAAAAAATAAGTATAGAAAATAACATAAATATAATCATAAGACTTGTATAAACACTTCTTGTCATAGTTTCATTTATAGATAAATCTATTATTTTATCTAAACTCATTTTCTCTTTTTTTGTATAAATTTTTAAATTAGTTCTTATTTTATCAAAAATAACAATTGTGTCATTCACACTAAATCACAAAATTGTCAATAAAGCTGTAATAAAAAAAGTGTCAATTTTAAAATCAGGTAAAAAATTTGATGTAAAAACATAGAATCAAGCAGAAACAAGTAAATCATGGCTTAAAGTAAGTATAACTATAAAAGAAAAAGAAAGAACTATATTCCATCACTTAAGTATTCAAGAAAAAGCCCAAGCTAAATACAAAGCTATTGCTAAAACAGATATAAATAAAGTCAAATAAGCTGTACTTTTAATATAATCTCAAAAACTTTTTCATACATTTATATATTGACTTTGTTCTATACCTGGATCAATTTTTTGTAATGATTCAAAAATTTTATTTTTATAATTTATTTTCAGTTCATCTAAAGATTTTTCATTTATACTTGAATCAAATCAAGATATAACTGCGAACTTTTTTTCTCAAGTGATAGTGTAAACATCAACATTGTTTATGACTTCTTTTCATTCATATTTTATATCATCTTTTAATGAATTCGTAATTTCTCTTACTTTTTGTAAGTCTATATTATTTGAATATGTATATTCTATTTGAGTTCATCAAGTCATATCAATTCATAAATTTAATTTTATAACAAACAAAAAAATCAATGACAAAATTGTCAAAACAATTGATATAGAATAATATATTTTTCTATTTTTTATAACTTTTAACATAAAATTTTTTAATAATAAATTTATTGTATTATAAAAAGAATTATAAAAAATCAAAATAAACTTGTAAAATAAAATATAGAGAATAAAATTTAATATATTTTAAGTAATTGTTAAAATAAAAATTTTTAATTTTAATAAAATTTTATGAAATTTTGAGCAAAAATTGTTGATATAATAATGAAATTTTTAATTTTCTTAACTCTAGCTTTATGAATTTTAGCTTTAGTTAAACCATGATTAGTAAAAGATTTTATTGCTTGGATAGAAAAAATAGTTTATACTCTATGAAATTTAAATTATTTGATAGTATTTTTAAGCTGACTTGTTGAATGATTTCCTGTTTTATGAGTTGTTGTTCCATGACAAAACATACTTTTAATAGTTTGATGATTTTTTGCAAAAATAAATAAAACAAATCTTATTTATGTTATGATTTTAGCTTCTTTATGAGCAATAATAAGTAATTATATATGATACCTTTTATGAAGATATTATTGAGATAGTTTTTTTAGAAAATATTGAACTTGGTTTTGAATCTGAACTACTGAATTAAAATATCTAAAGAAATGAATAGAAAAATGGTGACCTATTGGTATTATTTTATGAAAGTTTCATAATCTTGCTAGAGCTTTTGTACCTTTTATAGCTTGAAGTATGTGAATGAAAAACAAAGTTTTTTTTGTTTACAATATTATTTGATCAATACTTCGGGCAATTATTTTAATTGTTTTATGAGTTTTATTTGCAACATATTATCAACTTATAATTGATTATATGATGTACATAATGATAGCAGTTACTGTAATTATTTGAATTTATATATATAAATTTAAAAAATGAGAATTTCTAAAATATATGCAAGAAAAAAATAAAGAATTGGATGAACAAATAGAGGAAAAAAGAAAATTAAAAGAAGAAAGGAAAAAAGCTAAAAATTAAAAAACTCTAGACAAAATACAAATTTGTTAATTAATCTATTCTAAAAATAAATTTTTATACTAAATCACTTATCTGTATCAGATTTTATCTTAAATTTCCAATCATGCGCAAAAATTATTTTTTGAACAAGGTTTAATCAAATTCAAATTCATCTTTCCTTTATATCACAAAAATTGTCAGATTTTGATTGATAAAATTTCTCTGTTATAAATTGTATTTCACTAGCTGGAATTCATTTTCAATTATCCACAAATTCTATATAATTTTTTGCAACTATAATATTTAAAATAGTTTCATTTCATGCATACTTTATAAAATTTGAAATTATATTGTAAACCAATTGTTTAAATAAATTTTTATCTAGATTTATGATTTGATTTTCAAGTCATGAGATCTTGATTCTTTGATTATTTTCTGTTAATCTTTTCTTGTTTGTGTTTGATAATTCTTTTAGCAAAATAGAAATATTTACTTCTTCTAAATTTAGTTTTAGTTCTTGACTATCAAATTTTTCATATTCCATAATTTTATTAACAAGACTAATTAATCTTTTCATTTCATCAATTATAGAATTCAAAGTTTTGTCGTCTAACTTAATTACTCAATCCAAAATTCATTCAAGATAACACTGAATAGAAGTTATTGGAGTTTTTAATTCATGACTAATATCAGCTAATAATTTACTTTTAATATTTTCCTGAATATTTAAATTTTTATTTAAATCATTTATAGCTCAAACCAAAAGTCAAATTTCATCTTGTTTATTGTAAATAATTTCTGATTTAGATCTTTTTGTAAAATCCAAATTTTGAATAATTCTAGTTATTTTAAGTATTGGTAAAACAGTTTTACGAGTAAAAATAGCAATAAATACCAAAATTAAAATTAAAGCAATAAAATTTATAAAAATTATTGATAAAAGAAGTTTATTTAAAAAATGATACTCTGGCGAATTTTTATCTTTAACTTTTTCTATAACTTTTGAAAAATTATCAGTTGGAATTATTTCTTCTATATATTTTGGAGTTAATCAAGATTTTATAAGATAATTAATTACTATATCTCTGTTTTTTTCATTATTTAATAAAATTTTTCAATTATTTGTGTCAAGTAAATCAAAAAATTCTATTTCAACATTGCTAAATATTTCATCAACTTCATCAGAAGCTTGTTGTTTTAAAAGTTTGTTTATATAATCTAGAGTAATTTCTTTATTTGCTTGAATTTTTTCTGCTAGATAAATTTTTAAATAAGAATTATAGAAAAAATAAAAAGCTAAAATATTTGTCAAAATAATAAACAAAATACAAGAAAGAAAAACTATAAAAAACTTTTTTGAAATAGTCATTAATTATAGATTTAAGTATTAAATTAAACAAATATTATTCAAATATTTTTTAAAATCAAAAAAAACATAAAAACTTGATTTTGAAGCAAAAAAATTTAAAATATAAAAAATTTATAATTAATAACATTGCATGAAAAAAATATTTATTTATATAATTTTAATTTTTGTAGTATTTTTTTCTTATATATATTATATAAGTAATCATTGAGAAAATATAAAAATTTGGGAAAAAAATTATCCTGTTGTTCAAAGAATTAACAATAATTTAAGAGAAACTTATTCTTGAGCCATTTCAAAGATAAATCCACATTACAAAGTTGCTGAAAATGATATAAAAGAAACTGTTGATAATGTAAAAAATACATTATCTTGAGCTCAAGAAACTATTGATAAAGCTTGAAAAGTTATAGAAAAATGAAAAGAAACTATTGATACAGCAAAAGAAGTAATTAACGATGTAGATAAAATGTGAGATTGAATTATGAACAGTGTAAATCCAAATGTAATGCAGTAAAAAATATTTAAAACAAAATGAAAATATAGAGCAATTAGAAAATAATAATTAGATTACAAGGCATTTGCTTAAAATTTGAATTAATTTTTTTTATTTACAATACTGTTTCTTTAACACTCAATTTTCTTTCCAAGTAAGAATAAAATTAATTCATGATTTTGGTGCTTCTTTTAATTTTTTAAAAGAAACCACTACTCAAAAACCAGTTTAAGATTTTCACTTTACAGTTAATGGAAATTCAAAAATAATTTTATCAACTATATATTTTTCTAAATCCTTTGAAATTTCATACTTTCATAGAAGTCATTTAGCTACTCTATTTGACTTATTTTTTATTTTTATTTTATAAAGGATTTCAATTGATGTCAGACCTTCAACATACATTCACGATTTGTGTGGCATATTACCATATGAAAAATCACATTCAAAACTTATCGAATCCTTATAATAATAAAAAGATCAAATACTAATTAATACAATAAAAATTAGTGGTAAAAATATTTTTTTCATAAAAAATAAAAAAATTTTTTTAAATTCTATAAAAACTTTCTAATCCTCTTCTCTACCCTATCCTTTCACAAAACTTGCATAGTTTCATACAAGTCTGGAGTTTGAGTTTGTCAACATAAAACAACTCTTAGTATCATAGCAGCATCTCAAACTTTTCAGATAAAATTTCATGTTTTAAAATCAGAATTATTTAAAGCAAATCCTGAATTTGAAGCAATTTCTTTTAAATCATTAAACCATTCATCCTTTGATTTTTCAAGTGAATATTTTTCTATATAATTTTTTAAAAAATTTAAAATATCTTCATTTTTTATGTTTGGAATTAATTTTGAAAAATCAATTTCAAGTTTATCATATTCTTCATCAAAAAAGAATAATAATTGTGAAGAAATATCGCTCATTTTTGCAAATCTTTTTGGTGGTTTTTCTTGTTGTCTTTCTATATTTAGTGCTTTTTTTGTATAATCTGGATTTTTTGAAATTATTTCAAATAATTTTTTATCATAATCTTTTGACCATTTTAGTAAAAAATCATACAATTCATCTTTATTTAGCCTTGCAATAAATTCTTTACTTATATTATCAAGTTTATCCATATCAATCAAAGCTCAAGCTTTTGACATATTTTCTATTTTGAAATCAAATTCTCTAAAATTTTTTTCATAGTTTTCTTTTCTCCAATCTTCGTATGAAGAATTTATTATATTTGCTAAATAATCTATAATTGCAGGTATTAAATATCATTTTTCAAAATAATATTCTACATTTGCCTCTGGATCTTTTCTTTTTGAAAGCTTTCTTTTATTTCAATTATCAAGCTTAATAAGTGGTGAATAATGCACATATAAAGGGGCTTGAAATCAAAAAATATGAAATAATTGTTCATGTAAAGCTTGTGAAGCAAACCATTCGTCTGATCTAATCACATGTGTTGTTCACATAAGATAATCATCAACTAAATGAGCAAAATGATAAGTTGGTAAACCTCATTTTTTAAGTATTACAATATCTAAAAAATTATCATTTGTTTCTACTTTTCATTTGATTAAATCATTTAATATGATTCTATCTCACATTTTTCAAGGAGATTTTAGTCTAATTACAAATTCTTTTTTTTCTTCCAAGGCTGTTTTTATATCTTCTATACTTGCTCATCTCCACTTGCTATAATGCATATAAATTCAAGGAACTTGTTTTCAAATTGTTTGTTCTTCTCTTATCTGACAAATTTCATCTTCACACATAAAGCAAGGATAAGCAAGTCATCTTGCAAGTAATTCTTTTACAAAAACTTTGTAGATATATTCTCTTTTACTTTGTGTGTATGGTCAATAATTTCAGATATCTTCTCAGTTTTCTCAAATAGCTCACTCATCAAATTTTATTCCAAATTTTTCAAATGTTTGTGATAATTTTTCTTTTGCTCAAACTACTTCCCTTTTTTGATCAGTATCTTCTATCCTAAGCATACAAATTCAATTAGGATTTTTATGAGCAAATATATCATCAAGCATCGCAGAATAAACATTTCAAATATGTACAAATCAAGTTGGACTTGGTGCCATACGAGTAACAATTTGATTTTCTTGTCTTTTTGGATATTTTTTTTCTAAATCTTCAAGAGTTTCAGTAATTTCAGGAAAAAGTAAATCAGCTAACATATTTTTTTTAAATAAAAGATAATAAATAAAAGATAATAAAATTTTTGAAAAATGCAATTTGATTTGATATTTAAATAAAAAAATGTTTAAAAAATTAAAAAAGAATTTTAAAAAAACTTTTGACAAAATATATACTCAATATACTATGTTAAATAGAAAGTAATTTTTTATTCTATAAAAAAGATGCCAGAAAAAAATTTCGCATATATTGACTGACAAAATTTACATTTTTGAACAAAAAATAAATGATGGAAAATAGATTTGTTTAGATTTAGAATATATTTAAAAGATAAGTTTAATGTAGAAGAAGCTTACTACTTTTTATGATGTGTAGATGAAAGCCTAGATGAATTATATACAGACCTGCAAAAGGCTGGTTTTATCGTAATATTCAGAGAACATTCAAGCTGAATGAAGGGAAAGAAAAAATGAAATGTTGATACAGATATTGTATATGAAATAATGAAATGCTCTTATGAAAATCTATCAGATAAAATTGTGCTAGTATCTTGAGATTGAGATTATATAAAAACTGTTAAACATTTAATTAAGCATAAAAAATTAAAAAAAATATTATTTCCAAATAATAATTATTCATCATTATATAAGTCAATTGTTTGTAGATATTGAATGAATATATCATTAGAGAGAGTAAGAAAAATAATTGAATATAAAAAAGAAAAATAAAAAAAGAGATGTCTGGAAGCACTAACACTTTTAAGAATCTCTTTTGTGGTAATGTACTATCATATTATATGATTTAAACTTTTTTGTCAATTTTTTTTCATTTTTTCTTTACAAAATTCCAGTAAATAAAAGAAAAAATAATCCATAATATCAAGATTGTTAGTAAAATAATTTTTTCTTGAAAAATATATCAATAATTTTTATTTCAGATAATTTTTGGAATACAAGTTCAAAAATTAGGAAAAAATTCACAAATTTGATAATCAAATTTCTGTCTTTTTTGCATAAAAATATATTAAAAATTAAAATATTCTATCTCTATATTATTGGCAAAAAAAAAGCAATAAAATTATTAATGAAGTGCAATTTGTGTTATTTTTTTATATTAAAAAATTTTTTACTATATATATTTTTATTTGACAAAACAGAAAATTCAATATCATTTTATTATATATTAAAACTAGTTTAAAGATAATCAAAAGTCGTAATTAAAGGCAAAACAATTTATTTCTTAACTTATTTTTTATGAAAAAATTATCAATAAGTTTTTTTATACTACTTTTATCTATCAACAGCTCTTTTGCTTATACTTTAAGTGAAAAAGATAAAATTATAGTAGAAAAATTTAATACCGTTTTACAAACTGTCAGTGAAGATAAACAAATTGCTTTTAATCAAAAATTAAATGAAATTTTACCAAAAATACAATATGATTATAAATACGAGAGAGTATATTATATATTATTAGAAGTTCAAAAAAATTTAAATTCAAAAAGTATCTTAGATTGATTATTGGATGAATTAGATGATAATAAAGCAATAACACAAACAAGAGAAAACACATATGAAGTTATAAAAATTATAGATTGAGACACAATTGATATTTTAAAAGATTGAAATGAAATAAGAATTAGACTTATCTGAATAGACGCACCAGAATCTACAGCATTGAGATATTGATATATTGAAGAATGAGCAAATGAATCAACAAATAAACTTAAAGAATTAATTTGAAATAATAAGATTATTCTAGAATATGATGAAAAACAATGAAAATACGATGCAAGTTGAAATCTTTTAGCATACATTTATGTTAATTGAATAAACATAAACAAAGAAATGATAAGCTTATGATACGCTCAAGAGGATATAAATTGAGAATACAAATATAAAGAAGAATTTAAAAAAGCTCAAATTGAAGCTATAAAAAATTTTCGTTGATTACGGGGGATAATAATTGAAAAAGAAGAAGAAAATATGACACCAACCAGTATCTATGTTCCTAGTTATTATGATTTTCCTTTTAGAATTTATTATTTATGAGCAAAATGATTATGTTATTATATAAATTTAGATTGAAATAAAGTTTATGTAGACAAAAGTTATTGTAATTAAAAATAAATAAGTGGAACATTCATTTCATCATCAGTTAATCATCAATGATAAGCAATATGAGGATTATCAGTTCAATCTGTAATTACAACTCAAGGATTTGGAAGTATTAAAAAATCTCAAATTCTTCACAAAAATCTAGAATCATTTTTTTCTCAAAAAACTTTCATTTTTATAACTTCTTCTTTAGTATAAATTTCACAATATTTTCAAAGTTTTTTCTTGACTTCAGTGTAAAATTTATCTATAAATTCTTCTTTTACAAAACAATACTGGTATCTTGGAGCTCAAGCTAAAGGAATTTTAAGCATATCATTTAATTCTCTATATTCTTCTTTGAAATTAATAATTTTTTTTAAATTAATCTGTCAATGATCAGCTGTAACTATAATTAAAGAATTTGTATTTTGTAAACTTTTGTATAATTTTTCAAAAGATAAATCAATTTCTTGAAAATGATTAAAAGCTTCTTTTGAATCAACTCAAAAATCATGACAATTTTTATCAAAACCATCCCAATAAGAAAAAATATACTTTTGTTTATCATTGTATTTTATAGCTTCCAAAGTCTTTAAAAAACACGAATCTAAGTCATCATAAATAAAGGTTTTTAAATTTTTATTATAAAAAATATTATATTTAGAATTATATATTTTTTCAGCTGTTACTATAAAAACTTCCTTATTTGATTCTTCATAAAAAGAAGATTTTCAAACAATATCTTCAACTTTTATGTCATTTCACAATGACCTTTTAGGTATTTTATATTCCCAAGGAAGAAGTTTTATTATCTTATCTAATTTTTTGCTATACATATTCCGTCATAAAACTCATGTTTCAAAAGGAAGAAATCAAGTATTTATAGTGGTAATTACACAAGCTGTGCTTGAAGGAAAAACTGTTTGAAGTTTTTGTTTTAGATTTCTATGTAAAAAACTATTTTTTCAGTATTTTTGAAGCCAATTATATCAAAGAGCATCAACTACAAATAAAACTATATTTTGATAATTATTTAGTTTTTTACTGTCTAAACTTTTCAATTCAGAATAATAAGATTTTACTCAAGAGTAAGTTTTTATAGAACTTATCAAGTTAATTATATTATTTTCTTTATAATTTGGGATATTCATTTATTTAACTAAACTAATAAACATATTTAAAAAAAATCAAAAATAAGTTCTTGAATTAAGAACTTATTAATATTTTATTTCTAAATGCTATTCAAGATACAGATTTCAGATATTTTTCAAATTCTAAAACTATATCTTTATCAATAAAACAACAATAATAAATAATTTTACAAGGCAGATATTTATTTGTGTGTAATGATTTTCAAGCATTATGTTCAAGCATTCTCTTTTTTAAATCTTCAGTAAATCCTTGTTTTTTTAAACTTTTTAATATATAAACATAATACATAATTTTTTGTATTTTTTATAATTTTATTGGTTTACCGTTCGTAGCTTTGCCTTGTTAAAGATTCGCAGGACATTCTTCCATTTCCAATTCGTGTTATATCACTCATCGCAAAGCGAAGAATGGTGGAGCTAGGGAGAATTAAACTCCCGTCCCAGAATGTCTCAATTATAATTTTACTACTATAGTTTATTTTGATACATTTTTCAATAAAAAATAAACAAAAAACTGAAAAAAGTAAATTTTTTTATACTAGATTGAAACAAAAATTTATTAAAATTTAAAATCTAGATTTAGTTTTAATACTATGATAATCTTCCTAAATATAAATCTTATCAAAGTTTGTAAGAGATCAAATGATACTCATCCTAAAAAGGAGCTTACAGATTCGTTTTGTTCAAGTTAAGAACTAAGCCATAACAGGAGCAAAAGCAGGAGTAATAGCAGTTTTTACTTTATTATAAATAGCTAATCATCCTTTAGAAATTTTATTTCCAATTAATTTTGTTTATGATTGATTATGGAAGCCATAAACACCTCCCAAGTAGCATATAAGAAAAACTTATTATCCTGGTAGAATTCAAAGTTTTAGCCCCATATGTAAGCTTATTATACTTTAAAATATTTTTTTGTAAAGTTTATTTATTTAATCTATATCCTTCTCATCTAACTGTCAATATTGCTGATTTATTGTTAATTTTTTTTCTTATATTTTTTATATGTGTATCAATAGTTCTATCAAAAAGATATTCTTTATATCAAATCAAATCCATAAGCTCATCTCTATGAACTATTTTTCAATTTGCTTCAATGATTTTTTTCAGTATATCAAATTCATTTTTTGTAAACTCAACTATATTTTTATCTACATAAACAATTTGTTTATCTAAGTTTAATTCAATATTTTTATATTTAATTATGTCTTCATCTTGAGAATAATTATCATCGAGTCTTCTAAAAATTGATTTAATTCTAGCCAAAAGTTCTCTTGGAGAAAAAGGTTTAGAAATATAATCATCAGCTCAATAAGAAAAAGCATCAAGCTTATCTTTTTCCATATTTCTTGCTGTAAGCATAATAATCGGAGTTTTTATATCTTTTCTTAGTTCTCTACATATTTCAATTCCATTTTTTACAGGTAAATTTATATCAAGAATTATCAAATCAGGATTAGTCTTGATAATATTTTCTACTGCATTTTCTCAAGAGTTTTGAAATTTTACTTCAAATCATGAATTTTGTAAATACAAATCAAGAGATTTAGAAATTCCTACATCATCTTCAACTATATATATCTTTTGCATAAAAAAATCTTAATTTTTATTTAGATTTGCTTTGTTTTTTTATCAAATCTCTAATTTCTTCAAGCAACAAAACAGATTCATCTTTTTGTTTTGCTTCTTTAGCTTCTTCTTTTTGTTGTTTTTTAAATGCTTTATCTTTTGCTTTATTGATCAATTTTACAAAAAGAAATATAGAAAAAGCTATAATCAAAAAATCAAAAATATTTTGTAAAAATAATCAATAAGTGATATTTACAGATTCTCATTTTAAATTTGTAGTTGTATATGCCAACTTTGAAAAATCAACTCAACCAAGAATAACTCAAATAATAGGCATAATTACATCAGCAACCAAAGATGAAACAATTTTTCAAAAAGCCGTTCAGATAATGACTCAAACAGCCAAATCTATAACATTACCTTTCATAGCAAATTCTCTAAATTCTTTTATTATACTCATATAAAAAAATTAAATAATAAACAAAATTATTTTAGCTAAATAATTATGAAATGCAAAAAAATATAGAAATAATTGAAGAAAATTAATACTTCTCTAATGAAAAACTACAAATCTTTTATACAGC
>CAZCNE010000010.1:0-40748 GCA_964500515.1 uncultured Candidatus Peribacteria bacterium | reverse complement strand
TCAATCTGTACATGTATAATAACATGGATTTGTATTATTTGTATTTTGCCGTGATATGAATGCTATAGTTCATAGAATTGCTAGGATTACTATTACTACTATTAGTTCTACTAGTGTGAAAGCTCGTGTTTGTTTTTTCATACTGTTTTGATATTAAAAAATAAAGTTTTGTTGTTAATTAATGTATTCTGGATACTCATGTCAAGCACGAGTATGACAAGGAGTTTCCTACATTCTATATTCTATATTCTATATTCTAATTTTTACTCGGATTTTAAAGAACAAAAAAAGGACTATCTTGTGCACTTCAAATGAATTGCACAAGATAGTCCTTTTGTTTTTAAAGACTTTAATTCATTTACCCTTTTTGTAGCTTGTTGTAGCTTGTTGTAGCATTTAGTTTTTATTAACTTTAAATAAAAAAATTTTAGTCTTTTTGTTTTTATTGTCAAAATATTCTATGTTTTTTGAGTTGACAAAAAAGATTTTAAATAATTATTCTAAATTCTTTTATATAATTATTTATATCTGTAAGAATTTTTTTATATTTCTCATTATCATTTTCCAAAACCGTCATTCTAAATCAGTCATAGGTAGAATTAAATCAACTTAAAGGAACTACACAAATTCATTTTTTTGCCATAAGATAATAACAAAATTTTTTATCAAATCTTTTATTGTTTGTTTTTTCTTCTATGAATTTTTTTAGGTTTTCTTCTTTTATTTCTGGAATATAATCTAAATTAAATTTAGATAAATCAAATTTTATAGCCAAATAAAATGCTCATTTGGGTTTAATAAAAAGCACATTATCTAAATCTCAAAAGTATTTATTTGCTATCTCTACCTTGTTTTTATATTTTTCTATTCTGTTTTTTAAGTAATCTTTAAACTCTTCTTTTTCATATATTTCTGGAATCACATATTGTGGAAAAGTTGTGGAACAAACTTCTAACATCTTTGATGAAAGAATTGAATTTATATATCTTTCAAAATTTTCATCTTTATCACTATTATAAACTTCAATCCAACCGCATCTAGCTCAAGGCCACGGTAATTCTTTACTTATTCATTTCATTGAAATTCAGGGAACATCTCAAATTATATCTTTCAACAAAACTTTCATTTTTTTATCATATACCAATTTTTCATATATTTCATCAAATATAACAAATAATTTGTATCTTTTTGCAATATCTATTATTTTTTCTAAAATATCCTTAGCTAAAACTGATCAAGTTGGATTATTTGGGTTTATAACTAAAATTCAAGCTACATTTGGATTATATTTTACTTTATTTTCTATATCCTCAATATCAGGATTCCAATTATTTTTTGGATCCAAATTATAAGTTATATGTTCACTTCAAGAATTTGTTGCTTCAGCTGAAGCGTGACTTGAGTAAGCAGGATTTGGTCAAATTACTCTAGCCGAAAATGCTAGGTATCAATAAGTTTTATTAATCGCTTCTCATAATCAATTGAAAAATATTATATCTTCTTTAAAATTTTTCAATTCTTTCTTGCTAAATATTCTCTAGTTTTATCAAGTCACTTAGTTGGAGAATAAGCATAAACTTCATCTTTATTTAAAGCCCTTTTTAATATATTTTTAATCCAAGTTGGAATTTTTTCTCACTTTGCTACTGGATCTCATATATTTTCCCAAATCATATTTACTCAATATTTTTCAATTTCATTTCAAATAACCACAATTTCCCTTATTTCATAGCTAAGCTCTCTATATCATATATGTAATAAATTTCTTCTCATAAATTTTTATAATACTTTCAAAGAAAAATAATGTTTTCTGTAAGCTTTTTTTAGTTCTTCTGAAATAAAATCTATATAATTAAAAGCTTGTTCTTCTTTTATTATTATATTAATTTCTCTAAAGAAAAAAACAAAAACTGCTATAAAAAAATCATCTAAAACCTTTTTTTCTTGTTCTATTAAATCAAGTAATTTTTTTGTAGTTAATTCAGATGAATCAATTAAAACAACATCTATCATATCCTCAACCCAAAAATTTATCCTTATTTTTATCTCGTTATTTATAACTTCATTATTAAATACTTTCTGTTCATTGGAAGTATAATTAAACTTTTGATAACTTTTTTCTGAAGTTTCTCTTATTTTAAGACTTATTTCTTCATATATCAAAGAAAAAATTCAAAGTAAAAAATTTGAAGGATAAGCTTTATCTAAACATATAAATAACAAAACTAACAAATCATCATATTTTTTATCCAAAATTATTTTAACCAAAAATTGTGAAAGCATAAAATCATATTTTTTTGCTTTTTTTTCATCTTTTTTTATTTTTTGAGTCTTTGATGCTGCTTTTTTTACACTTTCTTTAAATTTTTCTGACACTTCTCAAGAACTTGAAACCGTATTTCAGGCATCAGGAACTCATTCAACTCATCATATATCAAAATCTTCCAATCACATAAACTAAAAATTAATATTTTATTTTTACTTTTATTACTCTATTTATATTATTTGTATCTTTAAAAATTTCAAATTTTAATCATTTTTCTTCAAAAAATTTTTTACTTGTATCAAATTGATCAAATCAGATTTCTATAAATAAAATTAATTTTTTAAAAATATCCTTTTTTTCTATTAAAATGTTAATCAATTCTTCATATAATTCAAATCAAGTTTTTTCTCATCAATAAAGTGATATACTTGGTTCATAATTATACACTTCTCATCACATATTTACAAAATCATTATTTTTTATATAAGGCAAATTTGCAACAATTATCAAATTTTTTTCATAAAAAAGAGAAAAATCAAATTTTCTAAAATCTAATTCTAAGAAATTAATTTTTTCTTCTAAAGAATTCTCATATGCGTTTCTTATAGCCACTTCCAATGCTTTTTTACTTATATCAATAGCATATGCTCATTTTATTTTTGAAATAAATTCATGTAATATAGAAATAACTATAACTCAAGATCAAGTTCATATATCAAGCAAAAAATAATCGTTTTTTGATTTTTTTAGATAATCAATAATATTTTTTACAAGTATTTCCGTATCTATTCTAGGAATTAAACAGTTTTCATTTATATAATACTCTCTTCAATAAAAATCTGCTTTTTGTATAATATACTCTAAAGGAAATCATTTTGAAAGTTTTTCAAAAATAAAATAAATTTGTCAATTATAAATATTATCAAAATCTTCTTGTAAAAATAAATCTTTTGAATCCAGATTGAAAACAAATCTTAAAACAGTGTTTATGGTTTTAGAATCAAGCTTGTAATCCTTTTTTCAAATATCAATTAATTCTTGTTTTTTCATTTTTATATTAATTATCAAATTTCTTCGTATTAAATATCAAAATAGTAAATATTAGAAGTAAAAAAAGATAAAAAATTGAATAAAAAGTATTGCTTACAAAAAAAGCCGAAGAAAAATTTTTAAAACTTCAAATAACATCTTTTAGATTCAAAGCTTCGAATGGAGGAAATAATAATTGTAAAATTTTTACAAAATTTATAGTGATAAAATTATTAGTTCTTTCTACAAGATCCAGTAATAAAGAAAAACTTTGGCTTATAAAATAAATCATAACACTTACTAAAATTGTCAAAATATTTGACATAAAACTGGAAAAGAAAAAAACTAAAGCTAAAAGTATTTCTAATTTCAAAAAAATAAAAAACAATGAAAACAATATCAAAAAATCTATTTCAATGGATTTAATGAGTAAAACAAGTAAAAAAAACAAAGTTTCAAAAAATACTACTAAAAAAATACAAAAAGAAAAACCAAAAAATTTTCAAATTATAAATTCATATCTTTTTATAGGTTTTGATAAAATTAAAAAAATAGTTTTTCATTCTATTTCTCTAAACAAAAGCTGACTTCATACAAACAAAACACTTAAAAATCAAAACAATTCAATCATCGCAAGTCAAAAATCTATAATTATTTTGCTATCATCTCAAATTGTTAATTTTCATAAAGATATGGAAAAAATTATAAAAATAATCGCAAAAAAAATTATAAGATAAAAAAATTTATTTCTTATTATTTCCTTAAAAGTATTTATTGCTATATTGAACATAATTTATTATTATTAATTATTTTAAAATTTTGTTTATAGTGTCAGATATAGGATTAGCTTCCCTATTTAGAAAAATTTTTTCTTTTTTATTCTCTTCATTATAACGATCCTTATCATTTCTGTATTTGTTTATAATATTGTGAATTTTCCTTGAAGTTCAAATTGGATCTTCAACATAATCCATAAAAAAACTAGTATTATTTCAAGCTGTTTGAATTAAAATGGATCAATAATTAAAAAAATTAGCGAGTAATCACTTTGTTTGTGATCAAACTTCTTCTACTTGAGATAATGCACATTCAGAAACTGTTCTATTCAAAAGAGATACTTGTTCTATTCAAACTATTCTTTCTGTTGTAACTATAAATAAATCCAATTCATGATCAAGCCATTTTACATACAAAAAAAGAATATAAAACATCCAAAAAACTATTGTTAATAATATAAACAACAAATTATTGTGAAAAAAATACCACAATATAGATGTTAATACTATTCATCATAAAAACATCAAGAAAACACCAAAATAAACTATCCAATGTCTTTTTATTAGCAATTCTATTTTTTCTCAAGGTAAAGGATTTTCTATAACAACTTCTCAAAATTTTGACATTTTATAAACTTAAAAAATATTAGGTTTTTTTATGTATTTTGCATGGATATACTTCTTTTCTTTAAAATTAATATTTTTAATTATATAGGAAAAATCAAATTCATTTTCAACATCACATAAATCTATCCTTTCTCAATAACATTTACTAATTTTATTTTTTTTCAAATAATTTTCAAATTCACTATTTTTAAGTATTTGAATTATATCATTTTTGGATTTTTTTACAAATAAATCTCTTTTTGAAGATTGCTTAACTATTGGATAATATTTAAATAAATCAAAAAATGATATATCTGTTAATTTAATATTTTTAAATACAAATGAAATAGTATTTACAAACAAAACTATTATTCTAATTCAAGTAAAACTTCAAGGTCAATTCACAACTATTAAATTATTAATTTCATTGTATTTTATGTTGTTTTTTATTAAAAATTGTTCAAAAATATCAATTAATTTTAAAGATTCATTTCAATAAATATCAAAAAAATGTTTATCTAAAATATTTTTTTTATCATCAAAACAAAAAATAAATCAATTTTTTGACACAGCATTCAAAAAAATATTCATTTATATTTATTAAAAAATATACTATATATTAAGAAAAAATTTCATTTTTCAAAATAAAAAATATAATAATTTCAATTAATAAATATTTTTATGTTAAACTTAAATATAAATCTAAAAAATAAAAAAAGCTATACCTCTTTTTGAAATTATTTTTCAAAAAGCTTAATTTTAAAAAAACAAGATAAAAAAATTCTTTTACTGGTTGAAAACCAAAAATATGCTGATTTATACGAGAAAATTTTTGATTTTTTGTGAAAGGAAGTTTTTCATATAAACAATTATTCAAACTTTTGTGATTTGGTTTTTAATGAAAATGATTTTCTATTTCTTATAACAATAGATGATTTTTTAAATATAAAAGATAATTTCACTGATTTAGAAAAAAATTCTATAGTGTTGAAAAAATGAGAAAAGCTTGATTTAAATCTTTTTGTGGAAATGCTTGTAAAAATTTGATTTGTTTATAGTGATTTCTCAATTAATTGATCATATAAAAAATCATGAGATTTATTGCATATAATAAGTTTTGATTGAAAAAAACAATATAAAATTAGCTTTTGGTGAGATATTATAGAAGAAATTTTAGAACAAAAAAATAATTTTAATAAAAATGAAAATTTTAAAAAAATAGAAACTCTAGTTTTATGAAACAACAAAAAAATCGATTCTCAATGAAAATGATCAATAATAGAAATCTTAAATTCTAAAAATATTTTTACTGTTATCGACCAACTTGATTTTCATGAAAATTATGAAAAAATAACTAAATCACTTGAAAATTTTTGTAGTTTTGACTATATTTGACAATGAAAACTTAGCATAAACTTAGGAATATCTAATTTAATTGTAGACAATGTAGACAGTTTTAAAAATATATTTAATAAAAAAAATGATATTTATATTTACACAAAAAATACTAATTTAATAGAAAATTTTACTAAATTTAACAATTTGTATTATCGTAGTATTACAAAAACGAAAGAAAATTTATTAAAATCATTTCAAATACAAAATCTATATGTAATATGTGATGACAATATATCAAATATTTTTATAAAAAAAAGGATAAAAAGAAATTTATCAAATGATATTGATTTACTTTTAAAAATAAAATCTTGAGACTTTATAGTACATATTGATCATTGAATCTGAATTTTCAAATGAATTGTGACCAAAAAAGTCTTGAATATAAAAAAGGAATATATAGAGATTAATTATAAAAATAACGATAAATTATTTGTTCCTATAAATGAAGTAAAAAGAGTAAGTAAGTATGTTTGAGATGAAACTCCTGAATTAACATGATTAAATACAAAAGAATGGGAAAGAAAACTGAAAAAAGTTAATGAAGATGTTGAGAGAATTGCAAAAGAACTTCTTGAAACTCATGCAAAAAGAATAATTACTAAATGATTTTATTTTGAACTAAATAAAGAAAAAATAAATACTTTTCAACATAGTTTTCCTTATATATATACAGAAAGCCAAATTATTTCAATTAATGAAATATTAAATGATATGAATTCAGATAAAAATATGGATAGATTGCTTGTATGAGATGTTTGATTTGGTAAAACAGAAGTTGCTTTTAATGCTATATATAACGCTTTTTTAAATAAAAAGCAATCTTGCTTGATTTCTCCACTTGTAGTTTTAGCATATGAACATTTTGAAAAAGCAAAAGAAAGATTTAGTAAATTTTGAGTAAAAGTTGAAATATTAACCAGGCTAGAATCACAAAAACACACAAATCTAGTCTTAAAAAAATTATCTTCTTGAGAAATAGACTTAATTATCTGAACTCACAAGTTATTGTGAAATAAAATATTATTTAAAAATTTATGATTAATAATTTTGGATGAAGAACATAAGTTTTGAGTCGAACACAAAGAAAAAATAAAAAGTATGAAAATAAAAGTTGATACTTTATCTATGTCAGCAACACCAATTCCTAGAAGTTTAAATCTTGCATTATCAAGCATAAAAGATATTTCTATAATAAAAGATGCCCCCATATGAAGAAAAGAAATAAAAACGATTGTAACTAAATTCAATGAAAATGTTATACTAGAATGATACAAAAACGAAATTTCAAGATGATGACAAATATTTTTTATACATAATAGAATTGAAACAATCGACTTAATTTTTAATTTTTTATCAAATTTTATTCCTAGAGAAAAAATAGTTATTACACATTGAAGATTGAGTTGAGATGAACTTGAAGATAGAATTATAGATTTTAAAAATAGAAAATATGATGTTTTATTATCTACTACAGTAATAGAAAATTGAATTGATTTTCCAAATGTAAATACTATTTTTATAAATGATGCTGATAATTTTTGATTATCTCAAATTCATCAATTAAGATGAAGGGTTTGAAGAAGTGATAGGCAAAGTTATTGTTATATATTATACAAAAAAGAAAATATAAGCAAAGATGCAGCAAAAAGATTAAAAACAATAGTTGATTATAGTTATCTGTGAGCTTGATTTGAGTTGGCAATGAAAGATTTAGAAATAAGATGATGATGAGATATATTATGAATAAGACAAAGTTGAATAAATAAATATATAAGTGTGAATATATTTTTAGACTTGTTGGAAAAAAAGATTACAGAATTAAAAAATAACAAAGAAAATATTTTTGAAACTATAATTGATTTAAATGTAGAATCTTACATAAATGATAATTATTTTAATTCAGATACAGATAAGATCAATTTTTACAAAGAAATTGAAAATATAGAAAATTTAAATGACTTAAATTTATTGATTCAAGATTTTATAAATATTAATTGAAGTCTATCAAAACAGGAAAAAAACTTATTTGATGTGATAAAACTGAGAATATTATCAAATGAATATAAAATAATCCATATAAAAAAAGTTTGAGTAAATTATCAAATTGATTTTAATAAAAATATAAAAGTTGATGATTTAAAAAACTTTTTAAAACTAGATAAAAATACTGATTTTGTAGTAGTAGACTTATACAAAATACGAATTTCTGTAAAAAATTTTGAAAATGATGAAAAATTCTTACAATATATGCTAGGTCTTTTAAAAAAAGATTAGTTTAATTTTTAATTTACATAATATGAAGAGAATAAATATCTTTATTTTTTGTGTAATTAGTATTTTATTAATTAGTTCTTGTACAAACACAAAGAATGATGCAAATACTAATACATGAAGCAATTTATCTACTAACACTTGAACAAGTATGACAAACTCTTGAGATATAAAATGAACTATTACATTGGATGTAAATCACCCTCTAGCTTGAAAAACTCTTAGCTTTGAGATTACTCTAGAAAATGTAAACACATGAACTATTGCTGAAAGCGGTAGTGTAGTTGAAGTAAACTATACTTGAAGTTTAGATGATTGAAGTGTATTTGATTCAAGCTACTCTAGAAATCAAACTCTACCATTTACTGTTTGAGCTTGAGATATGATTCCTTGATTTGATAAATCTGTTTTATGAATGAAAGTAGGTGAAACAAAAAAAGTTACTCTTGAGCCAAAAGATGCTTATGGAGAGCGTGATGAAACTTTAATTCAAGTACTTCCAAAAAGCGATTTCAAAGAATTTATCGATGCTTGATATAAACTTGAAAAATGAGAAAAATTACCAACTCAAATTTGAATGCTAGAAATAATTGATAGTACAAACGAGTAATTTAAAACTTTAAACAAAAAAAGAAATAAACTAGTTTATTTCTTTTTTTTGTAAATTTATTTCAATATTTAATACAATATTGGATATTAAAATAATTAATGGATTATTAATTCTATGGTCAAATTACACACAATTATAATGCTAGAATACACAATAAAGTATAATGCTAGAATACACAATAAAGTTTAAATATCATTAAATAGAAAACAATAAAAAAACCTACTTAGGAATCTAAGTAGGTTTTAAAACTTCAATAAGTTTTTAATATAACTAATTATTTGTTCTTGCACCAAAGTTTAGTTCAGAAGTTGATTGAGTAGTTATATTAGTAGCTCATGCTATACCAACTACATCATATTTAATACCATCTTTAGGTAAAATCAATGTTGCAGTTTTGTTTGAAGGTATTGTAGGAACTATAACAAAAGTTTTAATTCAAGTAACTATTGGATTTACAGCTGAAGAGTTTATAGTAAATGTTACTTTACCTCAAGCAGAAGTTGCAGAAACTGTATTTCCAGCAATACCCTCTTCATAAAGTGTATAAACTATACCATCATCAGCTCATACTGTTGAGAAAGTAAGATTTTGAACATTTACACTAGGACTTGAGTTATTTATATCAATTGTGTTAGCTCAAGAATCTATAGTAAGTTTAACTTTAGCTTGTGTTGATGAAGAACTTAATGATTCAACAACACTAGGAGTAACTACAGCAGGAACTATATCAACTGGTTTTTCACTTCCAATAGAACCAACAACAAAATCTGCAATTGACTTACCAGAATCAGCTCAGTCTATTTCTCTAAGAGCAACTGAATCTATACCTAGTCATAAAATAGTTTTACCAACTTTTTCATAACCCATTGTAGCAGCAGTCAATTCAAGTTTTAATTCTTGAGATGATTGAGGTATAATTAAGTTAGTCATATTTTTAAATGTGATAGTTGAAGTAGCTCAATTATCAACGATATCAGAATTTGTATTTGTAGCAATAAGTTTATCACCTAAATACAATGCTGCATGGTCTACAGCTGATTTGATAGCTTTATCAGTAACAAATTCAACTCTAGCAACATCTATATCTTCATTCATACCAACAACATCTACAGAGAATACTTTTTTAGAAGTACCTCCTAATAGAGTTTTATTGTAAAGATTATCAGTATTTGTAGTATCTTGAGTAAGATTTACACTACCGTAGTCAGTTACAGTAATTTGTCTAGTAGATTGTAGTGCTGGAAGATCTGGCATATTAACAGTATATCCTTCATCATCATCTATAGAGATGTCATTTGGATCTACAGTTATATAATAAGGATTATTAGCACCATCTGAAGAATCAGCACCATCAACAAAATCTAATGCAATATAGTAAGTTTGTGTAGATCAAGCAGCTATATTTGAAGTAAATCCATCAAATGTAGCTTCACCTGAGCTTGATAAACTAGATCAAGATACTCTATCAAGAACATTTGCATCAGCAATAGATCCTTGGTAAAGAGTTGCTTGTGAAATAGTTTTATTTGTAGCAGCAGCTCATCCACTTTTTATATTTACTTTTAATTGATCAACAACTAAAGCAGAAGATTGATCAGCTTCAATTTGGAATTTAATAGCTTCAACTCAACTTGCTCATCTTACTTTAGATATGTTTGATAGAGGAGCAACAGTAACAGTAGCTGAAGATTCAGTTCCTTTTATTGTTTTCCATGTTAATGATGATGGAGCAATATCTTTAACTTGTTGTTCATCAGCAGTTTCAACTACATGGAATACACCATCAACTGGAGTATCAGTAATAGTATTTAAACTTAGAACAAGAGAAGTTGTATCAAAATTAACTAAATCATTTTTTACATCAGCTCTGATTTGGAAGTTAGTTACACCTGAAGCCAATGTTAAGTTTAAATCTAAATCTTGATATACTCAATTAACTGTTCATGCAGTAGAAGGATTTAAATCTAATTCATAACTAGATCATGTATCTTTGTTGTATAATTCAACATTTTCAAACAAATTATCTAGAGATAATGCTTTATCTTCAATATCTCAACAAGCACCATTATTATTTCAGTCAACACAAGCAGTTCCTGGATTTAACACAGCCCTTACAGAGAATTTTTGAAGTTCTAATGATTTACCTTGCACATTAGTAACTTTTAATTCAGCAAGAACTGCATCTTTTTTACCTTCTCTGATTTTATCAGAAGCAGGGTTAATAGAACTTAGTGTAAGTTGTCAAGCCAACAGAGTAATAGATGATAAATAATTACCATCAGAAACATTATCTATATTAACAGCTGTACCGTATCCATATCTTGAATCTATAGCATATATATCAAGAGCTTTATCAACATACCAATCAATTTTATCTCAAGCTCAAGATACCACATCAGCTTTAACAACGAATTTTTCAATTCTATTGTTTGTCAAAGTAAATCAATTACCTAAATCAAAAGTAACATATTTACCATTCATATTTTTTGTAGATGCTATTTCTTTAGTACCATTTAATAATTTAAAATTAACTAAATCTTCTGCAGCATCTGTTTCACTAGCTCTAAATGTAAGAGATTTAACGATGATATCTTGGTTAGAATCTCAAGTTAAATCAAATCTAAACATATCAGCTTGTGATTGTCATAAAGTAGGATCAGAAACGTTTCAACTTTTTTTAATTGTAAGTTTAGCTGCGTCAACAGATCAAACTCTAAAAGTAGAAGAGATAAGATCACCGTGTGTTTCAACAGGAACTGAAGCAGAAACAGATTTCAAAGTTAAAGCAAATTCATCTCCATTAGCAACTGATTGATTTGCAACGTCAGCAACTAATGTTAATGTTTTTGTTTGTCAAGCTTTTATAACTAAAGCAGGTGCCATAGTTAATGTAGCTTCAGTATTATTGTTTTGAGAATCATTTCTAGATTTAGAAGCTCTACCATCTTCAGTAAAAGCAGCTATTCAATCAAGAGTTTCTCAATCAGATAAACCACTTCTAGCAACAACTATAGAAGAAATAGAAACATCTTCACTTCCAGCAGTTAAAGTATATCTAACAACAGGAAAACCATTTATTCAACCAGGAATAGAAGCAGAAGCAGGAGTTGTAGGAGATAAAGCTACATCAAGTACTTTACCACCAGTAACAACAACTGAACCTGTATTTCATGGTTGGTTTGTATTTCATGATCCTGTTAGGTCTCACAATAAATCATCTAGAAGATCATCTGCACTAGAAGATTCTCAAGCGTCAACAGCATTAGCAGCAGCTTGAAATATCCATCCTCTTTGAGCAACAGTGTCATAATCAGTAAATGGAGTTTCTAATACTTTTGCATCCACTGCAGCTTCAACATAAGCAGCTCTCCAATCTGAATTAGAAGATTTTGATATTCCTCTAGCTTGCATTACCATTTTTAATGCTTCAGCTTTTGTTATACTATCTTGAGGTCTAAATTTTGCATTTGCAGCAAAATATCACTCAGATAATCATTTTTCAGCATATTTACATGCCCAATCTTTTGAAGTTAAGTCTTGAAATTTTCAAGTACAAATTTCTTGAACCTCAACCCCTGAAAGATTGATTGTTACTTTAGCCATTTCTCATCTAGTTATAGAATCACCAAGTCTGTATAATGCAGGATTTGCAGATTGGTCAACTATAACATTTAGACCGGCTAATTTGTTTGCTGCATCCAATGAAGAATAAGCAGCCATTACTCCAGAAACTGGGCTAGTTATAGATAAAACTATAAATAAAGCCATAGTTGCTGAAACAATTTTTTTAAATAAGTTACTCATAAAGTATTACTTATTAAGAAATAAAATAATATATAAAAATTATTAAATCTTTATATATATGTTGTTAGCTTTTTTGATAAAAAGCTAGAAAAAAGGTTAAAGCCTTAACCCAAAAGTTTTGTTAATTACAACCTTGGGGAGAAAAAGACAATATTTAATATTATCTTCTATTCACCAAGGTTATATAAAAACAATCTTCTAGGATTTTTATATTTTTGTTTTTATAAATAATGTTAAGGAGCACATAAAACATTACTTTAAGCTACTAGATTTTATCTTTTTTTGTATATTAGTCAAACTAGTGTCGTGTATTTTCACAAAATCTTCACATTCGGCAAAAAAGACTGTCAATATTGACAGTCTTTTTTGGTTATTTTTAGGGAAAACTAAGTATTCGATATCTGGTCTGCTAGTCACATTATTGGTTGCATTATTGATATTGCTATAAATCATACTGTTGTAGCTAAAAATACGATAATTATTGGCTCTATTAATTTATTGATAGCAGAAATCGTAGCATCAAATTGTTCATCAAAAAAATCTGCTACTTTTACAATTGTTTTATCTATGGTTGCTGTTTGTTCTCAAACTTGAATCATCTGAACCATCATATCTGGAAATAATGGATCGCGATCAATTGATTCCCATATTTTAATTCAAGATTTAACATCTTCAACTAAAAGCAATATTCTTTGTCTATAAATTTCATTATTTAAAGAATTTGCAACTATTTTCAATGATTCAACAACAGAAACTCAAGATGCAATAAGATTTGAAAATACTCTTGCAAATTTTGAAAGTAAGTATTTTTTATAGATATCTCAAAATTTAGGAATCACTAATTTGAACTTATCTAAAATTAACCTTCATGTTTCAGTTTGTTTCCAAATAAGAAAAAAAACAAAAGATACAACAAGTAAAAAAATTATGAAAATTCCGTAATTAACCATGAAGTCTGAAATAGAAATCAGTAATCTTGTACTTGCAGGCAAAGCACTTTTATCTTCAAATATTTCAAGTAATTTTGGGACTATATAAACCATCATGATTACTATTACCATTATTACAACAATAAGTATCATTGCTGGATAAATCATAGCACTTCTTAATTTTGTTACAATTGATGAAATTTTTTCAACTTGATCAGCAACACTAATCAAAGTTTCATTAAGTTTTCAAGTTTTTTCTCAAGATTTCACCATTCATATTTCAGATTCAGAAAAATTTACAGGATACAATTCCATACACTCAGATAAGGTTTTTCATGATTTTAAATTAAATACAAAGTCTGCTAACATTTTTTTTGTTAATTTATTTTTTTCTTGTTTCTCTAAAGTTCATATAGACTTTACCAAAGTCATTCAAGAGTCCAACATAACAGCAGTTAATCTAAAAAATATAGATTTATCTCTTATATTAATTTTCTGATAAGACAATAAAATATTATTCAATTTATAAATAATACCTTGGTTTTTATTTCATTTTGTTTGAGGTAAGCTTTGATCTTTATTATCCAATATTATTAATTCTGCCATATTATCTTAATTATAAATTATTCTACAATCCTTGCTGCTTTATAAATCTCCTCTAGAGTTGTAAGTCAATTTAATGCCTTCATTATTCAATCTTGTTCTAAAGTAATCATTCAGTCTTTCATAGCCTGAGTGTTTATATTGTATGCTGATTGTCAAGCTAAAATCATATCTTTTACTCAAGGAGTAATTTCCAAAACTTCATAAATTCAAAGTCTTCATTTAAATCAAACTCAATCACATTTATCACATCAAACTGATTTATAAAAAATTGGTTTATTGATTTTATCTCATATTCTTTCTACTATTTCATCTTTTGGAATCATAGAAAGTGCATTTTTTATATTTTGAATTGTATCTTTTCAAATTTCATTAAAGGAAATTGGAGCTTTACAATCAGGACACAATCTTCTAACCAATCTTTGTGCTATAATTATGTTAAATGAGGCTGGTAATAAAAATGATTTTACTCACATATTTAAAACTCTTGTAATAGTTTCTGCAGCAGAATTTGTATGTATTGTAGACAAAACTAAATGTCAGGTTAAACTTGCCTCAATGGCTATATCAACAGTTTCTTTATCTCTTATTTCTCATACCATTATAATATCTGGATCCTGCCTAAGAGAAGTTCTTAATCAATAAGCAAAATTATATCAAATATCTGGTTTAACTTGGCTTTGATTAATTCAATCTACTTGAATTTCTACAGGATCCTCCAATGTCATAATATTGACATCTATATTATTTAAAATCGTTAAAATAGAATAAAGAGTTGTAGTTTTTCAAGATCAAGTTGGTCAACTATTTAATATAATTCAGTTTGGTAATTCAATTGCTTTTTTAATTAATTTAAAATTTCTTCATTCAATTCATAAATCGTCTAAAGGTGGAATTTTTTTACTTTTATCAACTATTCTCATAACTATTTTTTCTCAATGAACAGTTGGTAAACTAGATACTCTCAGATCTAAAGGTTTTCATTCTATTGTTTTACTTATTCTTCAATCTTGAGGAATTCTTGTTTCATCAATTTTTAATTCTGATAAAATTTTAAATCTTGCAATAATTCAAGGATGTAAAAAATTTTGATATTCAAGTATTTCTCTTAAATCTCAATCTAGCCTATATCTAATTCTTACATATGAATTTAAAGGTTCTATATGAATATCTGAAGAATCTCACAAAACTGCTGCCAAGATAATATAATCACAAATTTGTTGTATATCATCTCATTTATAAATTAGATTTTTCAAACTTTCCAATACATTTTTATATTGCATAAATTTATAATTATCAAGTAGTTCTTATAATATAATCAAGTGTTTTGTTTATTTCAAGGACTTTAATATATACTTTTTCCAAATCTTTCTTTTGTTTTTTTATTTCATTTATCTCTTTTTCTAATTCAATTAAATATTTTAAAGAATTTCTTTTTACTTCTATAGTTCTTTGTATCTCTGTTGAACCTGTCTGAGATTTTATTGTTTTTGAATCATTCAATTCACTTTGAAGTTTTACTTTGTAAGTATTAAATTTTTCTGTTAAGTTTTCGATTGCTTCCATAACTTTGTAATCTGGTATACTTTTTACATAAAATCTAGCATTTATTTTTACTCATATATAATCTTCTCATTGCGATCTTTTTATATGATCAATTACAGATCAAGAAAAAATCAATCATTCATTTAGATATATTTCATTTAAAAATTCTATACTTTCAATGTCAGCTATTTGATTTTCCAAAATATTATTTCATGGAAATCAACTTAATTGTTTGTTTATAAAATTATCTTTAGCAAAATTAATATTATCATTTTCATCTACACTAATAGATCAAACATTTCATAAAAAATATAAAAAATCAATTATATTTGTCTTTTTTCATGAAACATCAAATGAAAAAGGTATATAATAAATGTTTGTGTCTATAGAAGATTTTTTTTCTGTTCAATATTCTTTCAAAACTTTTAAATCTCAAATTGTAATTTTCTTTGAACTTGTAGACAGATTAAATGTATACAAAATTGATTCTATATAAGAAGCGAATTTTAGGTCTGTTAAAAATCATGCTCAATTTCATGAAATTTGTCAAGCATCAATGTATGCTGGTAAAATATTTTTATATGAATCCTGACTTGATTTAAAAGCTGGATCTGATTTCAAATCTTTTATTTCCTTTACTTTTTTATTATAAAAAGAATCAAAATCTACTCCATCATCATTGTTTATAAATTGTTTATCAAAAAAATTTTTATCTATTTTACTATACAAACTGCTTAAATATAAGTTTTTGTTATTTGCAGATTTTAAGCTTATAAAATCAGTATAAGAAATTCATTTTTTTCTTATTTGCTCATAATTATCTATTATTTTTTTTGTTTCTGCTTTTTTTTCATTTAAAGCGCTTATTTGAGGCCAAATGTAAAAAAATATTATCAAAAAAAATGTTACAAGAAAAATTACCGATAAATAAAATGTAGGTAAGGCATATTTATTTTTGTTTTGTGCCATAATTACTTAATAAGTTTATAATATAATATCATCTCATTTATATTTTAATTCTATTTTAAATTTAGTTTTGTAAAAATAATAATTAGTGTTTGTCATATCTTGAGAAAATTCTTTTTGCTGATTAATTAATGTAAATTTACTTGAATTATTTTTAAGATAATCCAAAAAACTAAGAGCAACAGCTATCGATTTTCAATAATATTTTTCATTAATTTCACTAGAATATCCTGGTATTTCATCCCATTCAGTGGAATACGCTTCACAATCAAATTTTACAACTTTATTTTCATCAATTGCCATACTTTTACAAACAACTTTTTTACTATCTCAATTTCAATAATTCATTTTTAAATTTTCAAATTCTTCTATAACATTCAAAACTTTCAGCCTATCCTTAGATTTATTTAACAAAAACTCTTTTTCTTTTGAATCTTTATAAGTGAGAGAATATAAATCTGGTAATATTTTTCAGATATCTGAAAAATTTTTTTGCTTTAAATTTGTTAATTTATTTGTATATTCATCATTTAATGCTGTTATTGAAGAGCATGCATTTCATGAAATATATGTATTTATTTCTCATCAAACCAAGATTGGACAAATAAGATTTAAATAAGATTTTTCAGCATAAGAATCGGATTTTTGAATAAAAATATAAGCTAATCAAAAAACTATTATAAAAAATAATATATAATCAAAAATCTTTATTATATTTCAATAAAAAAGTAAATAATCATAAATGTTTTTTTCATTTTTTGTTTTTTCATCCAATAATTCTTTTTGGGCAATAGAATTATCTTTAATCTCATTAAATATGTTAAAATCCTCTATATTATTTACATTTTCCTTTTTTTGTTCTTCATTTTCTATAAGATTGTTTTCCATAAATTAAGATTTTTTAATGTTTATAAAGATATAATATCATAAAAAAATATTAAAATCAAAAATATTAAAAAACTTTTTGTATTTTATATAGATGAAATTATCTCATTTTTTGTAATTAATAATTTTTTTATTTCATCGGGAAAAGATTTATAAAAAATTTGTCACCATTGTGTTGAATAAATTCTATTATCCAAAAATATTATCGCTCAATAATCGTTTTTTGTTCTTATAAGTCTTCAAAATCATTGTTTCAATTTCAAAACAGATTTTGGCACAGAGTAGTCACTAAAAGGATTTTCGTATAAAGAACTTCTTGATACATAAATCGGATCACTTGGAACCATAAAAGGCATTTTATGTATAATTAGATATTTTAAATCACTTCAAGGAATATCTATTCATTCCCAAAATGAATCCGTTCATAGTATAATACTATTATCAGGTTCTTCTAAAAATGATTCTAATAATTTATTTTTAGATCAAGAAACAGATTGAGCAAGTATTTTAGTTCCAAAAGATTTTGCATAAAAATTTGAATCTAAGTATGTTTCTCTAACCAATGAAAGGGAAGTAAATAAAACCAAAGTATTTCATTTTACTTTTTCAAAAAATACTTTTAGAAACTCTTTGACATGAAAAAAATTATTTTTTATATTTCAAATATCGCTTGGTATATACAAAACTGCTTGTTTAGAGTAATCAAAATCTGATTCAAATTTCAAAAACTCAAATTCAACTAAATCTAAAGATTTTTTTAAATAAGAAAAATTTTCTCAAATAGCTAAAGTTGCGCTAATTAAAAAACAATTATCTAATTTTGACCAAAAATTTTGACTTAAATATTTTCAAACATTTAAGATAGTATATTCTATCTTTACTCATTCGTATTGTGAAAAATTAATTATCTTCACATAATCTTCACAATTGTCTTTATTAATAAACTTGTCTAACACATCAATAATAGCTTCTATAAGCTTTATCTCTCTTCAAAAATCAAAGGTATTTTCTGATAAAACTTTTATAAAATTAAAAAATAGTTCTTTTAAGTTTTTTCAAATCAAATAATATTCTTCATCAAGATTATCATAAAAGCTATTATCAGCCAATACACTTATCAAATAATTTTCATTATGAGTTTTTGTCTTTAAAAAAATATAAAAAATAGAGAAAAAATCATTTATGTTAATAAAAATTTTTTCTTTAATTAGAAGTAAATCAGACAAATTAAATAAATTTTTTTTAAAAATATTTTCAATGTAAAAAAATAAATCCTCTATTTGTTTCATGTTAAATCATTTTCTTAAGCTATCAGTGACAACATCTTCTATAGAGTGAGCTTCATCAATAATTAGATTCTCTAAATCTCAAAAATATAAAAAATCATTTTTTAAATCACTAAAAAGTAAGCTATGATTTATTATTACTATATCTGATTTATCCAATCTTTTTTTATTTTTATAAACAAATTCATCATTTAAATATTTATTTGATTTATCAAGAATTTTATTATTGTCAGCATTGACATATTTTATATATTTGTATTCAAAACTCACGTAAAAAAGTTCATCTAACTCTCAAAATTCAGTTTTAGTAAGCCATAAACTTAATTTAGACAAAAATGACAATTTTTCATAATCTATATCAAAATTTTTTATAAAATCAAAATATGATTTTAAAGATATATAATTATTTTTTCACTTTATTTTTGTATAAGTGAAATCTAGGTTTATTGAATTTTGGATTTTTAAAATTTCTTTAGAATAAATTTGATCTTGTAAAATCTTTGTTTTTGTAGATATATATACTTTTTTATTTGTTTTTTTTGAATATATTATTGATGGAATCAAATATGCTAGGGTTTTTCAAATTCAAGTTGGAGCTTCTATTACTGTTTTTTTGTTTTGGAAAAAATTCTTTTCAATTGTTTCTCACAATTTCAATTGATTTTCTCTTTTTTCAAAATTTTTAATTTTTGAATAATAATTTCAAAATTCTTCAACTTTTTTTATATCTGCAGATTTGGCTTCAATTTCATTTTTTTTGATTTTGTCTAACTGTAATACTACAAATTCATCAAAACTTAATTTTTCGCTTTTAGAAAACAAAAATTTTCTCAAAAAAATAATATTTTTATCAGAAACTCTAAAAAATAAATATTGTAATAATTTCTTTTCACCAATTCATAATTTTTCAAATTCTTCAAGTAATTTTTTAAATAAAAGGTAAGTGTTTTTTGTATCAAAGTAAGCTCTATGAGAAGTTTCTATTTTTAATCAATAATTTATACAAAGAGACTCCAAGCTCAATGATTTGCATCAAATTGATAAAAAATTAGCTAAAAAAAACGTATCTAATACAATATTGTTTTTTATATTTATTCATTTTTCTATTAAAAAATCTCTGTCAAAATATGTATTGTGTCATAAAATAGGATTATCTCAAATAAATTTTTCTATTTTATGAATTAAATCTTCAAAATTTGGTGAAGAATTTACCATTTCATCTGTAATTCACGTAATATTTGAATTAAGTTCAGGTATTTTAATTCAAGGATTAATCAAACTTGTAAATTCCTCAATAATTTCAAAAGTTTTTTCATCAAATTTAATCATTGCTATTTCTATAATTAAATCTTTTTCTTTATCAAGTCATGTTGTTTCTAAGTCTAAAGCAACTATCATAAAATACAAAATTAAGAATTAATGTTTAATTTATCATTAAACACATATTTATCATAAACAAAAAATTTTAAAAAAAATATAATTGTTGTAACAAAAAAAATCAATATATAATAATTATAGGGAAAAATATTTTTTATAAAAAAAACACTTAAATAATTTAAAGTAGAAAAAATAATTAATACAAAAGTGTATTTTATCAATAATTTGTTAGAATATACATTTAAAAAAATAAATTTTAAAGATAAAAAAAAGTTTATTAAAGTAATTATTAAGATAGAAATAAAATATGCAATATCTTTTGAAAAATCTAAAAAATTAATTAAAATGAATGTTAATCAAATATTGATAGAATAAGTTAAAAGTCAAGAAAAAAGAAATTTTAGAAATTTGTACATATTAAAATTTATTGTTATTTACATAATAATAATTATTAATTTTTATTTAACAAAAGTTTAATGAAAAAAATTATATCTAAATTATTGTTTTTTATTTTTTTTATACCAAGCATCTGTTTTGCTTTAGATTATAATGACAAAATTGAAATAGTAGATTTTCCAATTACTCCAAATACTCAAACAAATATAGACTGAGCAAAATTAATAGAATTATATTTGTCAAATTTAAAAAAAGAAATAACAATTTTTATAAATAAATATCAAATTTGAAAAGATGATAATTTAAATAATTTTTTAATAAAAATTGATAAAATGATATCTTCTCTAAAAAAAATTCAAACAGTAAGTTTAGAAAAAGCAAATGCTGATGAAGTTATGAGAAGTATAGTTAAAGATTTAAAAATACTCAACCCAAAAATAAAAATTTATCTAAAAAATAAAAAAGAAGAAGTTTGTATAAATACGGAAAATATAAAAAAAAGGTATATAAGTATTTCAAATAAATTTTCTAAAAGTTTGAGTTTATTTACACAAAAATTAACTTATATAATAAATAATTCAAACTATAAAAACAAAAAAGAAATTCTTCAATACATAGAAAAAATTAAAATTGAAAATAATAAATTATTGGATTTTAAATACAACTTTTTTAATAATCCTCTAGAAGTAAAAGAGCGTTTTTTAAGAATTCTTAATAATATTAAAACAAATATTATTCATATAAAAAATCTTATATAGTTTTTTCTAAATCTATTTTTTCAAATAATTTATTTAATTCGTTTTTTGTAAGCATTTTATATTCTCAAATTTGCAAGTTTCAAAGTTCAATATTTTCAATCCTTACTCTTTTTAATTTTTTTACTTTACTTCAAACTTTTTCAAGCATTCTTCTTATTTGTCTATTTCTTCATTCTGTAATTGTAATAGAAAAAGTTCAAGAACTGATTCTTTTTACTTTAGCTTTTTTTGTCATTTTTCATAAAATATATACTCATTTTTCTAGTTTTTCTAATTCTTCATCTCATATAGGTCAAAATGTTTGAACAATATATTCTTTTTCATGCTCATATCTAGGATGAATTAAATAGTTTGTAAGTCTGCCATCGTTTGTAAGCAAGATAAGTCATGTAGTATTCTTATCAAGCCTACCAATAGGGAATACTCTTTGTTTTATATCTAAAATATCTATTATATTTTTTTCTCAATATTTTGAACAAGTTGTAACTATTCAAGCTGGTTTATTTAATTTATAATAAACTAGATTTTTTTGTTCTTCAATTGCTTTTTCTTCAAATTCAATCTTATCATAAATTGGATCTATTTGATCTCAAATTTTTGCTTTTTTTCAATTTATTTTTACAAGTCACCTTTCTATATATTCTTCTGCTTTTCTCCTAGAGCAAATTCATGCTTGACTTAAATATTTGTGAATTCTCATATTTACTATTTATTTATAAATCTTTATTCAACACCGATGTTGATTTATTGACTAATAATTCTAACTTCTGGTTCTAACTCTACTCAAAATTTATCTTTAACTTTTTTTTGAGCTAGTTCAATAATATATATTAAATCCCTCCAGTTTCAATTTATTTTTGAGTTTATGAGAAAATTAGCGTGCATTGGGCTAAAAAAAACTCAATTATAGTTCAATCCCTTTAGTCAAACACTTTCTATAGCAAATCATGCTGATAATTCCTTACTTGGGTTTTTAAAAAAACTTCAACAAGAATTTCACTTAGGTTGTTTTGTTTCTCTAAACTCAATATTATCGGTATCACTCGAGTACTTTTCTATTTTCTTACTTAAGTCAAATTTAGCGCTTATTATAAAAAAATCTCATGTTTTTTTAAAAATGGAATTTCTATATGAAAAATTAACTTCTATTTTTTTCAAATTTGTAGTAGTGTAGTATGACAAATTTAAAACTTTTGCTTCCAAAAAATTATTTTCTGTTTCAAGTCAAAAACATCCAGCATTACCAAAAATAGCTCATCAAACAGTTCAAGGAAGTCAAATAAACCTATGCCACAAATTATTTCAATAATCTAGTTCTAAAGATTTTGCTATATCAGAAATATTTTCTCAAGAATATGTTTCTAAAATCATATTTTCTTTGTCGTATGTCCATCATTGTAGACAATTTTTTATAACAATTCAATCAAATATATCAAAGGCAAAAAGCAAGTTAGTTCCTCATCAAATAAATAATACTTTTATATTATTTTCGTTTGCAAATTTGATAATTTTAGACAATTTTTTCAAATCTTTGTCCACTTTTATCTCAAAATAATACTTAGAGAAAGCTTTTGTTTTAAAATTTGACAATTTTGTAATATCTATGTTTTTTTGTAAAGTTTTTAGCATTGTAAAAAATTAAATTATACTCATCATCTGTCTTTGATTATTTTAAACTTTTTCTTTAAGCTATTATTTAAATCTATATTTAAACTTTTTGCAAGTAATGCTAAAGTTATCATACAATCAGCAAACTCTAGCTCTAAGTTTTCTTCACTAAATTTATCAATTTTTCTTTTATAATATTTTTTCAAAATATCGCTATTTAGTTCTCAAACTTCTTCTGTTATTTTAGATAATCTTGATAAAATTATTTCTAAATCTGATTGATTCATTGAAGAAAAATAATTTTTTAAATTGCTATCAATCTTATCTATTGTTTCCAAAAAGTTTTTTGTTATCATAATTATAATTTATAGAGTAATAATATTTTACTATTTAATTTACTAATAATTTTTCTATAAAGTAAACAATTTTTAATCAAAAATACAAAAATATAATAGTTGTTCAAGGTAAGAAAAACAAAACAGTAAATCATAAAATAATTCACACAAGCCAAGACAAAAAAAGAATAGGATATCACCATTTAGGACATTTAACTATTTGTTTATATAAGTCTTTTATGTTTTTTCATTTTTTAATATTATTCATATTTTTTGATATTTTATCTAACATTTTTACATTTTAATTTCATAAATATTTATTTATAGCTTGTCAAGTAAAACTATCTTTACATTTTTTTATTCATTCTATACTTCATTCATAAACCAATTCTCCTCATCTATCTCAACCATAAGGTCATATATCAACAATGTAATCAGAATTTAAAATTACATTCATATTGTGTTCTATAACAATAACTGTGTTTCATTTATCAACAAGTATATGTAATATTTTTAATAATTTTTTTACATCTCAAAAGTGTAATCCTGTTGTTGGTTCATCAAGTATAAAAATAGTTTTTGATGTTGATCTTTTTGATAATTCAGTTGCTAATTTTATCCTTTGAGCTTCTCATCCTGAAAGAGTTGTTGAAGATTGTCATAATTTTATATATCAAAGACCTACATCATTTAAAACTCTTAAAATCTTTAATATTTTGTTTTGATTCTGAAAAAAATCTATTGCCTCTTCTACTGTCATATCTAAAATGTCTGCTATGTTTTTTGATTTAAATTTTATAGAAAGAGTTTCTGGATTAAACCTTTTTCATTCACATTCTTCGCACTCAACATAAACAGGGGGTAAAAAATGCATTTCTATTTTTTTTACTCATTCTCATTCACAAGCACTACACCTTCAATCACGAGTATTAAAACTAAATCTTCAAGGAGCATAAGCTCTAATTTGTGCTTCATGAGTCATAGAATAAAGTTCTCTTATTTGAGTAAAAACACCAGTATAAGTAGCTGGATTGCTTCTTGGAGTTTTTCAAATAGGAGATTGATCAATAACTAAAACTTTATCAAAATAATTTAAACCTTCTATTTTTTCAAACTTTCAAAAAGATTTTGATGCATTATTAAGAGAATTGGATAAATAATTTGCAAGTATATCATTCACCAAACTAGATTTTCATGACCCTGAAACTCAGGTTACAACACTTAAGTTTGATGCTGGAAATGACACATTTATATTTTTTAAATTGTTGTGTTTTGCTCAAATTATTTTCAAAAATTTATCTTGTTTTCTTTTTTTTCTTTCTATTTTTACTTCTTTTTCTCATGACAAATAAGGTCAAGTAACAGAATTTTTATCTTTTATAATCTCTTTATAAGTTCAAGTTGCAACAATTTTTCAACCATGAATTCAAGCTCAAGGTCAAATATCAATAATATAATCAGAACTTTTCATTATATCTTCATCATGTTCAACAATAATAAGAGTATTTCATATATCCCTAAGCTTTTTTAAATTATTGACAAGCATATCATTATCTCTTGGATGAAGTCATATACTAGGTTCGTCCAAAACATAAATTATTCACTCTAATTTTACTCAAATCTGCGTTGCTAATCTAATCCTTTGAGCTTCTCAACCTGAAAGAGTATTTGCTTTTCTTGAAATAGACATATATTCAAGTCATACTCAGTATAAAAAATCTAGTCTATCTTTTATGTTTTTAAGTATATTTTTTGATGTAGATTCTTGTTCAGAATTTAATTTTATTTTTGAAAAAAATTCTATAGATTTTCTCACAGATAAATCACTTAATTCTCATATATTTAAAGAGTCAATTTTTATACTTAAACTTTCTTTATTTAACCTTTTTCATTCACAAGTAGGACATTGTACCTCCGTAACATAATTATCTAATTTTCAATCATTTCAGATATTTCAATCGAAAAATCTTCTATTTAAAGTGTTTAAAACTCATTCAAATCTTGAATTATATATATTTGAATATCATCTTTCATTTTTAAATGAAATTTTATAAAGCTCATCTCAAGTTCAATTCAAAACTAAATTCTTTTCTGTGTCTGTTAAATCTTTGTATGGAATTCTTGTTCTTAAATTATGTTTTTTTCCAACTTCTTTTATCAAAGATAAAAAATACGATCAAAATCAATATACTATAATTGCTCATTCCTCAAGACTTAAATTTGGATTTATAATTTTTTCTTCTAAAAAAACATTTCTAACTCAAAGTCAATGACAATCTTTACAAGCTCACTTATGACTATTAAATGAAAATGAACTTATATCCAATTCTTCAGGAATATGTCAACAATTACTACAAACAAATTTTTCACTGTATTTTTTTTCTATATTTTTTTTATCAGTTAAAAATTCTATTTTTATAAAAGAGTTACCTGTTTTAAATGCTAAATTTAAGCTATCTTTTAACCTTTTTGTATCATTTGAATCATTTTGTGAAAAATCTTTTACTATAAGTCGGTCAACAATTATATCCAATGAATAGTTTTTTTCTTTATCAATTTCTAATTCATCGTTTACAGTGTAAATTTCATTATTTAAACTAAATCTTATAAATCAAGCATCTAAAACTTCTTTTTTTATAAATTCTTTTGTTAATCATTTTTTATTTTTAAATAATTCTGCTTTTATAATAAACTTAGTATCATTCAGATAAGAAGATATATCATCTATAATTTTTTTTAAAGAATCTTTTTTAATTATATTTCAGCATTTAATACAAAATCTTTCTCAAACATGAAGAAATAAAAGTTTATAATAATCATAAATTTCTGTAATAGTTCAAACTGTAGAACGAGGATTTCTATTTGTGGTTTTTTGATCAATTGAAATAGTAGGAGATAATCAGACAATTTCATCGACCTCTGCTTCCTCATTCATTTTTCATATAAACATACGAGCATAACTTGAGAGACTTTCTAGATATTTTTGTTGTCATACACTATAAATTGTATTAAAAGCAAGACTAGATTTTCCAGATCCTGAAAGTCAAGTAAAAACTACCATTTTATTTTTTGGTATTTTTACATCTATATTTTTCAGGTTATGTGTACGAGCTCAATAAATCTCTAAAAATTCTGACATAAAATGATAAAAATATTAAAAAAAGTAAAACCTCTTTTACTTTATTATTTGATGTATTATTTTACTGAAAATAAAAATATTACAAGAATTTTATAAAAATTTTTATAACTTGTTTTTAAAAAAAAACATTACCGCATTTCTTAATCTTAAAAAATCTTCTTGATTTAAAAATTCTTTTTTATAAATATTTCAATATTTTTTTTCTACTTGAATTTTAAAATCTAAACTTCTTATATTTATACTTCCATATTCCTCTCAATCCCAGTTGGGGAAAGTTTTAACTAATTCTTTTATTTCATAAACATAAATTTTGTATAAATCTTGTCAATACTTAATTGTAATTTCTTTATTTCAATTATCCAAGTTTATAAAATCTTTTAAATAAATAATACCATAAAGTGGTCCAAATTCATCTAATCATCCTTTATTACCTACTCCTTTTATTAATTTTGAGACTCTATCACTTATTTTATTTTCCAGTGTTTTATATCAACAATTTAAACATCATTCGTTACTATCAAATGATGTTCAACAATTTGGGCAAGTTTCATCAAAATAATTACATGAATTGTCCCTATCAAAACTATCTCAATGATCTATAACATTCATATTAAAAATGATAGATAATAATATATTACTATATTATAACACAATTTTATAATATTGCAAATTTTAATCACTAGCAATTACTAATCATATAACTTTTTTTGCTCAATTTTGCTTTAAAATCCTAGATAATTCGTTTATAGTTGTTCAAGTAGAAACAACATCATCTACTAAAATTATATTTTTATTTTTAACTAAAGAAGCATAATTTTTATCAAAAATAAATGTGTTTTTTAAATTTTTTTCTCTAGCAATTTTTGAAAGTTTTGATTGTTGTTTTGTATTTTTTTGCTTTTTTGTTATACTAGAGTAATACAAAATCGAAGTTTTTTTAGATAAATTATTAGCTAATATATCACTTTGATTATATCATCTTATCATTCTTCTAAGCCAAAACATAGGAGTAGAAACAATTAAATATTCTTCTTTTGAAATATTTTTTTCATTTTTTAATAAAATTTCACTTAAATATTTTGAAAAATCATCGAGTATATCTTTTTTCCCATAAAATTTTGAGTCTTTAATTAACTTTTTTATTGTAGGAATTTTATAATGACACAAAACTATTATTTTGTCATAGTAAATGTTTCTTTTTTTACATTTTTCATGAATTTCAAAATTATAAGAATACCTTTTGCAAATATAACAATATGGAATTTTTATTTCAAATTTTTCCCTACATTGTTGACACAAAAATACCCCATCATTTTTGCAAGAGTAACATATTTTTGGAGATATTATATCTTTTATAAATTGAATTATTGTAGACATAAATGAGATAAAAAGATTAAACGAAAAAATGATAAAAGTTTTTTTCTGTGCTTTCTTAATAATGACAGTATTATAAATCTTTATATTTTTTATCTCAAATATATTCAAACCTCTTCATTACTTTTCAATCTCTCTCAATAGTTTCTAAAAACATTTTTTTAGGTCTTATCCAAATTGAGTCTTTTCAAAATTCTTTATGATCATAAAGCGCTTTATAAACAACAAATTCTTCATTGTTATTTTCACTATCTCTAGCAACATATAGTGCTTCATATAAATTTCATTTAAAATGTTTATATAATCATAGTTTCATGCTATTTTTTATAGTTTAATATAATCTTGGAAAGACTATCTATTCAAAATCATGTTGTTGCTTTCGCATAAAGACCATAAACTTCAAAAGTATTATTTGCAATTCATGCTATATCTATATGAGTAAATTTTTCTTTGTTTTCCAAAAAATTGTACAAAAAAGCTGCTCACATAGAACTTCAAGCTAAAACAGAATCAGTTAAATTATCTAAATCTGCAATATTTGATTTTGTTTTTTCTACAAAATAATTATCAAAAGGTAATTCTATGTATTTTTCAAAATCAGTTTCAGAATTTTTTAAAAGTTCATTTATAAGTTTTCTATCATCTCACATAATTCAAGCATACCTAAATCACAAAGCAAATAATGCTAATCAAGTCAATGTAGCCAAAGATATAATTCTTTCTAACTTATAATTTTTTGAAATATAACTAATAGCATCAGCCAAAATAAGTCTTCATTCTGCATCTGTATTTACTATATGAACTGTTTTTCAAGAATATGATTTAATAATATCTGAAGGACGATAAGCGTCTCATCATATAGCATTTTCTACTAAAGGAATAGCACATACTATATTTATATTTAATTTTTTTTCATCTAAATTTTTCATTATTCAAAATACATTTGCTGCAGCACACATATCATCTTTCATCATTGGTAACCATTTTTCCGGTTTTAGATTAATTCAACCAGAGTCAAAAACAACTCATTTTCAAACTAATCAAATTGTAGGTAATTTTTTGTCAACAATCCTTTCCAAAACAACCATATATGGCTTATTTTTACTTCATTTTCAAACAGCCCAGATTAATCAAAGTCATTCTTTTTGAATTTTTTTAGGATCAAAAATTTTTACTTTTGTATTTTTCCATTTATATTTTTTTATTTTATTTGCAAAAATTTCAGGATGTAAATCATGAGTTGGTGTTTCTCACATATCTCTTGCATCTATAATAATGTCAATTACTTTTTTTCTTTCTTCCAATAATTTTTGTTCTTTTTTATCACATAAAAAATATATTTTATCTTCTTTTTTTTCACTCTTATAATACTGAAATTTATATCTTGTTAATAAACTTGATTCAAGAAATTTATAATTGTTTTCTTTTGAATTTGAAATTATTGTAAAATTATCTGGAAGTTTTATAATATTTTCTCAAAGAATTTCATAAATATTTCTTTTTTCTTTATCTAAATAAAAAACTATGAAAATTCTTGAAAAATCTTTTCTTCATAAAAAATATTCTTTAAACACATTTTCTCTTTTTTTCAAAACAGAAAGTAAATTTAATGTAATATTTTTTTCTAATTTCAAAAAAGATAATTTCTCTAAATCTTCTTTTTTTTCGATTATTAAAAACAAATTTGAATCTTTAATTTTATCTAATTTATCTACAAATTTTATCATTTTTAACTTATTTAAATAATACTATTTATTTTCCTTTCATCTATTTTACGTATTTTATAATAACATAAAAATATATAAATAGAAAAGTAAAACAATATTAATCAAAAGTTAAAAAAACTGAAATCATTTTTATAGAAATAGTAAAAACTAGTTATTATATTTAATATAATTCATGACAAATAAACAAAATAATAATCATAAATTAATTTAAATTTGTAAAAATAAGAAAATAATACTATTCAAAAATTTATAATAAATATAAAAAATATATCTAAAAAATTTCAAAATAATCTATAATAAATATAAAAAATAACAAAATAAAATGATATTAAAGAAAATAAAAGAGAAAAATAATTTCCATATCTTTTATGAATATCAAAATTAAAATATGATAAATAAGCTAAAATTATTAATAAAATTAAATTTAGATTTATAAATATCAAATAATAAATTCAAAAAATAATTGAAAAATAACTAAAAAATATTCAAATAATTTTTAAGTCAACAAAATTAGCTTTTATTAATTTAATTTTTAAAAGTCAATAAAAAATAATTATACACAAAAAAAGTGCATAAATTGAAAATAAAAATATAACTTTATCATAAAAAAATCTAGTATAAAAAATTAAAACCAAATATAAATATAAAAAAAAATTAAAAACCAAAATAGAGTTAATTTTTTTAGTTTTTACAATAATTTTGTCACTGTAAAAAGAAAGATAAAATGAAGATAAAATAAGTACAGAATTAATAAAATCTATTAAAAAAAATATTTGTTGTTTCGCAAAAAATGATTGTATAAACAAAAAAATATATATTAAAGAAAAAATTATTGTATTTATTTTGAGTAAATCAACCAAAATAATAAAATTTTTGTTTACTGAAAATAAAAGCAATATGATAAGATTTACTATAAAAATTATATAAGAAAAACTTAAATTTAAATCGCTAAAAATAAAGTAAATTGATATATAAAACAAAATAAAAGCAATTGAGTAAATAATATTTTTAAAATTATTTTTAAAAAAAACTTTTACTATTTCCATATTATCATAGGTATCTTTTTTTGTAATTATAGAAAAATATATCAAAAAAAATATTGCAATTAAAAGAAAAATCGAACTTTCAATTAATAAATTTCAACTTAATGAATCTATGAAATTATGATATATTTTTTGTTTTCATAATAAAAAATCACTTTCTCAAATTGATAATTTATAAAAAATAAAAAATATATAAGAGAAAATTATTGAAATCAAAAAAAGAAGTATGTTCATATTTTTTATAGTTTAAAAATTTACTATAAAAAATATATTTAAAAAAACTAAAAATACAAAATAAAGTGTGAAAGAAATAAAACCTTTACTAATACATAAAAATATCATACTTATTATCAGATAGATAATAATTGAAATTCAATAAAGATTTATATCAAGATCTATAAAACCAAAAAAGCCTAAAGAAATAAATATAAAAAACACTATACTAAAAAAAACTAGTATTACATTTAATTGATTTGATATAGATTTTAATAAATTTATAAATTTTTCTTCTATTTTTTTATATCATCTTGTTATTTTGGTATAAGAATAAATTTTTCATTTTAATTTTGCATTCAAAATAGATATATTTTGATTTATTACAGATTTTTTTAATCTAAGGTTTTCTAATTCTTCTCAATTAAATTTTAGAGAAAAGAAGCTTTTAATTATTTTTTTATTAACTATTTGTCTTTTTTCTTTATATTTTTTGATTAAAACTAATGTTTTTATATAAGAATGTGATTCCTTGTCTAATTTTCATTCATTTACCGTTTTTTTCTTATTTTTTCAAAAATTAAAAAGTGAAAAAAATTTTTTTGCTTGATATAAAACATCTTTTTCTTTCTCTATAATTTGCTCTTTTGATCATAATTGTTTTAATAGTAAATTAGTTTCTTTTAATAATTTTCAAATTTTTTCATTTTTTGTTTTTTCTAAATATTCCAATTCGATATTTCATATTTTAACTAAAGCTAATTCATTTATTTCTCTGAGTTTATTTATATTTCTTCAATTTTTTATTGAAATTATGCTATTATACAAAATATTTATTTTTTCTCTGTCTTCTAAAGATAATTTAAATAAAGAATTATTTAAAAAACTTTGAATTTTTATCAATATATTGTCTGTTGATTTATTTATTTCTTCAAGTTCTTTTTTCAAAAAAAAGTCTTTTTCCAATATATTTTTATTTTCTTCTTTTTCTTGCAAATTTCTTTTTTGTATATTTTTTTGGTTTTTTATTCAAGTAAAAAAGTAATATTCTTCTTCAATTTTTTTAAGTATTTCATTTTTTTCTTCATTTGTTTTATCCTTATCTTTTTCATTAAATAAAGAAATAACTTCATAATCAAAGTCTTTTCTTAACTTTAAATAAACTTTAAATATATCATCTCAATAAATAACTCAATTTTTTATATCTCATTCTTTTTTTACAGTAAAAAAGAATTTATTTCACAATAAATTTAAGTTATCAACTTTTTCTATGCTTAAAATAGTATATCAATCTTTATGTATTTTATCTCTTGCTTCAATTTCTAAATCAGCTTGAATTATTAAATCAAACCTTTTTTGATCTTTTGATGCAACTATCTTAAAATAATTCATATTTATAAAAATATAATATCTATATTATTTTACTATAAACTTTTAAAAATATCAAAAAAATAGTTTTTAACTTTATGTTCTATTATTTATTTATTATTATATATATTATATATAGTAATAGTAATAATTTTCTTTGTAAAAAACTATTTTATGTATTTAAAGACTAAATTATTTTTTTGGATTTTTAACATTGTTTAAAACTAAAAATTTTTACTTTAAACTAAAGGATAAAAATTATTTATAATTATTTAACATTGTTTTTTATTTTAGATTGACTTGTTTTTTTTCAATTAAAGATTATATTTGTTTTGTTAAATACTTTAAAAATATAATTTTTTGGAAAATGCAAGATTCTAACAAAAATGTAAAAAACTTATTAGTTTTTATATTGATTTTAACAAGTTTTTTTCTTTGATATATTATTAGTGATAAAAAAGCTGAAAATACAGAAAATTCAACAAAAAATATAACAACTAATTCTTGAAAACTTGATTTATCACTTGTTTGGGAAGTTTTTGATGAAATAAAAAGTGAATTTTATTGAATAGATTGAATAAAAAATGATGATATTGTTTCTTGAATGGTTGATTGAATGGTTTCATCTTTATGAGATAAACATAGTGAATATATGTCAAAAGAAGAAAAGGAATCATTTGAAGAAACTTTAGCTTGAGATTTTGAATGAATTTGAGCAGTAGTTGAAAAACTTGAAAACTATTGAGTAAAGGTAAGCATGGTAGTTAAAGATTCTCCAGCAAAAAATTCTTGAATTTTAGTTTGAGATGTTATTACAAAAGCAGATTCATCTGAATTAAAGGATTTAAATTTATATGATGCAGTTAATTTAATAAAATGAAAAGCATGAACAAAGGTTAAATTAACTATTTTGAGATCTACAGAAATTGATCCAATAGAAAAAGAAATAACTAGAAAAAAAATTAATATTCCTTCTGTACAAACAGAAGTATTTGAAGACAAAAACATAGCTTATATTGCTTTAAATATGTTTTGAGATACAGCATCAGAAGAATTTAAAACAGCTTTAAAAGAAATGCAAGATAAAAAAGTTGATGGTATAATTATTGATTTAAGAGATAATTGATGATGATATTTACAAAGTTCTGTAGAAATTCTTTCCAATTTTATGGAAAAATGAAAGGTTTTGGTAAAAACTAAATTTAGAGATAGTAAATTTGATGATATGTATTATAGTAATAATAAATGAAACATTTTTGATAAAAAAATAGTAGTTTTAATTAATTGAAATTCTGCATCAGCTTCTGAAATAACAGCTTGAGCCTTAAGAGAATATGATAAAGCCATATTAGTTTGAGAAAAAACTTTTTGAAAATGATCTGTACAAGAACCTTTTGATTTATCTAATTGATGATTATTAAAATTAACAATAGCAAATTGGTTTACTCCAAATTGAGTTAATATTGATAAAGAATGAATAAAACCAGATGTAGAAATAAAATATATTAAAGAAGATTATGAAAAACAATATGATAGACAATTAGAAGAAGCAAAAAAAGTTCTTGAAAGTTTTATTAAAAATTGATCTTTGCAAATAGCTATAGATAAATATAAAGAAAATACAAAAGAAAAAGAGTAAAAATTAATTAAAAAATCAAAATATACAATTTATCATTAAATTTTTATTTCATGAATTATAATTTTACAACTAAGTTGATACTTTTTAAATAAATTATGAAAATTTTTTATCTAAAAAATAATTAAATATAAGATAAATTTTTACTTTTTAATCATTTTGTTATGAATTTTGATAATTTAAAAAAAACTGATCCTCTTTGCTATGATCTAGTTTTAAAAGAAATAAATAGACAAGAAACATCTTTAGAATTAATACCTTCAGAATGCATAGCTTCTTTATCAGTAATTGAAGCTCTTTGAACTCCTTTTACAAACAAATACAGTGAATGATATGCTAAAAAAAGATTTTATTGATGAAATCATATTGTTGATCAAGTTGAAGAGTTAGCTATAGAAAGAGCAAAAAAAGCATTTCCATGAGTTATACATGTAAATGTTCAGCCTTATAGTTGAAGTCCTGCAAATTTGGCTGTTTATTTGGCAACTTGCAATCCTTGAGATACAATTGTAGGGCAAAGTTTACCAGATTGATGACACTTAACTCATGGTTGGAAAGTTTCTGCAACTTGAATTTATTATAATTCTATTCAGTATCATGTAAAATCTGATTGATATATAGATTTAGAAGAAACAGCAAAAATTATAAGAGAAAATAAGCCAAAACTTGTTTGGATTTGAGCATCAGCTTATCCAAGAGAATTTCCTTTTGAAGAAATAGGAAAACTTGCAGATGAAGTTTGAGCTTATGTTGCAGCTGATATTGCTCACATTTCCTGACTTGTAATTTCTTGAGTTCATACAAATCCAGCACCTTATGTCGATATAATAACAACAACAACTCACAAAACTATGAGATGACCAAGATGATGAATGATTATGGTAACAGAAAAATGACTTAAAAAAGATCCAGATTTGGCAAGTAAAATAGACAGAGCAGTATTTCCATGACTACAATGATGACCACATAATCACCAAACTTTGGCTATAGCTGTAGCTTTATGAGAAGCTTTGAAACCAGAATTTAAAGAACTAAATAAGCAAATAAAAATAAATGCAAATCATTTAGCTCAAGAACTAAAAAAATTATGATTTAATTTAGTAAGTTGAGGAACAGAAAATCATTTAATTTTGGTAAATGTAGGGAGATGAAGAGGTGTATTTTTGCAAGAAGCTCTTAATAAAGCTTGAATTACATTAAATAAAAATACAATTCCTCAAGATCCAGCAACAGCATTTAATCCAAGCTGAATTCGTATGTGAACGCCAATACTTACTATGAGATGAATGAAAGAAAAAGAAATGGAGAAAGTAGCAAAATGGATAAAAGAAGTTAGTGATGAAGTAAAAGATTTTGATTATAGTGATGATAAAGAGGAGAGAAAAGAAAACTTAAAAAGATTTTATGATTTTATAAACGCAAATAGTAAATTAAAAGAAATAAGACAAGAAATAAAAGATTTATGTAAAGAATTTCCTATATATAATTATTAAGGTTAATTTATTAGATTAAATATGATTACAAACTTAAAAAATAAACTTAAATTCATAGAACTTCTTGATGAGATGAACAATATAAAAAGAGTAATTACATTAAAGTGATGAGAAAAAGAAAGTGATGCTGCTCATTCTTTTCAACTTGCAATGATTGCTTCTGTTTTACTTCCAGATTTTGGAGAACTTGATGAGTTAAAATGCATAAAAATTGCTCTTTATCACGATTTAGTTGAGATTTTTGCTTGAGATACTTATTTTTTAGATAAAGAAAATAAACGCACAAAAAATGAAAGAGAAAAGAAATCTCTTGATAAACTTGAAAGTGTTTTATGAAAAGAGAATTTTAAAGATTTTAAAAAACTTATTATTGAATATGAAGAAAAAAGCTCGAAAGAGGCTTTGTTTATTTATCAACTTGATAAACTGCAACCAATAATTCAAATTTATCTTTGATGATGAATAGAATTTCATACTTATAAAGCTATAAAAAAAGATGTAATAGAAAATAAATATTCAAAAATAGATGACACTTTTTGACTCAGAAAAATCCTTGATATTTATTTTGATAGAATGGAAAAAGAAAAGATGTTTTATTTGTGATAGAAAAACTTGTCATTTCGACCAAAGTGGAGGAGTCAATTTAAGTCCCCCTTTTATAAGGAGGAAACGAACGAAGTGAGAGGGGGATTTTTATATTTACTATTTCTTTAATATTAGCGAAATATTTGTGCAAAGACGGATCTCTCGACTACATTACATTTCACTCGAGATGACAAAGGTTTTACTTTTTGTTTCATTTATATGAAAAAATATGCAAGAAATTATTTATAAAAATAAAGATAAGTTTGAAGAAACTTTGTATAAAATCAAAAAAGACTGATTTGATAATCTTCATATTTTAGCTGATTTTGATAATACTTTAACAAAAGCATTTTCGGCTTGAAAAAAAAGACCAAGTTTGATTTCAGTTCTTAGAGATGAATGATATCTTGATGAAGATTATTCAAAAAAAGCTCATGAATTATTTAATTATTATAATCCTATCGAAAAAAATCCAAATATTTCAATAGAAGAAAAAAAGAAAGAAATGACTAATTGGCGGAAAGCTCATTTTGATTTATTGTTAGAAAAAAAGTTAAACAAAAAAGATATAGAAAAAATTATTGAAAGCAAGATAATAGAATTAAGAACTTGAGTAAAGGATTTTCTTGTTTTTTTGTCTAAAAATAATATTCCTTTAGTTATTATCTCAGCAAATTGACTTTGAGCAGATTCTATAGAAATTTATCTAAAAAAAGAAGGTTTTTTTACTAAAAATGTAAAAATTATTTCAAATAAATTTGAATTTGATAATTCTTGAAAAGCTATAAATTACGATAAAAGAATAATTCATTCATTAAATAAAGACGAGACAATTTTAAATACTTATCCAGAAATTTATAAAGAAATAGAAAAAAGAAAAAATGTAATTTTACTTGGAGATTCTATTTGAGATGCGTGAATGATAGAATGATTTGAGTATGAAAGTTTATTAAAAATTTGATTTTATAATGAAGAAAATGAAAAATTATTAGATGAATATATAAAAAACTTTGATTTAGTTTTGACTTGAGATAATAATGCTACAGTTTTAAAAGATTTATTTTAAGAAAAACAAAGTTTAAAAAATTCCAAAAAGAAAAGTAAATATAATATGAAAATTAATAAATATTAAAAAAAATTACTATGAATAAAATTATTTGAGTTGATTTAGATGAAGTTTTGGCAGAAACTTTTGATTATATATTTAAATATTATGACAATAAGCTTAATTGAGAATTGGTAGAAAAAAATTTAGTTACCCATGTTTATATTTGTAATATTCCAAAATACAATATTAGTTATGAAGAATCGATTGAATGGTACAGAAAGGCATTGATTGATGATATTAATTTAGAGGTTAAACCAGTTTCATGAGCTAAAGAAATTTTAAAGAAACATAAAAAGTTATGATTTAGATTTAAGGTAATTACAGCAAGAAGTCAAGATTTATTTTATCAATATTCAAAAGATTGGTTAGACAAATGTTTTAAAGATATATTTGAAGAGATAATTTTTGCAAATCATGATGAAGATAATAGAAAAGATAAATCTCAAATTTGTAGAGAACATTGAATTGAAACTATGATAGAAGATAATCCAGATTATGCTTTAGAATTAGCAGAAAATTGAATAAAAACTTTTTTACTTGAAAAAACTTGGAATAAATATATAAATTTAAATAGTAAAAATATAATAAGAGTAAAAAATTGGAAAGATATTATTTTATAATTTTTGTCTTTGAAAACAAAAAATATTTTTATAGAAGAATTTAAGACTTTTTCAAAAGAAAATTTTTGGATATGTATTATTTTTATTATTTCATTATTTATTGTTTTTTTTACTTGAAAGTGAAATATCCTTGAAATAATGCTTCTTTTTTTTGTAAATTTAGTTGCAAATGTGTTTATAATGTGCGCTATTTGAGCTTATAGTAAAAATATAAATCAAGTATGAGCTTTATATCAATTCTTTTGAGTATTAACTTTTCTTTCTCTTGCAATTTATGGGTTTTTTTATAAATGACAAAGTCAATATCTAATCTGGCAAATTTGTTATACTTTTTGAGCAATAAAAGCTATAAGTTTTTATAATTTTAAGCTGAATTTAAAGTATTTAAATTCTTTTTCTTTAGCTATTTTAAATATAATTTTTCTATTTGTTTTTATTTATTTTTCAAAAGAAACACTTCATTTTTTGTGATTTGATTTTAAGTTTAATTTGTGAATAGATAGTTTGATAATGGCTATTTGATTTTCTCTTGGTTCAATTTGATTAATAAGTGTTAATGATAAATTTAGATATTGGTTAAATTACTTATGATGTGTATGAATATTTTTATGATATTTGATTTGATCATATTTTAGTTATAATGCATGAAGTTTAAATTGACTTGATTTTTGATATTTTCTTTTAGCACTTACTAGTTTTATGTATTTTTCCAAAATTTTACCGCAATATTTATGATTTAAAAATAAATTATGACAGTAATTTTTGCATTTATATCTTCCTTGATTTTATCATTTTTTTTGATAGAAATATTGAAAAAATTATTTAAAAGATGGAAAATTTTGGATAATCCAGAAAAATATTGAAAAAAAAGAAAAGCTGTTCCATATAGTATGTGAGTTGTATTTTTTTTGGTATTTTTTATTTGTTCATATTTTTTTGTTCCACATAACAATAAACTTTATCTTATTTGGATTTTTGGTTTTATAATAACAATTCTTAGTTTTATAGATGATATGATAGAAGTTAGTCCCAAAATAAGATTATTATTTCAAATACTTATTTGAGCAATTATTTGAATTACTTCTATAAAAATAGGTTATATAAGCAATATTTTTGGTTGAATTATTAATCTAGAAACTCTATATTTAAATATTTTTGGAATAAATATTTATATAATTCCTTTAGTTTTTACTATAATTTGGTATGTTTTTGTGTTTAATTCTTTAAATTGGACAGATTGAATTCCTGGAAATACTAGTTGAATTTCGCTTATTTCATTTTTTATATTATTTTTACTTTGAATGATTTTATTTTATAATGATGATTATAAATGATGAATTGAAAACGCTATATTTATAATGACTTTATCAACAATATTAGTTTGAACATTAATTCCATTTTGGTTTTATGATGTAAAAGAAAAAATTTTGATGTGAGATTCAGGAACTATGTTTTTGGCTTTTATGTTAGCTAGTTTGGCAATTATTTCTGGTTGAAAAATTGCTACAGTTTTGGTTGTTTTTGGAATCTATGCCGTTGATGCTGTTTATGTGATTTTAAAAAGAATATTAAAATGAAAAAATCCTATGAAAAAAGATTTTACACATCTTCACCACAGGCTTTTAAATAAATGATTTTCAAATAAACAAGTTTTAATTTTTATATATAGTTTATCATTTTTCTTTTGAATAACATCACTTTTTTTGGATAAAACATGAAAAATTATTGTTTTTGCTATAATTGTTTTTGTGGTTGTATTTTTGAATAATATAATTGATGAAATTAAAAAATTAAAAAAATAATATGAAAAAAACACAAGCTTTTACACTAGTTGAACTTATAGTTTCTATTTCTATAATCGCATTAATATCAGTTTCTTGATTGACTTATTATTCAAAAATAACTTCTTGAAACAAAATACAAACAGAACTAGCTTTGCTTGAAGATAAGATAAATGATTTGAATTTTAGAGTTGAAAGTAAAGAAATTGTTGATTATAATGCAAATTTTTCTTGAAGTACATATTTTTCTTACATAATAAATAAAATTACTACAAACTCAAAAACAAGTTTTAGTTTAGATGAAAATACAAAAACTTTAACTTTAAAAACAAATTTAACAAATACTTGATTTTGAGAATTAACTATTTTTGCTTGAGAAAGAGTTGATTATAATGCTTTATTAAATTGAGATGATATTTTTTCTGGAACATTAAATAAAAATATATCTAATGAAATAAAATTATATTTTGATAATAAAAATCATTTATTATGAATTTATTATTTTTCTGACGATAACTTAAGTTATGATGAATGAAAACTAAATTTCATTTGAGTTTATAAAAATCCTGAAAGATTATGAGAAGTTTCAAAAGATTTCAATTTAAAAAATATAAATTGAAAATTAAGTTTTTTTGATGAAAACATTGAATGGAATGTAAATGATGTATATATATTTTTTGAAAAATCATGAGAAGAAAAATTTGTAAAAATAAGTAAATAGTATTTTCAAAGAAATAAAATTCGTCTATTCGTTTCGTTTGTTTCCACTTTTTTGTAAAGGCGGTATTAACCGAAAAAACGATAAAGCTAAGAATATCCACCCTTTTGCAAAGGGGGGTAGGGGGTTTTATTAAACGGATAAACGAAGAAATGATCAAACAAAATTCTCCCTTGATAAAGGGGGTAAGGGGGATTAAAAAAAACTTTGTCATCTCGAGCGAAACAAAAAAGTGTAGTCGAGAGATCTGTCTTTGCACAAATACTTCGCATAAGTATTAACAATAATATATAGCAACAATCAAGAACAGATTTCTCCGCTATGGTCGAAATGACAAGGAAATATAATCCCCCTCTCACTTCGTTCGTTTCCCCCTTTATCAAGGGGGACTTAAATTGATTCCTTCACTACGGTCGAAATGGCAAGGAAAAAATATCTCCCTGCTCATTTCATTCACATCCCCCTTAAGAAGGAAGAGAAATCGACAAAACGAAG
>CAZCNE010000009.1:0-54429 GCA_964500515.1 uncultured Candidatus Peribacteria bacterium | reverse complement strand
GTCAGATATGAGATCCAAAAATGCAAAGCAATGCTATAGCAAATTCTTGGTTTTCGTGAACAAATCTGAATTGAGATAGAGAATATGCTACAATATGGTGAAAGCTCTATACTTGGGAAAAAGCCAAAGATACAGCATGTCCAAGTTGATGGAAATTACCAAGAGATGAAGAATGGACAAGTTTGGAAAATATAATATCATGAACCACTTGCAGAACATGAGTTTGACGGCAATGTGAATGATTATGATGGAAATGACATGAATCAAAATGAGTATGAAATAATCTAGCTAATATTCTTGACATAGATTTAACAGGGGTTTATAATTTAGATTCATTTAAAAATCGTTGATTTATCACTATTTTATGGAATTCTAATACTTATATTAATTATGCACATGGAAGGGGGTATAGTTGGGGGTATTACACAACTTATCGTGATGTTTGGCCTCAAGAATTCGCTTTCTCAGCACGCTGTATAAAAGATTAAATTTTTAATGTTCATTCACTCGATTTTTTATTGTCCAATACAATATATAGATTATAATAAAAGAAAATATTATAAAAAATCACATATAACTAAATATATCAATAATAATTCAACCAAGAAGTAGTCATAATATATTTGAAGAGTTTTGTAATAATTTTAAAGGTGCAGCTGAGGCATTTGCATCTATTTCTTTTAAATTGTTTTGAATTGCATAAGCTTTGTTATATGATTCTAAAAATCCGGCTTGAGAAAGTGTTATACATGCAGCATATCAAATACTATTTATAATTGCTAAACTCATTAAAAATATTATATTTTCTGAATTAGCAAAAACTCAAATCAAAAAAATAGAAATTCAAGAAATTATTAATCATAGATTAGAAATATTGTAAAATCAGTATTTTTGAGATAATCTAGAAAAATATTCTTGTAATCAATAAGCTGGAACTGCAATTATTCAAAGTAAAAGGTATCATTTTCATTCCCATAAATTATCTAAAAAACTTATAAGAAATGTTGAAGCAAAAGTGTCCCAAAATCAAAATGTGATCATAATTATTATTGACCAATAAATTATGAGAGAATTATTTTTATTTGTTAAAACTCATAGTATAATTTTGAATTGATTTTTTGTTTCGTCAATCAAAACTTTTGTTGTAAGTCAGGATTTTATAGTTGTTGGTTTTAAAAATATATATGATCAAGCATTTAATATATTTTTTAACTCAATTTTATTAACAGTTTTTATTATGCTATTTTTTATATTATTACTTATAAGCTTGAATTGATCTTTGTTAAATATAACTTTGAATTTATAAATATCTTGTAAATTGATAGTTTTATCTCAACTATCAAAGAAATTAATTGTAAAATATATTACCAAAATTATCATAAATACTGTAAGGAAAATTATGGTATTTGGTCATGCTGATAAAATCATTCATGATAATAACAAACCAAAAAATGCTCAGATTCATGTTGCTATGTTTTTTCTGGCGATTTCGCTTACATATTTACTGTTATCTGTGTTGTTTAATATATATGAATAAATTGTAACTTCTTGCATTTCTTTTGTGAAACCATAACAAAAACATGCTATTATAAGTAAGAAAAAATTCATTCATTTTCAAAGAAAAAACTCAACAAAAGTTGTAAAAAATCATAGGTTTCAAGGAGTTATATGTTTACTTAAAAATTCAGGAATTTGTAGAGTAAAGTTTATAAATATCAACATAGCAAGAATTTCAGCTAGGTAAGAAATTATAAACAAAGTTTTTGCTCTAAAATATTTTTGAATTACTCAAACAGAAATATCAACTAAAAATGAGAAAAAGTTTCAAATTCATAAAAATAATCATACCAAAGCAACTGATTTTAATTTAAATGTAAAAAAATAAAATACACTAAAATGAAAAATCATCCAAATAGTATTTGAAACAAGTATGTTGTAAAACAAGTTTTTTCTCTTGATTGGGTCAAATTCTTGCTCTACGGTGATAATTGCTAATTCTTTATTATTTTCCATCCTTTTTTATATAATTAATCTTATTTTTTACAGTCCAATAAAATACATACAATATTATTCCACCAAATAGTATAAAAAACCATTTAAAATCAAGTAAAGACAATATAACTCATCAAACTGCTAGTCAAATTACATTAGCTATATTTCAAACGATTTTTAATGGAGCAGCTGACGCATTTGAATCTATTTCTTTTAAATTATTCTCTCTTGCAAAAGCTTTGTTGTATGATTCTAAAAATCAAGCTTGAGATAAAGCCATACAACTTGCATATCAAATACTATTTAATATTGCTAAAATCATTACAAGAACTAAGTTTTTACTTCAAGCATTTAATCACATAATAAATAAGGAAGATCAAGATAAAAATATTCAAATATTTGAGATTAAATATACTCAATATTTTTCTGATAATTTACAAAAATAATCTTGCAATACATAAGCGGGAATTGCAATTATTGAAAGTAAAATATATGCTCATCATTCTAAAAATCTATCTAAATAATCTATTAAAAATGTTGCAGCAAAATTGTCCCAAAATCAAAAAATCATAACAAGATTCAAACACCAATACAAAACTAAAGAATTATTTTTGGATTTAAAAATATTAAAAGTTGTTATAAATTCAGTTTTTGTTAGCTCAATTAACGATTTTAAATTTATTTTACTTTCATTTTTTTGAGCAGGTTTTAAAAAAATATATTTTGAAGTATTTACTAAACTATTTATTTCGACTTTTCCAACTGATTTTACAATTGTATTTTTTAAATCATTACTTAAATTATTGAAATCTTCTTTATTGAATAAAACCTTAAATTTTGAAATATTTCAAAAATCAATAGATTTCTCGGCATTATCAAAATATTTTTGAGTGTAGAGAATAACTATAAAAATAAGTATTACTATAACAATAATTATTAAATTTGGCTGAAAACTTAGAACTAATCAAGAAGTTACTAATCAAAAAAAAGCTCAAATTCATGACCAAAGATTTTTTCTTGCTAAAATAAACGAATATTGGTTTAAATTTGAATTATTTAATATATAAGAAAAAATAGTGACTTCTTGTAGCTCTTTAGAAAGTCAATAAAAAAAACTTGTTACAAGTAATAAAAATATATTTAATCATTGTCATAAAAAAAATGCTCTTGCCTTGTTAAAAATTCAATCTCAAGGTCAAGATAAATTATTTATATAACCGCTTGTTTGATAAATAAAATATGCAAAAATTAACATTGACAAAATCTGGATAACGTATGAAAATATATATAGAGTTTTTGCTTTAAAATACTTTGTAATTACTCATATCGAAATATCTAATATCAAAGCAAAAAAATTTCAAATTCATAAAAATATTCAAACTAAAGCAATTGATTTTAATTGAAATGTAAAGAAAAATACCACAGTAAAATGAAAAATCATCCAGATAAAATTGGATAATATAGTTGTAAAATAAAGATTTTTTTCTTTAATTGGAGATAATTCTTTGTCAATGGATATTACTGCTAACTCTGACATTATTTCAATTTATTATTTATATAATATATTTTATCATTTTTTTTCATTTAAATCAAGAAAAGTAAAGAATTTTTAAATAAAATTAAATCAAAAAAATAATTGACAAAGATTTAGAGAAAGTATAATTAATATAATTTTTAATTTGAAATTTATGATTTATTTTAGTGCTATAAATCTTTGATGTAACAAAAATTTAGTGGATTTAGAGTATATTATTTGAAATATTTTTACCAATTATAAAGCTGATGAAATAAGTTTTATAGAAAATCCTGAAAATGAAAATGTAGAATTTGTTATAATCAATACTTGTTGATTTTTATCAAGCTCTAGAGATGAAGCAGAAAAAGTTTTAGATTATTATGATAAACTTTGAAAAAAGATTATTTTAGTTTGATGTTATATTCCTGTAAAAAATAATATTTTTTTAAAAAATTTAAAAAATATATATAAAATTATTCCTCAAGAAAATATTCTTGATAAAAAAATATTTAAACTAAAAGAAAAATCTGATTTAAAAGAAAAAATACTGAAAAATTATTTTGATAAAATTACTAAAAATCAAGCTTTTGTAGTTTCTTGAAATAAAACAAGGTTTCCTTTTAATTTACAAAAATCTTATGAATATGTAAAAATTGCAGAATGATGCAATAATAATTGTAGTTTTTGTTTGATTCCAAAAATTAGATGAACTCAAATTTCAAGAGAAATAGAAGATATTTTGTCTGAAATAAAATCTTTAGTTGATATTTGAGTTAAAGAAATAGAAATTATTGCTCAAGATACGACAAGATATTGAGTTGATTTGTACTCAGAAAATAAATTATTTGAACTTTTGGAAAAAATAGAAAATCTAAATTTAGATTTTAAATTTAGATTATTTTATCTTTATCCAGATATTTTGACATTTGAAAATATAAAAAAGCTAAAAAATTTCAAAAAATTTATTCCATATTTTGATTTACCTTTTCAGCATATAAATCCTAATATTTTGAAAAAAATGTGAAGATTTTATGATAAAAAACACATATTTAGTTTACTTGATTTTATAAAAAATGAATTTAGTGAATCATTTATTCATACAAATTTTATTGTTTGATTTCCCCAAGAAACTGAAAAAGAATTTGAAGAATTAATTGATTTTGCTAAAAAATATGAATTTGATAGTGTTTCAATTTTTGGTTATCATGATGAAAAACTTGCTTCTAGTTCAAAACTTGATTGAAAAGTTGATGATAAAATTATAGAAAAAAGAGTAGAAAAACTTTCAAAAATTTTGGATAAAATTTATGAAAAAAAGCAAAAACAAAGAATATGAAAAGAATTTATCTGATTTATAGAAGATATTTCTTCAAATAAAATTTGAATAAGGCGGGAATTAAAAGCTCCAGAAATTGATGAATTAGATTATATTTCTAAAAAAGATATAATTTTTTGAAAAATAAGAATAGGGGAAAAAGTTAAATACAAAATTAATGATTAACTAAAAAAGATATAATAAAAGTCGCTTATTAAAGGGAAATTATAATTTTAAAGTCAAAATATATTCACATATTAATTGAGATAATAATTATACTTAACAGTAATTGATTTTTGGTATTTTTTTTAAATATTTTATTTCCACTGAATAAATTGTTTTTCTATTTTTCCAATTGAATCATTTTTGACTCATAAAGTCCATTTCAAGAATTTATCATTTTTTTCTTCTATTTTTCAATAAAGGTAGAAATCTAAATTATTTAAATTTATTGAATTAGAATTTATAGTTCAAGTCATACATTTTCAAGTTAGATAATTTCAGTCAAAATAAAAGCCTCAAGTAGATATATTCATACTAGAGGCTTTCATAGAATCAAATCCAAAATTTTCTATACAATTTGTGATATTTGACAATAATAAATTAGCATCAAGATAATTATTTGAATTATTGATAACTTTATTGTTTTCTGCAATCAATTTATAGATTCAAAAAACAGTTAAACTTAAAATAATTGCAGATATAACAACTTCTACCAAAGAGAATCACTTTTTTGTTTGTTTTCTCATTTTAGTTATAGAAATGCTATAAACCTAATTATATTTTACATATTTATATAAATTTGCAAATATTTTCTTGTAATAAATAATATAATTGATAGGAAATATTTAAATTTTTAGCATCTAAACTAAAAGCATCTTATATAAAATTAGTTATCTTATAAATAATTCTGATTGTTTTGCACTTGTTTCCCGGCTTCATGGTGCTGGTCAATAATTTCTGTAAGCATAATTCATATATCTCCGAGATATTCATCATACTTGCCGAGAATATGAGCAGAAACTAAGTCATAACCACAAGCTAGTATCTCAATCAGAATATCTTTTCATTAATGTAAAATAATTTGAGTGTCATTTACAATAATATACTTTATTTGGTGAATCAGTTATAGTTGAAAATGAAGGAACTGGTGATATTGTCTTATTATAGTAGTCACTTCATCATATTTTTATTCTTAATTCATTTGCTCATATATCATATCTGTTTGGATTAAAACATTCAAAAAACTCTTTATTTATTAATTTTCAATTAAAACAATCTAGAGCATCTCTGAAACTATAATTTCATTTTATATTTACATATCTCATCCACCCTCCTCAATCATTTGTCATATCACAATAAACTTCTAAGTTAGTTTTTGCTTTAGTTTTTATGATATATTTTCAATCTATTCATTGTATATAATTATTATTTTCCAAAATTTGTTTACAAGTATTGTAATAACTTCATACTATAAATTTTCATATATTTTTAAGTATTTCTTCTCAATTTCATTCTATTTTTCAGCTACTAGTATTATCTACATACACTATAAAATTGTCACTAGTTTGTTTTAAATCTACTCATGATTTTTTAAAGTGTATGGGATTTCAATTTTCTGGATCAACTATAACTCATAATCTGTGTCATTTTGTATATCAAGTTTTTCATTTTTCTAAATATCAAAATACTTGATATCTACGAAGATTATTTGTTGTAGTATATGTATATCAAACTCAATCTAATGGATCTTTTGCTTCTTGTCATATATTTAATTTATTTAAAACATCTTTTCATGCTATTCATTGATAATAAACTGTTGCTCCATTCACTTTTATTTCAATTTTTTCATCTGGAACAGGAATCATTCAATCTGTCATCAATTTAGCTTCTAGAGATTTTACTATATTTCATATTTCTGAAACTCTTTTTGCATCTCTTGCATCTCTTGTATATCATTGCAAGCTTATAAAAGCTATTGTTCAAAGAATAGCTAGGATTGTTATTACTACTATTAATTCTACTAGAGTGAAAGCTTTGATATTTTTGTATTTGTTTAACATATTTATCATATTAAATAAATATTTTTCTATATTGATGTTAATTTTTATAATTGTTTTGTCAATTTATTTTTTTTTAAACTAAAAAAACGGCTTTTTTCAAACCGTTTTTATAATTAATACATTCACATTCCTGGCATTCCTCACATTCAAGTAGGATTATTACAAGCTCAATTACATCAATCTTTTTTTGGTAATTCTGCAATTGCTGCTTCAGCTGTCAAAAACATTCAAGCAAGACTTATAGCTTGTTCTAAAGCAACTCTTTCTACTTTTTTAGGATCAATTATTCAAGTTTCAATCATATCTACAAAAGTATCATTGGCTGCATCATATCAAAAATTTACTTCTTTTGATTCAGAAATTTTATTTATAATTACACTTCATTCTTTTCAAGAATTTTCAACAATTTGTCTTATAGGATAAGATAGAGATTGTTTAACTATAGAAACTCAAATATTTTGATCTTCATTTCATAAATCTAGGTTTTCCAAAACTTTAGAAACTTTTAACAAAGCAACTCAACCTCAAGCCACAACTCATTCTTCAACTGCTGCTCTTGTTGCATTTAGAGCATCTTCAATTCTTAATTTTTTCTCTTTCATTTCTACTTCTGAAGCTGCTCAAACTTTGATAACAGCAACTCATCAAGCTAATTTAGCCAATCTTTCCTGTAATTTTTCTCTATCATAATCACTTGTAGAATCTTCAATTTGATTTTTTATTTGATTAATTCTATTTTCTATATCTTTTTTATCTCATTGTCAACCTACAATTATAGTTTTATCTTTTGAAGAAATAATATTTGATGCTTTTCATAAATCGTCTAAACTTATGTTTTCAAGTTTCATTCAAGTTTCACTTGTTATAATATTTGCTCAAGTCAAAGCTGCAATATCTGCTAAAATTTCTTTTTTTCTATCACCAAATCAAGGAGCTTTTATAGCAAGAATATCCAAAACTCATTTTAATTTATTTAAAATAATTGTTGTAAGAGCTTCTCAGTCTAAATCTTCAGCTATAATAACTAAATCTTTTTTTCAATTTTGCATTAATTGTTCTAAAATTGGAAGTAAATCTTTCATAGAAGAAATTTTACTATCAGTTATAAGAATTGGTGAATCTTTCATAATAGCTTCCATTTTTTCAGTATTTGTTACCATATATGGACTTATATATCATTGATCAAATTGCATTCATTCAGTTATTTCTACTTCCATACCAAAAGTTTGTCATTCTTCAACAGTAATTACTCAATTATTTCAAACTTTTTCCATTGCTTCAGAAATAATATTTCATATTTCTTCATCTTGAGCAGAAATTGTTGCAACTTGAGCAATTTCTTCTTTTGTATTAATTTTTTTAGAATTTTTATCTAATTCTTCATTGATTTTATCTCATGCTTTTTTCATACCATTTTTTAATTCTACAGAACTAACTCAAGCTTTTATGTATCTAAGTCATTCTTTTGCTAAAGCATAAGTAAGTAAAGTTGCTGTAGTAGTTCAGTCTCATGCAATTTTGTTTGTTTTTTCTGAAGCTTCTTTTACAAGTTCTGCTCATAGACTTTCAAATTTATCTTCAAGTTCTATTTCTTTTGCGATAGTAACTCAATCATTTGCAATTTGTGGAGCTCAAAATCATTTATCCAAAATTACATTTCTTCATTTTGGTCACATAGTTATTGTTACAACCTTTGCAACTTTTTCTATTCCAGAAAAAATTTGTTGTCTAGCATCATCGCTAAATTTTATTTGTTTACTCATAGAAAAATAATTAATAAATTAAAATATTAACACATTAACAAATTATTTGTTAATGAATTCTAAATTTTTTCTTTTTGTTTCAAGATAATTTATAAATCAAAATATCTTTTTAGATAACTCAAGAAATATTTCTTGAGACTTTGCAAATTCTTCTTTTGTTATATATCAAATTGTAAATCAAATATGTAATTGATTTCTTACTTCACCACAAGATCATTTAGCTATTTTTAAAAATCTAATAAATTCATTATTATTGTGCCTTTCATATCATTCTACAATATTACTACTTATAGAAATTACAGCTCTTCTAATTTGATCTCTAAGAGAAAAATCTTTTGAAAAATTTGTTTTTGAAGTTAAATCATAAATTAATTTAGTTGCAATTAGTGATTCTTTCCATATTGGAATATCTTCAAATTTTTCAAATTTCATACTTAATTTGTTAATTTGTAATTTTTTAATTTTCAATTTTCGCTAAAATATACTCTATTCCAATTATTTTGTATTCTTCTCAATCAATTTTTACATCATCTCAAGCATATTGACTACAAAGAATTTTATCTCAAATTTTTATACTATCCATTTGAGAATCTTTTTTTCCAGGTCATATTGCTATAACTTCATACATATATGGTTTTTCTTTATTTGCAGTTTCAGGTATATAAATACCACTTTTTGTGATATTGTCTTTTTCTATTGGTTTCAAAACAACTCTATCACTTAAAGGTTTTAACATATTTTTAAAAAATTAAAAAATAAATTAGCACTCAAATTATATAGGTGTTAATTTTAAAGTCAAATTTTTTTATGTAAATATAATTTTTACAATTATTTTCTTGATTATTTTCCTTTTTAAAATAATATACATTTAGTATTATATAAAGTATTTTTAATATATGAAAAAAAATAAATTTTGTCAAAGTTGTTGAATGCCTATGAGTAAAGATCCAAATAAATGATGAACAGAAAAAGATTGATCAAAAAGTGAAATTTATTGTTCTTATTGTTATGAAAATTGAGAATTTACGAATCCTGAAATTGATACAGCTGAAAAAATGCAAGAGTTTTGCATAGAACAAATGAAAAAACAATGAATGCCAAAATTTTTAGCATGGATTTTTACAAGATCTATTCCAAAACTAGAAAGATGGAAAAAATAAAAGATAGTTTTTAAAAACTATCTTTTTTGTTATCCAACTGTTTTATCGCTTATCTTTTCATAATTACATATTTCTCAATCTTTAAAAAATCTTTTTAATTCTTTTTCTGCTGTTTCAGTTGAATCACTAGCATGGATTATATTTGCATCCATAGTTAATCCAAAATCTCATCTAATAGTTCCTGGTAAAGCTTCTTGTGGATTTGTTGCTCAAGTAAGAGCTCTAATAGTTTTTACTGCATTGTTTCAAGCTACAGCCATTGCTACAACTGGAGCTGACATCATATATGATCTCAAAATAGGGAAAAATGGTTTATCCATCAAAAAATCATAATGTTCGTTTATAATCGCTTCATCAAGTTGCATCATTTTCATTCAAACTATTTTTAATCATTTATTTTCGATTCTTGAAATAATTTGTCAAATAAGTGATCTTTGAACAGTATCTGGTTTAAGTAAAATTAAAGTAGTTTCCATAAAAATATTGTTAATTATAAAAAAGTGACTGTATTATATAAAAAATTTGAAAAATGCAAAAATTAATGAACTAATCTTTTATATATTTATTACCAAAATGTAAACCATATAAATACTGTTTAATTTTTTTAATCCTATATCAAGGAAAAATTCTTCTTTTTTCTTTGAAGTCCCATTCTATTTCATTTCATAGAATCTCTTTTCATCATTCATTTTTTAATTCAAAAGTAAATTCATCAGCATTTTGAAAAACATATATAAGTAAACATAAATCAAATAATGAGTGTTTTTCATTTTGTTGTTGATTTCATATATTATTTATTATATGCAAAAAATATCTTCAAGATTCAGATTCTCTTGGTATATTCCATCAATATGGAATTTTATTCACTCAAGATCAATTATGTATAACAATGTTTTTAGAATCGTGATTACTTCATTCAAAGTACACTGTATCTCAAAATTGTTTTAAATCTCAAACATTTTTGAAATCTCATAAGTGTTTTGTCTCTCAATTTTGTCATACATAATAATAATTTTTTCCATTAATAATTTTTTCATCATTTGGGAAGTAAATTCATCAATAAGAATTATTTCATGTAACTTCATAATATCAATCAATATGAGTTTTTGTTATGTTATCCAATCACCATAATATATGATTATTTTTATCAGATTTTTCTCATTCAAATTTATATATAATATGCATTTTTGTTATAGGATTTTTTGCAATTATTATATTTCATCTTTGTTCTATTATTTCAAATATTTGTGTATTGTCATTTTCTAGAATCAAAAATCTTTTTCAATTTTTTCTTTGAATAGTTCAATCAAGATTTTTATTTAAAAAATCACTTGCTTCAATAACAAATTGTTCAACTTGATAAAATCTATTTTCTTCTTCTGTATTAACAGGAGTTTTCATTTTGCTTAAAAATGCTATATCTGGCTTTTGAATTTCCGATACTTGTTTACTGTTTAATGCATCAATAACAGCTGATGATGTTTCTGATAAAGTTATTATTCCTTCATCAACAGCTCTCAATAAATTTGTATTTGAAATAAGTTTTTCAAGCATCTATTTTTGTAATTATTTCAAGCTTATTTGAATGAATTATTTCTGCCGAAACTACAGATTTTGGATTTATATTATTTTTTTATTAGTATTTGGTAGTTCCAACTTCATTGAAGCATCTGATTTTTCTGAAATATAAATCATAAAATTAAAGAAAATTTATTTGTATAAGCTTACTAAGTCAGTTATGAGTTTAACCATAAACTCTCTTGAAACTCATAAATCTGGATTAAATAAATAGTTTGAATCTTTAGGATTCATTAATCAAATTTGTTCTAATTGATAAGCGTATTTTTTTTGCCATTTTTCATTTATATCTGTATAATTAGTTTCATATCAATCACTTACTTTCAACAAAGCTATTCTTAGCATAATTTTCATTGCTTCAATTTTACTTATTTCTCTATCAGCTCTGAAATTTCAATCATTGTATCAATTTACTAATCATAATCTTTTTGCTTTTTCAATTACTTTTGCTTGCCAAGAATTTTTATTTGAGTCAATATCTTTAAATCAAGTATTTATTTCATTTATAGAAATATTTTTATATTCATAACAATGCACTTTTAAAATAATTTTTAAAAATTCAGCTCTACTTATATTTCTTTTTGGTTCAAAATTTATTTTATCTCAAACTTTTATTCAATCTATAATATCAGTATTTTCAAGTTTTTTTATTGCATTTAGATAAGGAGAATTTGATACATCTTCATATTTAGTTTCTTTATTATTATTTTCATTTATTTGTTTTATTATATTACAAGATTCATAATTTTTTGTTTGGTATTCAAAAATTCATTTTTTGTTTTCTATGTAAATAACATCATTTATTGTATCATTATTTACTGTTTCTTTTTCATCTTGATTTGAAGAAGTTTTTGTATTTTCTTCTGTTGTTTCATTTGTTGTTTCATTTTTTGGTGGATTGTTATTTGTATTATTGGTGCTATTACTGTTTGTATTATTGTTTGTATTTGGTTTTATAACTGGTCAAGGTCAAGCATTTAAATATCATGAATTAGTCGGAGTATTTGAAGTTTCTTTGTTAACTGTAAAATTATATTTTACAATACTTCAAGTATTGTTTGCATTATCTATAGCAAAAATTTCTAAGGAATAATTTCAATTATCTAAACTTCAAGAATAATATCATACTATATTTTTTCATGTTCAATAATTTGTGCAATTATTAAAAATATCATCTATGGGAGATATTTTACAAAAAACTTTATTTATTCAGCTATCACTATCATTTCATGAAAAATCTATTTTAACACTTCAAGAAAATAAATTTTGACTTTGACTTATTGAAATATTTGGTTTATTTAAATCTAAATTATCAATATTTGGGCTAGTACAATTTTTTGTATTTCATGCATTATCTGAAATTATTAAACTACAGTTTCATCATTTTGTATCAATACTACATGATCAAGTTCAAATATTTATTCAACTTTCTAAATCTGTTGAATTATTTAATTTAGCCAAAATTGATGTGTTTGACCAAGTTGGAAGTTTTGGATTTAATTCCCAATCTCAACAATTTGGAGAAATATTATCTATATTTGAAATATTATAATCTACAGATCAGGTGTTTCAAGTATTATCAATTATAATAATTGTTCAAGATCAATTTTGAGTAAAAATTTTTGAAAAATTTTTAGGACTCAAAAAATCCCATCAATCAGGAGTTTCAATATTTTCTGATCAAATCAAATTTAATGTGAGTCAAGAATTTGTCCATGTATTTGTAGAATAGTTTATAGTTCAACTTGGTAAAACTGTATCTTTAATTATTGATAAAAATTTTGTACTTATATTTTCTACTTGATCACCTTGTGATAATTTAAAAAATATATCTCAATCAGGTAAATTTTGGATAATTGATCAAGAAAAAATCATATTAAATGTGTTATCTGATTTACATGATCAAGTCTGAGAAATTAGTGGATCTGTTCAAACTATTTCTATTTTTATAGGATTATCCAAATAACTACAAACTCACATAAGAGTATAATCTTGATTTGAATTATTTTTATTTATATTTTTATTATTAGTTCAAAAATCAATATTAGGTGGAGTTAAATCTATATTGAAAGGATTAGTAGATTTTTTGTAACTTGTATTTCCAACTTTATCTTCTGCTTTTGTGCAAATATATTTTCAATTAAAGCTTTCATCAGAAAAATTATAAACTTGATCGGAAGAAAAACTTGTAGCATTTGAAAAATCACTTGTTGCATCACATAAAGAACTTCAAGTAATTAAAATGTATTTATATGAACTTGGTAAAAGATTAGCTCAAGTAAAGGATCATCAGCTTACTAGATTATCACTTACACTAATTTTTACACTTTCACTTTTCGTTGGAATTAAATCTATATCATCAACAATTGTTATTGTTGGTCAACTAGTATCTATAATGTAAGTTTGTCAGGCATATCATTCAGCACCGATTGAGTCATTAGCAAAAATTTTTAAATATCAAGTTCACTTTATATTAATTGTACAAGTAGTGTCTTTTGTATTCGTGCTTAAATCAGGTGTGCAAACTATAGAATCCCATATCGGATTATTATTTTCATCTGAACCAGTAGCTGTTACATTTGTGATAATATTTGGTCAGTATATATGTGCTGAAATTGTTATAGGGGAGTTTGATAAAGTTGATCAAGTTTGAATATTTACTATAGGAGGATATTCTACAATTCTTTCAATTGAATTTCATGCAATATCATATGCCTTAATTTTTACTTTATGAGAATTTTTATTTTGATCCATTCATAAAGGACTATAAGTTATAACTCAAGCTCAAGTATGTGTAGTTATATTTCAATCATCATCAATCTCTAATTCATATTTCCAAATTCATGTTTCACTATCTTGAGCTTTAAATTTTAATATAGGGAAATGAATACTATTATTTGTTAAAGTATCTATTTCTATATCAATACTATGAGGTTTGTTATCATCTATAATAATATTTAATCACGGAGATTTTTCTGATTCTGGTCTTCATCCTGAAGGGTTAAGAGTTTTTTGTGTATAAGAAATTTGATACAATCCTCAAGTTAATGATGTTGCTAGATTAGTACTAAAAATTCATTCTGCAGAACAAGTAGTTGTTGCTAGTGATGTTTCATTTTTTCATACAACTCATCAACTACCAAGATAAATTTTAACTTCAGATCATGATAAACAAGTTCAAGTAAAGCTAGGACTTGTGTTATTTGTTATTTTATCAGTATTTGTTTTTCATGTGTCAGATAATTTATCCAAATTTGGTTTGGATAATGGTGCATAAGTTTTTGAACATCTTTTTCAAGAATCTGAAATTTTCCATCCTGCATCTATTAAAGCTTGTCTTTCAGCTCAAGCTTCACAATAATAAACAGAAATATAATTATTGCTTCTTCATCAATTACTTGGAGGAGTATTTAAATAATTTTTATGCCAACTTCTTAGTAGAGCATCATAATTATAATCAGAAAAATTTTCTGCAACCATTAACATCCCATCAACTCTTGTTGCTGAAGAAAAATCCCATTTTGAAATATCTTGATTAAATGAATAACAACTACTTAAAGTATTGTTAAACCATCTTATTTTACTAGTATCCCAAGTACTTATGTTTCAATTAAATTTTTTGGAGTTTGAAAACATTGAGCTAAGTCAACCAGCATCACTAACTCATGTAATATCCCATTTGTCTAAATCTTGATTAAACTCACTCATAAATGAAAATGCTTGACTAAAGTTTTTTACATTTCATACATTCCAAGCTATGTATTGATTTACAGTTCATGTATTTACTATATTTGTATTAATTGATTGATTAAATTTTTTTGCATTAAACATAAATAAAGACATGTTTGTAACATTACTAGTGTTCCAATTGCTGATTGGCTGATTAAAATTAACTGCATTATTAAACATATAAGTCATATTTGTAACATTGCTTGTATTCCAATTATTTAGAGGTTGATTAAAACTCGATGCATTATTGAACATATGAGCCATATCTTTAACATTACTAGTGTTCCAATTACTTAGAGGTTGATTAAAATTAGTTGCTAAATAAAACAATTCAGACATATTTGTCATATTGCTTGTATCCCAATTATTTAAAGGTTGATTAAAATTAGTTGCTCATCTGAACATAGATGATATATTAGTTACATTGCTAACATTCCAATTGTTAAAAGCGTAATTTCCAACTAGACTTTTTGCACCTCTAAACATGAACGATAAATCTGTTACTTGCGATAAATCAGGGGCATCATTAGCTGTTACATCTAGATTTCAAGCTCAGTAAAATGATTTAAGCATAGTTCTCCATTTCAAACTTCACCATTGTTTGATATCAATAATTTTTAATTTATCACCAGAGTTGTTAAAATAAATTTGTGGAAATTTTCCACGAATACAAACATTGTATGTGCCAGATGTGCTATAATTATGGGTTATAGAACCTTTTACTGCTAAATCATCAAAAACTCCATCACAAGTCCAGTCAACATCATAATTGTATCCTACACCATATGTGGGAATAGTAATCGAAGTATTGTTGCTTGTTCCAGGATTATCTGTTTTCCATGTTGTTATAAAAAAATCAGCATCATAAAGAGGAAGGCTAGATCTAATATAAACTCTTTCTGCAAAATTTTTAGAAGATCATTCATGTTTCCATAATTTTATTTCATTATAAGAACTTCTTGTTCAAAACAGTGAATTTGCTTCATAGACAGAAGCTCATGAACCTACTCCATTGTGACAATAGGCGTAGTCTCCATTATAGCTACTGTCTGTTGAAAATCATTGATTACATAAAGCATTGTGAAACCAAGAATTTCATATATATCTCCAAAACACATCTGTGTTATCACAATTCTCATTATTAATATTACATACTTTTTGTATGGAAATGTCATGTCAAGAATTAGTATGATCATTAGGAAAAATAGAATTAGTAGAATGAATAACATAAGCATCATCAAGATCTGGAGTCATTGTTGAATCATATTGTATAAACATATATTCTTGTGCTTTGAAATTGTTTATCTCATTTTCTACAATTCCTGCATTGTATGACTCGCTGTAAGAAATTCAAGTTTGTGTTAATGCTGTAATATTGCAAGAACTATTATGAAGAAATTCATTTAGAGAATTACCACATGATTCAGTGTTTTTATTGTCACTTCAACCTCTTCTTTGAAATAATAATTGCTATCATCAGCCATCAGTTGTCATATCACAGTAGTAATTTTTTGCTTCGGTCATACTACCACTTTTAAGCCAATAAATTCCATCAGTAGCTCAAGAGTTTATATGTTTAATTTCTTTACATGATCTTGCAGGATTATCTTGAGAGTCTCAAATCATAGCAAATCATTCAAAACTTGTAAATAAATAAAATACAAAAGTTAATAATAGTAAAAATTTTTTCATATTTTATAAAAAAAATAATAATATAAAAATAATATATTCCTTTTTATTATATATTTAACTATAAAAAAACAAAATCTTTATAAAAATATAAATAAAGAAATTAAACTCTTTAAAAATTATTTTGAAAAATCTAAATAATACTTATTATTTACTGATTGAAACTTTATATTATTATAATTAAAATATTTAAATAATATAAATAGGTTTTACTTATTTTTTTAATTTTAAATTTAAATGTCTTTTAAGTTAGTTTCAAATTATTCTCCAACTTGAGATCAACCACAAGCCATAGAAAAAATTACTTCATTTTTAAAAAAATGATTTAAATATCAAACTCTTTGGTGAGTTACTTGAAGTGGTAAAACTTTTACTATGGCAAATATTATAAAAAATTTTAAAAAACCAACTTTGATAATTGCTCACAACAAAACTTTGGCAGCTCAACTTGCTCAAGAATTTAAAGAATTTTTTCCAGAAAATGCAGTTCATTATTTTGTTTCGTATTATGATTATTATCAACCAGAAGCTTATGTGAAAAAAACTGATACTTATATAGAAAAGGAAGCAACAATCAATGAAGAAATTGATAGACTTCGTCATGCAGCAACTCAAAGTTTACTTACTCGTAGAGATGTGATAATCGTTGCTTCTGTTAGTTGCATTTATGGTATTTGAGATATTGACGCATATATCTCTTCAACTTTTAATATAAAAGTTTGAAATATTTATTTATTAGAAGAAATTTTAAGTGATTTAATTTCTATGCAATATAGAAGAGCTACAAATGATTTCAGACCTTGAACATTTAAGGTTTTATGAGATGTTCTTGAGATATTTCCATCAAGTGAAGAAAGTATTTTTACTATTGAATTTTGGTGAAATGAAGTTGCTAAAATTACAAGAAGAAATTATTTAACTTGAGAAATTTATGAAGAATTAAAAGAAATTTCAGTCTTTCCAGCAAAACATACAGTTACAACAAAAGATAGGATTTTAGAAATTGTTCCTGAAATAAAAAAAGAATTAGAAAAAAGGCTAGCATATTTTGAAGAAATTTGAGATGTATTAAAATATGAAAGATTAAAAACAAAAGTGGAATATGATATAGAAATGATGCAAGAAATTTGATATGTAAATGGAATAGAAAATTATTCTAGGTATTTAGATTGAAGACAAGTTTGAGTTCCACCAGCTACTTTGATAGATTATTTTTGAGATGATTATTTGTGTTTTATAGATGAATCGCATATGACAGTTCCTCAAATTTGATGAATGTATGCCTGAGATAGATCAAGAAAAGAAAATCTAGTAGAAAATGGTTTCAGGCTTCCTTCAGCATTTGATAATAGACCTTTAAGATTTAACGAATTTGAAAATAAAATGAATCAAGTAATTTTTGTTTCAGCTACTCCAGGTGAATTTGAAATAGAAAATAGTATAAATAAAATTGGCAAATTTCATATTAACAAATTAACAAATTGAAAATCAAGGGAAAAGGAAAAAGAAGAAAATATAGATTTTGTAATTATGAAATGTGTTAAAAATCCTTCTTTAAGTGTTGAAAAAAGCTTAAAATGACAATCAAAGGCTTTCAAATATTTTAAAAATTTTGATCCTTTAATTGATTGAGATTGGATTTCTAATGATGATAAAAGAGTTGTGCAACAAGTTATAAGACCAACTTGACTTCTTGACCCAGAAATAGAAGTCAAATCTATGGAATTTATGATTGATGATATAACAAAAAATCTAGATTATATCATAGAAAATAATGAAAGGATGTTAGTTACAACTTTAACAAAAAGATCAAGCGAGGAATTAACTGATTATTTACTTGAAAATTGATATAAAGTTAGATATTTACATAGTGAAGTAGAAACTCTTGAAAGACTTGAAATTTTAAAAATGCTTAGAGTTTGAGATATAGATGTAATAGTTTGAGTAAATTTACTTAGAGAGTGACTTGATTTACCTGAAGTTTCAAGAATTGCAATACTTGATGCTGATAAACAATGATTTTTGAGAAGTGTTTCTTCTCTTGTTCAAATTATATGAAGAGCAGCTAGAAATAGTAATGGTAAAGTAATTATGTATAGCGAGAAAATTAAAAAATCACAAAATAACAAATTTAAAAATTTAGAAAGTATGTCATCCTGAGCAAATGTGAAGAAACCATTAAACAATGTAATTATAAAAAAACAAAATTTAAGCAATTCTTTATTAAATTCAGAATGACAAGAAAGTGTCATTTCGAGCGAAGTCGAGAGATCTTTCGAAGAGTTAAGTAATGAATTTTGAAAAGATATAGAACAAAATCCCCCTAGCCCCCTTTATCAAGGGGGAATAGAACAGATTTCTCCATTTCAGTCGGAATGACAAAAGGAACAAAATTCCCCTAACCCTCTTTACAAAAGAGAGAAAGAAGAAGTCCCCCTTTGTAAAGGGGGAAGCGACCGTATGGGAGCAGGGGGATTTTTGCATTATGCTTTGTGAAATTTGATTCGCTTAGATAATGGTAGATTTATAGATGAAAATTGACTTGTAATTTCTGAAAGTATGAAAAAAGCAATAGACTTAACTTATTATAGAAGAAAAATACAAAATGATTATAATATAAAGTATGAAATAACTCCAACAACAATTTATAGCACAATAAAAGAAATTTGAGTAAAAACTAAAAAAGAAGATTACTCTAAATTTGATAAACAAAGTTTAGAAAAAGAAATAAAAAGATTAGAATTAGAAATGGATATAGCTTCAGCAAATCTTGATTTTGAAAAAGCAGCGGAATTAAGAGATAGGATTATAGATTTAAGAAAAAATAAGAAATAATATTGACAAAAGCTGTTAAATAGTTATACATAATATTATTATTTCTTAAAATATTTTATGACATTAGAAAACTGAAATTGTACTTTTCCAGATCCTAATAAGAATGAATTTAGAACAGAATTTAGGAAAATCTGTAATGCAATAAATAAATGAATTGATATAAAAACTAAATGATTTGTTGATTTTTGAAGTCATTTACTTTCAGAAAGTGATTTGGTAAAAAATTCTGCAAGTATAAATTTTTTAAGAAAATATTTATGAGACTTTTTATGAATACATATAAGCTTAGAAAGTACTGAATGATGATGATTTGTAGACAAATCTGAAGATAAAAATTGTGAAAGAATTGTTTTTAATATCAAATGAGATATATGAGATTGATGACTTTTTCATTGACCTACAAGAATCCCAATATGAAAAGAATTAAATTCAAACTCTGATTGATTGCGGCTTAATTTAAAATTTGATGAAGATTATAAATACTTATGAAATCTATGAGAATGAACAGTTTATGCAAATAATAATAAAAGGATAAAAGTATTTAATATTGAAGAAAACAATAAAATTTATTTAGAAAAATTTAAAATTATAAACTGAATATGAATAGAAATTAGAGGAGAAGTTTTAAATATATTCAAGATTACTAAAAGCCATATGTCAGCTTGGAAATGTATTGTTATTTGAGAATGCTAAAAAATTTTTTTCTTGCAAAGAGAGAATATTCTTGTAATATAAAGTGTAATTTAAATTATACTTTTTTTTAAATGAAAATAATTTCATGAAAAGTTATAAATGGATATAAACTTTGATGAAAACTGCTTTTTAAGACAGCAAATATTTTATATAATCCAAAAAAAATAGAAGACTGAGTTTATAAAATCAATGTAGTTTTTTCTTGAGAAAAACATGCTTGAGTTTGAGCAAGCGTTGCTAAAAAATGAGTTTTTGAAGCGCATTTATTTGATTTTAATTGAGATTTATATAATAAAAAAATAGATATTTATTTACTTGGAAAAATAAGAGAAAATATCAAATTTGAAAATTTTGAAGATTTAAAAATTCAAATTAAGAAAGATATAGATCAAGCAAAAAATAATGAAATAAAAGTTATGACTTTTGGAACTTTTGATATAATTCATCCTTGACACAAGTATTATTTAAATCATGCTAGTTTTTATTGAGATAAACTTATTACAATTATTGCAAGAGACGAAAATGTAGAAAAATTGAAACAAAAATTACCTTTACATGATGAAAAAACAAGATTAAAAAATATAAAAGAGTTAAAAATTTCAGATATAGTAGAATTATGAGATTTAAAAAAACCACTTGCTTGAATACAAAAATATTCTCCTCAAATAATTTGTTTAGGTTATGATCAAGAATGATTTTACAAAAAATTAAAAAATAACAAAAATTATTTGAAAATTGAAATAATAAGATTAAAATCATATAAACCAGAGATTTACAAATCTTCAAAATTAAAAAATATTAATTTTTAAAATACGAAAAATAAAGCACTTAATTTTTTTGTTTTTATTTAGCTTAAGTTTTATTTGTTATTATAAAAAAGAATTAATATATTTTTTAAATTAAATAATAAAGTTTAAATATTATAAAATTCTCTATTCTAAAGGATATTCATTTTATGATTATTTTAAATATTATTTGAATAAAGACATAATTAGCCTTTTAGAAAAATCAAAATTAAATTTTTTTAGTCAGTAAAGATTTAACTTATTACTCTTAAACTTATAAAACCTAGATAAAGCAAATAAATTATAATAAAAACAATTCAGTGCCATCTATTTAACTTTCATTTTTCACTTCAGAAATACAAAAACACCATAAGTAAAATTGTTACTCAAAGTTCAGTAAAGACAAAAACCATATCTTTTTTTTCCAATCATATAGGCATAACTAGACCAGTAAGTGATAATCACAAGACTATATTTATGATATTTGATCAAATTATGTTTCATATAACTATGTCTGAGTCTTTTTTTAAACTTGCTGTAATTGAAGCAGCTAATTCTGGTAAACTAGTTCAAAATGCAACAATTGTAAGTCATATAATTGTTTCAGAAACTCAAAAGCTAAGTGCAATTTCTCTTGCGGACCTTACTATAACTTCAGCTCATAAAGCAAGTCAAATCATTCATCAAATAACATATAACACTGATTTATTAAAAGACAATTTGTGAGTTTCTTCTTCTTGAACTTCTTCTACATTTTCCATAATTCAATAAGTGTAAACGGAAAAAATTATAAAAAATAATATTAAAATTAAAGAATCTCACAGAGTTAATATATTTTTTATTTGGCTAGAAAAAAGTATATCATCTATCAAAAAAAATAAAGCCAAAGATACAAGTAAACTAAAAGGAGCTTCTCTAAAAATTGTTGAGTTTTGTGCTTTTAGTGGATAAATAATTGCAGAAACTCATAAAATGAGAAGTATATTTGCTATATTTGATCAGACTATATTTCATAAAGCAAGGTCAGTGCTTCAATTTATTGCAGATAATAAATTTATAAATATTTCAGGAGCAGATGTTCAAAATGCTACAATTGTAAGTCAGATTACTAGGTTTGAAATACGATATTTTTTAGCAACATTTATAGATCAGTCAACCAGATAAGAAGCAGATTTAATAAGAACAAAAAATCAAACAATTACTAAAATATAATTCATAAAAAATAATTTAAAAAAGTATTAGGATTAATTTTTTAATAAGTATATAAAAAATATTTAATTTATCAAAATATATATAAATAAATCTTTGAAAAAATAAAAAAATAGGTATTATCTAAATGATATATTTTTTTAATATACAATTATGAGATTTCTTTTACTAATTTTAATTTCATTTATTTTAACTTTTAATTGTAATGCTCAAGATATAGAGTTAAATAATTTAGATTTGCAAAATTGAAATTTTATCAATAATTCTGAATGTGAAAACAATAAATATGATGTAATTTGAGAATTTGATTCAAAGATAAATAGCACTTTAGTTTTTTCTATAAAAAATAATTTAATTTGACAAACTAACTCAGGTATAATTGTAAATTACACTTTAACAAAAGATTGAAAAATTATTGAAAAGAAAGATACAGAAAAATTTAGTGTATCATTTTGAGAACCTTGAAAAATTCTTCTTGAGGCAAATATTTCAGAGAACTGAAAAGATTGTATTTATGAAATAAAAAAAGAAATAAATATTTATAATAGAATTATTTCTTTTATTTCTGATAAAAATTCTGTTAATTTAAGTTTTGATGATGATTTTAAGAAAAATAATATTTTTTTTAATAAATTATTTCTTAACAATAAATCAACAGCGCCTTTACAAGATACATTTTTATCAACTCTTACTGAAAAATTATATATATTTACTGATAGTGATATAATTTTAGTAGATTCAGATTCGTATTTACAAATTTTACAGTGATTTGAAAAAATAAAAAGTATTTATAATGTGGATTTTTCAAATAAAAAAATATATATTGTCACTGATTCTAGTTTAATATTTTCTAAAAAAATATTAAATAATTTTATAGAAAGTTTAAATTCAAAAATTTATACATTTCCAACATCAAATTTACTGAATTTTTTAAATTATTTATCGACATGAAAATCATCTCAAGATTTAGTAAATAATAAAAATTATGCTATTACAACAATTTCATATGATCCAAATTCAAACAAATTTTTATTTTTAACAAATTTTACAAATAAGCTTATATCTATTTGATTTCCTATGTGAATTTTAGGTATAATTTTTGCTTTGAGTTTAGCTGTTAGTTTGATTAATTTTATAAGACAATTTATAGGTTTTTCTATTTTTAGTCTTTATTATCCTATTTTTATTGCTCTTAGTATTTATGTTTTCAGTTTAGAAATGTCAATTATACTTATATTTTCTTCTTTTATTTCAATATATTTAATGAAATTGTTATTTTGAAAAACACATTTTTTAGTAAATACAAAACTTGCTTTATATTTTATTTCATATTTAATAATTTCTATTTGTGTTATATGAATTTTTCATATTTTTAATTATATTGATTTTAATGATATAAAAACAAATATGATTATTTTTCCTTTTTCTATAATTCCAATGGTAATTTACAGGGTTTTTGCTGACGAAAGAAAAATATTTTCTTGGGGATTTTTGTTTTATGTTTTTGAATTTTTGTTTGTAACTTATATTTCTTATATAATAATCAAATCAAATTTTGTACAAAATTTATTTTTAGCATATAGCGAATTAATTTTAATTTTGTTTATAATAAATATTTTTATATGAAAGTTTTCATGATTACAAGTTCTTGAATATATAAGATTTATACCACTTATAAAAAGAAACTTTAACTCAGAAGAAGAATAAAATTTATGAAAATTTAAAAAATTTTAAAATATTATAAATAAACTATGTTTTGAATATTGTCAATGAATGACAGAAATTTAAATTATATAAAAAAATTAAATCCTAAATCAAGTATAAATTTAGCTGACAATAAAGTTGAAACTAAATTATTTTTGCAAGAAAGATGAATTTGAGTTGCTAGAACTATTGCAATTATTTCAAGTAAAAAAGATTTGTCAAAATTTGATTTTTCTTCTATAAAAGAAAAACATTTTGTAATTAAACCAGTTTCCTGAAGTAAATGAAATGGTATTTTGATAATTGAAAATCTTGGAAATTTGAAATATAAAATATGAGAAAAAATCTATGATGAAAATTATTTAACTTTACATATGTATGATATACTTAACTGAGATTTTTCACTAAATTATTGATATGATAAAGTTTTAATTGAAGAAAAAATGATTCCTTGAAATTGATTTGAAAGATTTTGTGATTTTTGACTTGCTGATATCAGAGTTATAGTTTATAATATGGTTCCAGTTGCTGCTATGGTTAGGATGCCAACCGAATTAAGTGAATGAAAAGCGAACTTAGCACAAGGCTGAATTTGACTTTGAATAGAGGTTTGAACTTGAAAAATTTATACTTTTTATCAAAAATGAAAAACTTATAAAAAAGAATTTCCTGCAAAATATCTAGATTTAAAAGATTTTTATTTGCCATTTTGGGATGATATACTTGAAGCTAGTTCTAAAACTCAATTTTTTGTAAACTTGTGATTTTTAGCTCTTGATTGGGTTGTTACAGACTCTTGACCAAAGATTTTGGAAATAAATGCTAGAGCATGAATAGAAATTCAAAATGTAAGTTTGCTTCCACTCAAAAAAAGACTAGAAAAATTGAAAGACTTAAAAATTCAAGAACCAGAAAAATGAGTAGAACTTGCTAAATCTCTTTTTTCAGAAAATGTTTCAACTTGAATAAATTCTTGAAAAGTTATTTATTTGGAACAATATTCTGATTTAATTATTAATTGAGAAAAAGAAGAAATAATAGTAAAAGTTGACTTAAAAAATAATAAAAATATTGCTTCAAATGATATTAGACAATTAGTAAAATCAAAAGATTTTATATTGGAAATATGAGAAAATTTAAGTTTTGAAAATTTAAAATTTAAAGTAGATAATTCTTTAGAAGATGGAACTTTTATATTGTGATCAGAAAGTTTAAGAGACTATTATGTAAGACCAGTTTCAAATTTAGAAATAGAAAAGATTTTTATACCTAAAAAAATAAATAAAAATGAACTTGATATATTGAAAACTCTTGATGAAAAAGTTATAAAATTGGACAGAAAATTTAGTTTAATTTCAAATCTTAGACCTATAAATTTTTTATGAGAATTGGATAAGTTTGTTGAAATGAAATGAGAGTATAATCCAAAATTTGAATATAAATTTTTAAACGATGAAAAAATATGAAATATAAAAGAAAATTTAAATAATATAAAAAATACTTATTTTAAAAAAGATTTGGAGTTAAAATCAGAATTTGCAAAGATTTTTTTAGAAAAATTGCTTGAAATAGAAAACTCAATTGATTTGATTGAAGCTTATAAAATTCAAAATTTTGAAAAAATTGATAAGTTAAATAAAAAACTTTACTGAGAAGTAAATGAAAAATTATTAGAAAAATCTAAACAAAAAATTTGAATGATTTCAGATAAAAGTAATTTAGGAAAAGTTCTTGATTTGGATTATGTTATAGATTATATCAAAAAATATATAGAAAATATTTCTATAAAACAACAAATAAAAGTTATTCCTTTTTCATCAAGTACTTCAAGAATCTCAGTAAATAGAAGAAAATGAAGGATAGAAATAAGAGTTGATGCTAATTGAATTTTTAGAGAAAAAGAATTAGATTGAATTATAGCGCATGAAATTTGAGTTCATTTACTTAGATATATAAATTGAAAAAATACTTGATGGGAAATTTTTACTTCTTGAACTGCAAATTATTTGGCTACAGAAGAAGGATTAGCTGTTTATAATAGTTTAAAATATTTACCTGAAGATTATGAAAAAAATGCTATGTTTCAAAATTATTATTTAGTAGAAATGGCTAAAAAACTTGATTTCAAAGATTTAGCAAAAATAGTTTTTCAATTTTATTGAAATGATTATGTAAAAGTTTTTAAAATTACTACTAGGTTTAAAAGATGAATTGAAGATACTAGTATGATCAATAAATGAGCTTATTGTGCAAAAGATAAGGTTTATCTTGATTGATTTTATAAAGTAAGAGATTGGATAAAAGATTGATGAAATATAGAAAAACTTATGCTTGGTAAAATAAAAATAAGTGATTTAGAATATATATATTAAAAATTGACATATAGGAAAATATATGTTATAGTTAATAAAATATTATATTTTTAGATTATATTTTATGTCAAATACTATAGTTACATCTGATTTAAAAGAAAATCAATCAATAGATATAAAAAATGCACTCGAAAAACTTTTAGAGCTGAAATGATTTAAAGAAGTTTTTGAATGGACTTTTGCTTATGATGCTGAAAGTAAAAATGATCAAACACCATACAATACAACATATTTCCAAGATATATGATGAGTTTCTTATAAAGATTATAAACAAAGATTAGTTTCTTCAGAAGAATTGATAAATTTTACTAAAGAAAATTTATTAAATTATAAAAATAAATTACTTGAAATAAAAAAAGAACTAGAAAAAAAATGAAATGATGAAAAAACAAAAATAGAAATAGAGGGAATAGATTATATGATTTTATCACTAGATTCAGCAATAAGTAGTGTTGAAGTAGAATTGGAAAAAGCTTGAAAGTATAAACTTACAGATGAAAGAAGGGAAGAACTTGAAGCTGAAACTGAAAGAACGCAAATTCTTTTGTATTGATCAAATATAGAAGATAGTACAGAAGAAATAGATATGACTTTTAAACTTATGTGTGAAGAATTTTTTGATAATAAAAAGTATTTAACCAAAGAAGAACAAGAAGAATATATAGATATTTACAATCAAATATCTAAGTCTTTTTTAGATAAATGAAAAATAGATATTGTAGTTCCAGATATAAAAACATATAAATACAAAAAAGCAAAAAGACATAATCTTTCAAAAGAAGTTTTAGAAACTTGAAAACAAATTAGAATAGGGAAAAAGGATTATATGAAAATATGGCAATTAGGTATTTTTTCAAATTGATTAAGTCATATCGTAGAAGAAGATCCAAACTTATCAAGTATATATGATTGACCAAAAATTCTTTGAATTCCTAGCTCAAAAAACTATGATACAAAAACTTTGAGGGAAGTTTTGATGCTTTTTCAACATGAAATAAACTCTCATTATATAAATCAAAAAATATCTGAAAATGCATGATTTCAAGTTAGATGAGCAAATAATATAGAAAAAGAAGAATGATTAGCTGTAATAGAAGAAAAACTGTTAGAATGATATAAATTGGAAAATATGTTATGAGCTTGAATTGCTTATCCTTATGTATTGGCAACTCAAAATTTAGACGAAAAAACAAGAACTAGATTTATAAATTTGAGAATGAAATTTTTATCTCAAGGGAAAAATGATGATAAAAATAAATGAAGAGAGTTAAGAATAAAAAGGTGATTTTCTATGAACTCTAAAAGATGCCAGTTTAAGGATTTATCATACACAAGATGAAAAAATAAAATTCTTAACTTGGTAAAATCTTGAAAATTTAATTTAGTTGATTTTTATAAGTGAAAGTTTTCTATAGAAGATGTAGTAAGTTGAAGGCTTGATAAAGTAATAAAAAATGAAGATATAGTCTATCCAAATTTTTTTACTGATTTATTTTTTTTAATTTGAAAAAAGGATTGAAAAGTTAAGCATGATGATTTCATAAAATTCTTAAAAGAAAAATACAAGTGAGATATTCCTGAAAAATACTTAAATAGTATAAATACAGTTAGTATGGATGTTCGTAGAAAATTTGTAGAAATTTTAAAAATTATTCCACAATTTAGTTTAATTTATGGTGAAGATAAATAAAGCATTTAAAACTTTTTACTTTGACTTTTTATATTTTTTAATTAAGCTTTTCCTTAGATAATTTATATTTTATTATGAACCTCAAAAATTTAGACTTAAAAATTAGTGTTTTTTTTGAAAAGTATTATTTTTTTAGTGATTTAATTTTTTTATTTAATCCTAAGAAACTTCCTAGAGAAGAAGATTATTATAAACAAAGATTAAATTTAAAATATCCATTGATAGACCAAGCTTTAGAAAATATAGAAGAAATTAAAAAATGATACAAAGATATAAAAGAAACATATAATAAAGTAAATTTTTCTAATGATTTTTTTAAAAAAGAATATAAAAAAAGAATAAATAAAATAGGCAAGATTATAAGTTTAATAGAAGTTTTTTATAAAGAAGATGAACAAGAAAAATTTGATTTAATCACTAATTATTTTTGAGTTGATTTAGATTTTTGTATAAATGAAATTTTGGAAAATTATGAGATTATTGACAAAGAATTTAAAAAGATAGAAAAAAATGCTTATTTATTTGATGATTTATATATAAAATACAAAAATTTTAAAGATAAAAAATTTGATGCAAAAGATATAAAATTTTATTTTGAAAAAGCATTGAAGTATTTAAAAATAAAAAAATACTGGAAAGTGGTAATTACATATGAAGTAAGTTCTATTGTTCATTGAGAATTTAATCAAAATTGATGAAAAATTTTTATTCCTAAAAATAAAGTAGTAAATTTTGAAAGATTAATAGCTTTGATTATTCATGAAATAGATGCTCATTGTAGACAATTTACAAACAAAAATAAATATTGATTATATAGTTGAGATATAAGATTTGCAAATTCTGAAGAATTTGTTGAATGATTTGCTATTTATTTAGAAACTATATTTTATATATTATTTTTTAGGAATAATATATATAAAAACAGATATATAAATTTTAAATTAAATCTTGATTTTGTAGAAGGAAAAATAGATTATAAAAAATATATAGATAATTATTCAAAATATAAATTTAGATCTTTTAGATGATTTAGAAATATAAAAAAATTTATAAATACAAAAGATTTAGTTTATACACAATGATTATATAAAACTATAAAGTATAAAAATTTATATTGAGAAAATTTTTTAAAACATATTTTGGATTGAACCATAAATGAAAACTGTTTTTTAAAATTTTGAAAAAAAACAAATAAAAATCTAGATATTTTAAAATTTATAAAAAATTCTAGTGCATGCTATACTTTAAAATACTCTTTGAAAACAAATATTATTGATTAATTATTTAAAACTATGACTAAACTAATGACTTATTTTTCCATAACTTCTAAAATTTTGTTAGAAGAAGCTAAAAAACTAGGATTTGAAACAGAAATATTAAATCCAAATAAAAATTTTTTTATAATTAAATGAAATTGAAAAGAAGTAATTTTTAAAAGCAATGATTTTTGATGAAATTCATCTTTGTGATATAAACTTGCTGATGATAAAGAGTTGACAAATATTATTTTAGAAAAAAATTGATATAAAATTCCAAAAAGTTTTTATCTAAATAAAAAAGATTTAGAAATATTTAAAATTGAAAACACGAATCTAAGATATCCATTAGTTACAAAACCAATTGGTGAATGACATGGAAATTGAGTTACAGTAAACATAGAAAATGAAGATGAACTAAAAAAATGATTAGATTATGCTTTTAATTTTTGAGATAGAATTATTATTCAAGAGCACATTTTATGATATGATCATAGAGTTTTGGTTGTATGAGATAAAGTTGTTTATTGCATTAAAAAAATTCCAGCATTTGTTTTATGAAATTGAAAAAATACTATTAAAGAACTTATAGAAATAGAAAATCAAAACCCTTTAAGATGAACTTGATATGAAAAACCGTTATCTTTTATAGAAATAGATGATAGACTAATTAATTACATAAAAAAATCTAATTATAATTTAGATTCAATTCTAAAAATAGATGAACATGTAAGACTTAGATGAGTTTCAAATATCTGAGCTTGATGAATATTAATTAATGTAACAGATGAAATGAGTGAAGATTTGAAACAAAATTGTATAAATATAGCTAAAACGATGTGATTAGTAGTAGCATGAATTGATATAATGACAACAGATTTATCAAAAAGTTTAGAAGAAACTTGATGAGCTATAACAGAACTTGGGGCAACTCCATGATTTGGATGAGATTTTGAATTAACTTGAATTTCCCCATGAATTGAACTTTTAAAATATGTTTTTGATATAAAATAAAAAGATGCTTTAGACATCTTTTTTTAAACTATTGTAATTCAGTACAATAATGAGTAGTTAGATAAAATTTGTAAGAGTTGGAAGAAACTTTTTTTATAGAAATTCAAAGTCATATTTTTGAAAATTTTTTATTAACTACACATTCATAATGAGCTCATCATGGTCATTCATTTACAAAAAAATTAAATACATTTTTTGTAGCTTTTGCTAATTCATCACTACAATCATCATCGTTACATTTGTAAGTTCAAATTCAAATATTTTCACTAAAAGTTATTCTATTTAGATTTTTACAAACAACTCATCTTTTTGCAAACCAAGAAGATATTTTACTATAATTATAATATGCATCTCAAGAGCTTCTTCTATGGTCTATATATCATCTATCAAGAGCTAAATCAGACCATTCTTCTGCAGTACCATCTAAAATTCACTCATAAGAATAAGGATTTAATCATTTATTTTTTCTATAATCATTGTAGTATCATAGCCAAACTTTTTTTACTTCATCAAAATTTACTTTGAAATCTGAAAAATTTATTTTTGATTCATATCAATTCGTAGAGTTTTTATTTTTTTCTATTTCCATAGATTCTTGTTCTTTTTGTTCTAAATTACTAGAAACATTTCATTTAATTTTATTTAAAATATTATAAACTTTATCATTATTTTCATATAAACTTAAGTATTTATCGATACTTTGATGAAAATCATCCTTATCTCATCAAATAGCTATGATTTTTAAAACTTGTCCAGAATATTTATTTATAACTATAGTTTCATTTGTAGAATAATTGTATGCGTATGAAACATTTTTACAACAAAAAAGAAATATAATTATCATAAAATACTTAAAAATATTTTTCATAATTTTAATTATTAAAATAACATAAAAATTATAAAGAAAAAAAATAAAATTCAAGATTTTATTTTTTAGGGTAAAAATTTGATAAATCTTTAGGAATTATTTGATTGTAAAAATTATCTTCCAAAGATGAAACATCAATTTCATTAAGTTTATTTCAAATAGCATTTATAAAAGGTAGAAAATTATTGTAATAATTCCACAAAATTTTACATCTTCATTCTTCATATTTTAAAAAATTAAACCAATCTCTTATATCTTGTACTTTTTCGAAGACCTTAATTACTTTTTCTATATCTTTTCATTCATCGTTAAATGCTTCTCTGAACTTTTCAACGATTTCTCTGTCAGAATTTGCAAATATATATTCATTATTTTTTAATAAAATTGATGTAGACATAATTGAAATAACTTTTTTATAAGCGTCCCATAATTCTTGTAATATTTTTTGTTCAGATGGAATGATTTCTTCTTCGGGTTTTTTTATACAAGAGTCAACTTCTGCTAATAAAGTTCATATATTTTTAAATTTATCCACAAAATACCTAAGCATATACAACTCATCTTTTGATTTATTTCTTGACTTATGATTTATTTCCTTTAGGTTTTTGATTCACTCAGTACAATATCAATCAACCAAACAACTTTTGATAGCAACCAAATAAGAATAATCTGGAGCATATACTGAGTTTTGCATTTGAGCACTTGTATAACTTTTAATCTGAATAGGGATTCACAGATCTTTTGCTTTTTTTATAATTTCTCCATGAAGCTCCGTAATAAAAGCTATATCAATGCAATGATCTATTGTATTGTAAACTACAAAAATATCTATATCACTTAATCACAACCTGATCTTGTTTTTTCAGTAATTAAAAACAGAAGTTATTGATCAATAAAACGCATAGTCTACATACTTTTTAATATGATTTTGTTCAAAAAAAGGTATAATTACATCATTGCAAAAATTTACATAATCATCTATTGTAGGAACTCTAAATCAAAGTTTTTCTTGTTTCAAATAATATTTTTCAAAATCTATGTTTGATACAAGAGTTTGTCATATTTTTCCAGCAAAATAATCAAGTATTTCTTTAAGTATACTTACTTTTATTTTTTCATTAGATTTCAGAGAACAACCAGAATTTTCTATACCTTTTCTCATAACAATAAACTTAAAATATTACCAGATTATAGCTATTATTAAATTTAAGTCAATAATATTTTAAGCTATTTTTTATAATTTATTTAAAAAATATTTTTATTTATTTTTATTCCTTTTATTGCTTCTACTATTTCAATATCTTTTTCATTTATTAAAATTTGATTTTCAAGAATAATGCTTTTTTTGAGAATTAAACCTAGAATTTCCTTTAAAATTTTTTCTTCATCTAGAAAAATCACTTCTTTTTTCTTCTTTTCTTTCAACCTCTTCTCATTCTTGATTTACTTGTTTTAGACTTATTTTATTTCTTCTTTCTATATTTTTAAGAGCATACTTTTCACTTCAAGAAACAAACATAATGGCATTTCAACTTGCTCAAGCTCTTCAAGTTCTTCAAATTCTATGAATATAACTTTCAGGATCTGTAGGTACATCGTAGTTTACAACAAGTTCTATGTTGTTCATATTTAATCAACGAGCTGCTACATCTGTAACTACAAATATATTTGTAAGTCAAGCTTGAAAATCTCTAAGAGCTTTAAATCTTTCTCTTTGTCTCATATCTCAGTTCAGATACGAAGCTTTAAATTTATCAGCGATCAATTTTTTTGCCAAAATTTCAGTTTCTGCTTTTGTTTCTACAAAAACTAGAGTTTTTTTAGATTTCTGTTTATTTATAAATTTGTGTAGAAGTTCATATTTATTGATTGTTGGAGTTTCTACAAAACTATGATTAATTTTTTCAGTAGTTATAGCATCGGTTGATTTAATAAAAACATAATTTATTCATAGATATTTTTGTATAATATCTTTTATGTCTTGTGTAATTGTAGCAGAAAAAGAAAAAACTTGTTTTAAGTTTGTTAATCAATTCCAGATAAAATCTATATCATCTATAAATCACATATCAAGCATACGATCAACTTCATCAAGTACAAAATAATTTATATGTTCAAGTTTCAAAACTTTTCTTTCGATAAGATCAATAACTCTTCAAGGAGTTCCAACAATTATGTCTTGTCATTTTTTTATTAGATCAATTTGTTTTTTTATATTACTTCATCAAAATACAGCTAAAGATTTCACTCTATAATATTTTGATAATTTAAAAATTTCTTCTCTTATTTGAGTAACAAGTTCTCTAGTTGGAGCTATAATCAAAACCTGAGTTCATCTTTTTTTCAAATCTATATTTTGTAAAATAGAAATAACAAAAGCAGCAGTTTTTCCAGTTCAAGTTTGAGATTGTCAGATAATATTGCTTCATGATTTTGCCTCAAAAATAACATCAGATTGTATTTTTGTAGCTTCTTCATATCAGATTTCTTTAAGTGCTTTCAATATATCACTTTTTAGTTCAAGTTCATTAAATTTCATAAATTAAAATTAAATAATAATTAGTTTTAAAAAAACTAAAAAACAAAAAAATAGTTTCAAAGTCTCCTGTATTTAGAAATATTTTCTATAAGGAAAATCTTTAAAACTTGATAAATGAAATTTATGAGTTTGCTGAAATTCAAAGCAAAAACCTTGAATTTTAAGAACTTCCTTTAAAAAATTGACTTTTTGCAATTTTTTGATTTCGTATAAATTATATACAATATTTTCATTTTGCAAATTTATTTTATACTATTTGAATTAAATTGATTCAAAATCCATATTTTTTATCAAATTTAGTTGTTGTATTTTTCATAATACACATTTTAAGCTAACAATATATTTATTTTTACTGAGTTTAAAGTTGTTTACTTTTAGTTTAAAACTTTTTTCTAAAAGTTGCATTTCATGATAGATTCTATTATAAAAAACTTGATTTTTTGTGAAAAATATATATAAAATTACATATAAAACAAAAACTTTATTAATAATAAATTTATTTATGATTTGATGAATTTTATTAATAAAAATATTAAAAAAACAAAAAATTAAGCTGATTAAATTGGTTTTTTAAAGCCAGACAATCAGCTTTTTATTTTCTAATTTTTTGGATTATGAAATTTAAAAATATATTTTTGTTGTTTATTGCAATATTATTTTTATGTTTTTCTTTGATTTGAGTACAAGCAGAAGATTTAGGTGCTCCATATGGTTTTACTTGAATAACCAATCAAGCCGAACTTGATAGGATTTTGAATCATAAAGCTCCAGAAAAAAAGTCAATGATGAAAAGTTTGAATTTTATGTCTACAAAGAACACTAGTAGTACTTGATTAACTTGGAAAAGTTTTTTTGAAGATTGAGAATGGACTCAAAATATTGAACTTAATGATAGCATAAAAAGTGGATTTGCATATATGCCAGCTTATTTATCTGAAAAATGATATTATTTTTCTAGGTTTAACTTAGATTTATGAAACACTATAATTGATTGAGATGATGTTGCTTTGGAATTTAGAGCTAAAAATAATACTTTGGATTGATGAATTTCAGCTTATGACATAACTTTATGATTCAAAACTGATAACTGAAATTGAGCAAGAATTAGTTTGATAGAAGATATTTCATCATTAGGAATTGAAACAGCATCTTTTGCTGTTTGATCTGAATCATATTTTTGAGTTCCTGAATTAGTTTTTCCTCTTTGAGATTGGCATATTTATAAAATAGAAACAAAAGATAAAACTTACAATATATATAAAGATTGAATACTTATAAAATCGTACAAATATAATTCAGATTTATGAAATTTAAATAAACTTGTTTTTTGATTTAAATGAAGTTGAATGGCTGATTGGATTCATTTAATATACAAAGGTAAACCAATTTTAGTAGAAGAATTTGATGAAGACTGATTCACTACAGCTATGTTTGATTCTATTTATTTGGCAACTGGTTCTACAAGTACATGAACTGTTATTCCTACAATTCCAAAAAAGAAAAAAGTAATTATTAATGATACAAAAATTATAGATAATAAAAATATAAAAACAGATAATTCTTCAAATACTCAAACAAATATTTCAATAAAAAACAATAATACTCAAGATAAAAATACTGTAACATTTGAAAGATTTATTGATCCAGAAAAAAAAATAATAAGGCAAATTATAAAAGAGAACAAACTTGACAGTGAACAACTTATCAATGAAAAGTAGATGATAAATATGCTAACATAACGACGAATTCAAGTTGAGATCCAATTGATTTAGCTACAGGATGATTTAGATATGACAACACATTTATGCAAATACCTTGAAATATTATTGATTATGAATTCAGTTTACACTATGATTCTAGAATTATTTATGATTGACCAATATGACATAATTGGAGAGATAGTTATGATGAATTTTTGATAGAAGAAGATAATTGAAATATACTTTTTTATGATAGTAAATATAGAATTTTTAGATTTATAAAAACAAATTCTTGATATGAATATAACGAGTGAGCAAAAGCAAACTTAGTAAAAAACGGAGAAAATTTTGTAGTAAAATATGATAATTGAATAAATCATGAATTTAATAAAGATCTAATTTTATCAAAAATAAGCGATAATAATGGTAATGAAATAAATATAATTTACGATGATAAATATCTAATAACAAAAGTTATAGATACTTTATGAAGAGAAGTGAATTATATTTATAATTCAGATGATAAATTGATAGAAGTAAGAGATTTCAATGATAATAAAGTGTTGTTTACTTATTATGAAGATCAAGATGAAAAATGAAATAAAAATGATTTAAAAGATGTTTCTATACTTAATTTATGAATTTCAAAAAAGATAAGTTTTGAATATACAAAAACTTGAGATGATAATGAAAAACATAATATAACTAAACTTTATGATTCTCTAAATCAAGAATATGTAGAAAATACTTTTGAATCAGATAAAGTAAAAACTCAAAAATATGGGCATTATGAACTTAATTATGAGTATATTTTAGACTCAGAAAATAGAGTTATACAAACAAAGGCAATAGATAGAGAATGAAATATAACAAAATATGATTTTTCTGATTGAGTAAAAACAAAGATAGAAGTATTTTGAAAAACTTGAATTAGTCAAGAAACCACAAGTTATGAATATGATGAAAAATGATTTATAACAAAAGAAATTTATCCAAAATGAAATTGATATGCTTACAAATATGATGATAAAGCAAATATAGTTGAAGTTAGGATAAAAAAAGATATTCTAGCTTCTGATTCCCAAGATGATATAATTACAAAATATACATACAATAAAAATAGTCAAATTTTGTCAGAACAAAGAGAAAATGTAAAAATTGATTATACTTATGATAATAATTGAAATTTGATAGAAATAAAAAAATGAGTTTCAGGAAAAGAAATGATATTTAAATATACTTTTGATAAATGAAATATAACAAAAATAATAAATCCTAGATGAAACAAAACAGATTTTGAATATACAAATTGATTACTCACTAAAATAATAAAAAAATGAATAAGTTGAAATGATTTAATTACAAGTTTTTTATATGATAAATACTGAAATATAATTGAGAAAACAGATTCAAATGGTAATACTATAAAACTAAATTATAATGAGTTCAATAATCTGATAAAACAAATTACAAGTTAATGACTAGAAACAAATCTAAATTATGATTTAAATAATAATCTTACAAAGATAAACAAAGCAATTTCAGATAATGAAATAAATATTTCATATAATTTGCTTGATAAACCAAAAGAAGAAATAGAAAAAATAGATAAGGATACTACAAGAAAAACTATAAAAAATTATGATAAAAATGATAATTTAAGTGAAATAATTTATGAAGATTGAAGCAAAACTTTATTTGAATATAATTTTGCAAACAATATAACAAAAAAGACACTTTTAGAAAATAACTGAAATGAAATTGTTACAAAATATGAATATGATAAAAATTGAAATTTGATTAAACAAATTGATGCAAAATGAAACAAAACAAATTTTGAATATGATTTATTTGATAGACTTATAAAACAAATTGATGCAAACTGAGCCTATAGAGTTTTGAATTATGATAAATTATCAAATATAACAAGTATTTTATCTTATTCAAGGGATAATTTACTTATGAAAAAAACTAGTTTTTCTTATGATGAAAACTGAGATGTATTAAAAGTCGTAAAATCAGATTTAGAAAATGGAAAAGATAGAATAGAAAATTATACTTATGATTTAAATCAAAATTTAACTAAAAAAATAGACGCAAATGGAAATGAAACGAATATGATTTATGATGAATTTGATAGATTGATAGAAGTAAAAGATGCTCTTTGAAACAAGATAAATTTATCTTATGACAATAATTCAAATGTATTAAAAAAATCTATAATTTGAAATAACGAAAAAAATATAAGTACTTATTATACTTATGATAAGGACAATAGACTTATACAAGAAAAAAATCAAATAGGAAATAGTAAAAAATATATTTACAATAAATTAAATCAAATAATAAGTATAATAGATGAAAACTGAAATAAAAAGGATTATGAATATAATTATCTATGAAATATAAAAAAAGAAATAAGTTATTTGTCATGAGAAACTATAGAAAATATTTATGAATATGATAAATATGAAAATATAACTTGAATTACAGACTGAAATTGAAATAAAACAAATTATATTTATGATAGTTTAAGTAGATTAGTAAAAGAAATATATCCAGATAATAATGAAGTAAATTATACTTATGATGATAATTTCAATATAATCAAAAAAACCGACCAAAATGGTAATACTATAACAAATTCCTATGATAAATTGGATAGATTAATAGAAAGAAATATAACAAACCCAAATAAAATAGTTTGAACAATAAAAGAAATCTATACTTATGATGATTTATGAAGATTAATTTGATGAAAATCAATTGATACTGAGTGAAAAGTTGCAGATATAAGTTTTAGTTTTAATTCTTTGGATGATTTAGTTTCTGAAACAAATAATTCAAAAGAAGTAAAATATGATTATGATTTAAACTGAAATAACACAAAAATCATATATCCAACATGAAAAATAATTGATAGAACATATGATGAAATAAATAGATTAACAAAACTTGAATTGGATAAAAAATTAGTAAATAATTATGATTTCAAGTGACTTGAGCTAGTAAAAGAAACAAGATGAAATAATTTAATTTCAGATTATAAATTTGATGAATTGTGAAGAATTGAAAATCTTAAAAATATGCTTTTTACAGATAAAAAATGAAAAAATATAAAAGTAAATGTAATAAATGATTATTTGTATACTTATGATAAAGTATGAAATATACTTCAAACATGAGAAACTAACTATAAATATGATGAAGTTTATAGACTTATAAATTCAAATAGTGAAACACAAAAATGAAATAGTAATAATATAATAGAAAATAATTCTAATTACACATATGATAAAGCAGGAAATAGAATAACTAGAATAACAGAGAATGGGAAAAAGTGAATAACAGAGAATTATAAAGTAAACAATTTAAATCAATATATAAACTGGGAAATACAAAAAGATAATAATATAAATAATGATGATAATGGAAATAATTCAAACAATTGAAAAAACAAAAAAGAAAAAATCTGTAATCCAAATGCAAATGAAAATTGTAGTAAAAATGCAGATAAAAGAAATGAAAAAACAAGTCCCCTTGATAAAGGGGGCGAGTGACAGAAAGGAACGAGGGGGAATTGAAAACAAGAAACAATAAATCTAGAATACGATGCAAATGGAAATATAACAAAAGATGAAAATTATGAGTATGAATATGACTATAAAAACAGACTTATAAATGTGATTAAACATAATGATAAGACAAAAGTAAGCTATACTTATGATGTACTATGAAGAAGACTAGAAAAAGATTTCAAATGATTGTGAACAGAAGATAAACAGAAAATAGTGTTTGTATATTCAAGAAATAATGTAATAGAAGAAAATATTCATGACAACTGAAATGAAAACCATAGAAAAGAACATATATATAGTGATAGACTAGATGACATAATATTAACAGTTATAAAATATTGAAATAATGACAAAAAGTACTATTATACAAAAGATTATCTATGAAGTGTAACAAGTATAAGTGATGATAAGAAAAAAGTAATAGAAGAATACAAATATGATGAATACTGAAATGGATATGTAAAAAGTGATAATTCCCCAACATGGAGAGAATTAAAACACGCAAAACTAAACAATACAAGATTGTATACTTGAAGAGAATACGAGGAAGAAACATGATTATATTACTATAGAGCTAGATACTACAAGCCTGAACTATGAAGATTCATATCAAGAGATCCAATCTGACAATATGATGATGTAAACTTATACGCTTATGTTTGAAATAATCCAGTGAATTATGTGGATCCGTGGGGCTTGGAGAAGTCATTTATAAAAAATCATGATGCAACACAATTATTATTAAAAGATATGGAAACATGAAAAAATGAGAATCTAGTAACTTTACTTATGAATGTTCAATGAGAATGATTATATAATACAAAGTATAGAAATGATTATAAAGAGTTATCTTTTAATCCTGAAACAAACAAAAGTTGTAAAGAAAATTATTCTTCAAAATGTGTAGTTTATATTGAATGAAAGAAAAAACTAACTTTATCGGAAATATGAAATTTTTTAATTTGATATAATTTTTACTATGCTTGATTTACCTTAAATAATCAATATTGAACTTTTTACAATGATATATATCAAGCAGGTTTGTTTACGGAAGATGTATTAAAAAGACGTAATTTTACACAGAATTATGAAGTTTTTAATGATGCTGTTAGAAATGAAGAGCTTGATAGACCTTTATATGATGCATGATATAAATATGCAAAAGATGAAAGTAATTGAAATTCTCCTAGTTCAATATCAAAATATTTAGATTTTAAGGATTAAATTATGATAAAAAACATAATAAAGTTTATAATAAAAATTATAAAAAATTTATTAATATATATTTTAATATTTTTTTGATTTTTATATTTATTTTTACTTCTTAAAAATATATTTTTTTACGATATAAGATTAGAACATAAAAATATTTTTATTAAGTCATATTTTGAACTTTTTTATACAGATTTGTGAAGAATACTTATGTTTTTTTGATGAATAATATATATTTTATTAATAGTCATTTTTAGTATTATTAAAGATTCTTTACAATATAAAAAATTTAAAAAAAATAATAACTTACTTGAGATACTTTTTAAATTTATTATTTTGATCTTAATTGTTATATATTTTTTATGGATCACTAAACTTATTTAAACAAATAATTCAAATTAAGTAAGATACTGTTATGCCTTCAATACAATTCAGAGGAAAAGTAAATATAATGCAAAAAGGTTCTTAGATAAATAACTTTTATTTAAATATACATATGAAAAATTATATAATAAAATCATTTTTAACTATATTTTTGGTAGTATTTTTTAGTTATATTATTTTAATTTTGAATAATTTAGAATATCCATGATTTTATATAGCCATTAGGTATTTTTTTGGTTATTTATCTTGGATTATTTTACTTACGATTTCTTGTCTTATATTTTATTTGATTATGTGATACATAACAAAAAAGTTTTTGAAAATTTATTTAATTTTTATCTTGACATTTTTTATTTGATATATTCCAGTTTTTGGGTTTATTGATAATAGTTGTATAAGAAGACCTTTATTAATTTTGTTAGGTATTATTCTGTATTTATTAATAATAAAATATGTAAAAAATAGTTATATTAGTCTAGAAAATCTTAAAAATAATATATGATAAACAAAAAATATCAGAATATACCCCCTTGATAAAGGGGGAGAGTGACAGAATGGAACGAGGGGGATTTGAAAACAAGAAACGATAAATCTAGAATATGATGCAAATGGAAATATAACAAAAGATGAAAATTATAAGTATGAATATGACTATAAAAACAGACTTATAAATGTGATCAAACATAATGATAAGAAACAAGTAAGTTATACTTATGATGTACTATGAAGAAGACTAGAAAAAGATTTAAAATGATTATGAACAGAAGATAAACAAAAAATAGAGTTTGTATATTCAAGAAATAATGTAATAGAAGAAAACATACATGACAACTGAAATGAAAATCATAGAAAAGAACATATTTATAGTGATAGACTAGATGATATAGTATTAACAGTTATAAAATATTGAAATAATTAAAAGAAATATTATTATATAAAAGACTATTGATTATATATTGTAAGAGATGATGTACTAAATATGCAATACAAATTAGCTATAGAAATGATTTAAATAGGGTTCCTGATAGTGAAATAATAAATCCATATATTCCTAATAAATAATTATGATAAAATCAAATAAAATAGAGAAAAAATACATAAATTATGCATCTTATAAATGAGAAAAATGATTATTAATTTTTCCATATAAGATTATTATAAAAATAATTATAGAATGCATAAAAGAAAATATAAGAATTTTAGGTTTTGATTGATTTATAATACATGATGATTGAAAAATACAACCAAGTATGGAATTTTCTACTGATTTTAGTAAATATGATAGAGATGAATCGTTTTTTAAAGCTATAGAATTTGTTAAAAATATGAGAGAGGATATGCATTATGAAATAGTTTTAGATTTATAATACTATGAATAAACAAAAATTAATTGATAAAATTGTATTTCATTTGTCTATAAATAAAGACTCATTTTTATATGCCCTTCATGAAATTTTTGATGTAGATAAGGTTAAATATAATGAACTTATATTAAATATAAAAAAATTAAAAAGTGAATGAATACAAGAATTAAATAAAGATTTTATTTATGCTATTATTAACGGTTTATCTTATATGTTTCATGTTTTAAGAGAGACATATCAATCAAACAGTATTCATTAAAAATTAAAACAAGAGATTATTATGAATGTTTGTTAGAATTGGAATATGAAATAGAAGCAATGTTTAATGATGATATAATTGAGGATTATAAATGAAATAAATATAAAACTTAAATTAATTATGCAATATTTTAGAATAAGCAAATACAATCCAACATATAGAAATAAAGAAGGAATTTATACTTTAAAAGATGAGTGGGCAGAGTTTTTTATGGTAAAAGATAATTTAAAACTGCAAAAAAATTATTATAAAATAGAGCAAATATATGTTGATTTTTTAATAGAAATTTTAAACTTAACTAAAAAAGAATACATAAATTGTAAATGATTTATTTTGTGAGAAGAGAGTGTTGATAATTTCACAGATTTATTGTATTTGGAAAATTTTTTTAAAAATTGTTTTATTGATTATAAAGAGAAAACTTACTGAATAAATATAGATTGAATTTTAAAAACTTACACATGAATAAAAGTAGCAAATTTATCGTATAAGAGATTTTATGAAGAAAAATATTGAATTTATACATTAAATGATGTCATATATATACCAAAAGCATATTTTTGAGATTTTATAAAATTAATATTAAGATGATTTGCAGGAATATATTTTCTTTTTGGAAATAAAATAAAAATAAAATTTTGATATGATTTTTATGTTTATTTACAAATTAATAATTGAGTTGTAAATGATAAAATAATAGAAAAATATGCAAAAAAACTTTAGGTTCAGTTAATAAAAGATGATTTGATGACATAGTGAACATAAAAAATGAGTTTAATACTTTTTATGATGATGAAATAAAAACTTTTCAATTTTTTAAGAAAATAAATTTTTCTATGCTTAAAAAAATAAATAAAGCAATTCTTGAAAAAGATTTTTCCATAGAACCAGTTTTATATTTAAATTGTTATTATTTTAATTTTGATGAAGAAATAGCAGTTCATTTATATGATGATAGGTGAATTGATATAATATCAAGAAACAATAAAATTTTGGAAAATATAAAGATTAAGTTTGATAAAAATGTTAAAATAAATTATGAAAGATATTATTAAATTTATAAAAAACATAATAAAGTTTATAATAAAAATTATAAAAAATTTATTAATATATATTTTAATATTTTTTTGATTTTTATATTTATTTTTACTTTATAAAAATATATTTTTTTATGATAAAAATTCAGTATATAAAAATATTTTTATAAAGTCATATGTTGAACTTTTTGACTCTGATTTATGATGAATGCTTATGTTTTTTTGATGAATAATATATATTTTATTAATAGTCATTTTTAGTATCATAAAAGATATTTTTTATCAAAATAAAATTTAAAAATTAAGGTCTTCCAAAGTTAAAAGTTATATTATATTTTTCAAAATTAATTACACTTTTTTAAAATATTAACTATAATGTTATTTATAAATAAAAAAATAAAATTTATGAATATAATAAAATATAAAAATCATAAAATATTTTATAATTTATTTTCTTCAAACAAAAAAGAAGATCTTATCAGTTTTATAAAAAACCAAAAATATAAAGAAATTTTGGATTTTATGAAAGAAGATATAATTTTGGTTTTGGGATGAGATTGAACTATGTTAAGTGCTATAAAAGAATTTTATAAAGAAAATAAAGCTTTTTTATGAATAAATTTTTGACATAAATGATTTTTACTAAATTCTTTAGAATTTATAAAAAAAGATTTTAATTATGTAAAAAGAACATATCCTTTACTTTCTGTTAAAACTGAAAATCAAAAAGAAATAGCGATGAACGAAGTTGATATAAGAGCTTGAGAAGGGAAGATGATTTCTCTTGAAATCAGTCTTTCTAAAAAACAAAAACTTGATATAGAATGAGATTGAATAATTATTTCTACACCAGCTTGATCAACTTGATATAATTCTTCTTTGTGATGACCAATTATTCCCCACACTTTGGATACTTTTGTAATTACTCCAAAAGCTCCATGGAAACCAAAATCACAAAGTTCAATTTTGATTTCTGATAATGAAATAATTGATATAAAAAATACTTGAAGAAAAAGTCCTGTTGAGATATATGTAGATTGAAAAATTTTTATAAAAAATAAATATAAAGAAGATATTTCCTTGAAAATAAAAAAATCTAAATATAATGTTGACTTGATTATTGCTTCAGATTATATAAATATTTGGGATAATAAAGTTCTTTATGAACAATGATTTTATGTAGATGAAAATATATAAAAATCTATAAATTTAAAATATTTACTAAACTTAAAATGAAATCTAAAATTAATGAAATTCTTAAACAAATAGAAGAAAAATACAAAGAATTAGCAGAAGCTTACAATGAGTTAAAAGAAAAATATTTTTATGAACTTAAGTGAAAAAAAGTATTTTTTGATAAAAAAAGAAGAGAATATAACAAAAAATATAAAGTAAATGTATTTTCTTATTTTTTAAATCCAAATTTTAAATATATACTTTCTATGCCTTTTATATATTGAATGGCAATACCAGTTTTATTTTTGGATATTTGATTATTTATATATAAAAATATTTGTTTTAGACTTTATTGAATACCTTTAGTAAAAAGAAAAGATTATATAATTTATGATAGAAGATACCTAGATTATTTAAATATATTACAAAAATTTAATTGTGTTTATTGTTCTCGGGTAAATTGACTTTTTTCTTATGCAGTAGAAATAGCATGAAGAACAGAACAATATTGGTGTCCTATCAAAGCTTCGAGGAAAATACATTGATGACACGATTGGCAAAAAACATTTGCTGATTATTGAGATCCAGAATGATTTAAAGAATGTTTTAACAACAATAAAATTTTTAAAAAATAATTAAAAAAGAAAAGTAAAAATAATAAATTTTTTCTTCTTTTATAAAGAATAGAAAAGTTATTTTAGAAGTATATAAGTTGAAGAGAAATATAAAAATAGAAAGCTATAAAAATATAGCTTTTTTTGTTTTTTATATAATTTTATGATAAAATTTACTTATAACTTAATAATTAATATATTTTTATGTTAGAAAGTTCAAATTGAAATAAAGTTCCAGAAAAACCTGAACAAACTGTTGAAAGTCAAGAATCACAAAAAGCATCTCCAAAATCACAAGCAGCACCACAAGAAGCAGTTAAAGCTCAAGAAGGATCAGATGATCAAAAACCGGCATGAGCTTCACTTGATGAACAAATAAATAACGCTGAACAATTAGAAAATAAAAGAAAAGAAATTTTAGCTAGTATTGAAACAAATTGATGAGATATCGAATTTTCAGAGTTAGTAAAATGAATTTGAAATCCAAAAATAGAACAAGGTTTTAATTTAGTAGCTTGAAAAATAGAAGAAAAGGTAAGTGTATATAGTTTAGAAAAAAAAGAAATAAATAATATAAAAATATGAATTATTTCAAAAATTCTAAAATCTTGAAAAGTAGATGATTTACTTAATTTTGCGGAAAAAACTGCAAAAGAAATTGAGACAAATGGAGAAACTTCAGTTAATTGAGAAAAAAATTTAAATTCGGGAAAATTAATTAATGAAAATATGGCAGATTTAATTCAATTATTAGAAAGTCCAAAAAATAATCTTTGAATTATAAAAGCTTTTTTATCAAATCCAAAAGCTATTGAAAATTATAAAGTTTCACAAGATATAAGTGAAATTTGAGAATTAAAATGAAATGATTTAAAAGTTTATATGGAAGGTTTTAGTAAAGGTTTAAATAATCTATGAGACAAAATTTGAAAACAAGCTCAAAATATATGAGAGTTTATGAAAAATATGCCTGATTTTTTAAAAGATATTTTTAAAAGAGTTTTAGTTTCATTTTTAGGTTTATTTATGAAAGAATATAAAGCAAACGAATATGTAGATTGATTATTTGATGATTTTGATGATTCTAGATCTATAAACAATTTAAAAAAATATTGAAATTATTTAAATCAAAAATACGATTTAGTTGAATGAACTTGAGAAATAAGTCAGTTAAAATGAGTTAATTTAACAAATTTAGATTCAAAAGAATTAAAACCATTTTTTGATAGATGTAGGGAAAACTGAATAGATCCAAATAGTGATAATTTTTGGGAAAAAGTTTTTAGATGAGATAAGATAAAGTGAAAAGTTGAAGAAACTGTTGAAGAAGAAGTAACTGATCCAAATGATAGTACTAAAAAAACTAAAAAAGAAAAAAAGGTGAAAAGAACTTTTGATTTACAATTTGGAGAAATTAATGCTGATATTTTCTGAAATAATCCTGATTTTACTAATTTTTATGAAACTTTAAATGATGAAAATTTTATAACAAATCTTACCAAAAAAACTGAACAAGAAAATCAAGAAACTGCAAAACAAGCTGAAGCGACTGAAAAGAAAAATCAAGAAGAAGCTGATAGGAAAGCTGAAGAGCAAAAATTACAAGAAATAGAAAATTTAATTGGATGATCAAAAAAATTGCCTATAGCAAAATTTTCTATATGAGAATGAGAAAAAAAGATTAATGGGAAAGTATTACTCTCAAAAACATGAAATAATTATGTTATTGAACTATTTAAAGCTAAAGATTCGTTTAATTTAGAAAAAATTGCATTGTTATCATTAACTTTTAATAAACTTCCAAGTAAAGAAGAAATAGAGCAAGAAATAAGGGAAAAAAATCAGGCAAATGATTTTAAAAGCATTGAATTTATAGATAAATGAAAAAATCTTTTAGAGAAAAAAACAGAAACTTGATGAGCAGGATAAAATCCCCCTAGCTCACTTCGTTCGCTTTCCCCCTTATAAAAGGGGGGACTTTTTTATTTCTTAATATTCCCCCTTGATAAAGGGGGTTAGGGGGATTTTTCCTCTTTTGATAAAGAGTTTGTTATTGTAAAAATAATGGAAATAGATTTTGAAAAATCAATATAAATATAGATAAAATTTTAATATAAACAAAATTATAAAATTACAACTACTTTTAGTTTTATAAGGGTAAATATTCCCCCTTGATAAAGAGCCTGTCCTGAGCTTGTCGAAGGAGGAGGAGGGGGATTTTTCTTTTTTTGATAAAGAGAGCAAGGTGAATAAGAAGATTTTTATAATCAAAAGCATTAAATATTTTAAAACATAAAATCAAAAAAAAAGACACAATTAATCGTGTCTTTACAAATTTATAAAATAATTTTTTAAACTCTAATTTTTTCTATTTTTTGTCCAAATCTAAGACATTTTGTAGTTATACATTTTCAAGTTATTCATCCAAAAAGTGGGATAAAACCAAGCAAAAATACAAATTCAGGAATTCATAAACTTGAACTTTCTTCTATTTTAAAAGAAATATAAAAAATCAAAAATCACATAATTATTTGAATAATTCTCATGTATTTGCTTTTTATAAAACACAAATTAAATGATCAAACAATCAATGGTAAAAGTCACAAAGCAATAAAAAAATATTTTAAATAAATTAAATTATTTTCACTTATATTTATAAACCAAAAATAATTTGAATCTATAGTTTTTCAAGAATAAATCAGATAATAATACAAACTTCAAGAAAAAGATAAACCTAAAAATATCTTTATAAATCTAATTGTAGAATCTTTTGGTCTTTTTTTAAGTAAATTTATAAGCCACATCATAAATTTAGTATTTAAGTAATAATCAATAAGCAATAAGTATTTTTTATACTTTTTACTTTATGTAATTATAGTTAAATAAAATTATTTTCAATTTTTTGTTTGTAAAATTCTTTTCTAAATTCTTCAAAATTTCAATTTATTATTGCAGTTCTTGCTTTTTTTGTTAAATTTATAAGAAAATATAGATTGTGATAACTCAAAAATTGCATCCCAAGTATTTCATTTTCTGTTATAAGATGTCTTAGATATGCCAAAGTATAATTTTTACAAACTTTACAATCGCAGTTTGGATCAAGACTTTGTTTACTGAATTTATGTTTTTCATTTTTGATTTTTATATTTCAATAACTAGAAAAAGCAAGCCCATGTCTACCAACTCTTGTTGGTAAAACACAATCAAACATATCAACTCATCTATAAATTCACTCAATTATATCTTCAGGAGTTCAAACTCACATCAAATATACTGGTTTTTCAAAATTTCATAATTCTTTATTTACTATATCAAGTATTCTATACATATCTTCTTTAGATTCTCAAACACTAAGTCATCAAATTGCAATTCAAGGTAAATCCAGAGTTTTTATAAATTTTGTAGATTCTATTCTAAGTTCATCATAAATAACTCACTGGATAATAGGGAAGAGAGCTTGAGGGTATAATCAAGATTCAACTCTTTTTTTATTATTTTTTAGATATTGTTCTTTGCATCTTAGAGCCCAAGCATGCGTTCTTTTCATTGCTTTTTTTGCATAATCAAATTTACTATCTCAAGGAGCACATTCATCAAAAGCCATAATTATATCAGCTCAAAGATTATTTTCTATATCCATAACTTTTTCTGGAGTAAAATAATGTTTACTTCAATCAATATAACTTCTAAAATGCACTCAATCTTCTGTAATTTTTACAAGAGATTCATTATTTTTCCTTATTCAAGATCACAAAGAAAAAACTTGAAATCATCAACTATCTGTTAAAATAGGTTTATTATAATTTTGAAATTTGTGAACTCATCAAAAATCTTTTATAATTTGATCTCAAGGTCTTAAATAAAGATGGTAAGTATTATTTAGGATAATTTGAGCTTTCATTTCATCTAAATCTTCTTTTGAAATTCATTTTACTGTAGCTTTTGTTCAAACAGGCATAAAAATAGGAGTTTCTATATTTCCATGTGCTGTTTTAAAAACTCCTGCTTTAGAATTATTATCCTTTGCTATAATTTTATATCAAAACATTAAAAAATTTAGTAAGTATTAATAAAAACTTAATTATTAATTTAATAATTTGGTCTAATAACAACTTTTGAATCTCTTTTAATAAGTTTTTTTAAAATTTTTTTATTCTCTGTTTTTTTATCTCATCTTTCTTCTTGTTGTGTTTTTGTATAGTATTTATGTGTCCATAAAAAATCAAGAGCAGAGTGATGCCAATCAGGATCTTTTATTTTTATATTTTTTATTGTTTCTAATTCTCTTTTTAATCTTTCTCATTTTTTAAAAAAATCATCTCTTCCTAAATTATCTAAATCAGCATCTTTTATAATTTTTTGTAAAATATTTTCAGGGTGTATAAAATCTGGATCAGTAGCTAAAATAAGCTTTTCTATATTTTGTATTCTTTCAATTGGGTACAATTTTCTTTTTAAAAAATTTTGTGCTATTTTTGCTCAAATAGGCTCATTATTGTCATAACTTATCGTAAAACCAGTATCATGAAATAATCAAGCTAAAGCTAATTCTTCTAAATCATCTTCATCTAATCATTCTTTTTTTCCAAGATAAATTGCTCTTTGCATAACTTCTAAAGCGTGATCGTATTGGTGATAATAATAATTTTCCAAAGGCATCAAAATACTATTTACATAATTTTTAGCTTCAGTTATTAATTTATCGTTCATAAGTTTATTTATTAAATATTTTTAATACATCATTGTATGTTATAATTATACTTAAAAAAATCAAAATAGCAAAAAATCATATATGTATTAATCATTCTATGTGTGGAGAAATTCATTTTTTTCAAGTAAACTTTTGAATTATTTCATTTATAGTAAAAAATAAAAACCTTCATCAATCAAGAGCTGGAATTGGAAGTAAGTTAAAAACTCAAAGATTTATACTTATCAAGCTAGCTAAAATAAGCAAAACTACTATTCATCATTTTGAAGCTTCACTTACAATTGAAACTATTCAAACAGGTCAACTTACACTTTTTAGAGCTTCATTTCTATCTTCTTTTTTTTCTGGAAAGGCAAGTTTTTTTACAAATATTCATAAAGCTTCAAAAGTAAGAAGAGACTCATTATAAACTTCATTTGTTGCAACTAAAAGCGATTTTGGAAAATTATATTTGTATGAAAAATCTTTATTATATTCTAGGTTTGGAGCTAGATAAGATCAAATTTTTCAATCATTTCATACAGTGATTTGTATATTTTTTATTTCATTTTCTCTTGAAACTTCAAAATCTAGATTTTGTCATTTATTATCTTTTATTAATTCTATTATTTTTTTGCTTGATTCAACATCTTTTCAATTAATTCTTAAAAGTAAGTCATTTTCTTTTAATCCTGAAATTTCAGCAATTGATCAAGTTAAAGGAAATAAAAAAATTCATGGTTTTTCATTTAAAAGTCATATTTCAAGTGATTTTTCATAAGTTGGAAAAACTTTTATATCAAGTTTTGTATCAATTTGTGTATTTATCCCAACTGGTTTTAATCAGATTGTAAAAAGGATTGTTAAGATAATTATTGAAAATAAAAAATTCATAAAAACTCAAGCCAAAACTACTATACTTTTTTTCCAAAAAGATTTATTGACTAAGCTATCAGTTCATTCAGCATTTTTTATTTCATTTAAAATAATATTTTTTTCTTTTTTTGTTATTTTTTTTCCATCTTTATCGTAAATATCCACATCTTTTTCCAATAATTCTTTCAAATCTTCTTGATTATATTGTTTTTTATTTTTATCAAATATAAAATAATAATTTGCATTTTCTCATTTCAATTTCACAAATCATCCAATTGGAAGCCAATTTAAACTATACAAAGTTCAAGATTTGTCTGTCCATAATTTTTTTGCTCTTGGAGGAATTCCAAGTCAAAATTCATAAACTTTTACTCAAAAAAATCTAGCTGTAGCAAAATGTCAAAGTTCATGAATCAAAACTATAATAGAAAAAATAACTAAAGATATGATTATTCAAACTCACATAAGATTTTACAAAATTATTATTTAAGATTCACTGATTATAAGAAAAAATATTAATATTCAAAGGTTTTTTATATAAAAAATAATTTGCTTTTTCTTTTAAAATATTCATTATATAAATACTAACAAAATATAAATTTATTTATATGAAACAATATGATTTTTCATCATTATCTTTAAGTTGAGAAACTAGTCTTATAACAACTGAAAATTTTCAATTTAATCTTGATTCATTTCCTATAAAAGCTTATCATTATTTACTTATTCCAAAGACTTTGGTGTCTTGTTACTCAAAGCTAAATCCTAAATTTCAAAAAGAATTTTATGAAATATTTAATTATATCAGAAAAAAATTAAATGAAAATTTATGATGAAAAACTATATTGTTTGAACATTGAGAATCTTGAAGTTCAATTAATTGATGAAGTTGTAATAATCATGCACATTTACATATATTAAATACTTGAAAAAAATTTTTAAATATCACTGCAGATACTATTTTAGAAAAAATATTACAAATTCTGAATGATTCAAAATGAATTAAGGTAAAAAAAGATGATATAGAAGAAATATGACAAAAAGATTTATTAATTGATATTCAAAATTTAAAAAAGATTGTTTGAAATAAGCCATATTATCAAATTTGAGATGAAAATATATTTTATATAATAAAAAATTGACAAAACTATAATAAAAGTCAACTTATAAGAGAAGCTTGTGCAAAAAGTTTTTATTGAGAAAAAGCATTTTATAATTGGAAAACTCCTGAAATTTTTGATTATATAAATACTTGAAATAAATCTGATATAATTGAAGTTCTTTTAAATCGATTAGAAGTTTCAAAAATAATTTTTAATTAAAAATTTATGAAAAATAACTGTATTTTTTGTGATAAAGTTTCAAGTTGAGAAAAAATAATAGAAAACTCAATTATTGATTCTTTTCCTGTGTCAGTTTGACACTCTTTAATTATTCCTAAAAGGCATATTTTATCATTTGAAGATTTAAATGATAACGAATCAAAAAATCTTGTAATTTTTTTAAAATTATTGATAAAAAAATTAAATTTTTTAGATTTATATAAGTATTATTCAGAAAAATCAAAAAAATCAGAAAATTTAATTGAAAAGAAATTTTTAAAAGATGTTTTAGAATCTAAATTTATTGATTCAGAAATAAATGATTATAATTTATGAGTTAATAATTGAATTTATGCGTGAAGAACTATCCATCATTTACATATTCATATAATTCCTAGATTTGACTGAGATGTTCAAAATTCTGTATGATGAATTAGAAATATTTTTCAAAATAAATGAAATTATAAAGAAACAAAAAAATTAGTTAGAGATAATATTCCATTTATCATGGAAAAGAATTGACAAAATCCAGTTTATCATATAGCAAATAAAGAAGAGTATGAATTATATTTATTTAAAAAAATTTTTGAAGAGCTTGAAGAAGTTTATAATGAAAAAAATAATTTGGATTCTTTAAAAAGTGAACTTTGAGATTTGTTAGAAGTTTTTTATAATATTTTAAATTTTAAAGGTATTTCATTAGAAGAAATTGAGAATATAAGAAAATCAAAAAAATTGACAAATTGATGATTTGAAAAAGCAATAATCTTAGATTTGGCAAAAAGTAAATAAGATCCTAAATTTTTTCCACAAATTCACTTATATTTTTTACTTTGATTATTTCTATTTTATATTTTCATTTTATTTCAGTTTCTGGAATATATATTTTTTCAAATCAAAGTTTTTCAGCTTCTTTGATTCTTTTTTCTAGTTGTTGTATATTTTTTAAGTTTCAAGTTAGTGAAATTTCTCACACAAAAACTGTATTTCTTGAAATAGTTTTATTTGTTTTACTAGAAATAATTGCTCAAATTAGTCATAAATCAATTGCTGGATCATCTATTTTTAGTCATCTTGCTATATTTAAATAAACATCTGAAGAATCAAGTTTTATTTTTGTGTATTTTCCAAGAATTGCTAAAAGCATATCAAGTTTAGAAATATTTATTCATCTTGAACTTCTTTTTGGATAACCAAATTTTGTATAATTTGTCAAAGCTTCACACTCAATCAAAATAGGTCTATTTCATTCGATAGTTATACTTAAACTTGATCAAACTATAGGATTTTTTTCTTTGTTATCGATTAACTCAAGTCACGGATTTTTTAAATCTTCAAGTCAAGATTCTCACATTTTAAATAAAGCTATTTCACTACTACTTCAAAATCTATTTTTTATACTTCTAAGAATTCTTATATCTTCAAATCTTTCTCATTCAAAAAATAAAACAGTATCAACAAGATGTTCCAATATTTTTGGTCAAGCAAGATTTCAATCTTTTGTTACATGACCTATTATAATTGTTGTAACATTGTTAGTTTTTGCATAATTTTGTAGAGTTTCAGCTATAAATTTAACTTGATTTATACTTCAAGAACTTCAAGAAACTAATTCACTATTTAGTACACTTATAGAATCAATTATAAGTAAATCAGGAGTATTTCACTTGATAGTTTCAATTATATTTTCTAGATTATTTTCGCATAAAATTGATAAATTATCTCACTTTACTCTGAGTCTTTTAGCTCTTGAACTCAATTGTCAAATAGTTTCTTCTCACGAAACATAAATTATTTTATTTTCTATAAAGTTTGCCAATTGTAGTGATAAAGTAGATTTTCAAACTCAAGGTTCTCAAGATAATAAAACAAGAGATCATGGAACAAGTCATCATCAAATTACATTGTTAAATTCTTCAGATTTAGTGATTATTCTTTCTTCAAATTCATTTTTTTCTCATAGTTTATTTAATTCTTTTTTTGTAGCTTTTGTTTTTAAATCCTTTTTTGATTCTTTAAATTCAACTAAAGTATTCCATTCTTTGCAAAAATTACATTGTCATTGCCATTTTATAAATTCATTTCAACAATTATTACAGATATACATAAGTTGTAGTTTAAAAGATAAAAAGTAAAAAAGATTAAAAGTTCAATATATTAAAAAGTGTAAAATTTAAAAGTTTAAGAAATTATACAAAAATTTTTATTTAAGACAAAAAATAATTCTAATATATAGCTTAGAAATTAAAATTTGCAAAATCATATTTTTTCATATAATTTTTTAAAAGATTAAAAGATTAAAAGATTAAAAGATTAAAAGATTAAAAGATTAAAAGATTAAAAGATTAAAAGATTAAAAGATTAAAAGATTAAAAGATTAAAAGATTAAAAGATTAAAAGATTAAAAGATTAAAAGATTAAAAGATTAAAAGATTAAAAGATTAAAA
>CAZCNE010000008.1:0-54452 GCA_964500515.1 uncultured Candidatus Peribacteria bacterium | reverse complement strand
TTTAAAAGAATTGCAAGTCACATAGTACAAGACAACAAACTTGATCATCAATAACTTATAAAAGGAAGAGTTATTCAGGTTAATGGAACTATATTTAAATTAACTCAAATATTTATAAATGCTTGTCAAATAAACCGAGATGTGATACCTATAGCTAAATATTTTGCAAAAAGATCTTTTGAATTGTATGCTATAATAACTCATCTATATCATATATATAAATAAATAGATAGCAAAATAAAAGCTCATACAAATCACATTTCTTCAACTATTGCAGAAAATATAAAATCTCATTGTACTTCAGGTAAATACCCAAATTTTTGTATTGAATTACCAAATCAAAGTCATCAAAATCATCAACTTCAAATAGCTATTATTCATTGTTCAGTTTGATAATTGATAGTTTTGTTTTCTATAGCTGTTTTTTCATCACTTAAAAAATTATCTAATCTCTGAGTTATATATCAAAAACTATTTAGATTTTTTTTAGTTTCCTTATCATAATCTCATATACTATAAACTACAAATACGAGCAATAATCAAGATAAAGCTAAAGTTAAAATATATTTAATATTTGCTCAAGCTACAAAAAACATAAGAGTTGCAACTGGAGCTATAAGCATTATTGTTCAAAAATCTGGTTGCAAGGCAATTAAAAAAACTACAAGTCACAAAATAAACATAAAAGGAATAAATCATTTATCAAAAGTGTGTAAATAATGTTTATTTTTTTTGAAAAAGTATGCTAAATATATAATAAATCATAATTTTAAAAATTCTGTTGGCTGAATTGTAAAAGGAATTCAAGGTATATTTATCCATCATTTAGCTCATTTCAAAGTTATTCACAAAAATAAAACTACAATTAAAAGACTTAAACAAAATCAAAAAATATATTTTGAATATTTTTCATAAAAAGTGTAAGGAATTTTTACTATAATTCATAAAGCTATTATAGAAATAATTACATGACCTATATTTCTTATAACATAAAAATGATTATAAGCGTTTTCTATAAGTCATTTTTTTACCATAGTTGTAGTGACTTTAAATGACGGATAAACAGAAACAGAACTTATCATTATCATTCAAAAAACTACAAGAATAATAACTAAGAAAAAAAGCTTATAATCAACTTGTTTATTCATAAAACTTAAATTAATAAATTTACTAAGTCTAAAATATCAGGAAATAAAATTAATATAAATGTTCTTAAAAAGTATATCAATAAAATAACAACTATTGGAGTAAAATCAATAGGTCAAAAAGTTGTAGGAATAAATTTTTTTATTCTAAAATATATTGGATCTATTATATCAGCTATAAATTTAGGTCTTATTTTTATTCAAAACAAATAAAGCCAAGACAATATTACATCAATAAAAATAATATAAATCAATAACTCTAAAAAAATATACACAGCAAGTAAAATAGTTGTCATACAAAAAAATTAATTATAAATTTGCCCAATTATCTTTATTTTCATAAGCATCTTTAGCAGCTTGTTCTTGTGCTTTTTTCTTACTTGATCAAACTCATTTTCAAATAACTTTTTCTCAAATATAAATTCAAACTTCAAAATTTTTATTATGATCTGGTCATGATTCATCCAAAACTTCATAAGTTGGCGTGATATCAAATTCAGATTGAATAAATTCTTGAATTATCGACTTAAAATCTTTAAAACTTTTAGATTCAATTATTTCTCATAAACTTGAATATATATGTTTATCAACAAAAGTTTTAGCATTTTTTATTCATAAATCAATATAAATAGCTCAAATAAACGCTTCTAAAGTATTAGCTAGTAAATAATTACTTTCTCTTCATCATCATAAATCCTCTCATTTTCATAAAAATAAATATTTACTAAAATCGAGTTTTTTAGAAATTTGTGCTAAATTTCTTCATCTAACAATTGCACTCCTTATGTCTGTCAATTCTCATTCTGGTTTATCTGGAAAATCATTAAATAAATTATCTGTAATAATTAATTCCAAAACAGCATCTCACAAAAATTCTAATCTTTCATTATGAGTAGGAGCAAAATCAGGTTTTTCATTTACAATTGATCTATGAATAAAAGATAAAATATAGTTATCAATTATTTTATATTCAATATGTAATTTTTTCAATAATCAAGAAATTTCTTCAATTACTTGAGTATTTTCTAAAATATTTTTTCTAATTACCATAATATTAATTAAAAAATGAAAAATTATTTTTTTTCAAGTCTATATTTTCCATATCATTTTTAATAACCTCATAATCTAATAAAACCTTATTTAAAACTCAATTAACAACTTTTTTTACAGGTTCATCACTAAAAATTTTGGAAAGTTCAACCGCTTCATTGATTGAAACCAATGGCGGAATTTCTTCCTCTAAAAAAAACATTTCGGCTAATGCAATAAATATAGGTAAAATATATAATAAACTCATTTTTTCAATACCAAATTTGGGTGCATATTTTTCAATTATTTTAATAAAAAATGTTTCTTTTTCCAAAATAATTTTTTGCATATTTGAAAAATATGGCTTATCTAAACTAGTTTTTCAATTATCAAAATAAAAAGACTTTAAAAAATCTTCGTCATTAAGTCTAGTAAAACCTAAAACAAATAATTTTTGAAACAAAAGTTTTCTTGTTAATTTTCTTGAAGTTTGAGACATTGTAATATATGATAAAATAAAAAAATGTAGAAATAAATAAGAAAATATTTTTTCTACATTTTTAGTTTAAATTTTTTCTTATATTCTAGTTACTTTTTTAGATTTAATTTTTGGTTTTAAAACTTGTTTTCATTTATAAAATCAATTTTCGTCAATAAAATGAGCTAATCAAGTTTTTTCTTTATTTAAAGTAGTTTTATCTTCCAATTTTTTTGAAGTTCTTTTAATCCAAGCTGTAGTTCTAGTTCTAGTTCTTGATTTTGAAGTCTTCTTTGTAGGAGCAAAAGTCATAATTAAAAATTACATTATAATAACAAATACTTTACTAAGCAAGGGAATTTTATAGAAAAAAATATAAAAATCAAGTTTTTATTAGATAAAAAACATATTTTTCTTGACTTTTTGTAATTATATATGTTAATATATTAATGATTTTTATTTATAAAAAGTCAAATTATGAAAAATATTGTAAAAATTCTTATATTTTTAATCTGTTTTTCTTTCTTAAACACTATATATTGAGAAAGTTGAATTACAGATACTTCAAACGAAATTGAAGAAGAAAGTATTGATATTAATTCAATAAATATTCAAGATGAATTAAAAAATGATTGAATAGATTTAAATACAAATTGAAAAGGAAAAAATATAGTTGATAAAGCAAGTGAAATAAAAAATTTGGAATTAAACAAAGCTTTTTGAAAAAGTGAAGAAGAAAAAAATATAGAAATATTGAAAGATGCTGTAAATGAATTAAAAATAAAAAAAGATGTCAACGCAAATCAATTAATTGAAATACAAGAAAGCATAAAATTATTACAAAAAAATATAAGTGATAATAATGATAATTTAAAATTACTTAATGAAAAAAATAAAAATGAAAGCTTAGAATTAGTAAATGAATTAAATTCTGCAAAAGAAACAAATGAGAAGTTAAAAAAAGATTTAGATGTGAAAAAAAAGCTTGAAAAGGATTTAAGTAATAGTATTGATTGATATAATTTATTGCAAATAAAATATGATAGTTTATTAGAAGGATATGTTGATTTAGAAAAAGAAAAAGAAAAAGCACTAACTGAAGAAAAAATACAAAAATTAATTTATTTGTGAATATTTTTATTATTGTTTATAATTGCTTATTTAATCAAAATCTTTTTAACTAAAAATAATAATTTCATGAAAAAGTACAAAAACTTTTGAGAATATTTTAATTTCTTGTTTTGATTAAGTCTTATAATTTTCTTAATAGTTTATGCTTTTTATATTTTTCCTGAATTATATGCTGTATTTATACTTATTTCATGAACACTATTAATCATAAATTCTCAAGTTATTTCATCATTTATTGCTAGTTTTGTACTATTTAGAAATTTCAAAATTTGAGATATAATCAAAATTTGAGATCAAAAATGAAAAATAATAAAAATGAATCCTATAAGCACTATAGTAAGAAAAATCAATTCTTACTGAATTATGTCAAATGAAGAAATCAATATTCCAAATATTGATATGATAAAAGATAAAGTTACAATAGTAAAGATTAGATCAAAAGTTGAAAATAGCTTTAGTGTTATAATCTCATTGAGTAACTGAAGTGATTTATTTAAGATAATAAGATACATAAAAACATATATACTTTCAAAAAATTTGAAAGATGGATTATATACTATTAATTCAAGCGATACTGAAAAATATAAAATAAGATATGAATACATAGATTCAGATAAAATAAAAGTTAATTTTTACTGGATAGCAGATTCTGCAACAAATAGAAAAATAGAATACGAAATAATAAAATACATAAAAAAAGTTGCAATTTATGACAACACAAAAAAGACAGTAAACTCGGTTTTAAATAATAACGATAATTTAGAAGAAAACGAAAAAGATTTCATAAAAAAATCTGTTACAGTTCTTGATGAACTAAGCGCTTAGATAAAAAATATCTTATAAACATTCAATTAATTATCTACATAATACTTATTTATATATCATATAGTCATATTCTTTTTCAGATCTTATAGATTTGTTTCAGTCTGGATGAACAAAATAAAACAATCAGTTTCTTCAAAAATATGAAGTTTTTAGAACTCATTTTCACTCAGTTAAGTTATTATTTTTCCATTTACAAAAACTTAAAATATTATTATTGCTATTATTTCTTAAATAATAGGGAAAAATATGATCACACTCAAAACAGGTAGTATATGTAATTCACATAAAAGTTCCCCACTCTAATCTTTCAGCGTCATTTTTAAATTCTGCTGAAAATTTAATCCAACCACCTCAATCAGTATTCATATCACAATATACTTGTATTGCTGTATTTCAATTCAAAAATACTGTATATAATCAATCATTTTTCATTCAAAAATATTGTTGGATATCTTTACAAGATTTTGGAATTCATCATAATATTAACTTCTCTCAAGTTTCTTTTTCTATTTCTATTGAATACATCAAATAATCTTTAGATAAAAAATATTTGTAATTCTCATTTGTTTTTGGATCTTTTATAACACCAAGTTTTAATCTTTGTGTTACACTTTCATCCAATTCTCATTCTAACCATCAACTATAAGTTGTTGATTCAATTGTATTTGTTGGCAATGGATAAGCTCAATTTGACAAATTATATAAATTCATTGCTTTTTTTATATTTGCAAAATCTGAAACTCTCACCGAATTTCTTGCATCTCTTGAGTATCACTGAAAAGATAGAAATGCTATTGTTCAAAGTATTGCTAAGATTGTTATAACTACTATCAATTCTACTAGAGTGAAAGCTTTTTTATTTAAGTATTTTTCTGATTTATTTTGATTATATTTAACAATGAAAAATTTAAGTTTTTTCATAATTTTTATTATTATTTTTTATTATAATTTTAGTATAACCTGAATTTTATTTTTTCAAAATTTTATACTTAATTAAAAAAATCAATAAAAACTTGATTTTATAAAAAATTCATTATAATCATTTTTCGTTAATTGTTTATTTTATTTTTTAAAACTGTAAATAATTATCTTAAGGCTTTAATAATTGAAATTATTTGGTTAAAGAACTTTTATAATTATTTTATATGTTACAAAATTTTTCTGCAAAACTATTTTGTATTTTTATAATCTTACTTATAGGAACAATCCAAGTTCATTCTGAAACTTGAGATACTACTTCACAAAATTCACAAGATTTGAGATATTTAAATTTAAATATCACTTGATATTATACTCCATTACCAGATCAAAAAGAGTATATAACTTGATCATATAAAAATGAAATATCACTTAATTGAGAGTGACTTCATATGGCTTCATGAAAAAAAGTTTTTTCTTGAGCTATTGCTGCTCCTTCATCATTCCCTTTTTGAAGTAAAATTTATATAGAATGATTTTGAGTTTGAGTTGTTGAAGATAGATGATGAAGTGTTGTTAATGGTGAAACAACTATAATTGATATACGGATGTGAGAATGAGATGATTGACTTAAAAGAACTAGAAATTGGTGAAGAAGATATTTTAAATGATATCAAGTTAGTGATGACACAAAAATTAGTTTAGAATTTAAATCTATACTTGAAGATTCATATAAAAAATTAAGTATGAATCCTGATTCAAACCCAGAAGATATAAAAAAAGTTCAAGAGTATTTTAAAGAAATATTATTTTATAATTGAGAAATTGATTGAAAATATGAAAGCATAAAGGATGTTTTGATAAAATACCAAATTCAAAATTGAATAATTTCTTGAGAAAATGATGAACAAGCTTGATATTTTTGACCAAAAACTGTTAAAAGTTTAGAAGCTGATTTTTGATTAATTTTAAAAAAAGAAAATTCATTAAGTAAAAGTGAAAAAGAAGTTATTTTAAATAAAGTCTTGTTTATAAAACAAAAACTATGAGATGATTATAACAAAAGAGTTAAAAACACAATTATAAAAATACAAGACCTAAAAAATAAAAATTGAATTCTTGAAAAGACAAAAAATGCTTTAAAATATTTAGAAATTATTTTATAATAAATGTTAATTTGACGATATTTTTTAAATATGATAATATTTATTTAGTATTATTTAATACTTGGTTTATTTTTTAAAACTTTATTTTGTTTACTAAAAATTACTTTTTCGTCTACTTATTGCTATTTATAAGCATAATGATACCTAAAACTTTTGCAAACTTAGAAAACGAAGAAGATATAAAATATTTTGTTGTAACTGCATATTATTCTCCGCTTCCTTGACAAGAAAACTATTATAAAGGAAATTATGAGGATGAAATAAAATTAAATTGAAATTGAATCAGATGAGCTTCATGATTAGAAGTATTTGAATGAATGTTTGCTTGACCTAAGTCATATTCATTTTGAACAATTGTATATATCGAATGAATTTGAACTTGAGTAATAGCAGATAGAGGAAGTGCAATTGTAGAAGCTTGACAAAGATGATATAAGCATGACAGAATTGATGTTTGGATGTGACATTGAGATGAATGACTTAAAAAAACTCTAGCATGGGGGAAAAGAACTGTTGCTTGAAAAATTATTGAATCAAATGACTGATTAAATGACGCTATATTAAAAGCAAAACTAGAAATAGATTTAAAAAGTTCAAGTAAAATAATAAAAAGTTTATACAATTCAAATTTTTGATATGAATCAAGCTCTGAAGATATAAAATTTTTTCAAGAAGAACTAAAAAAAAGATGATTATATAATTGAGAAATTGATTGAATATACAATAAAGAAATTTCTGATTTTGTTTTAGGTATACAATTCCAAAATTGAATTATAAAATCAAAAAATGATTATTGAGCATGATATTGGTGAAGAAAAACAAGAAGTATATTTATAAAAAAAGAACAAGAAATAATTAAAAATATAGGGAAAAATAATTTTGAAATGATTGTAGAAAATTCTTCAAATATAAAAAATAATCAAGAAGAAATAAAAACTGAAAAAAAATCTATTGTAGTAAAAAAAGATGTTTTAAATACATATGTTTCACCAGAATCAAGTAAAAAAGATGTGAAAAATTTACAAGAAAAATTAGCAAGTTTAAATTTATATAATTGAGAAATAAATTGAGAATATAAAGATTTGAAGATTAGTTTAATTAATTTTCAAATAAAAAATAATGTTATCAAAAATGAAAACGATTATTGAGCTTGATATTTTGGTCCAGAAACAAGAAAAGAATTAAAAAAATATAATGAAAAAATTGAATTTGAAAGAAAGCAAAAAGAATTAGTAAAAAAAGAAAATAATGATTTAATTTCAAAAATCTGAATTCCGAAATTTTGAGATACTTCAGAGGAAGTGAGAAACTTACAAAAAACACTTATAAGTTTATGATACTTTGATTGAAAAGATACTTGATATTTTTGACCAAAAACAAGACAAAGTATATTAAATTTTCAAATTGATCATAAATTAGTTTTAAAAGATTGAGATCCTTGATCTGGAAAAATTTGAGAAAAAACAAAATCAATAATGAAAGAAAAATTATTTTCAATAAATAATTGAAATAAAGAAAAAATTTTAGCTATGAAATAATAAAATTGGTTTAAATAAAAAGGAATAATATTTATTCCTTTTTATTTTTTATAATAAATTTTTTTAGAAAATAAAATAATTTTGATATTTTTTGTTTTTTAATAAAATATATTAAATATAGTGATAGAAAATAAAAAATAATTATGCAAAAATTATATAAAAAATTAGAAAACTATACTTTAAAAGATGCATTAAAAATAGAAAAACAAGATTTACAATACAAAGCTTTAGAAAATTTATTTAAAGAAATAAATAATGAAAATATTTTTTATAGTTTAGTTTTGACAAATTCTATAATTTGTTATCAATTGTCTAGTTCTTGAGAAAAATACTGGCAAGAATTTTCTTTAAAATCTTCTAAATATTTTAACAAAAAAAATGTAAAATCAAATGAAATTATTGAGTTTTTTTACTCTTTTTTACCAAATTCAAAGGGAAATAAAAGATTTATAGAAACAAAACTAAAAAGACTTGAAAAAATAAGATGATTTCTGGAAGAATTTTTTGATAACTATAATTTATATTTAAAAGATTTAGTAAATTTAAAAAACAAACTTGCTTTAAATTTAAATCAAAAAAATGATGCAAAAACAATAGTTTTTGCAATAAAAATGCTTTGGTACAGTATAAATATAGTTTATGAATATAAATTAAAAAATTGACTTTCAGCTTGACTTAATCCAAAAAATATTTCTTTATCACAAATTTCAATTCCTATAGATTCAAGATTAACAAATATTTTTGAAATTTATTGCGAAAATTATAAAGATATAAAAAAATTTTATAAAGATTTATGAGAAAAATTAAATATTCCAGAGATTAATCTAGATGCTATTTTATGGGTAAATTATGAAAAATTGATTAAATCTTAATTTTTGATTTTTTATCTTCAAATAAACTTAAAAAACTAAGTAAAAAAATTCATATTAAAACTGACAAAATATTAGACAAAACATATTCTTCTTTTATAAAGTATTTGTCAAGTAAATTCCAAGCTCATCTCCAAATCATAATTCAAGCAAGAGTTATGAAAAAATATTTTGCATAACTAAAGACGTATTTTATCTTTTTTTTGTATTTTATTTTTATTTTTTTCTTTTGTTTTTTTGACATATATTTTTTATTATTTTAATAATTTTATCACAATAAAATTAAAACTTCAATTTTTATATATAATTTTTTGGGTATAATAAGAAAGATTAAAAGTGGAAAAGATTAAAAGTTTTTTTTAATAATTTAAAAATACTAAAAAATGTTGGAAAAAATACTAAAAAATTTACCAAAAGAACCGTGAGTTTATCAATTTATAAACAAAGATTGAAAAATAATTTATATTTGAAAATCTATAAACCTTTATAATCGTGTGAATTCATATTTTAATTGAAAAGCAAAACTAAATTTTGCCAAGAAAAAAATGCTTTGCGAAATTAAAAATATAAAAATAATAGTTGTAAACAATGAAAAGGAAAGTCTGATACTTGAAACAACTCTTATAAAAAAACACCAACCAAAATACAATATACTGATGAAAGATGATAAAAATTATGTTTATATAAAGATAACAGACGAAGAAATCCCTAAGATAATAAAAACAAGAATAAAAAATAAAAACTGAATATATTTTTGACCTTATATAAGCACAAATTATGTAAATAATATATTGAAACTTACAAAAAAAATATTTTGATATAGATCATGTAATATAGAATTTAGTTTAGAAAATATTGAAAATTCCTCTTTGACAAAGGATTTAAAATCAAAAAATATAAAAATAAAAAACTCATATTCAACAAAAATCCCATGTATAGATTATTATACAAAAAGATGCTCTGCGCCTTGTTTATTAACAGAAAAAAATATAAAAAATTATAAAAATTCTATAAAAAATATCAAAGAGTTTTTAAACTGAAACTATAAAAATGTGCTTGAAGAATTAAATAAAAAAATGCTTAAAAAAGCTAAAGAACTCAAATTTGAAGAGGCAAATACTATAAAACAAAATATAGAAAGTTTAAAAATTCTTGAGGAAAATCAAATAGTTAGGGAAGCTGTAAGCTGAGATTTTGATGTAATAAATTATTTGGAAAAATATGATAAATATTATATAAGTTTAGCTTCAATTAGAAATTCTAAAATAATTGATTTAAAAAATTATGAAATAAAAACAAAATTAGATGAAAATATAGATGAAATTTTAGCTGAATTTATAGAAAGAGAAATAGATTTAGATTGAAAACAAACAATTATTTTGCCTAAAGAAATTACAAGTCAAGAGTTAAAAACCGAAGATAAACCCACCTTGATAAAAGGGAAAGTGAGTGAAAAAAGCAAAGAGATTTCTGAAAACTGAAAACTAAATATCATCCAATTCCCTCTTTTTCCTTCACCATTTCCACTTAAAATCGAAATTCCAAAAGTTTGAGCAAAATTAGATTTATTAAAATTTGTTTATAAAAATGCTTATGAATTCGCTTATAGAAAGCATCTTCATAGTTTAAGTACAAAAAGTTTTACAAAACAAACAATGAAAAACTTACTAAAAATTTTAGGATATAAAGAGATAAATAAAAATATTGTTTTTGAATGTAATGATATTTCTCACCTTTCTTGATCTCATACAGTTGCTTCAAGAAGTGTGATTGAAAACTGAAAAATAAACAAAAGTAAATACAGAAAATTTAAAATAAAAAATTTAGAAGAGTTAAAAATAGATGATTTTTCATCTATGAAAGAAATTATAAATAGAAGATTAAAAGAATTAAAAGAAAAATGAAATTTACCAGATTTAATAATAATTGATGGTTGAAAAGGTCAATTAAATGCAGTTTTAAATACAATAAAAAATTACAAATCACAAATTGAAAATGAAAAAAAATTCTCTACTCTTCTTCACAAAGAGGAAATAGAACAAAATATTTCCTTGAGAAAAGGTGAAGAAAGTGAAATAAGCAGAGGAATTTCTGATGACTGAACTCTAAAAACTGAAAACTGAAAACTTGATACTTTTCCCTTCCCACTACAACTTATTTCTATCGCAAAAAAAGAAGAAGAATTATTTTTACCATGAATAAAAGATCCTATAATTTTAGAAAAAGATAGCCAAGAATTAAGATTAATTCAAAAACTTAGAGATGAAGCTCATCGCTTTGCAATTACTTTTAACAGAGAAAAAAGAATTAAATCAGAGAAAAAAAATATACTTGAATCAATTCCATGAATTTGACCAAAAACTAGAGCAAAACTTATAAAAACTTACTGAAATATAGAGAATTTAAAAGATATTTCAAAAGAAGAACTAAAAAAATTGATTTCAAAAAAACAAATTGAATCATTGGAAAATCACTGAATAATTAATTAAAATATATTTTTAAAAAATATCAAATCATAAAAATGCTTTAATAAGCTTTAAATTTTACATTTATTTAAAATTAATTAAAATAAAAAATAATACTATTTAAAAGAAGTTTTATGTTAAATATTTTCAAAAGAAATAGAAAACAAAGAAAAATCAAAACTTTTTCTATAATTTTTGTAAGTTTAGTTTTGGCTTTTGGTATAAATTTTTATATTTTAAATAATAATCCCAATGTAAACAAACTCAAAGCAAATATACTAAATGCTTGAGAAAATTCTAAGCTTTGAGATTTTTATTTAGCTAGAGACAATTCAAATATAATTTTGAAAAATAGTAAAATTATGAAAAATGTTAAAGAATTTTCTTTAAGTATAGCTTATAATCCTGAAAATATTAGCTTAAATAATATAGATTTAATTATTTGATGAAATTTAAGAGAAATTAAAAATCAAAATTGAATTATAACATTAATCGTAACTCAAAGCCAAAATAAAGATATTGAAATTTGAGAAAATATTTTAAGTTTTTGATATTCAAAAAAATCTGAAAAACTTGAAAATATAAATATAATAAATGCAAATTTTACAGATTGAGATAATCAAACTTTATGATTATCAAGTTCAGGAATTGAATTTTAGATTAATTCCCTATTTTCTAATATTCAATCTATGACTTTTTTTGATACACATTGTCACACTTACCTTTCTATAAAAAAATGTGAAAAAGAAGTTTTAGATGAAATAAATAAATCTAAAAAATTTTTTATTTGAAATGTTTGAGTTGATTTGGAAACTAGCAAACATGTTATTGATTTAAGTAAAAAATATGATTTTTCTTATGCAATTATTTGAATTCAACCTGAAAATATTTGAAAATATAGCGATATAAACGAAACTATAAATAAACTTGAAAACTTAGCAAAAAATAAAAAAGTTATAGCAATTTGAGAATGTTGACTAGATTATTATCGGCTAGAAAAAAATAATAGTTTTAAATCTATAAATAATGAAGAACAAATTTTTCCCCTTGTAGATGCAAATTCTAATTTTTCACCTTTTGTAAATATTGCCTCTAATTATTCCCCCTTTGTAAATACCGCCTCTAATCATTCCCCCTTTGTAAATGCTGTTCCTAATAATCCCCCCTTTGTAAATGCTACCCCTAATTATTCCCCCTTTGTAAATGCTACCCCTAATTATTCCCCCTTTGTAAAGGGGGCTAGGGGGTTTTATATAAACTGAAATAACAAAGAATCAAAATTAAAAACAAAATGATTTTCTTTTATCCCATACAATCAAGATTTAAAAAATAAATCAAGAGAATTAAGAAAAAATATGACAAATGCTGAAAAAAAAATCTGGTATAATTTTCTAAAAACATTAGATATTTCAATAACTAGACAAAAACCTTTATTAAATTATATTGTTGATTTTTTTATCCCAAGTATATGATTAATAATTGAGATTGATTGAGATTCTCATTTTCAAGAAAATTATTTTAAATACGAAAATAAAAGAACTAAAAAACTAGAAAATTATTGATTAGAAATATTGAGGTTTACTAATGTTGAAATATATGAAAGTTTTGAAAATGTATGTAATACAATAAAGAAAAAGATAGTAAACTTACAAAACTTATCAGAACAAAAACCCCCTACACCCCCTTTACAAAGGGGGTTAGAGCAAAAATCTAATAATATTTTATTACATAAATATATAACACAAAATTTCCAAATAGAACAAAAACAAAATATCTCCCCTACAAATCCAAATCTTAATAATTTGACTTCATCACTCAACTCTTCGTTCATAAAAACATCACACTCTGATTTTCCTTTTGTAAATACCGCTCCTAATTATTTCCCTTTTGTAAATACCGCTCCTAATTATTCCCCCTTTGTAAAGAGCCTGTCCTGAGCTTGCCGAAGGAGGGGTAGGGGGTTTTATGAGTTTAGAGAAATCTTAGAACAAAAAAAGCAATTAGAAAAAGATTGGTTTATTGCTCAGATAAATCTTGCAAAAAAACTCGATTTACCGATTGTAATTCATAATCGTGAAGCTTGAGAAGATATTTTTGAAATATTAAAACAAACAAATTTCAAAAATTTTATTATGCATTGTTATAGCGAAAATTTAGAATATGCAAAAAAACTTATAGATTTTTCACCAAATTGCAAAATAAGTTTTAGCTGAATTTTGACATTTAAAAACGCTAAAAATTTGCAAGAAGTAGCAAAAAATATAGAATTAAAAAATATAATTATAGAAACAGATTCGCCTTATCTTGTTCCAGTTCCCTATAGATGACAAGAAAATTATCCTTTTTATGTTGAAAAAGTATTTGATAAATTATGTGAACTTAGAGAAGAAAAACCTGAACTTATAAAAAATCAGATTTGGGAAAATAGTTTAGAAATTTTTAGGATAAAAAAAGCTAGAGGATTCTAGCTTAGTTAGTTTTTTGTAAATAAATATCATTTATTCAAAAATTTTGTCATCAAGTATGTAACACATAAAAGTCTTCACTTCAACTTTCATCAATTAAGGTATACAATTCAGAATATTCAATAAAAAATGTGTTCTCTCAATATCAAATTTCTATACCATTATCAGTAAAATTTACTTCTTCAAAATTAATATTTCATCTTGGATCATACGTAATGTCAAAAGCGAAATCAACTAAAGGACTTCAAGGATATTTTTTATATCAAAATTTATATTCATATCACTTATATAATATATAATAGTCTTTTTTTCCATCATATTTTATAAATATATTTGGACTATTTTTATCTCAAATATACTCTTCTTCTTTTGAATTTTCAATTCATACAGATGTTATTTTCAGATAAGTAATTTTTTGTTGCTCCTTTTCAAAATTAGTAGGATCATTATACGCTCTTTCAAAATCATCTAAGCTTCTAAATTTTCAAGCAACTTTAGTTCAATCTTTAGTCGTTATTTCTCACTCATAAGGACTTTTTTTTAAAAATAGATTAAATCATTCTGAAAATGATTGATAATTCTCACTTCAAATTTTTTGTTCTAAAGCAACATTTACTCATCATGCAGCAAGGGCAACTCATATATATGAAATAGCTGGATAAAATATCCACCTAAAAAACTTTAACTTTTTAAAAACAAGAAAAGAAGAAAGTCAAATTAAAACTTCTAACAACATTGCAAAATCTCAAGCATATTCCTTGGGAACTCAATTATCAATTAATATTCCTTCAATCCATTGTCTTGAAAATCATTCTATTTGTTGAATCTTTCTTTGAAGTGGCAAAAACTCTTCCGATGTCAATTTATAAAGCATTACATTTATAAATTGTCTATCTTCATCAGAAAAAAAATCTTTATCATTATTTTTTCTTAACAATTCTGCTCAATATCATGCCTGAACATCTTTTGATCCTTTTCCTAAAACTTTAAAAATAAAATAATACATTATTCACTTATTATACGGTGAGATATTTACAGATCTAAAAAATTCAACATTTCAATCTAAGGCAAGATACAAAAAAATAACATCTTTTAAATTCATTTTTTCATTTATTTCATTTTCAAATCATGTAATTCATAGCGTGTATCTTGGATCATTTGATAATGATTCCAATAAAGAATCCCTAAATTCAATAAATAATTTTAGTTTATTTATTGAATCTTCATCTAAATTTTCTTTTTTAGCTTGTTCTAATAAATCTTTTTCACTTATATTAAGTCTTTGTTTTCATCAAAAATTACCCAAAGCTGAATTTCATTTTATTACAGATATTACATTAACAGGTAATAAATTATCTTTTCTATTTTCTATATTTTCTTTAATTTTATTTAATATATTTTCTCACTCTCAAGCTAATAAATCTTTAACATAATCTTTTACATTATCTAATCATTGCATAGCTGATCAAATAATAAAATTTTTATATGAAAGAGATAATAGTATCATTGTAGATTTTAGGTCTAAATAAACAAAATTATAGTTATTATCTTGAAGAATATTATACACTTTTTCATATTCTTGTGTTGATCAAAAAAACTTTTGTAAATCTTGCTTTGAATTATTTTCAAATATGTTTTTCAATTTTTCCTTTGAAAGTCTTTCTTTCATAGTAATTTCTGTTGTTTTTTCTCAAAAAAATATATTTAAGATACCAATTATTTCGTCTTCTTTATATTTATTTAATCAATTATCTTTGACAAATTTATTATATTTTGTTTTATCAGTTATTTTTTTATTATTTGAATCATAAAACGATTCAAATTCTAGTCATAGATCTTTAAATTTTTTAATTCATAAGCTTAAAATTACACTTTTTATATCTGAATTTATATCAAATTTTTCAATTGTAAAAAATTTAAGTATATTAAATCATGCCATAAAAGTACTTTCTGGTAATTCTTTAATAAATTCTTGTTTAACTTCAGATAAAACATTTTTTCATCAAGTTAATTTTTGATTTTCTTCATGATCAACTCCATTTCCTTTTAATTTTTCTGAAGCATCATCAACTCATTTTTTGATACCATCTCACAATTTTCAAGCTACATTTTCAACTTCTTCCTTGTATTTATCATAAGCTATAAATCATCAAAATATAGTTAGTATTGTTCATCATAACCATCAAAAAAATCATTTTTTTGTTTTTTCCCAAAATCAATCATCTTTTTTTTCTTCTTTTGATTCATCAATCCATTTCAAAGCATTATATAATAATCATCAAATAATAGGAATATCTTTTGTTTTTTGTAACAATTTTTCTTTTAGTTTATCTTTTTCTTCCTCAATTTTTTCATCAAGACTTTTTTTTGTTTTATCTTTAAGAGACTCTTGTGAATCAAGTTCATCTTTATATTTTTCTAAAAGTGATTTTATATATTTATAGTTTTCTTCTACGGATCATTCAAGCTTAGATAAATTTTTATCAATTTCTTCTTTTTGTCTAATTTTTTCAAGTTTTTCTTTAACTTCTTCCCAATTATATCAATCTTTTTCAAATCTTTCTCTTAATTGAGTTTCTTTTTTTTTATTTTCAAAAAGTTCTACTTTTTTTTGTTTTGTCATAAATTTAATTTATAAATTATATATAAATAATAACATAATTATCGATAAAAAACAAAAAATTCTTCCTATTAGCTTTACTCATTTACTACTTTTGATAATGTGAGATTTTATTCTTTTTTTTCATAAAAGTCAATATCGGTGTTTGAGTATATCCCTTTTGTAAAAAATATTATGATGATTTCGTGTTATTCCCCCTTGATAAAGGGGGCTAGGGGGATTTTAATATAATTTATTCAAACTTTTTATATCAAAAAAATCATCTCGAGCGAAATAAAATTTAATATAAAGACCTATCTTTTCAAAAATATTTTTTGATTATTAATCTCTTTTAAAAACTTCTTCCTCTCATATTTATAAATTTATAAATAACAAAAAAAATCCCTTGCTTGTTTTACTCACTTCATCTTTTTACAAGAGGGATTATTATTTTTAATAGAAAAGGATCAGTTTACTCTTAGGATATTAAGAGATAAAAAATATGAAAAATTTATTATGATATATTTGGATTAAGCTTATTCCATCAGTCTCATTTAAATTGATTTCATTTCAATCATTGCCATGTTCATTTTGCTGCTCATTTAACAGTTCATCATACAAGTCAATATGCTCATCAAACAATTCTATCAAAAGCTGGTTTACCAAGTGCATATGCTGCAGCTCATCAAAGTATCCATGGAGTAGCTGCTGTTCAACCTATACATGCTACAGAAGCAGCTATTGCATTTGTTGTATACCTTATCCATTTATGCTTTTCTAAAGTAGAAAATGATTTCATAATATCATTTGTAACCATTGGAGCAGCAATTACAGATCAAATTGTTCATATAGAAAATTTCGCAAATAAAGGATTAGTAATAGTAGAATTTGATAAAACTCATTCTACAGCACTTTTTGTCCAGTTAATAACTGAAGGATAAAAATGATTAACTCATACTCAAATTGCTGGTATTGTTCCCAATTTTTTTGCTAGATCCATTTTATTTCCCATAAATTTAATTTTTAAAAATTAATTTAATTTAAATTATTATACATTAATTATAAGACTTTGTCAATTTATTATACAAATAATTTTTTATATAAAATAGTATAATATAAAGAAATATCATTTTTATCTTGTTCAGATAATTGATAATAAATCTCTTTTAAATTAACATCATTAGCAATTGTTTTTTCTATTTCCTGTCTATGCTCATTGGATTTTGATTTCAATTCTTTAACACTTAAAAATGTCTCTCACAAGTCTGGATTAAAATGATTTTCAACAAACTTTTTATCTACAAATCCTAGCTCAAGCATTTGCCAAACAATAGATGAAGTAACTCAATCTCATAATCAAATTCACATATCAAATAAATTTCATATATTTCAATTTACAGCACTATATTTTCATAAAAATTCTATAGATTTTTTACTTAATTCTCAACTAAATCATGCATTTTTTAATTTTTCTAATTCATTTACTGTAATTTGTACCTTTGGTTTCCACAATCTTCAGTGTACAAATTTATTTCATTTTGCTAAATCTCTCGTTCATTCAACAAGTATATTTCACAATTTTTCTTGTGTTTTTTGTGTTAATTGTCAAGTTTTTAATTCATTTTGTAATGTTTCTGAAAAAGCTTTTCATCAAGTTTTTCAAATTATCCATCATGATCAAGCAGTAAATAATGCTGAACTCACTATATCAACTCAAGCTTGTGTTCAGATTCACCAAGTAGCTTCTTCTAAAGTATCATATCATTTATCTGACATAAGTTGTGACGCTATAGTTGTAGTTAATCAAATTTCTGCTCAAGCTAATAAAAGTCAAGCTCATCAAGCTGCCATCACAGCAGGAGATAACACAATTGCTGCGGTAAGTACTCACACTGACAAAACTACTCAAGTAGACAAATTTAAAAAATTTTTAGAAAACCAGTTTTCATCTGCTAAATTAAATAGTCATTTACCGTTAATTTCACCATACAAATCAAAAATTTCTGCCTCTTCTTTTTCTAAGCCCAAATCTATTGAACTAGTTCAACTTAATCCTTTATCAAAATTTGAAAAAAAACTTTTATTTAAGCTTTTATAAGCTTCTGACAAAGCTTCATTATTTTTTGTATTTAGAAAACTGATAATTTCATCTGGTGATTTTCATTTTAAATTACTTAAATTATCTTTTATTTTTTTTGCAACTCTAAAAAGCACTCAGACTTTTAACATTTCATCAAATCATAATTCAGATATTTTTTTTCATCTTAAATTACTAATTCACATATTTTCTAATAAATTATCTGTATTTACTCATATTTCTTTTAGTTGTTTCAAAGATTTATCAAAAACTTCATTTACTTCAGTTATTTTTTCTTTTTCATCTTTTGTAAAAATTTTATCTTCTAAGCTAAATTTATTCTTCATTTTTTCTTTTGTTTTTTCTATTATAGAACTATTGTACATAATATAAATTAAAGCTTTATTTGCAATATCTGTTTGCTTAAATTCTGACTTAACATTTACTAGATTTTCGTGTACATATTCTGTTTCCGTACCATAAAAACCTAAAGGAATATCTGATACTTTTGTAACTGCAAATTGCTTTTCTTTTCAATCATCACTTGTTAAATTTCTTCAAGTTATAACTCTTATAAAATTTATAAATTCTCTTTGACTTGATTTTTCTTTTTTCATTTTTTCAAAAGTTTTTTCTACCAAATTTCTTATAAGTCATAAATTGTTTGCTTTCGCCATATCAGAAACTTTTAGGTTACTACTTATAGTATTATTTGTAATTCTTATGTATTCTATAAGTTCAGGAACAGTTTTTTTATCTATTATTTCTGTTGTAAGCAAATCAATTTCCTGAGAATTTGTGGAAAGAAGTCTTGCTCATCATTCATATATATCTCAAACTCATGCATAAATACTTACTTGTTTTTCCAAAAGTTCTAGAGATTTTTTTGTTTTATAATATTCTTTATAATATTCTAAAAGTTTAGTATTTGAAGCTTCTAAAAGTTCTTTTAATTCTATTAAATTTTTTCATTCATAAATTTTCAATAATTCTATAGTTTCATCTATACTTTTTCATTTTATAGGTTTCAATTTTTTTGATTTTAGATTCTTGCTAATTTTTCATATATTAACTCTATCATTTTCATCAAGTTCATCAAATATCTTGGTATTTTCGATAAAAATAGATTCCATTGCCAAATGTATAATTTTATTTTGGATTTCAGCTTCTTCTATATCAAAATCTCAAAATTTTTCATTTCTATAAAAATCCAAAAACTCTTGAAAATCAAAAGTATAAGATTCCGTACTTTTTGTATAAATTATAATTTTATTGTTTTTAAATTCTACTCAATTTATATCTGATTCAGAAATATTATTTTTTCTCATAAAATCATAAAGAAATTTTTCAAAATCAGTATCTGCAATATTGTGTTTTTCAAGCACATCAAAAAACATCAAATATATACTAAATATCTTATCAAGCGAAGTGTCTGGAATAATTGTTTTAGCAATATCTTGACTTTGTAAATCAGGTAATGTTTCTTTACTTGTTTCCATTATAAGATTTTATTATTATATTTGTATTTTTAATCTTTTAAATAGATCTCAGGCTTTAAGTTTACCAAAAGAAAACTCTTCGTGAATTTTTACTTTTGCTTCTAAACTTAATTTTTGTGCATTTTTGTGTACTATTAAATCTTCAATTGGAAGAAGTTTCTGAATAAATCCATCTTCTTTAAGTAAAATATTTGATTCAATATATTTTATTAGCTCTGAATGTGATTCAAATTGTTTAAGACTATCTGCATCAATAAGTGATGATAAACCTTTTGTATCATATTTACTAATTCATAAATTTTTTTGTGCTATTAATCTTGTAAATATATTATTTTTCATATAATCCAATAAAAAACTCTTTTGTTCAGTATTTAATTCATATCCATCTAAATGATTTAATTCTAATAAATTATTAAATTTTTGTTGGTTTAATACGTTGATTTTTTTGTAAGCTAATTCTTTTAATTGATAATAATTATCAGTATATACTCATTTATTTGATTCAAAAACTTTAAAACTAGCTAAATCAACTCATCTTTCTGGTTTTTTTAAATCATCAATAATTTGCATTATTTCAACTTCTGTAACAAATCATTTTTTTGCTTCAGGGGAAACTTTATTTTCAAAATAATCTTTAATATTCTTAATTTGATTATCAATTTCTCATATTTTTTCATTTATTCCATTTATTTTTTCTTTAAGATTTTCAGCACTTATTTCTTTCATTTGTTCTTGAATTGAAATATAATCTTGAATCTTTTGGGGTAAACTTTTTACATCAATATTTTTATCTTTTATAAAATTTAAAAATTCATTTATTTTTTGTGGATTATTTTTAATTTCATTAAATTTATTATTTAAATTTTCATCTAGTATTCAAATCTCTCAAAAAATTTGATGATTTATATTATCATTATTTAAACTTCCTAAAGCTTGTGAAAAACTAGATCAAGAAATAATTTCTTTTAGTATATAAGAAGCTTGTCATTTTGTATATTTATTATTTTCGAGAGTATTTGAAAACTTTTCTATTTCTTCTGATATATTTAAAGAATTTTGTGATTCATTTAAAAACTGATATATTTTACCTCTATCTATATTACCTTTATACAATCTAATTAATTCATTATTAGCTCATTTACTCAAATCTATTCATTGTCAACTAACAAAATCATAAATTTTAAAGCTTGATATTGATTTCATTTTATTTTCAAAACCTGTTTTATTAAAAGAATTTAATGAATCATTTCATAATACTATTCTTGATAATCATTTATAAAAATCTTCTTCACTAGAAAAAACTATTTTTCAATCATAAAATTCTCCTAAAAATTTTTCTAATTCATTTCTTGCTATATTTTCTTGATTATTTGGTAATATATATTCTATATGTGAATATAATCATTTTCAAAAATCTGACTTTTTAAAATTTTCTAAACTATCTCAAAGATTCTTATCTATTGATAATTTTATATTATTAATGTTTTTTCAAGTTTCATACATTTCATCTATAAAATTATCAATTTCTGTTTTTATATTTTTTATTTTTTCAGCATAATTTGCTTTAGCAAATTTTTTTCAGTTACTAAAACCTTTTATTAATCTATTTAATTCACTTTCAGAAAGTAAAATTTGTCTTGTTTTTATTAATTTTTTCAAATCATTTAGTTTTGCTAATTCTCAACCATAAAGTTTAAAAAATCTAAGAGATGATAATTTTTTAGGAGAAAATAATTTAAATTCATTTCTAATTTCACTTATTCTATTATCAATAATGTTTAATGCCTTGTGTTCTTCTAAATAATCTGTATTTAAAATAATGTATAGATCTGTATTTATCCTTTCTTGTGTTTTTGGAAAAAATAAAAGATTTGAAATATATGTTTCAAACTTAGTAATCATTTCAGTTTGTTTAGCCATATCATAATTTTTAGATTTAATATAATCTAAAACTTGATTATATTTCTCTGATTTTGTATCTTTGTTTTCACCAGTAACTTCTCAGTTTACTCAAATATTTGCATGAGGATAAAACATATGTAATCAATTTAAAAGTTTTTTATTTCCTTTATCTAGTTGATCCATTGTTTTACTATATAGACTTTGATGATCATCTATTTTTGGTAGAAAAACAAGCGGAACTCTAAACGCTTTTTTAGCATTTCATTTTGAATCCCTTACAATTTGTCATTCTGAATCTATTTTTTTTGTCCATGGTCGCCTTAGTCCAATTGGATATAAAGCTCATCTATGAAAAGTATTTTTTAATGAATTTGCAAAACTTCATATTGGATCTTTTTCATAAACTACATATTTATAAGCTAAATAATAAAAGGTGGAAGTTTTATTTAATTTATATTTTTCCAATTTTGCTATTTTTTTTGCAAACTTTTTGTATTCTGGACTTCATGGATCCATAGTTTCAAGTTTAGATTTTATAGATTCCATTAAGTTTTGTCTTTGTTGATATTCTTTGTAATCTTCAACATCTTTACCTGACATTTCTACTCTTCAGTTAGGACCTCTATTTCTATCATAATCTTCTAAAACATAATTTCTATTGTTTTGATCTCTTGTTTTATAAAAATCATCATAAACTCTTCTTTTTAATGATTCAAAAGCTCAAATATGAGTTCAGATAAATATAGATCAAATAGATAGTGTAAGCAAAGAAGAAAAAGCGAGATTAAAAATATCTATAAAATCAACATCTATATCTTCACTGATACCAGCTCTAATAACTTTTGCATAAGAATCTTTTGTATATTCTAAAATATCTAGATACTCTTTTCAAAATAACTCATATGCCTTAAATACTGTTTTTCTTAGTGGTTGTAAAATTATTCACAATATATTTGCAAATCAAGTTAATGTTCATTCTATAGAACTTCTTAAAAGTGATTGTAACATAAACTCTGATTGTGATTTTAGTTTCCTAATATCCTCTAAAGCATCTTCTCTTGAATTATATTCCTTTCTCATGTTTTTTCCATCTACATCAAGTTCTATATAGTATTTTCCTCACTCTTCTTTTATATTTTTTGCCATTTCATCAAAAACTATTTCAAGCTTAGCTAATGATATTTCTTTTTGTTCTTCTAAATTTTCTAAAGTTTCTCCAAGTCTTTCTATTATTATATTTATTTCTGCTTCACTAAATTCTTTTCAAATTTCTCAAGATTCAAAAGCATTTTTTAACTCATTTATTTTTCACCTTATTTCCTCAACTGTATAATTTCAATCAAAATCTATCTCTGAAACTACATTTATACTTTCTCATCCTCACAGCCAAGAAGCAGATTTTCCTGGTTTTTTATTAACAGAAGGTTTTCAAGCTATTCCAGCATTTGTTTTTCATCAATCACTTTTTGGGTTTTCTGGTGTTTTTCAAGCAATTATATCATTTATCTGTCAAAGAAGTTCTCAAATCTTTTGTTGATTTTCTCTGTTAATATAAATCTCATTTAATAATTTTAAAATTTCTGTTTTTTGATCTTCAGTTATTTCTGTAGATTCTAGCTTTTCCCTATATTCCACAAAAATTGATGAATAATATATTAGATTATTATCACTTTTTAATTTATCAATTAATTTTTCAATATTTGAATGATCATTACTTTGTACATTTGTACTACTTTCACCTTGTAAATTTTTACTAGTTTCAGCTTGTATTTTTTCAGCCTCAATATTAAACTCTTCGTTTATCTTATATAATTTTTGTATATAAGATTTTAACAAATCAAAATCTGAACTATTTTTTATTGCTTTATCTATATATTCATACAGTTCTGTTCTTTTTTCTTCTGGAATATCTAAACTCCTAAAATCGCTTAAAATCATAATATATCTAGCTAAAACTAAGTTTTCTTTTTTTTGTAATATTTTTTCTAATTCTGTAAGTTTTTCACTAAAGTTATTACCATTTACTTCTATATTATTATTTATACCCATCTAAACTAATTAAATAATAAAGTTTCAATATAATTTTCATACTCTTTTTTCATTTTATTAACTATATCTTTTATTTCTGTTTTTTTATTATTATCTAACTCTTTAAATTTATTATTATTATTTATTAAATTATCTAAAATAGTAAACACATCTTTCATTTTAGCACTAAATACAAAACTTATTTCTCAAGCTAATCCATTATCTTTTGTAAATCCATCAAATTTAGTAAACAGATCTTGTTTATATGAATATACATTATGAAAACTCATCACCATCATCCTTTCCCTAAACTTCTTGGCATATTCTTCTGATTCTATTTTATACACATAACTATTTACAATCTTTAAAATAAAATTACTTTTTACTCCATATTTATTTTTAATTTCTATTAATTTTTTGATATCAACAACTTCTTCAATTTCTTTAGTATAAAGCTTAAAAGTTTTATCTGAAAAAGCTATTTCAACATCACTTTTCATACTTATATCATTATACGAAGAATTTTCAAAATTTTGCTTGAGAGTAACTAAATCTTCAAAATCTTGAATACCTCAAATTCTAGAAATATATAAGTCAGCGATACTTTGTTCATAAGCATCATTAAATTCTTTTGAATCATAACCCAAATCTTTTTTTAATCTTTCACTTATTTTTTTCCATGAATCACTTAATTTTGCATTTTTTGATAATTGATTTTCAAAATCATTTTGTGTAGTTACTGGTGTTGAATTTAATCACTCTATAAACTTCCCTTCCAATTCTCAAATTTTTCAATTTAATTCAGATAATTTACTATTTACTAATTGAGAATTAGAATCTTTAAATTTACTTATTTTATTTTTATAAGCCATTGCTGAAGTGATAAAAGTTTGTATTTTTTGAACATCTAAAGTACCAGGAACCGTTGGTAAATTCTCTCTATCAATTAAGTTTGTTAATTTATCAGAAATAACTTCTTGAGTTTTTGTAAGATATTCATATAACTCATTTCATTTTAAATCAATTGTAGTTCATAAAACTTGATTATATCTATTTTGGAAATCGATAATTTTATAATTATTTGGATCCTCATGTATATCTTCATATCAAAAACTTTGTATAAAATCCTTAAATCACTCTACATATGATCAATCACCTATAAATTCTTTTTCTATAATCTCAAATTTTTCTATTTTAGATTGTATATTTTCCAAACTTAAACTTGATACACCATTCTTGATTTCTGTAAGTTCTCCTTTTTTTCAATTAATATATTTTTGTAAATTAGCTATAAATCAATTATTTACATTATTATAAGCATCCAATTCACTCTTAGCACTATTTGCTAAATCACTTCAGGAATCAGCTATACTTTGAAGAAATATTATATCTTGAGCGTTTTTGAAAAATAAATCTTTATAAGAATCCATACTTTCAGGTTCAGGTTTGTTTTTTAGCTCAATTCAACTAATTTTATCTTTATATTCATCCATATTTTCTTTAATCAAAAGACTGAATTCTTTTTTTGTTTTTTCACTCATTGATTTTTTTTCTTTACGATCCTTTAACCTAAGAACTGCCAACTTTTTTTCTCTTAATTTTCTTATAATTTCATTTATTTCAATTTTTTGCTTTTCACTAATTCAATCTTTTTTTAGCAAATTTTTTCATTCACCTATATATTTTTCTAAATCATCTAAATTTATTCAATTCAAACTATCCAAAGCTAAACTAGAAGATAGTTTAAAAAATCAAATCATTTTTGACCATATTTCTTTTGCTCAATTTAAAAATTCCATTCAAGAACCCAATTCTCAAGCATCATTCGCTTCATTTTTCCATTTATCAAAACTTATCTGCACATCAAGTTTTATTCAAATTTCATCATAAACTTTAATTATTGCTCAAATTTTTTCTCCTTCTGAAGAATATGTGTTTTGTAATAATTTTAATTTTTCTATAATCTCATTTACTTTTACTTTTTTATTTTCATTTGTGTCATTACTTACAATAAAACCTTGTGTTTCTGAAAGTACTTTTTCTACTTCTCATCTTGCTTCTCAAAAAGAAATCTGAGAAACAAATGTATATATTTCGGTATTTTCTGCTTGAAATACTTCTTCATTCATGTAATTAATTTCATCTTTTCATTCAGCAAATAAATCTCAAATTGTTGTATCTTTACTTACTTCTCAAACTGATAAAAGTAATCTCATAAATTTTTCTACATCTTTTTCGTATATCCTTCTTTCATTTGAAATTTTTTGTCATGATTTACTTTTTATCAAATTTTCTTGATATTTTTTAGGCATATTTGCATCTCAAAGTATTTCATCTATTGGTTTTCAACTATTTATGCCATCTTGTACATTTTCTATTGTCATATTTTTTACACTCATATTTTGTGCTAATTGAGCATAAATTTGAGCAAAATCTCATTCATAGATTCTTTCTTCTGGCGCTTTTTTCAGATTTTCCCTATACATTTTATTATATATTTTTGAGTAATTTTCAGGCAAATGTAAAACAATGAAATCTATATCTCTTGTATTTTGTACTTCAAATCAAGAATTTGATGAGCTTGCAGTGTTTTGTGAACTTCAAGATGATTGAGAAGTTTCATTTTGTTCAAAAAGATCTTTTATAAGTCAATCTCATAACCATTTATGTGAAAGTTCTTCAGCAGCTGGACCAAGAATTTGAAGCAATATTGATCAAATAGCATATTTTCTCCATTTTGGTACAAAAAGTCATATAATAGTTCAAACCATAATCAAAGCTCAAGTGGCTCCACCATAGGAACTTCTAATATCATCAAAAACAGTTTTTATAAATTTTCAATTTTTTGCAGCTTCTTTTAATCTATCAAGTCATTCTCCTGTAGTCGGATCATACTTACTTCATGTTAATAGAGATTTTGCTGCTGATTCTTGAATCAATTTTTCTGGATAAGATTTTTGATTATTTATATAATCCAAAACAAAGCTCAAATCTCTTATTGTATTTATATCATCAGTTTGTTCTAATTTTTGTTTTATAGCTTTTTTTAATTCTTCTGGTCTATTTATCAAGTCCAAAGCAACAAATCAATCTATATTATATTTCTCCAAAATTTTTCAAATAACAAGTTGATAATTTACATTTTCTTTTCATATATTTATTCATAAACTTTTTATTATATCTCTCAACATAATTCATTTCAAATCTTCTTGCGTAACCCTAGAAAGTATATTTTGTGAATCATTGTCATTTGCTTCTCATACTTCTTTTTTTCAATTTTTTATTCTTGAAGCTTTTATTACTATTTCTCAGCTATTTCAATAAGCTAAAAAATTTTGTTTTCCTGTAACAAATTTATCAATTATTTTTTGCAAAGCTAGGTATCTAATTCATTCATCTTGAGTATTGTATTGCTCAAGAAGCTGTTGCAAGGTCATATTTTCAAGAGATTCTGCTAAACCTATTCATCCTAAAACTACAGAATCCAATAATCTATGTCTAAACTTAATTAGATCTTCAAACTTATTATTAATTATGGAATTATTACTTTTTTTATTAATATTTCTATATCAAACAATTGTATGATCAATAGAATTTAATAAACTAATTTTTTGTTCATTAAAGTATTTTGAATAATTATCATGACTAAAAGCTTGACTTAATACATTTTTTAAATCTTGATAATTTATATTATCAAGTTCTTCTGAAGAAATCTTTCCATCTCGCATAATTCCATCAAACTGATTTTTATAATGCAATATTTTTTCTAAACTTAAATTATTTATATTTTCACTTAAAGCAACTAATTCTATTCTAGAATTTCTCCAAACTATTTCTTTATCAAGAATAGTTGTTAAATCAAGTTTCATAAATTCATTAACTGCATTTTGTGCTTGTTCTGGTGGAACTCAAAAAATTATAGGATTTCAAAAATTATCATCAATTTTTATATCTAAAAGTCAAGATCAATTTTTACTTGGTCTTACAAAAACTTCATACTTTTTTTCTTGAAGATTATTTGTCATATATAGTCAAGCAACTAAGTTTCTTGATTTTTCCCATCCTTCGAATTTTCTAATAGTTTTTGGTGTTTCAACTTGACCCCCTCTTGGTTCCCCATTTACTAGGTAATTTTTTTGGTATTTAAAAAGATTTTTATAATATTTAAACATATATATATGTGTGTAATTAGTACTTAATTAATTTTAACACAAAATTTTTATATGTGCAAATATCTAATAAAAAAGTAAAGTTAAATATATATAATTTTTATTTTATTCCCCCTTTCTAAAGGGGGTAGGGGGATTTTGTTCTAGTCCCCCTTGAAAAAGGGGGTTAGGGAGATTTGGTTCTTATTCTCTAAACAAATTTAAAACACCGGTGTTCTTTGAACACCGGTGTTTGAATATTTATAATATGCCTTATTCAAGTCTAATAATTTTAATTATTTACTCATTTCTTAAATTAGTTCTAACAACAATCCATTCAAATTCAGTATCTCTAAACTTAAATTTTGTTCTATTTCCTTCACCATTTATTTTATTAATCCAATTTGAATCAAAATGTTTATTATCAATTATTTTTAAAAAATCTTTAGCATCTCTAAAAGTAACTCAAAGTTCAGCAAGTTCATAGATAACTTCGATTTTTGTATTATCATTTCAGGTTTCTATTCAAGTTTTTAAAAACTCTTTTGCTTGTGCAAAAGTAAATTCTAAGTCTGAAAGTATAGAAATTACAGCTTTCTTTGTCTTTTGATCATTTGACTTCATTCACTCTTCTAAAAATGGTTTTGCTTGTTCAAAAGTAATACCATTATCTGCAAAACTTTTAATAAACTCTTGTTTTCCTTGTTCATTTTTGCCTTTAAAATCGTCAATGCTTGTCTTTACATTATTAATTTCTATAGTAGGTGTTTTTTCTGCTGATTGTTGTTCTGCTGTTTATACTGCTACTGGTGTTGCAGTCTGTTCTGCTGCTTGTGCTGCTGGTGATGTATCTGCTGCTGTGTTTGTTGCTGGTGGTGTTGCTGCTGCTTCTTCTTCTAGTGTCAAAAATATTTCACCTGTTGATGACTCAACTTGACTATAAAAATTAAATAATGTTCAATCTTCTTTATATCAATAAGCCTTTATAAAATTTCAATCTTTATTAAATTCTAAAACTTTTTTTCAATATTCAATGATAAAATTTCAATCTTTAACTTCAATATTTAAATCCATAATAGGAACAACATCATCAACTCATTTGATTCTAATTTTTGTATTTACAATTTTTCCTCTAATATCTTTATCAATTTCTTCATTTTGTGTTTCAATTGAGTCATCTACTTCAAGTTTACTAACTTCCTCTATCAAAGCTTTTATTACTTCAGGTCATGGAAATCAATCTTCTTCAATTTTTTCTTCATCGTTTTTTCAATTATTATAATTTTTTTGAAATTCAAATATTTTGTCTTTTGTTTTTTCTCAAAAAAATCAATCAACTCATCCATCTGGAGGAAATCATAACTCCTCCAGTGCTGCTTGTATTGCAAAAATAGCTCTTACTGATCAAACTGGTGAATTTGTTTTTTTATCAAAACTTGCATCCTTAAATTCTTCCAAAGCACCTAATATTTTTGCATTATTTTCATAAGAATCTTTTACATGTTTTTCTAATTGCTTCTTTCTTAATGCATTTAGTACTGGTCTTAATTTAGGATCACTTACATTTAATGCGCTTGCAAGTTTTGATAAATTTTCTCTACTAATTTGAACTATTTGTTCTCATTTGTATTCCAAAAGTTTATTATACTCTTCAGAAAGTTTACCTAAATTATCATATTTATCCTTATTTAAATCTAGAGTCTTTGATTCAGGGGAGGTATTTCAAGCCATTTTTATTATAATTATAAATTAAAATATAAATTTGTTTTTATTTTTAAAACTATATTAATATTTAACCATATAAAAGTGAGTAATGCAAATATTTGACAACTTTTATATTTTATAAGAAAAAAAACAGTTTTAAACTGTTCTTCAAAAATAACTAAACGCTAATAATTATAGAAACTATATTTTTTTTATTTTCAAAAAGCCTATTTTCTATAATTTGAAATCATGATTTTTGAAATAAAAATTCTAGTTCTTTCAAAGAAAAACTATGATAAAATCTATTGTATTTTCCTATTTTGATGCTATAATCTTGACTTCAAAACTGATTTTTTGAGTTTTTGATTATTGAAGATTTATATTTTTGTATATTTAATTCACTTTGTAAATCCCAATTTGTCATAAAAATAATTCATCACTTTTTAAGTAATTTTTTTGTTTGAGTTAAAACTTCCAATCTTTCTTCTAAATTTTCAAGATGATGAAAAGATGCTATAAAAAAAATATAATTAAAGAGTTTAGAGTTTTTTATTTTTAGCTCTCAGTTCTCAGAAATCCCCCTGCTCACTTCGTTCGCTTCCCCCTTTATCAAGGGGGCCTCTAATCCTATTCCCCCTTTGTAAATGGGGCTAGGGGGATTTTTTTCTTGTCCCATTTGTAAATTTTGTTTACTTCTTATTTTATCAAGAATATTTTCACAAACTCATTCAAAATTATCATAAACCTCAATATTTGTAAATCTTATTATTTCTAATCAATATTTTTCTAGATCTTTTGTTCTTTTTTCTTCATATTTTAAATAATCTGCTTGGAAATGTGAATCTCAATCAATCTCAATTACCAATCAGATGGATGGAATATAAAAATCTACTATATAATCCAACAAAGGTTTTTGTCTTAAAACTTTTTCATCTATTTTTTTTAAAAATTCATACCGTATTTTTTTCTCTGATTTTGTCATATTTTTTCTTAATTCTCTTGATTTTTCTTTTAGTTTTAGATTATATGGTATATATTTATTTATATTTTCTTCCAAAATCCCCCTGCTCACTTCGTTCGCCTCCCCCTTTATCAAGGGGGCCTCAAGTTCGTTTCCCTCTTGTCAAAGAGGATTAGGAGAATTCTGCTCTATTCCCCCTTTGTAAAGGGGGGTAGGGGGGTTTTGTTCTGTCCTACCTTGATAAAGAGCCTGTCCTGAGCTTGTCGAAGGATGGTTAGGAAGATTCTGCTCTGTTCCCCCTTGACAAAGGGAGGTAGGAGGATTTTGTACTATTTTATCTAAATCTTTCATATCCAAAACTAAAAAATCATAGTTTGGATGAAGTTTTTTTGCCTCATTTATAAGTCAAGATGATGAATCTATTCATAAATAGTTCAGAGTTAAAAGCTTTCAGTTTTCAGCTCTCAGCTCTCAGCTCTCAGAAATCCCCCTGCTCACTTCGTTCGCTTCCCCCTTTATCAAAGGGAAATTATTTATTCATACCAAGTGACTTAAAAGTCTTCCATTTCCACATCATACATCTAAAATATTTAGTACTCTGTTATCAGAAATCCCCCTGCTCACTTCGTTCGCTTCCCCCTTTATCAAGGGGGCCTCAAGCTCTGTTCCCCCTTGATAAAGGGGGCTAGGGGGTTTTTGTTCTATCCCCCCTTGATAAAGAGCCTGTCCTGAGCTTGTCGAAGGAGGGTTAGGAAGATTCTGCTCTATTCCTCCTTGATAAAGGGGGCTAGGGGGATTTTGTTCTCTTTTTACTAAATAATCCAAAAAATACTCTATTTCTTCCCATTTCATATTAAGCCTAGAGTTTGAAAATGTTTTTGAAAAATTATCGTAATTAGTACTTGTCATTTAAATTTATAAAATAATATAATTTTTAAAAAAATCAGATTATTCCAGGATATTCACATTTTTTCATTTCATCTTTTCATCGCTTATTCATTTAATCAACTCTTTACATCCTTTCTGGCATTTCTATACCCAAAATCTGAAATGCATCTTTCAAAATTTCACTAAATTTATAAACAAGTAATAATTTTAAATTTCTTTTTTCCTTGTTTTCTTCACTAATTATATGAACTTTATTGTAAAATGTATTAAATTTTTTTGTTATATTGTAAATATAATTACAAACAATATGAGCGTTATAACTTTGAGATGCTTCTATCAAAATGTTTTTATAATTAAATAATTCTTTAGCTAAATCTATTTCTTCATCAAAATCAAAAGAGCTTAAATTTTCTAAATTTGTAAAATCAAAATCTCAATTTTTTAAAATTTGTTTTGCTCTAACATAAGTATACTGAATATACGGTCAACTATTTCATTCAAAACTCATAAATTCATCCCAATCAAAAATTGTATCTATAGTTCTATTTTTACTTAAATATCCATATTTTATTGCTCAAATTCAAACTATTTTTGCAAGATTGTTAAGTTCATTCTCATTAAAATCTTCTCTTTTTTCCAAAATTATATTTTTTGCTCTATTTTCTGCTTCATCAAGCAAAGCATCAAGTTTAATTATTCTTCATTTACGAGTACTAATTGCTCAATCTTTTAAACTTATAAATCAAAAATAAGCATGAAAAAGTTCTGTATTTTTATCAAGCCATCAAGCCATTTTTGATATTTCAAAAACTTGCTTAAAATGTAATTGTTGTCTTACATCAATAGAATACAAGATTTTAATCGGATTCCAATTATCCATTCTATACTTTATACAAGCCAAATCTGAAGCGAGATAACCATGAGTTCAATCTCTTTTTTGAAGTACGCAACTTGGAAGTTTTGTTTCATCTGGAAAAATAACTCAAACAGAAGAATCTGTGTTTTTTGTTGCAATTCATTTTTCTGTCAATTCTTCCACAATTTCTTTCATATTCCATTTCAAATCTGGATAATCTTCCATTTTTGGTAAGTTTAATCATTCATAAAAACTTTCTCATATATTGTAATCCGCTTTGATTCATAATCTATCAAGTTGAACTTGCATAGAATCTATGCTATGTCTTGTAAATTCTTTCCATAATTCTATAGAATCTTTATCTCATAAAGATAATTTTTTAAATTCTTGACGAAATTGTTCTTCCAAATTTTCTTCTTTTTCTACTTCATTTGAAATTTTTACATACAATTCAAATAAATGATTAACAGCATTTTCTTTTAATTTTTTTTCATCTCACCAAAGTTTATAAGCAAGAATCAATTTCCCAAAAATAATTCCCCAATCTCAAATATGAGTATCTCAAATTACTTTTGCTCAAAGTTTTTTATAGATATTTACCAAAAATTGTCATTGTAAAGATGGACAAATATGCCCAATATGTAAGGGTTTTCAAACATTTATTCATACATAATCAACAATCACTATTTCTTGAGAATAAATTTTATTTTCTATAAAATCTTTTGAATTATCTATAAAAATTTTTGAAAAAATATCTTTATCTAATCTGAAATTTAGATGAGGTCAAGCTAGTTCTAAATTTGAAAAAATATTATATTTTTCTTTATTTTTTTCAACACAATCTATAATTTCTTGTCAAATTTCAACAGGACTTTTTTTTAAGTTTTTTGCAAGTAAAAAAGTAGAAAATGTATAATCTCACATTTCTTTTTTTGGAGGAATTTCTACAATTAATTCTTCTAAATTAATCTCAAGTCAATAAATATTTTTTAGTATTTCTCAAAATACAGTTTTTATATGTAAAACTAATTTATTCATTGATTTTATAATAAATAGTAAATTATTTCAATATTAGCAATAATACTTGATACATTAATACTAATAAATATTTGAATTTTGCAAGTTTTTTTATATAATCTTTTTTGAATTATAATTAGTATTTTTACTACTATTTTCAATCTTTTAATTTTTAATTATTTTTTATGATTTCATACATTGTAAAAATGATTACCTTGCTTGTGTTTTCTTGATACACTATTTTTATGTATTACAATATCTTTAATTTTCATCTTGAATCGTATTCTATTTGAACTATATTTTCTTATTTAATCCCACTTTTTATTTTGTATATAATTTACAAAAGCTTATCACTTTTTGTATTTAATAATGAAAAAAATAAAATAGAAATTTCTTATACTTCTATGCTTATTTATGCTTTTATACATTTATTGTTAATGTGTATTATATATTTTTCAATGAAATCTTGATTTACTTGGAGTCAATGAATTATTTTATTTTTCAAGATTATTTGATTTTTATTTTTACCTATAAGTATTTTTTCACTTTCTTATGGTTTTTGAAATAAAATTTTATCTTATATAAAATGATTTGATAAAGAAGAAAATACTTTTAAATTTTTAACTTCTTTAGGTTTTTGATTTTTTTCATTTATAGTTTTGATTTTTATTTTTGGATTTTTTTGATTTTATAATTTATATGTTATTTTTTGAATCTTAATCACTTTTTGAATTCTATGATATAAAAATATTTTTAATTTATATAAAGATTTTTTTACAAAAAAAGCTGTATTTGAAAATAATATTTACCTTTATACAAGTGAATTTCTTTTTGTGATAATTACTGCTTTGATTAGTGCAAATCTTATTTTGGTATTTAGACCTTTTCCTATTTGATGGGATGATTTAGGTGTTTATATGAATACTCCAAACCTACTTGCATCTGCCTGAAAAATGCTTTCTTTATGATGACTTCAAGCTTGGGAACTCTATACTTGAATTTGATTTTTATTTTGATCATCTACTCAAGCTTTTTTTCTAAACACTTTTTCTTGAATTATTTGATCTATTGTTTTGTATAAATTTATTGATAGTTTTTTATGAAAGAAAAACCAATTTTTAAATATTGCTCTTATAATTGTTGCTATATTTCTAGCTATGCCAATGACTATTTTTCAGCTAGCAAAAGATATGAAACTAGATATATGACTTTTTTCTTTTAGTTTAATCTCAGTTTATATAATTTATTATATTTTGATAAAAAAAGAAAAATTTGTATGAGAAACTGAAGAATCTTTAGATACAAATATCAATTTATGATTTTTAAAAAATTCAAAAAGATTTATAGAAAATTACAAATATAAAAAAGAATACATAAAAAAAGAAAGTTTATATTATATATTTATAGCTTGAGTTTTGGTTTGATTTGCTTTTACTATAAAAATGACTTCTTTAATGTTGTTTTCAGCAATTTTATGATTGATTATTTTTAATAGAATATGATTTAGTGCTTTTTTATGATATCTTGCAATTTATTTTTGAATTTTTACAAAATTACAGCTTTGGGATATGATGAATGTTGTTTATCCTAAATCAAATATAGATTTTATAAATATATTTTCAATTTCTTCTATTTTAATTTGAGCTTTATTAATTTTATTTTCATTTATAAGACATAACAAAGAATATTTTTTAAAAACACTTTATATAATTTTGATTTTTATAGCTTGATTTTTTATAGCTTTAAGTCCTTGGTTTGCAAAAAATATAAGTGAAACTTGAATAAAAAATCTTACAGTTTGAAGCATAATTTGATGAAAAGCAAATACATTTATTCCAGAATATGATAAAATATATTCTAAAGAAGATCTAAAACTTATAGAAGAAAAACTTAAAAATAGAACTAATTTAGATGAAAATTGACAAGCAATAAATGCAGATTTTTGAAGGTATTTTTGATATGAAAAATGAATAAATAATTATCTAAAACTACCATTTTATCTAAGTATGCAAAAAAATCAAAGATGAGAGTTTACTGATATAACTTATATTTTCTTTGCTCTTATACCTTTGTTGTTTTTATTTATTCCACTAAAAAATAATTGGTATTATCTTTGAATTTATGCTTTATTATTATTTGAAATTTTATATTTTATTGTTCCTTGAAGCTCAATTGTTTTAACTAATATTTTTTCAAAATTAGAATTACCTACTTGATATGCTGTTATATTGTGATTTTACTTAATGATTCTTACTTTTTTCAAATATGCAACTAATCGGAAAAATGACAATGTACTTAAATTATTTATAGTAAATTTATCTTTTTCTGTTTTTTATGTATTTTTGTGGAATATAGCGGCATTTTGAATTGTTTGGTATGGAATTGTTATGTATTTTTGTTTTTTTATTTTTATCTGAATTTGAATCTATTATATAGTTAATAATGAATATAAACAAAAAATTGTAGATTTTCATATATTACAAACAACTACATTTTTTATAGTTTTTTTGGTAATTTCTCTTTATTTTGTCAGATCATCAATTCCTCATGTTTTCACAAATTTATGAGAAGATTCATATATGCATTATAAAGCGTGAGAAATTTATTGATCAGAGTTAAAAGAAGAAGATGCTATTTTTGTTTATCATTCTGATTATTTAAATGTTTTATATGAATTAAATATAAAAAATGAAAAAAAAGAAGAATTTTTAAATAAATTTAAAACAAAAATCATAAATTATTTAGAAGAAAAATCATTTCCAGATAATATAAAAAATATTGTAAAAAATATAGAAAATATAGAAGAATTAAATTCTTTACTTAATTATTTTTATTATTGAAATAATATAGAAGATTATGAATTAAAAAATGAAATATGAAAAATTAGAACAAATATATACAATGAAATAGTTTTTCCAAGTAAAGAATACAAAAGTGATGTTATTATTTATAGAATATGAACTTTTTTAAAATATTTTATAACAGAAAATAATTATAGATTATTTGATGATTCTTTGATTTTTAATTTTGATGATTATATTTACAATAAAGACATAAACATAACTGTTGATAATTTCAAAAAACTTGGTTTTTCATATATTTTAGCTGATTTAAATACTCCAACAATTGATAATGATCCAAAACATACTCTAACTAAGAGATTTGAAAATTTATTAAAAACTCTTACTTCTGATAAAGTAGAACTTGTAGATACTGATAGTTATTGTTTAAAAACAGGTCTTGAAATATACAATAAATCATCAAAAACTCAAAAAGACTTAGATGATTTTATAAAAACAGCTTGAGTAAACTATGAGTCTTATGATAATGAAATTGTGATAGATAGAAGACAAAAACTTTTAGCTTGTTATGATAAAATTTTGGAAATTCTTGATTCAAAAATGTTGGATAAAAATAATTTTTCATATCTACTACCAATTTATGAAGACTACAAAAAGCAAAATTTAGTATCAGATAATGATAAATATAATTTTTTGATTTCAAGATTTCAAGCTTGATACAAGGTTTTATTTAAAATAAAATAGTTTACTCAAAAGTAACTTGACTTTTATTTAAAATACTTTAATATTTATTTAAAGTATTTTATTTTTTATGTGTAATATTTTTATGAAAGAAGAACCTAATTCTCCAAAAATATTTAATTTTTTAAAACAAGATAATCAAAGATTAACAAGAACAAGCCAAAAAGTTAGCAATAATACTGATTTATTGATTAGACCAATAAGAGAAATAATCAAAAATGATTTCTATCTAAATGATGTTTTTTATGTAAATAACAATTGAGAAATTGTAGTAAGAGAAAATAGTAATTCATTGGAATGACATTTTAGCTGAGCTCCTATTGTTCCTTGAGTAATTCTTATAAAATTATTTGAATCTATAACTTGAAAAAAACTTGATCAAGCAAATACAAAGATAAATTTTAATTCAATAGTTGTTCCTTGAAGTAAAATTTATATAAAAAGTGATTAAATTTATTTTGGTGAAAATAATTCTGTTTCTTTAGAGTTTAACGAAGAAAATATAGATATATGAAAAATCTCTGAATCTGATCAAACAAAAAATTTTATTGATATTAATCCAAATTCATATTTGTTGCAATCAACACCTATAAATTTTGCTTTATCTTGTAAAATAGAAGAAAGTTTAGATATATGAAGCAAAGTTTTATGAGAAATTGATATAAATCCAATTAGCAAGAATTGAAAAATTGATAAACATTTACTTACAGAATGAGCAGCCCAAGTATTATCAGCTTGAATTTCTTATTTGATAAATTGATGAAAAACTATAGATGAATTGTGAGAAAATTTCAAAATTATGACTTTTGATAGCTTAGTTCATACAAATTATAATTTTAAAGATAAAGATATAAAAAAAGTTTTTGTTGAAGCAGAAATAAAAAAAGATGAAAAAAGAGTATCTGAATGAATATATATAATTAAAGATCAAGATTGAAATATTCTACAATCTTGAAATATATTATGAAAAAAAATATCAAGAAAAATATTAAACAAAACTGTAGATTCTTTTCAAAATGTAATAAAAAAACAAAAAACAATTGAAAAAGCTAAAAATATAGTTTCCAAAGATTCTATGGAACTAATTTTTTCTTATAGTGAAGACTCTTGAAAAATTATAGTTAATAATAATAATATAAATTTCTTAAAAGTCCTTTACTGTAAACTTTATAATTTACATATCAATAATTTTGATAATTTTAAAAATACAAGTATAGAAGTAAAAAATTGAGACAAACTTGAAATAAGAACTGATTGATTATACAAAGACTGAAAAAATATATTTGAAAAACCAAAAAATTGATGGCAAAAAACTACCTTTTAATTTGATTTTTTGAAAAACATATCTTACAATAATAATAATATTATTATTATTTAACAAAAAAAGTATGGACTATATTAACTGAATTGATTGAATTGACTGAGGCAATGAAACACAAAATTATACTTCCACTTTACCACAAAATTTTAAAAATAAAGTTGATATGATACTTGGGAATTTTGTTGTATTACATTTTTGAAATTGAGATATGTGAGGAGAAATAAATTTATTAAATAGAGATATTGATAAGGAAGTTTTGATTTCTGAGCTTGAAAAAATTCAAAAACAACTTTATCCTGGAAAAGATATTATACAAAAAAAGTAAGTTTTTCTGAAAATCAAAATTTTTATTTTGATGAAAATTGAATTTATATTTTAAAAAAAGAAGAATTAACTCCTTGAAGTAGATTAAAAAAGTTTTATATCTTTAATGAACCTGAAGAAAAAGAAAAAAATAAAAATTCAAATGAAATATTAAGTGAAAATGAGACATTTATAGCAATTTATGACGAAAATAATGAAAAAACTTGATTTATAATTATTAATAAACCAAAAAATTTAAATCAAGATATCATCACAGAATTACTTAAATTAAATGAAACTTTAACAAAAAGTTCAGCATATAATATTCAAAATGGAACTTTAATAACTAAACTTCATTTAAATCCAGAAAATGAGATCAGATTTGATGAAAATTGAATTTATATAATTACTAAAAATATTAAAAAAGTTTATTTTTTTAAAAAAAGTTTAGATGACAATAAAGAATCAGAAGATACAATTAAAGCAAGTGTTGAAGACAAAAAGCAAATAAAAAAATTCTATGATGAAATACAAAAAAATACTCTTTATAAGTCATTAATTAAAGTTGATCTTGAAAAATGTTCAATTGAAAATATTTCAGAAAGTTTCCTAGCACACAATATTCTAAGCAATTTTTTAGAAATTTTAACATGAAAAAAATTTAGATCTCTTAAAATAAAAAAGTTAAAGTCTTGAGAAAAGTTTTTTCTTAGATGAAATAATTTATATAATTCAGATTGAATAAGTGTTGTGTAATATAAAAAATATATAAATTACAAATATTTTGTGCAAAAAAAATACTAGAAAATCTAGTATTTTTTTATTCGATGATTAAATCCTTAACTGGGCAATAAAAATCAAGGTTTTCTTCTCAAATTTTTTCAATAATATAATCAAGAAGTTTTTCCTTTTGTATCTCTTCCTGAGTTCAGTTTATAGTATCTCTTACTTGAAAATTTCCACTTTTTGCTTCCATAACTCAAACAATTACTATAAATTTAGCTCAAGCTCTTTGTGCCTTTAAAATTTGTTCTTTCATTGAAGGAGTTCAAATAGAAAGCATTGTTTTAATTCATTTTTCTCTTGCTTCTAAACTTAAATTAAAAACAAGCTTTTTTGCATCGTCACCAAGTTGAACAAAATAAAGATCAAGTTCATCTTTGTTTTTTATTTTTACATTTGACTCTTTAAGCATTTCTATAATATTTTCGACACTTATATTGAATCAAACTCATCAAATTTCCTTTTTTTCTCATAATATTTTTGACAAATTATCATATCTTCATCAACAAGAAACTACCTCATTTGAATTATTTTTTTTAAAGTTCCAGATTGTATTGGAATTATAAGTAAATTCTGAAAATAAATTATTATCAATCTTGTACGAAATGCTCAACATATCAAGGTAAGAAACAAATTTATTAAAATGTGTTTTAGTATTTTTTTTCATATAGTCTAGCATTTTTGGAGCTTCTTTTGCTAGAATAATTTCATTTTCAAGTGTAGAATCCAAAAGTTTTAAAGCATTCTTTTCTAGATAAATAAGAGAAGATTCGCTAAGTAAATGTTTTTTGTTATAATAAAAATCTTTTAAATCAATTATATATTTTTCAAACTCTTTATCATTTAAAACACAATTTAGTGAAATACTAAATTTATTTTCTAGTCAAATTTTATTTAAAGTCGAATAAGTTATATAAACAAGCATAGCATCCATAATAGGATCAGATTCTCAAATTATATCTCATCAAATAAGATAATTTTCTTCTCTTTTATAATTACAGCTTAATTTAGAAAAATAATTATCTATATAATATAAGTAAATTGGTTGAATTTCTTCTCAAAGATTTTCATTTAAATAAGCCAACATATTTCAAATACTTGGATTTGTTTTTAGAGCTTTATCTCATTTTACTTTAAAAATATTTTCTTCTATAAATTCTTCATCATAAATATTTTCTAAAATACTTAAATTTTCAAAAAATACTGTTGAAATTCTTCTAAATCAATTTTTACGAAATTCATGACGAAAAACTTTTTTTAAAAATGTAAAATACCTATGATCTTCTGGTAAATAATTTTTTCCTTGAGAAATAATATTTTTCATAAAAAAGTTTTAAAATATAAATTATTCTTGATATTCCATATTTTTTTCAATCTCCACAAATCTTTGATGTTTTTTTTCAAACATAAGTTCAGCAACTCAAGTTGGTCAATTTCTATTTTTTCTTATATAAATTTCTGTAATTCATTTTTTATCAGTAAATTCATCATAATATTCTTCCCTATACATCATCAAAACTATATCTGCATCTTGTTCTATACTTCAAGATTCCCTCAAATCAGATAAAACAGGTCTTTTGTCCGGACGAGATTCTACACTTCTTGAAAGTTGACTAAGAGCTATAATTGGGACATCTAAATCACGAGCAAGGTTTTTTATTCAACGTGTGATTTCACTTATTTCTTGTACTCTGTTTAAATTATTACTACTTGTCATCAATTGTAAATAATCAATTATAATTAAATTTAAACCTGATTCCATTTTTAATCTTCTTGCTTTACTTTTTAAATCAATCAAACTTCATCAAACAGAATCATCTATATATATATTTGCTTCACTAAGCTTTTCCATTGCTTCTCATATACGAGAAAACTCTTCATCTTCTAATTCTCATTTTGCAAGTTTCCATGAATCTATTCAAATCGCTGCTGAAATCATTCTATCAGTTAATTGTTCTTTACTCATTTCCAAACTAAAAATAGCAATATTTCTTCATCTTAATCCTGTATTTTGAGCTATATTTAAAGCAAGTGCAGTTTTTCACATACTTGGACGAGCTGCAATTACAACCATATCTCATCATTTCAATCATCCAAGTTTATAATCTAATCATTTGTATCAAATTTGTATTCTATGATTTTTTATGGAATCTGGATTTTCATGAACTTCCGCAAATTCTTCATATCTTTGAGTCAAAATTTCATTTATATGAACAAGTTTATTTTTTATAAAAACTTGTGTTACATTGAAAATAGATTTTTCTGATTTTTCAAGTAATTCGTTTATTGTTGCTTCTTCATCATAACCATAAGAAATTATATCATTTCCAGATTTTATAAGTTTTCTTAAAACTGCTTTATTTTTAACAATTTGTGCATATTCAAAAATATTTGAAGAAGTAGGAACAATTTCAACTAAATCAGTAAGATAAATCATTCCTCAAACTTTGTCTAAAACTTGCTTATCATCAAGTCTTTCTTTTACAGTTATCAAATCAATTGGTTTATTGTTTCTAAACAAATCATACATAGACTCAAAGATAATAGCATGAGAATTATCATAAAAATCGTCTGGTTTCAGTAAATCTCAAATGACAATAAATCAATCTTTATCAATAAGTAAACTTCATAAAACTGACCTTTCAGCTTCTATTGAATGAGGTGGAATTTTTAACATAGTTTTTACAAATTGTCAAAAAATATATAGCTTTTTGTACAAAAAATATATACAAAAATATCATATTAATCCCATTTTACTGATTTTTTTATTTTTTTCAATCTTAAATATTTTTTGTTGTAAAAGAATTGTTAAAAAAATTTATATTGGCTTAATAAACTGTTTTATAATTGATTAATATTTTTGATTCATAAAATTAATTAACTTTTATTGTATTTCTTTTACAATATCAAAACTAATTTTTAAAATATATTTATGAATAATACAACTAATCCAAGTCATAATCCTGAATTTGAAGAAATTCCTAAAAAAGAAATTCCTAAAGAAAATAATATAAATTTAGCAGTATCAGCTCTCTTAGAAAACTCTACTATTGACATAATTGATCAACTTTATATACAATGTGTAGAAAATTTTGATAATTTAGATACTTTTTCAGTTGAAGATATAGTTAATAGATTTATTACAAAATCAAAAAGAAATAAAATATTATATAAAAATGAAAATCAATACTTAGAATCTAAATCTGAATATCTAAGAAATATTTTGATAAATAAAGCATTAGATAAAGCAAAAATTAGTAAAGAAATATTAACAGAAATGGGTATCGTATGAAAAATTATCAATGTGGAAAAGCTTGATTTTTGAAATACTTTCAAAGTTATTACAATGAAATGAGATAAAGCTAAGTCTCATTGGATTATTGTGATTGAATATACTAAAATAAATCCAGAAACTAATAAAAGAACTGAAATGGTTTTTTATAGAACACCTTAATATTTAGATGAAAAAAAGAGAGATTTTTGAAATTTGATAAATCCAGTTTTAGATAATTATGGTGATAAATTATATTTTTAGCTTTGGTAATTTTTAAAAAATTCATTTACCTCACCTAAATATGAAAATGTATTTTGTGTTCATCATGTTTTTACTATAACGCTTCATCATTTGCTTCCAAAATACCAATTTTTTAATCATCTAGGAATAATAATTTCTTGAATTCAATCTCTAACTGCTTCTAATAATTCTAAATTAACTCAATTATTATTTTTTTCAAATCTTTCTTCTCAATTGTTTATTTCTAATGACATAGCTTTAAAAATTAAAATATAAATTTTTTTCATAAAAATTGTAAAATAAAAAAACTCTTAGATTCTCTCAAAGAGTTTTATAAAATGAATTTAAATTTTCACTACTAAAAAGCTCTTAGAGATTATCTAAAAGTAATAGCAGAAGTAAAGATTTAATAAATCACTTGTTACTCATATTTTTTAATCAATTTTTATTACAAGTCTCATTATACATATTTTTTATAATTTGCAAGAAAAAAATAAATTTTATTTATTTTTTAAAATTTTACTTAGCTTCTCACCAATTTTTTCAAATTCATACATCAACTACAAGTGGTATAATTTGATTTTTTTCCAATTTATAATTTGTTATTTTTTCTATATAATTATCTAAAATACTTTCCATTATAGATTTGATTTCTTTTTTTAGAATTTCTTTTTCATCTCTAAAAACCGAAAAAACTAATTCATCATGAACTTGCATAATCATTTTTGATTTGAGATTTTTTTCTTGTAAAAACTTATGAATTTCTATCATAGCAAGTTTTATTATATCTGCAGCTGTTCACTGAATTGGCATATTTATAGCTTCTCTTTGCGCCGCTGATGCTATTATTTTATTTCTATCATTGATTCATTGTATAATTCTTTTTCTTCAAAAAAGTGTTTCAACATATCATTTTTCTTGACAATCAAGAATTATTTTATCAAAAAATTCTCTAACTTTAGGATAATTTTCATAAAATTTATCTATATACTTTTTGGATTCTCATACTCAAGAATCAATCATTTTACTTAGTCAAAATGCACTAATTCAATATATTACTCAAAAATTTACTGCTTTTGCTATCTTTCTTTCATTTTTTGAAATATTATCTTTTCAAAACAAAAATTTTGCTGTATTTTGATGGATGTCTAAATTATTTTTAAAAGCGTTTAATAAGTTTTCATCTCCTGACATAATAGCCAAAACTCTAACTTCTACTTGAGAATAATCAAAAGTCATAATAATTTCATCTTGAAAAAAAGGAATAAAAGCTTCTCTTATTTCTCAAGCAATTCCCTCTCAAACCGGAATATTTTGTAAATTTGGATTTGTACTACTAAGTCTTCAAGTGCTAGTTATAGTTTGATTAAAGCTAGTATGAATTATATTATTTTCATCCAATTCTCATAAAAGTCAATCTACATAAGTGGAAAGAAGTTTTGTGTAAGTTCTATAATCAATTATCTTTTTAGCTATTTCATTATTTCTCGCTAGTCATTCCAGAACTTCACTATTAACAGAATATCAAGTTTTTGTTTTTTTCGTTGCTTTAAGTCAAAGTTTTTCAAAAAGTATTTCTCAAACTTGTTTGGGTGATTTTATGTTAAATTCAACTCAAGCTAAATTGTAAATTTCTTTTTCTAATTTTGAAATTTCATTTTCTAAAAGAATTCAAATTCATTTAAGTTTATCTCTATCTATTTTTACTCAAGTGAGTTCCATATCTTTCAATACTTCCAAAAGAGGAATTTCTATATCATAAAGAACTGAAAACTCTAAATTATGAATTAAATCTTTTTCTTCCTTTATTTGTTTTTTATAAAGTTCATAAGTTATATAAACATCTTCTCAGCTATAAATAGACGCATTTTCTAAATCTACTTCTTCAAAAGATGTTTTCTTTTTACTTGTTATTTCATCATAACTTATAGTTTTATAATCAAAATATTTACTTGCTAAATCATCCAAACTAAGTCATCTAACTCAAGGATTTTTTATATATTCTCAAAGAAGTGTGTCATAAAATTTTGCCATAAAATTTCTTAATTAATATTTGAAATAATTATAATAATAATTAGTATAAATCAAAATTTTAAGTTTTTAATTATTTTTTATGAAAAACTATATATTTGTAGTAATTTCTCTTTCTTATTTTGTTTTAATATCTTTTTATAATTATATTTTTGATTCAAATATATATATCTGAAATCTAAGTATTTATAATATAATTTCATATTTAGATTTTTTAATGGTTTTTTTATGAGTTTTTGGATTTTTATGATTTTTTAGTTACTTAGCAAAAAAATTAAAAGAAAAATATCTAAAAAACTTAAAATATTCAAATATAATTTTTGAAGCTATTATAAAATTTATAAATATCTCTAAATATATAATTGCAATTTATATATGATCTAAATTTATAAATTTTCCTGAAAATATAAGCAAAATTGTGGATAAAATATTTAAAGTTTCATTTATATTTTTTGCATTAATATTTATAAGTTCTTTGGTTAGTTCCTTTTTCAAAATTTTATTGAAAGAAAGAAGAAAAAACAATTTATCAAAACAAATTTTTCCTATTTTAAGCAAATTTATAATATTTTTTATATGGGTAATATGAATTTTGACAATTCTTTGAAATTTAGGATACAATATTTCTGCTTTAGTTGCTTGAGCTTGAGTTTGATGAATTGCAATCGCACTTGCCGCTCAAAAAACTGTTGCAAATATATTTTGAGCCATTTCAGTTTTGATAAATAAGCCTTTTGAAGTTTGAGAAAGTATTACTATTTGAAATTATACTTGAACAGTAAATGAAATATGACTTACATATCTTGAACTTATAAAAGTTGATTGAAACAAAGTTTTGATTCCAAATGAAAATATAATTTCTTCTCCTATTGAAAATTTAACTCAAAGAGACAATAGAAAAGTCGAATTTATAATTTGACTTATATATGAAACAAGTGTTGAAGAATTAAAAACTGCCATAAAAATAATTGAAAATATCCTAGAAAAACACCAAAAAGATGAAAAAATTGAATCTTACAGAGTTATTTTTGATAATTTTTGAGTTTCTTCTCTTGATATAAAAATTACATATTTTTCTATAATTAATGATTCTTTACTAAATCATCTTAAAAATAAAGAAAATATAAATTTTGAAATCAAAAAACAATTTGATGCTAAATGACTTATTATTGCCTTTAATACTCAAGAAATTAGATTAAAAAATATATAATCTTGTAGGAAATGATTGTAATCATTCTCTACAAGCTTCATTTTAGATTTTAATATTTCTTGTATTAAACAAAAATTTTTGTTCAATATGATATATTTTTTTGCAAGGAATGAAAATTTTTGTTACATATGATGTATTTTGTCTGTAAGGAACGAAAATTTTCGTTCCCTACAATTTTAATATTCTGAAATCTTCCATTCACATATTACATAAATCTCAAAACTTCTATCTCTTGTAGCTTTTGGTTTGTATTCTTTGAAACTCTTAAATCTTTTTTTTATTTCCTTCACTAAATCAAAAAAATCTTCTCATTTAAATACCTTTAAAAGTAAATTTCAAGAAGATTTTAAAAACACATCAGCAAACTTAAGTATTTCAATATTTAATTCAACTGAAGCATATTGATCTACATCTTTTCTTCAACTTGTATTTGGAGCAATATCACTTGTAATCAAATCAAATTTATTTCATATTCAAATATATTTTTCAACTTCAGGTTTTAGTTTTTCAAAATCAAAAATATCTCAAACAATAGTATTTATATTTGATTGAGAATATTTATTTATCGGTTTTATGTCAATTCAAACAATTTGTCCAGAATCATTTATAATCCTTTTTATGTATTGAATAAAACTTCAAGGAGCGGCTCATATATCACAAATATTCATTCAAGGCTTAATTAAATCAAATTTTTCTTGAATTTCTATAAGTTTATACACACTTCTTGCTCTATAACCTTCTTTTTTAGCTTTTAAAAAATAAGGATCTTTCACAACATAAGGTTTTACTTTTTTTGACTTTTTTTGCATAATTTAAACTAAAAACTAATTTTATAAAAAAATATCATCTCTCGCGGTATCAAAACTATCAGAAACTTGTTTCAAAATATAGCCAAGACTTTTATAATCATAAGAATTTATCTTTTTCTTAGTTCAATTATATATTTCTACAAAATTACTTCATCCATTAATTACTTCTATTCTTGCTTCATACAAAGCACTAAGTACATCACAAAATTTTACTAATTTTCATTCTTTAGTTTCCCAAGGATTAAGTATATAAGTTCAAAATAATTTTTTATAATCTTTTCAAACATAAGAAAACAAATAATCATTCAGCATATTTTCTTCAACTTTGATTAAAACTTTTTCAAATCAAGAAATTGCTTTTTTTGTAGGAGTTATTAGATCTCAAGTGATGGCTTCTCATATATCATGATGAGCTCAAATTAACATCATTTCAAGCAAGTTGTACTTTTCTCAATTTTTATTTTCCAAAATTCATACAATGTAAGCTAAAAAAGTAACTATAACTATATGAGACATAACCGAAATAGAATAATTTCTTTTTTGTTTATTCCATCTCATATTGTGCGATAATCTTCTTATATTTAAAATATATTTTTCATAATCTTTATTTGATAATAATTCATCAAAACTTTTTAAATCTTTTTTTATTTCATTTATATCTTTTAAAATTCAATTATATGGAACTTCATAAATTTCTTTATAAATTTTACTATTTATTTCACATTCTTTAAATGAAGCATATTTTCTTGATGCTTTTATTATAAGCAATTCTAGTTTTTTTTCATTATCTAAAAAAACATTTTCCATATTATTCTTTATAAATTTTGGAGCTTCTAAACTAAACAAATAATCAAAAACTTTTTTTTCAAGTTTGGAAAAAATATCTTTATCAAGTTTTTTGATATAAGTTTTTGTTCATCAATTTATATCAGAAATAACAAGAGTAGTAAAAGACCTAAAAAGAATTTTTTTGATTAAGTATTCTCTATCAATTATATTTCATTTTTTTTCTTCTAAATAAGCCAAAAATAAAGCAATATGTAAAACAAATCCAACATTATCAAGGTGGCTTAAATCTTCAATTCTAGGAAAATTATTCCATCTTTTTATAGAAGTTCAAGAACTAAGCATAAGTTTTAAAATAGTTCAAATCATACAAAAAATATATAATAATATAGCTTATATTAAAGAAAATACTCAAAATTGCAATAAATTTTGATTTTAAAAAAAAATTAATATTATGGAAAATATTTAAAAAATTTATGCAAACAAATAATAAAAAAATTAAAAAAGCAGTAATTGTAGCAAATTTAACTGCTATATTACTTATAATTATAAAATTATTTATTTGAATAATTGCGTGAAGTTTAGCCGTTTTAGCTTCAGCTATTGATTCAATTATGGATTTTTTTGTGTCATTATTTAATTATTTTGTCATAAAAACCTCTCAAGATAACAAAACAAAAGAATACAATTATGGTAAATGAAAATTACAATGAATTTGAGCTGTAATTGAATGAGTTTTTATTTGATCTTCTTGAGTTATTTTTATTTATTTAGCTATAAAAAAAATAATTAATAAATGAAGTGTTTACGATATAGATGTATCTTTATACACAATGATAATATCTATACTTATAACCTGAGCATTGGTTTTTTATCTAAACAAAATTTTAAAACAAACAAAAAATCTTACAATAAAAGCTGATGCTTTACATTACAAAACAGATTTATTTACAAATTTATGAATAATTTTATCATTGTTACTTATAAAATATACATGATATGAAATTATTGATAGTATTATTTCCATAATAGTCTGAATTTACATTCTTGTATCTTGCAAAGAAATAATAATTGAGTGATTGCATATGCTTCTTGACAAAAGTCTTGATGAAAAAACGTTAAATAAAATTATAAATATTATAAATAATACTGACAAAAGAGTTGATTCTTATCATTATCTTAAATCAAGAAAATCATGAGATGAAGTTTTTATAGATTTTCATTTAGTTTTTGAAAAAAACATTTCTTTGTATGATGCACATGAAATATGAGATAAAATTGAAGAAAATATAAAAAAAGAAATTAATGAAGCACAAATTATGATACATCTAGAACCTTACAAAAATAGAAAAGAAATTTATAATAATTGTTGTTAATTTAAAAATAAAAATTGTTTAAGAAAAAGTCAATATTTTTTTTGACTTTTAAAAAATATTTATATACTTATAGAGTTTTTACTTATTGGGATGTCGCCAAGTGGTAAGGCAGTGGACTTTGACTCCACCATTCGTAGGTTCGAATCCTACCATCCCAGCCATTTTTAGTGAATTTGGTGAATTTATTTAAATTTTTGGAATAATTATAAATTTTAAATTAGGGATAAATTTGTAATTTACTTGAAATTTGATAATTTTCAATACAATAATTGTTAATTATTAATTATTAATTATTAATTATTTAAATTATGTTAGCTGTAATAGAACTTGGATGAAATCAATTTATTGTTAAAAAATGAGATATAATTGAGGTAAAAAAACAAAAAGATGCAGAAGTTTGAAAAAATATCACTGTTGAAGCAATGCTTATAAGTGATGAAGAATGAAAAGAAACAAAAATTTGAGTTCCTTTAATTGAATGATCTAAGGTTGAATTAAAAGTTCTTGATGAATCAAAATGAGATAAAATAAGGGTTTTTAAGATGAAATCAAAAAAAAGATATGCAAGAACAAAATGATTTAGACCAGTATTAACTAAACTTGAAGTTTTGTCAATAGCATAAAACTTGAAATAGAGTTTGCTTATGATAAAATATAGCTAAGCTAAAGTGTTTTTAGCTCATTATAGATATTATTATACTGATCCAATGAGAAAAGGGGTAATAATTTTTATAATTTTATTTCTTAAAACCACAAATTGACACCTAAAGTTAATTTAAAAGCAAAAATAGAAAGACATAGTAGAATACTAAAAGATAATATTTTACAAACAAAAAAAATAAAAAATAATTATAGTCTTTCATATAAAATTGTCCTTTTAATAGTTATAGTTGTTTTTCCATTTTATCCTACATTTGCATCCTTAATATACAATAATTCTGTTACTGATTTTTATAGATGAGATATAGATAAATCTTCTATCATATCATCTTATCAAGAAGTTGCTGATAATAATCAAGAAAGTATCACTATTTTTGAATCAGACGATTGAAATTTTCTTTCTGTAAATACAATCTGAGAGTCTGATAGAGACTTAGAATGAACAAATGAAATCATTACATACGAAGTAAAACCATGAGAATCTATAGATTCTATAGCTTCTAAATTTTGAGTTTCTAGAAATTCCGTTTATCGGGCAAATAACTTTGAATACTGAAAAGTTATTCATCCTTGAAACAAAATTAAGATTCCACCTGTTTCATGACTTATATATAAAGTTAAAAAGTGAGATACAATTGAGGCTATTGCTAAAGAGTTTAATATTGATTTAGAAAAAATATTAAAACAAAATTTAATGACTAGAGATTCTACTCTAATAGCATGAAATGATATAGTAATTCCTTGAGCAAAACCAAAACCTGTTATAGTAGAACAAAAAAAGACTTTGGCAAAAAATACTACAAATAATTCAAAAACTAAAACAAATACTAAGAAATCTTCTACACCAAGTTCTTCAGAATATGTTGAAGATTCATGAGAATATTCTTTAACAAAAAGAACTCCAAAAAGATCTTTTGTTTGGTGAAATTGTACACGGTATGTCGCACAATACAAAAATGTTACTTGGTGAGGTAATGCAAATGCTTGGTTAAGAAATGCAAAATCTGCTTGAGTTGAAACATGATCTAAACCTGTAGCTTGAGCAATCATTGTTTTTAGTTGAAGATGATATAATCCTCGGTATTGACATGTTTGAATTGTAACATCTGTTAATAGTGATCACATCATAATAAAAGATATGAACTATAGAGCATTAAATGAAGTTACAGTTAGAAAGATATCAAAAAATGATTGAGCTATCATGTGATATATATATGCTGATTAATTATTTAAATTTAAAAATAGAGTGAAAAATTCAATTCACTCTATTTTTTTATATTTAAATTTATAATTTTTTAATCTAAATCTATATTTAATAATTTATATTCACATATTTTTAACATAGGATTCATTATTCATAATTTATAGATTTTATCTTTAACTAATTTTTCTATTTCTTCTTTTGATAATAAATCTTTATTATCAATGCAAAAAAATATTTTATGTCAACGCTCTTCTCATTTTTTCATTCTAAAGTAACATTAATTGTTTTCATAAATTATAAATAAAATAAATAAACACTAACTATATTTTAGTAAATAAATCATTTTGTCAATATTTATTTATTTTTTGGTAGTTTATAAAGACTTATTACCTCTAAAAATATAAAAAGTAAAATAAAATTTACAAAATAATTTATTATTACATGACTATCAATATAACTTGTAATTGTTCTACCTATATTTACAAATAAAAATATAATGAATAAAAATCAAACAATAATTTTTAAATAATTTTTTTCTATATATGTTTTTATTTTTGCTTCGCTAATAGCACGGAAATATCTTTGATGTAAATACATAAAAAGTAAAGAAGACAAAAATATAAAAAATGGTAAAAAATTATATTCCAAATGCAAGGCTTGTTCTATATCTGGAGCTCATTTTATAAGCATTTCTATAGCTACAAAAAGTATAACTAAAAGTCAAACCCATTGTATAATAGGAAATTTTGTTAAACTTTTTGCTATATAGTTTGAAGCAAAAGCCATAAGTATAATTGAAAAAACTAATCAAATTCAAAGAGTCACTACATTTCAATGTGAAGCTCAAGCAACAGCTAAAACATTATCCAAACTCATAGAAAAATCAGCTATAATTATAGTCCAAATAGCTGTCATAAATCAAATTTCTTTTCATGATTTTTCTTCTTTGTGAGATTGTTCTCAAGATCTCAATTCTTTATAAAACTTCCATACAACATATAAAAGCAAAATTCAACCTGCAAATCTAAGACCAGTTAATTCAAGTAAATATGTTGCAAAAAAAGCAAATCAAATTCTCATAATAGTAGCTAAAAATATACCTACAAAAATTGCTTTTTTTCTAAGTCTTTCAGGTAAATTTCTAGTTGCCATTCAAATTATAATCGCATTATCTCAACTCATAACTATATCTATAATTATGATATTTACCAAAGCTAAAGCTCAAGCAAAGGTAAACAAATGCATAAATTCTTGTGTTAAATTTTCCATAAAATTTATTTAATATTAATGTTTGAAATTATACAAAATACATAAAAAAAATCAAAAATCATTTTAAAAATTTACTTTTAATAAATTATTATTATGATATAAGTAATTACTTTATTAGTTTATAATATATGAAACAATATCTTGATTTTTTGGATTATGTTATGCATAATTGAGTTGATAAAACAGACAGAACTTGAGTTTGAACAAGAAGTATTTTTTGATATCAAATGAGATTTGATTTAAATAAAGGTTTTCCTTTAACAACTACAAAAAAGACATTTCTAAAATGAATAATTCATGAGCTTTTGTGGTTTTTAGATTGAAATACAAATATAAAATATTTAGTTGATTCATGAGTAAAAATATGGAATGAGTGGCCATATCAAGCATATTTAAAAGCAAATAATTTAGAAAAAGATTATCCAAAATATAGTGAAAAATGGACTAAAAAAATGGAAGAATTCATAGAAAATATTAAAAATAATGAAGAATTTGCTAAAAAATGGGGTGAATTATGACCAGTGTACTGAAAACAGTGGAGAGATTTTTGATGAATTGATCAAATATCAAATGTTATAGAACAAATAAAAAATACTCCTGATAGTAGAAGAATTATAGTTTCAGCTTGGAATCCTACAGAAATAGAAGAAATGTCAAAATCATGACTTCCACCTTGTCATAGTTTATTTCAATTTTATGTTGCTGATTGAAAACTTAGTTGTCAGTTATATCAAAGATCTGCTGATATATTTTTATGAGTTCCTTTCAACATAGCTTCATATTCACTACTTACTATGATGATTGCTCAAGTTTGTGATTTATGATTATGAGATTTTGTACACACTTTTTGAGATGCTCATATTTATAAAAATCATTTTGAGCAAGTAAGTCTACAATTATCAAGAAAACCTTTAAAACTTCCAAGCATGAAAATAAATCCAAACATAAAAGATATATTTTCTTTTAAATACGAAGATTTTGAACTAGTTTGATATGAATCCTATCCCTCAATTAAAGCTCCAATTGCAGTATAATTTTATTTTTTAATAATTAAAAATTATGAAAAAATTTTCTATAATTCTTGCTATGGATGATAAAAAATGAATTTGAAGAAAAAATGATTTAGCTTGGGAAATTCCAAGTGATTTAAAATATTTTAAAAATATAACAACAAAAAATGAAGATTTAGCAAAACTTAATGGAGTAATTATGTGAAGAAGAACTTGGGAGTCAATTCCAAGCGAACATAAACCACTTTCTGATAGAATAAATGTTGTTATAAGTAAAAAAGTTAAAATAGAAAGCACAAACTCAAAAATCGATGATTTTGTTTTGCATTTTAATAATTTTGATAATGCTCTTGAAGAATTGTCTAAAAAAGAAAATGTAGAAAATATTTTTATTATTTGATGATCAAGTGTCTATAATCTTGCTTTTAAACATCCATTACTTGATAAAGTATATTTAACTGAAGTTTCTTGAGATTTCAACTGTGATAGATTTGTTGAGTTTGATGAAAATGATTATATTTTAGAATCATATAGTGATTGGCAAGAAGAAAATGGTATAAAATTTAGGTTTATGGTGTATAGAAAAGATTAAATTTTTATATTAGATTATTTTTTTGTAAAAGATTATATCATAAAAATACTTTTTCTTTGTACTTTTTAGGAACAAAATTAAATGAATACATATTTAAATTTGTTTTTGGAAGTTCTTTAATTCTTATATATATTATATCTTTTAAAGATTCATTAAGTCAGAGAATGATAATTTCAAAATAAAAAAGAGCTTTTATATGCTAAAACTCTTTCTTTAAATTCATCAAAATTTTACAAAATTCTCATTTGGTGCCTCGGGCGAGAATCGAACTCGCACCCTATTGCTAGAACGGGATTTTGAGTCCCGCGTGTCTACCAATTCCACCACCGAGGCA
>CAZCNE010000007.1:0-58525 GCA_964500515.1 uncultured Candidatus Peribacteria bacterium | reverse complement strand
TAAATCAACTAGATTTTGAATTTAATTTAGAAGAAAATCTTATAAATTTATGAGAAGAATTATTTTCTTGAAAGTATGAAGTATGAAGAAGTATTTACTTTATACAAAATCACCCAGTAAAAAGAGAAGTTTTTGCATGAGATTTTAGAGATAGAGTAGTTCATCACCTTATTTATAACTATATATCACCAATATTTGAAAAAGAGTTTATATATGATAGTTATAGTTGCAGAAAGTGAAAATGAACAAGTTTAGGAATAAAAAGAGTGAGTAAGTTTATACGAAGTTGTAGCGAAAATTATACAAAAGATTGTTATGTGCTTAAACTTGATATTTCAGGTTATTTTATGAGCATAAATAAAGATATATTATTTGAGAAGATTGAGAGAGTGTTGAGAAATTATTGTCATCAGTGTCATTATCTGGCTTGACCAGATAATCTAGGAAAGTGCATTGATGAAGGAAATAGATCCCCGGGTCAAGCCCGAGGATGACAAGGATTTTTTGACTATTTTTATGATCCTGAAACAAGTTCAGGATGACAATTAGCAAATATTTGATGACAAAAAATACAAGAAGTCACTTTTATACTAGACCTTATAAAAAAAGTTATCTACAATGATTGTACTAAAAATTCTGTTTTTAGGTGAAAAAGAGAGGATTACTTAGGTCTTCCAAAAAATAAAAGTTTGTTTTATGCTAAAAAATGATATGGTTTGCCTATCTGAAACCTTACAAGTCAACTTTTTTCAAATATTTACTTAAGTGATTTTGATAAATTTTTAAAAAAAGAATTAAATATAAAATATTATTGAAGATATGTAGATGATTTCATAATTATTCATAAAGATAAAGATTTTTTAGTTTCACTTATAGAAAAAACAAAAAAATATTTAAATGATAATCTATGACTTATAATTCATCCAAATAAGATATATTTACAACATTATAGTAAATGAGTATTGTTTTTGTGAGCTTACATAACCCCTTATAGAGTATACATAAGAAAAAGAACGATATGATATTTTTATAAGAAAATACAAAAATTAAATATAAAATTGAAAAATAATGATTTTAAATTAGATAATAAAATTAAACAAGATTTTTTATCAACAATTAATTCATATTTAGGTATGTTAAAACATTATAAAGCTTATAAAATAACAAAAAAATTATTGGTTAATCATATTTCAAGTAATTTTCTAGATTATTTTTATATAAGTAAGTGATATACAAAGATAATGAGTAAATAATAAATTTTTGTTTTTGTCAGTTAATGATTCAAATTTCAAAAACTTTTTGACTTTCTCTTGCTTTTCTATAAAATATTTTGTGATTAAATTTGATGGGTGTTTCTATCAGATTTATTTTTAGTTATTTAAATTTATTTTATATGTCTGAGAAAAAATATCCTTTAAATAAGGTTAGAAATATATGAATTATAGCTCATATAGATGCTTGAAAAACAACAACAACAGAAAGAATTCTTTTTTTTACTTGAAAGATTCATAAAACAGGTGAAACTCATGATTGAGAAGGAACTATGGATTGGATGGAACAAGAAAAAGAAAGATGAATTACTATAACTTCAGCAGCCACAACTGCTTTTTGGAAGTGACATCAAATAAATATTATTGATACTCCTTGACATGTAGACTTTACTATAGAAGTTGAAAGATCTCTTAGAGTTCTAGATTGATGAGTTGCTGTATTTGATTGATCACAATGAGTTGAACCTCAATCTGAAACTGTGTGGAAACAGTCTGATAAATATCATGTACCAAGAATTGCCTTTGTTAATAAAATGGATAAAACATGAGCAGATTTTTTTATGACTCTTGATTCTATCAGAAAAAGATTAGCTTGAGATAAGGCTATAGCTATACAATTACCAATTTGAGCAGAAGATAGTTTTTCTTGAGTTATTGATTTAATTTCAAGAAAGGCATATAAATTTGAATGAGATTATTGAGAAAACGTTGTGGAAATTCCTGTTCCTGATGATCTAAAAGAGAAAGTAGAGGAAATGAGGGCTGAATTGGTTGAAAAAGTTGCATCTTTAGACGATTCATTGATGGAAAAATATTTTGAAGCATGAGAATTAAGTGAAGATGATATAAAAAAAGGACTAAGGCAATGAATTTGTTCAAATAAATTATATGCAGTTATGTGTTGATCCGCTCTACAAAATACAGGAGTCCAACTTATGATTGATGCAGCTTGTGCTTTTTTACCTAGTCCTTTGGATGTAGAAAATTGAGTTATAAAAGTTATGGATATAGATAATCCAGAAAAAACTGAAGATATCAAAGTTGATAATAATTCTCCTCTAGCAGCTCTTGCTTTCAAAATAGCAACTGATCCATTTGTTTGAAAATTATGTTTTACAAGAGTTTATGCGTGAACTTTAAGAGCAGGATCATATGTATACAATGCTACAACTTGAGAAAAAGAAAGAATTTGAAGACTTTTACAAATGCATTCTAATTCAAGACAAGAAGTTCAAGAAATTTCAGCTTGAAATATTTGAGCAATTGTATGACTAAAAGACACAAAGACTTGAGATACAATTTGTGATGTAAATAAAAAATTTATGGTTGAATCAATTGAGTTTCCTGAACCTGTAATATCAGTATCTGTTGAACCAAAATCAAAAGCAGATCAAGAAAAAATGTGAGTAGCTTTATCAAAATTAGCAGAAGAAGATCCTTCATTTAAGATTAAAACAGATAGTGAAACTTGACAGACTATAATTTCTTGAATGTGAGAGTTGCATCTTGATATAATTGTTGATAGAATGAGAAGAGAATTTAAAGTTGAATGCAATGTTTGAGCTCCACAAGTAGCATATAGAGAAACAATAAAAAATGAGGTTAAAGATGTTGAACATAAGTATGCTAAACAAACTTGAGGTAGAGGACAATTTTGACACGTTGTTATTACTTTTGAACCATATAAAGAGGCTGAAGAAGATGATAATTGAGTTAAAAAAGTTAACAAATTTGTTAATAAAATCGTATGATGAGTTATACCAAAAGAATTTATTCCAGGTGTAGAAAAATGACTAGATTGAGCTTATACTAGATGATATCTTGCTTGATATCCTATGGTTGATATAAAAGCAACTTTAACATTTTGATCATATCATGAAGTTGATTCTTCTGAACTAGCCTTTAGGATAGCTGCTTCAAAAGCTTTTAGAGATGCTTGTAAAAAAGCAAGCCCTGTACTTTTAGAACCAATAATGAAAGTTGAAGTAAATACTCCAGAAGAATATATGTGAGATGTTTTATGACAAATTAATAGTAAAAGATGAAGAATAGAAGAAATGTCACAAAGGTGACAAGCAAAGATTATTTCAGCCTTTGTTCCTCTTTCAGAAATGTTTTGATATGCAACAGATTTGAGAAGTGCAACACAATGAAGAGCAACTTATGTAATGGAATTTGATCATTATGATGATGTTCCTACAAATATAGCTTTGAAAATAAGAGAAGAAAGATGATTTAAAATTGATGATGAAGATTAATATAAATATTATAAAAAAGAAGCTTAGTTATTAAGCTTCTTTTTTTGTGTTAGTGTAATTATACAAAATCATAGTATTATAAAATAAATTAACTTAAAGTAAATACTGTAGGTTCAAAAATTACTTTTTATGATAAAAAAATCTAGATTTCAGAAAAATTGTATTATTGTAATATCCCATTTTAGTAGTAAATATGAAAAAAATCATAAAATATTTCATAATAATGGGACGATAAAATATCAAATAATTGATATTAGTCAAATAAGCATTATTAATGGTATTGTCCATGCAATTAATACATTTGAAATAGGAGAAAGTATAGAAACTTGTCAAAAATCAAAAATCATAATGGGTAGAGTGAAACACATAGCTGAAAGAGTTAAGATAAAACTTTCTTTAATTGAAAAAAAATCAGGTAATTTTTTAAAAATTTTACTAAATAAATCATTTGTATAAAGAATTCATAAAACAGCTAAAAAACTTAATTGAAAGCTCAAATCATAATTTATGAAAAATGGATTATATAAAAGCATAAAAAAACAAGAAATCAAAACTAAGCTTATAGAAATACTTTTTCTTCAGGAAATACTTATTATGTATCATAATATTCACATAATTCAAGCTCTAACAACAGATGCTTCTAAGCCTACAAATAAACAAAAAACAATTAAAAATCAAATTATTAATATACTTCTAATAACAATAGGAAAAAATTTAAATAAAAATCATAAAAAAATAATGAGAATAGTTATATTGAATCAGCTTACTGCAATAAAGTGAGTGGTTCATGAATTGTTGAAAGCATCATTTAATTCTTTGTGTACATTTTCTCTTGCTCAAAGTAATATTCAAGCCAATAATATTCATTCATTTTTTGGATAAATTTTGTCCACAATGTCTATAATAATCATTCTAAAATCATCTAAATAAGTTAAAAAGTTTGGTTTTTTTCAAATTCTTTCTAAATTGTAAATGTATGCACTAAAATATATATTTTTTGATAAAAGATAATTTGTGTAAGATAAATTTTTGTTAATTATTTTTTGTATCTGTATATCTGATTTCAAAATATCTCATTTGTGAAATGAATAATTTGATGGAATGTATATTAATCAGTTAATATTTTTTAAAGCCTTATCTCAGTTAATATTAAGAATTTTTACAACATATGAATTAAAAGAATCCTCTTTTTTATATATTTCCTTAATTTCAAAATTAAAAACATCTTTTCTTAAAAAGTATTTTTCCAAATAATTTTTATTATTTTCAATTGTATTTATTTTGTTTTCAGAAAAATATATTCAAAAAGTCGATCATAATAAAATAAATAAATACAAAATAATATATTTTTTAATATTCTTATTACTGATAATAATTTCAAAGTAAACCAATGATATAAACAATATTCATAAAAATGACAAGAAAAAATCTTGTAAAAAATTATTTACAAGAATAGAAAATATAAAGGATAATAAAAATAAATTTAGGTATGTATTTTTAGAAAACATATTATTCTTTATCAAGAATATTTGTTGTTCATTCAAACTTACTTCTTCTTAAAATATTTTTTAAAATCAATCATGAAAAAATTAAAACAAAAATAGCACAAATTTGATTGAAATTAAATATAAAATTATTTAAAATATCACTTTTTCAATTAAAGAATTCAAGAATAATTGTCATAATAGCAAGAAGTCAAAGTCATAAATATCAAATAAGTCAGTTCGTTTTTATAAACATTTTCATTATATATAAAATACAAAATATAAGAAAACTTATTATGGTATAAACAATTGGTAAAGGAAAAATAGGGACATAGTATGGTATTAATCAAGCGCTTCAATAACTTATTTCTATTCAAAAATTAGTTGGAATTCAATAAACTTGTCATCATAAAAAAGCTCAGAAAAATCATACAAAAAGTACAAAATAGAAAGATAAAATTATTCAATCAATATATTTTATAATATTTTCTTTTCTTGATTTTAGAATTATAAATAAAATAAGAAAAAATCAGAAAATTGCTCAATATAAAGAGAAATTATAGTCAAGTGTAAAGAAAAATTCAATAGGTCAGTTTATAAATTTTGCGTCATTCCATTGAGAAATAACATAAAAGATTCTTGAAAATAAAAAAGTTGAAATAAAAAACCAAAATATATTTGTTCTAAAAATTTCAAAATCAAACTTATTTCTTATAGATAATTTTCTTAACATCCAGTAGAATAAGAAAAATATTATTATAAGAGTAAATCAAAATGTATATATTTTGATTCAAAAAAATTTAAAATAAGGTAACATATTAATTAATTGTTAGTATAATTATTGTTATTTTGCATATTCAACAACTCTTTTTTCCCTTATGAGATTAATTTTTACTTCTCAAGGATAATTTATTTTTTCTTGTATATTTGAAGCAATTTCTCTTGCTAAGTCTTGAGCTTCAAGGTCAGAAATTATATTTGAATCAACAAAGACTCTTATTTCTCTTCAAGCACTTATTGCATAAGCTTTGTTTACTCAAGAAAAACTTTCAGAAATTTTTTCCATTTCTTGAACTCTTTTTAGATATTCTTCTACAGCTTCTCTTCTAGCTCAAGGTCTAATTGAGCTTATAGTATCAGCAATTTGAACAATAGCTGTTTCTAAACTAATTGTACTAAACTCATCATGATGAGATCAAATAATTTCAATAATACTATCTTTTAGTCAATATTTTTTACATACCTTTGCTCAAATTTCTGGGTGCGTTCATTCTATATCTTGATCCATAGATTTTCATATATCATGCAATAATCATCAAAGTTTTGCTACTTCTACATCTGCTCACAAATCCTTTGCTATTGATGTAGCTAAAATTGCAACTTCTTTTGAATGTTTTAATATATTTTGTCAATAACTCGTTCTAAATCTTAATTTTCCTATAAGTGGAATTATATCGTCAGGAACTCAAATTATAGATAATTCATCAAGAATTGATTCTCATAATTCTTTTAATAAAATATTTGCTTCATTTGTAGTATTTTCTACAATTTCTTCAATTCTGGCTGGTTGAATTCTTCAATCTTCAATAAGTTTTTCCAAAGATTTTTTTGCGATATATCTTCTAAATAAATCAAACGCAGATAAAAATACACTGTTTGGAGTATCATCAATAATTAATGCAACTCAAGTTGCTCTTTCAAAAGCAGTAATATTTCTTCATTCTTTTCAAATAAGCTTTCACTTTATATCATCTGAAGGAATTTCAATTATAGTTGAAGTTGATTCATTTGTAACTTCTCAAGCATATTGTTGAATAGATTTTACAACAATCTCTCTTGCTATTTCTTTTTTCTTTTCTTCAATAAATTTTTTATGTTTTTCAATTAATCAAAGAGCATCTCATTCATATTTATCTTTGACTTGTGATAGAAATAATTCTTTTGCTTCATCTTCGCTTAATTTTGAAAGTTCGGACAATTTGTTTTCTAACTCTCAAATCTTTGAATCTAAATTATTTCATTTTTCTTTTAATTCTTCTTCTTTTTCTTGCAAAGCATTTTGTTTTAAATTTAATTCATCTATTTTTTTATCTACTTTAGTTTCTTTTTCTACTGCTCTTTCTTCAATTTTTTCAGCTTTTTTTATAATATCATTACTTTCATCTTTAGTTTCTTTAAGAATTTTTTCTTGTTCTTTTTTTGCTTCATTTAGTATATTGTCTTTTTTTCTTTCGGCTTCTTTTATAAGATTTTCTGATTTAGATAATCATTTTTTTACTTTTTTATTTTCTAAAAAGAAATAAAAAATAATAGAAAGTGCTATTCATAAAACAGCACCCACTAAAAAAGGTATTAAGTATTCCATAAAAAATAGTATTTATAAAAATATTTGATAAAAACATTGTAGTGAAAATATATATTTATTTAAAATTGGTATTTTCTTTTCAATCATTGTATACTTAAAACTAGGTTTAAGTAAATTAATTCTATATTTTTTTTTAAAAAAATCAAACTAAATATTAAAATAATAAATTTATAAAAAATATGAAAAAATACCTAAAAATATAACTTTACAAAACATTAAAAAAATATAAACTAAATATATGAATTTAAAATTTCAGCAAAAAATATTTAAATAATAATTTTTACTAATTTACTTACTACTTATTTGCTATTAAATGATTGAATCTTCAAAAAATGAAAGAATAGTTTCACAATGTAATATATGAAGTGATAATATAATAATAGAGAATTCACTTCGTCCAAAAACTCTTGAAAATTATGTTTGACAAGAATCTATAAAAAAACATTTACTTGTGTCAATTAAATCAGCAAAAATTAGAAAAGAAACCTTAGAGCATATTTTACTTTATTGACCACCATGACTTTGAAAAACTACATTAAGTAATATTATTTCCAATGAAATGTCTGTCAATATTAAGTCTACTTCTTGACCCGCAATTGACAAACAATCTGATATTATAAGTATTTTGTCTAATTTAGAATCAGGAGATATTTTATTTATAGATGAAATTCATAGACTTAAACCTCAAATTGAAGAAATTCTTTATACTGCAATGGAAGATTTTACAATCGATATTATGGTTTGATCTTGAACTTGAGCTCAAAGTATAAAAATCCCTCTTAAAAAATTTACCTTGATCTGAGCTACAACAAGGTTAAGTGCATTGTCATCACCATTAAGAGATAGATTTTGAAATATTTTAAAATTGGATTATTATAATTCAAGAGATATAGAAAAGATAATTGCAGTAAATTCTAAAATACTTTGAATAGATTTAAATAAAGAAGTTGCAAAATTTATTTCAAACAAATCAAGATGAACGCCAAGAGTAGCAAATAGATTTCTAAAAATTGTCAGAGATTATTATACAATTTGAAATGATATAGAAAGTATTTCTTGACTTGAAACAATATTTTTAAACATTTGAGTTGATGATTTATGACTTGATTATCTTGATAGAAAATATTTAGAAACACTATATTATAAATTCTCTTCTTGACCAGTTTGATTAAACACGATTTCATCAGCGCTATGAGAAGAAGAATGAACTTTAGAAGATGTTGTTGAGCCTTATTTGCTTCAAATTTGATTTATAGAAAGAACACCAAGATGAAGAAAAATTACAGAAAATGCAATAAAACATTTATTAAAATGTAAAAGTTAAAAATGAAAGAAATAGTAATCTGATCTTGAATTATTATAGATAAACAAAAAAGAATATTACTCATAAAAAGAAAATACAATAAAAAAGAATTTCCTAGATATTGGTCATTTCCTTGATGACATAAAGAAAAAAATGAAAACATAGAAAATTGTGTTATAAGAGAAGTTAAAGAGGAAACTGGATTGGATTTTAAAATAGATAAAATTTTTATTGAAAATAAATTTATGTTTGATGATAATGATAAAATCACACATTTTTATAGATTTATTTGAGAGTATTCTTGAGAAATAAAAATTCAAGATTCTGAATGTGATTGATATGCTTGGTTTAATTACGAAGAAACAAAAAGCTTAGTTATTTTTGAAATTATAAGAGAAGTAATCGAAAAATTATTCAAAGAAAATTTAATTGTTTAATAAAATAAATATGCAAGAAGTTTATAAACTTAAAGATGGACTTAAAAAATTGATTGATGAAGTTAATTTACTTAAAAACAAAAAAACTTGAAATATTGTAGTTTTGATAGCTTGATGATCAGCTAGTTGAAAAACTTCTCAAGTAGCAAAAAAAGTTTTAGAGAGTTTTAAAGATGAAGCACTTTTATTATCTATGGATAATTATTATAGAGGACTAGAATATTATAAAAAATATAATTTAAATTTTGATCAACCTGAAGCTTTGGATATAGAAGCATTTCATAATGATTTAGAAAAAATTAAAGCAGGAAAAATTATTAAAATTCCGGAATATGATTTTGCTAATTCAAAACCAATTCCTAATGCTTTAGAAATCAAGCCTAAAAAAATTATAATAATTGAGTGACTTTTTACTTTACTTGATGAAATAGCTAATTTATGAGATATAAAAGTTTTTATAGATTTATGAGAACATTGAAGAATACTTAGAAGAATTTTTAGAGATATTGTTAGAACTTGACAAAAACCTCAAGAAATTCTTGATTATTTTCTTGATACTGTTGAACCGATGAATGATAAATATATAGAACCAACAAAAGTGAATGCAGATTTTATAATAATGAATGAATTTGAACCAGTATTTGAAACTAAGCAAATAAAAGTAGTTGATTTACAAAAAAAATATAATATAAAAGGATTTGAAATTGATAAAATTATTCAAAATTTTTTTAAACAATGAGCTCAATATTTATGAGATGTTGAATATAGTGATTATTTTTTTACACCTCATTATGTTGATTGAAGAATAATTGATAATGAAGAAATTATTTTTATAAGAAATATATGATTTTGAAAAAATCTTTTTGTATATAAATGACCATTATCTGACAATAAAGATTATGAAGAAAGATCTTTTGTAAATTTTTTTGTTGATGGAAAAACTCTAAACAAAATGAGAGAAATTTACGGTAATGATATAGATATTCTTAGAAGAAAAAGGTCTTGTTATTTATATAAATGAGTTACAATTTTTTTAGATATTTTTGAATCGTGAGATCAAATACTTGAATTTAAATTTTCTAATTTTGATAAAAAAACAAAAGAAATTATAGATTTATTTGTAAATCAAATTTGTCATTAAAAAATAATTATGTCTTTTTGGCAAGAAAAAAATCGGTGAAAAATGCTTGAAAAATCAAATCAAGTAGAAAAAATAATTAATATTTGAAAATTTCAAATAGAAAAAAGAAGTATATGATTAGGTTTATACTGACTTTTTGTTTTGTGAATTGAAATTAATAAATTACAAATTAATAAATTAGCAAGTTCAGAAAAAGATTTAATTGATTTATGCAAAAAAGAAAATGCTTTATTTATCCAAATCGAAACTTTTGATTTAGATAAAATAGAAAAAGATTCTTCTTTGATAAAGGAGTCTAGTGGGATTTTAAAAAATGACTCATGAAAAAATCATCTTAAGTCTCTTAACAAAAATGGGAAAACTGTTAATTCTCCCTTGATAAAGGGCGCAAGGGGGATTTTAAAGAATGATTCTCAAAAAAATATTAATTTTAAATATTTTAAAATTTGATATTATAAAAAGTTTATTACTCCTTATACAGCTATAATTAATCTAGAAAAAACTGAAGAAGAAATTTTAGCGACAATGAAAGCAAAATGAAGATATAATATTCGTCTTGCTGAAAAAAAATGAATTAAAGTTGATTTTGTAGAAAAAACTGACAGTAATATAAAAATTTTTTATGATTTGATGCTTGAAACAACTTCAAGAGATAAATTTGCTTGAAATAGTTTTTCTTACTACAAAACATTTTTAGAAAAAATTGATAATTCTAAGCTATTGATTGCTTTTTATGAAGATATTGCAATTGCATCTTGAATTTTTGTTTTTGATAAAGAAGTAAGTATTTATTATTATTGAGCATCAACAAATGACAAAAATTATAGAAATATGATGGCACCATATTTGCTTCAATGGGCAGCTATAAAAAAAGCAAAAGAAATTTGAAGTAAATATTATGATTTTTTGTGAATCGCAAGTCCTTGAGAAAAAAGTTCAAGCTTGGCTTGAGTTACGGATTTTAAATTAAAACTTACACAAGATATAGTAAAAGTTTCAGAATCTTATATTTGGATTGATAATAAGATATTGTATACAGTATTAAATATTTTAAAATTAGTAAAAAGTAAAATCAAAAAATAAATTAATAAGCTTCTTTATTATAACTTTCTTCACAATAAATAATTTATGGCCTATTTGGAGAATAAGTAGTTTTTATTTTCCTTCTTTTTTATTCTAAAACAAGTTTAGAATTTTTATGTGCAAAATCTTTAAGGTTAAAAGTATTTGAGCTTTTGGCATATTTTTCACATTTTTCACAATTACATAATCTATCAAATTATATTTTAGAAAAAGCGTATTTGTCTATAAAACTTTTTATTTCAAATACTTTTGAATCATTATGAAATACAAATGAAATAGCAAAAAATACAGAGAAGGTTTTTTGTAAAACTAAAAACCAATAAAATACATGCAGATACATTTTTATGAAATTGAATTAGTTTAGTGGAAAGCTTATGAAGGGGGAAAATATAAATTTTTTGTTTAATTTGTCTACATCAAAAACTTTTCAATAAACATAATTATTGCTTGAACTATAGTTTATATAATTATTTTTAAAGAAGTTCCAATTTGAATAAAAATACATAATGAAGAGTTAGCTTATTCTATGCATTATATATTAGAGCATTTAAAATAATTTAATGTTTTTTAAATTTTGGGTGTTGATTATAACCAATTAATGGATTATTTGAATTATACATTAAGATGTACTCAATTTCTTTTTTGTTTACTTCTTTGTTGTTAGCATTATCTGATTTCCGGATAATTTCTCTTCTAATACAAAAATCCTTTTTTTCATCTTCATTGAAATCATTTTCTAGAAGTTTACTATTTGGGCTTCAAAAATACCTAAAAGTTCAAGTTAAATCTTTTCAAATATAGATTTTTCAGTTAGGAAATGTTATTTTATAAATCCATTTCATAATTACTTTAATTTATTTTTTCATAAAGACCACAGATAATTGATTAGTTTTTTATTGATTTACAAACTATTTCTTATAATTTCATCAATTTCATTTGCTATTTTTTCATTTTCTCTTAAAAATTGTTTAGCATTTTCTCTTCATTGTCAAAGTTTAGTTTCTCAATAAGAATAAAAAGCTCATGATTTTTTTATAATTCAAGTTTCTGCTCATACATCAAGAATTTCTCATACTTTTGAGATTCATTCATTATACATTACATCAAATTCCGCTTCTCTAAAAGGAGGAGCTATTTTGTTTTTAATAACTTTTACTCTAGTTTTATTTCATGAAATAGTTTTTCAATCTCAGGTTCATTCTTCTATTTTATCTTTTCTTCTTACTTCTAGTCTTTGGCTAGCATAAAATTTAAGAGCATTTCATCAAGTCGTAGTTTCAGGATTACCAAACATAACTCAGATTTTCATTCTGATTTGATTGATAAAAATTACTGTACATTTTGATTTGCTAATGGCTCAAGTTATCTTTCTAAGAGCTTGGCTCATAAGACGAGCTTGTAATCACATATGTGAATCTCACATATCTCATTCTATTTCTGCTTTTGGTGTAAGAGCTGCAACAGAGTCTACAACTATTAAATCAATTGCTCCAGAACGAACTAAAGAATCAACTATTTCAAGAGCTTGTTCACCATAATCAGGTTGAGAAATAATTAAATCGTTTGTGTTTACTCAGATTTTTCTTGCATACTCAGGATCTAGAGCGTGTTCTGCATCTATAAATGCTGCAGTTCATCAAATTTTTTGTACTTCTGCAATTGCATGTAAAGTAAGTGTTGTTTTTCAAGAAGATTCTGGACCGTAAATTTCAACAACTCTTCATTTTGCATAACCTCATCATAGAGCTAAATCAAGTCATATCGATCAACTTGAAGTAGTTTCAACTTTTTGTCATGCTTCATTATCACCAAGTTTCATAATTGATCATTTTCAAAATTGTTTTTCTATTTGAGATAGAGCATTAGCTAAAGCTTCTTTTTTGTCCATATTTTTAAAATTAGAAAGTATAAAAGTATAAAAGTATAAAAGTATAAAAGATTTTTGTTTATACTTTTAATCTAAAAATAGTATATACGATTTATATAAAAATGCAAATATTTTTTATAAAATAGTAAAGTAATAGCTAAAAATAAACAAAATCATATATATACGAATTATTTTATTCTATAGTTTGATTTTAATCATTCAAGTGTTCAAATAGAAATATTTGATTCTCAGCATTCTTCACATAAAAATTTATATCAAGCAGGATTTACTCTTTTTGTTTTTACAATTTTTTTACAATCTTTGCAATAAAAAGAAACTTCTCATCTTTCTTGATTAAATTCTTCTTTTTTTTTGTTTAAATCATCTGTGTTGATAAGATCTTTGTATGACATTAGTTTAATAATTAAGTGTAATATATTTTCTATTTATTATTAAAATAGACTTAAAACGGTTTCTTTTTTTTCTTCAACTTTTATAATTCACAATTTTTTTAATTCTAAAAAACATTTTAAAGTACTTTCAACATCAACCATAGCGTCATGCGCTCATAAAAAGTATTCTCAAAATATTTTTTTATAGAGTTCTCAAAGTTTTGGGTATTTAAATCTTTCTCAATTTCATTTTATACTACAAAAGTCTACTGTGTTTTTCATAGTACAAATGACTTGCTTTGGAGAATACTCATATTCTTTTCATAGTCTTCTTAATTCTAATTTTATCATTTCTTCATCAAATTCTATATTATGTCATATAATTACATCAGGTGTATTTATAAAGTATAAAATATCATCAATATGTTCTTCTATCCTTTTTTTATCTTGAACATCTATATTGTAAATATGGCTTATTTGACTAGATGCATAAGGAATTGAAATTCAAGGATTAATAAGTAAATTAATTCTTTTTTCTTCTGTAAATTCTCAATTATTTAAATCTCATAAAATTCAAGCAAATTGTATAACATGAGGTTGTTTGTTTAAATTATTTTCTTTTTTATTTATAAATCATGTGGTTTCAGTATCAAAAACAAATATTTTCACTTATGTAAATTTTAGGAAATAATATAAATTAAGATACTTAAAAACATATTTTTTGCAATAAAAAAAGAGAGAATATTCTCTCTTAAATTTTTGAGATAGAATTAATCTCTTTCAGGTCTTTCTGTGTTTTCTTTTGCAAATGAAACGAAAATCTTTCTTCAATTCAATTCTTTTTCATTAGCTTCAGCAAGTGCTCTTTTAGCATCTTCTAAATTAACAAAAGTTACAAAACCAAAACCTTTACTTCTTTTTGTTTCTCTATCTAAAACAACAGTAGCGAACTCTACTTCTCCATATTCGCTAAAAGCTTCAGCTAGTTCTTTACCTCTCATTTCCCAAGGTAAATTTCAAACAAAAAGTTTATTGTTTTCTTTTATTTGTTCTTCCATAGTAACAATTAAAAAATAATAAATACAAGCATAATCTTGCGAAAAACCATTTAATCAATAAGGAACTTCAAAGAATAGTGATTAAAGAAAGTATTTTTTCAAAAGTTTGCTCGAGAAAATAATAGCGTAAATTACAAAAAATACAAATTTTTTTTAAAATTTGAGCTTTTTTATTTATTAGTATAATAAAAAAAACTTATTTTTTAATATAAAATATTTTGAATATATCAATCCTAGCTTCAATTTGATGCCAAAATCTATGAGATGAACTTATTTTAAAAAATGAAATTAATTTAATTAAAAATTCTTTATTTAATGATTTAGATTTTAAAAAATGAAAAAAAATTAATAAACATAAGTTATTAAAAGAAGAAAATTTTAATTTCAGAGTTTTTACTTATGATAAAAAAAATCTTTTTTTTAAAGAAAAAAACATAAATTATATCGAATATTTTCCAGTTTGAATAAGAAAAATTAAAAATATTTTTAAAAATATAAAAAACTTTTTTTGTTTTATAGATACTGTTATGTGGAGTAATTTAATTATAATTTGATGAGGTTGAATTATTTATGATAATGAAATTCAAACAAATAAAGATCCGCTTGATCAGATGATTTTTAGAAATAAATTTTTTAGATTTTTTAGAAAAAAAGTTGTATTTTATGCTGTTTGAATAAATATAAAAAATGAGGAAAATCTTAAAAAATTAAAAAAAATATGTAAAAAAGTTTATAAAATTTATGTTAGGGATTTTTTTAGTTATGAAACTCTGAAAAAAATTTGAATAAATTCAGAAATTATTCCTGATCCAGTTTTTTTTGATGATCTGGAAGATTTTGAAGATTTAGATTTTAAAAATTATCCAAAATTTGAAAATAATTTTTTAATTAGAGATGTGAAAGTAAGTGAGTTTAACTTAAGAGATTTATGAAATATAAATTTTAGAAATAAAAAAGTTTGAATTACTTTTAGAAAATGACAATTTTCTAAGATACAAAATGAAAAAATGGAAATTTTTATTATAAAAGAAATTCTTTTATTTTTACTTAAACAAAATGCCACAATTTATTTTTTGCCCCACAGTATTCATCCAAGCGATTTAAATTCAAATGATTTAATTTATTATAAAAAAATAATAAAAGAAACTTGACTTGTTTGAAAAGCAGAAATTGTAGAAAATATAAATGAAGTTTATAAATTTTATAAAGAAGAAAAACTAGATGTTTGTTTATCTATGAGACTTCATTCTATGATTTTAAGTCAAGTTTATGGAATTCCATATATTGCATTTTCTTATAGTAAAAAAACAGACGAGTTAATTAAAAATATTAAAAATATTAAGTAGAAATTTCTTAATAAAGAGTTATCTATAATCTATTAATATCATAAAAAAATGAAAAAACTAAAAAATATTCTTTTTTCAAAGCAAGATAAAAAATACAAAGAATTTCACAAAAAACTTAAATGATGAGAAAATATTATTTGAGTTAGAGTTCTTGATTTAAGGCAAATAGCAAAAAATATTTTAATAGCAAAAAATAAAGAAGAGATTTTAGATTTTATAAAAAATTATAAATTAGAATTTTATGAAGAAAAAATGATAAAAGCTATTTTATTGACAAAAATAGATATTTCAGAAAAACAAAGAATTTTATTTATAAAAGATTTTCTTCCTCAGATTGATTCTTGGGCAGTTTGTGATATATTTTGAGGAGATTTAAAAATTATAAACAAGGATTTATGGTATGATTTCATAAAAAAATATAAAAATAGTAAAGAAGAATTTAGTCTAAGATTTTATTTTGTGATATTTTTTAAGCATTTTAGAGAAAAAGAATATTTAGATGATTTTATAAATTCGTGTTTAGAAATAAAAAGTAATTATTATTATGCAAATATGGCAGTTTCTTGGGCAATTGCAGAGTTTTATTTGAAATTTCCAGACGATATTACAAATCTTTTAAAAGCAAAAAAATTACAAAGTTTTGTACAAAATAAAGCTATTTCAAAAATTTGTGATAGTTTTAGAGTAGATAAAAAAGATAAAGAAAAACTTAAAAAATTGAAGATATTTTCTTAAAAATAAATAATTGCTATAATTTCATAATTATTTTTTTAATAACTTAACTCTGTTTATTTGGTTTTCCTAATATTTTACTAATTTTATTATAAAAACTTTCTTTATTTTTAGAAATTATTTCTTGTATATCTGATTTTTTTACTTCATCTTGAATTCGTATTTCTAAAGAAAAAGGCGGTAAAATTCCTGTTTGTAAATATATTTCTTTCATTTTATTTATTGCTTCATTTTGTCTTTCTAATCTTAAAACTTCTTCTTTAATTTCTGATACATTTAAACTATTTTGGATAATCCAACTCCAATGTTGAGCTATTGCTCGGGAATTATTATTCTGAAAAAAATCGGAGATATCTTCTGGATTTTCAAAGATTATAGATAAATATAGTGCTAATAGTTTTTTTCATTCACTGTACTCAAAACAATTTATCATATATGTTTCTAAATCTCATTTAATATTATCACCAAATATTTTAGCTTGAGATATATTTGCAATATCACAAAACACCAATTCAGCATTTCATTCAAAATCTTTTTCATTTATGAAATGTAAATTTTTTTCTTCTTGTAATTCTCTTTTTGAATTAAAATAAGTTGAGGTATGTGGTATCTTATCAAATCCAGCATAAACATAATTTTCAGCTTTTACACTCTGATCTAATTCGTATCATCAATTAGTTTGAATTCAAGTATAAATAGGGGCTTTAAATATGTCTCATTGAAATTCATCATATCTAATAGTATAAAAATTATTAACAAACTTAAGAAACTTTTTGTATCTTTTTCATCAAAAAATTCTTTTTAATTCTATAAATTGTTTTTTAGTTTTTTCTTTTAGAGCTGAGGGATTTCTTAGTAAAATAGCTTTTTCATAAATTTCATACAGTTTTGGATTATCAGTTTTTAATTCTTGTTGATATTCTCTCACTTCACTTGTATTTTTTTCAAAATTATACATCATAAATTATAAAATTATATTATGTTTTCTTTGTATAATTATAGTACAATTTTTGATTTTTTACAAAAACTTATCCTTTTTTATAGCTTTTTTTATCTCTTCCAAAACTAAATCTTTGTTTTCCAAGATTTCCTCAGAAATAGCAAAATAAGGCAGAAAAATAGTTTTTTGATTTCTTTTATAAGAAAATTGTGAATATCATTTTTCTTTAAATTCTAGTTTATTAAACTCACTTTGTTTAAAATAAAAAGTAGAATTGTGATAAATAGCGAATATTTTAGAGTTTTTATAAATAGCATAAGAAGAAAACATTTTTTTCACAGAAAAACTAGTGTCTCATTCTAAAACATCATATAAAAAATATTTTAAGTATTCTGGTATTTTTTTCATAAACAATTGTTATTCCCGAGAAACTGATTTTAAAGCTAATTGGTTTTACAGATTTCTCGACTATTTTGCATTTCGCTCAAAATGACAGACTTTTTCGGGTTGTTTTTAATAAAAATTTTATAAAATTACCTTAGCTTTTTTTATATAAGGAAGGGAAAGCTTAAAATCCACTTTGTAAATCAAGCATTTTTTTGTATTTTCAATTTAGCTTTATAAGTTCTTTGTGAGTTCAATCTTCTATAATTTTTCATTTTTCAAAAAGAATTATTCTTTGAGCTTCTTTTACTGTTTGAAGTCTGTGAGCAATAATAATTACAGTTTTTCATTTAAATAAATTATTTAATGCTTTATTTAGAAGTTCTTCATTGAAACTATCTAGTGCTGAAGTTGGTTCATCAAGAAGTATGATATTAGGATTTTTAAGCATTATTTTTGCTATTGCAAGTCTTTGTTTTTGTCATCAAGAAAGTCGTATTCATCTTTCTCAAATTTCAGTTTTTAATCAATTTTTGAATTCAAAAATAAATTCACATTTTGAAAGTTTTATAACTTTTTCTAATTCTTCATTTTTTGGAGGATTTTTGAGAGCATAAGTTAAATTATCATAAATACTTCAATCAAAAACTGAAGGATCTTGAGTCAAATATCAAATATGCTTATAATAATCAGAAATTTTTATACTTGAAAGTTTTTGTCAATCAATAATTATATCTCAAGAATCAACTTTAATATATCATGCAAGAAGTTTAATCATAGTAGATTTTCATCATCAAGACTCTCAAACAAATGCGGTTTTTGTTCATCAAGCTATTTGCATAGAAAAATTAGAAAAAACTGGATTTTTATCATAAGCAAAATTTATATTTTTTACTTGTATATCTCAGTTTTTGAAAACAAAATTTGATTTTCCTTTGTCTTTTTCTTTATCTTTTTCTTTTATTCTTTCAAGCATTTCATTCATTTTTTCTACATGAATATAATTATCAGCAAAGTTTTTTGATATTTCTGTAAAACTTCTAATTTGGTTTCAAAGAAGAGTTGCAAGTCAAGTAAATAATACAAAATTTCAAAAATTTGATTTTCACTGAAAAATAAGAAAAGAAAAATAAAAAGCAGTAAAAATAATAGCAACACTTAAAAAATATTCAATTCAATTATAACTTAAACCTTGCCAAAGTTTTTCTTTTACTCTGTATCAAAACCATTCATTATTTTTTTCAAATATTTTATTTGTTTCCTCATTTTGTTTGTTATTTTGAAATATTTCAAATTTATTCATTATATGTAAAACCGCCAATCTATCAATTTCAACATCAATTTCTTTTCATTTTTTTCTCCATTTTGAAGCTTTTGGATAAAATAGATAAACCCAAAAAATACAAAATATTAAAACAATAATTCAAATTAACATTACATAAATATTTATTTTTCAAACTGTAAAAAAAATTATAACAATAGTAAAAAATCTTTGAGATCATTCCCAACAAAAATTTCCTAAAATATTAATCCAAGATAATATTCATTTTTGTATAATTGATATAATTCTTCAAGTTCAAATTTTTTCAATCTCATTGTTATTTCACTTAAAAATTTCTTTCATATAATCATTGTATATGTTTGAATGCAAATCTCTAAACATTCAAAAAGGGAAAAATCTGTAAAATAAATTTATAAAAAATAAAATACTTACTGTTATAAACCATATTATTAGCCAAAACTTTATTTCTTCCCAATTTTTATTTTCTATAGCATTTGTTATATTTTTTAGAAAAATTACAGAATAAGTTGTAACTAATCAAAATAAAAACGAAAAAATCAAAGTCATAAAAAAATTAAACTTTGAGTATTTTAGTGGATACAAAAAATGTTTTATTTTTTGAAAAAAAGACATATATATAATTTTTAATTTTGAATAAATGAAGTATATAAAAGAAAAAGAAGAAGTCAATTTCAATTTTTAAAACACCGGTGTTCAAAGAACACCGGTGTTAAATACTACATTTTTCCTTCTACCCCTTTATTTAATTTATCAAAAAACTTTTCCATAAATTTATGTCTATTTTTTTGCTTCTTTTTTTATTTGTTTAATTATATTCATAGAAAAGTAGATAGAATATTAAGTAAGAATTATTTATTGATCTTTTCTTTTAAATCTTTTAAACTTTTAAATTCAATTATTTTATCAGCTAAAGTTTTAAGTAATCTTATTTCTAGTCACTTTTTTATAGCTAAAATTATTTTTTTTCATTTTGCTTTTGCATATCAGCATTCTAAAAGCATTCATTCACTTTTCTTTTTTGAATCTATAAAAACAAATATTATATCACTATTATCTATTTCTTGAAATGCAAGTTTCATTATTTTATCCAAAGAAAATTCTTTTTTTCACCAATTTTCTAAATCTCTAAAAAAGATAAAAGTACTATTTTGATTTTTTTCTAAACAATCTGAAATAAATATTAAACTATCTTTTAGTTTTTTTAAATCACTTCAAGCATATCTATAAGAAATAAAGTATTTCATATTTATTATTTAAATATTTTAAAATTGTTCATTTAGCTTTAGTTTACTTTGATACATCATTCTTGAAGAACTTATACCAAATCTTTGAGAAGCGATTCTGTCTATTCACATACCAAAAGCAAATCAAGAATAAACTTCTGAATCTATTCCACAAAACTCAAGCACTTTTGGATGAACCATTCAAGCTCAAAGAAGTTCAACCCATCAAGTAGAACTACACATAGAACAATTATCTTTTTTTCATTTACATATTTGACAACTTACATCAACTTCTACACTTGGTTCTGTGAAAGGAAATATATAAGGTCTAAATCTAAGGCTTGTTTCTTCTCAAAGAAGTTTTTTCATAACTGTGTCTAGTGTCCATTTTAAATCTCAAAATGTTACTCATTTTCCAACAACTAATCATTCTAGCTGATAAAAATTACAAGTGTGTCTTGCATCTTCTTGTTCATATCTAAAAACTCTTCAAGGAACAATTATCTTTATAGGAGGCTTTTCTTTTAACATAGTTCTTACTTGAACAGGAGAAGTATGAGTTCTTAAAAGTAATTTTTCTTTATCTTCCAAACTATTATTTATTTCATCACATATCCAAAAAGTATCCCAAACATCTCTTGCAGGGTGATCAGCCGGAATATTTAGTTTATCAAAATTGTATTCTACTTTTTCTATTTGTGGTCCGTCTTCAACTTTAAATCAAAGTGAAATAAAAATTTCTTCAAGTAATTTAGAAGTTATGCTTATCGGATGCATATGTCCAGTATTTTCACTAGGAAATTCTAAACTTACATCTATTTTTTCTTTTTCTTCTATATTTTTAAATTTTTCGTTTTCCAATTCTTTTATTTTTTGTTTTAGAGAATTTTCAATCAAAACTTTTAAGGTATTTGATTCTTGTCAGATTTCTTTTTTTTCTTCAGGAGTTAAATCTTTTAATCATTTAAGAATTTCTTTTAATTCTCAAGATTTTCATAAAAATTTATCTTCTAGATTTTTTATTTCAGATTCATTTTTTATATTTTTTAACTCATCTTCAAATATATTTTTTAATTTTTTTAATTTTTCTTTCATATTTTTATAAAATAATATTAAACTAATGAAATAATATAAAAAATATAAATAAAAGCAAAAAATTTTGAGCTTATTAAAAAGATAATTTACTTCAGATATTGAATTTTGATTTATAAAAACTTTATTTTTTTTGAAAAACTATTATAATTTAAGTATTAAAATATAATAAAAATCTTATGAAAAAATTATTAGTTTTATTAGTAAGTCTTGTGTTTTTGTTTTGATGTTTTAAAGATAATAATACAGAAGATATAGAAAAGGCAAAAGATGATATTTTAAATGGTACTATCTCAGAAGAAAATACAGAAACATGAGGTCTTTTAACAAGTGATGAAAATTTAGATAATATTTGAAATACTGATCTTGAAGAAATTTCAGAAAACGAAGAATGAGTGGTCATAAATCCTATTTCAACATGAAAAGAAGCTCTTATAGAAATAGAAGATTTAAGCTCTGTTGATTTATATTCTTGAGAATTTTATATAAAATGAAAAACTTTGAAAAAAGTCGATAAAATAATTGTAAATTTTTCAAATGAAACTTCGACTTATCCGCCTGATACTTATACTTTAAAAGAATTTAAAGCTTGAGATGATACTTTTAAATATATGGCATCAGATAGATTTAAAACTTTGGATTATTGATTAAATACTTATATTTTTTCTGCTTATGCTTGAGATGAAGTTTATAAATTAAAAGTTGAAATAAATATTCCAGAAAAAAATGAATCAAATTTAGAAGAAAGTGAAAGTGATAAAATTGAAATAACTCCAGCTTCTTGAGATATAAATACACAAAAAAAAGATATTTCTGATGTAAATTGTGAAAATTTAACTGATTATTTAGTAAAAAATTATTGATATGTTTATTGGAGTCAATGTAGAGATTTAAAAAAAGATAAATCAATTTGATATTTTGTTTTAAGGTTAAAATGAGAAAATTATTATTTTGAAAAACATTATGTTGATTATGATAAACAAGAATACAGCGTTTTACCTTTGGCTACTTGATCTTGAGTTACAAAAGAAAATATAAGTGAAAAAATACAAGAATTTGCTAGTCAAACTTGGGATAAAGTTACTGAAAATGATAAATTGTTTAAATAAATGACAAAGAAGTGAGGAAACGAAGAAATGATTAAGCGAAGAAGCGAGGAAGCGAAAAAACTATGAAATGTGTACTTTGTATTTTATCTTTGATAAGTATAATTCCACTACTTGCTTCATTCATTTTTTCCTCATATTAAGGGGATTGAAAGAGATTTACTTTTTTACTTTTTTATTAATCTTTACTTATGTCTAAAAATAATATTAGAATTTTATTGAAAATGTCTTGAGAAGCTCTTGCTTGATGAGAACAAAAAGCATTTGATAAAAAAACTCTAAATTATTTGCTTGAAATTTTGAAGGATTTACAAAAAGAAAATATTCAAATAGCAATTGTAATTTGATGATGAAATATTTATAGGTGAATTTATGGAAAAGAATTAGAACTGGATCCAAATATAGCTCACTTTATGTGAATGACAGCAACATATATAAATTGACTTGCTTTAGTTAATTATTTTTCAAAAAATAATTTAAAATCTAAACTTATGACATCTGTGAATTATGAATGAGTATGAGAAAGATTTGATAAAGAAAAAGCAATAAAATATTTAGAAAATTGAAAAATTGTAGTTTTTGCATGAGGAACTTGAAATCCATATTTTACAACAGATACAGGATGAGTTTTAAGAGCAATTGAAATAGAAGCAGATATGATAATAAAAGCAACTTGAGTTGATTGAGTTTATTCTAGTGATCCCAAAAAAGACAAAAATGCAAAAATATTTAAAAAAATAACTTATGATGAAATTTTAGAAAAAAACTTAAAAGTTATGGATCTTACAGCAATTGCTTTGGCTAGAGATGAAAAAGTATTATTAAAAGTAGTTAATTTTAGAAAAAAACAAGCTATAAAAAATGCAGTTTTATGAAAAGATGAAGGGACAGAAGTTAGTTAATAATTAGAAATTAAAAATCTTTTTGTAAAATCTTTTAATTTGTTGATATTTTAATTATTTAATTAAAATAAATGAAAGACATAAAAACCTTTCTTTCAATTATTCTTATAATTATTTCATTTTTTATATGATATTTATTTTCTGAGAGAAAATGTGAACTGGAAAAAGTTGATAACTGAAAAAAACAAGTAAATATAGAAATAATGAAAACAAAACTAAAAGTTACAAAAAATAGTGAAGATATTGAAATTTTTGTGAATTGAGAAAATTATTTAACTTGAAGTATTGAGATGCAAAAAGAATAAAAGTAAAAAAGCACAAAAGAATATGATTTAATGTATTGATATTTTAAAAAAATAATGTAAAGATAAGCTTTACTTTTTGATTTTTTCAAATATAATCCAGCAAATTTAAAATTAAGATTTTAAGTATTAAGTATTAAGATTTTGTATAAATTCTTTTACATAATACTTTTTTATTCTTACTACTTAATAATTACCACTTAATACTCATAAATGAAATATATAAATATTGCAATAATTGCTCATGTAGATCACTGAAAAACAACTCTTGTTGATGCTCTTTTGAAACAATCTTGAACTTTTAGAGAAAATGAACAAGTAGACGAAAGAGTTATGGATAGTAACGCCCAAGAAAAAGAAAGATGAATTACTATTTATTCAAAAAATACTTCTGTCGAATATAAGGATTATAAAATCAACATAGTAGACACTCCTTGACATGCTGATTTTTGAAGTGAAGTTGAAAGAGTTTTAAGAATGATTGATAGTGTTGTTTTGATTGTAGATGCTTATGAATGACCTATGCCTCAAACAAAATTTGTTCTTAGAAAATCACTTGAACTTTGAATTAAACCGATAGTTGTAATCAATAAAATAGACAAACCAACTGCAAGAATAGATTATGTTATAGACAATTTATTTGATTTATTTGTTCAGCTAAATGCAAGTGACGAACAATTAGATTTTCCTATAGTTTACACTATAGCTCGTGATTGAATAGCAAAAAAAGATTTAAACGAAGAAAGTTCAAATATTTATCCACTTCTTGATACAATTCTTGAAAAAGTTGAAGAAAAAGAAAATGCTCAAGAAAAACCTTTTAGGATGCAAATAGCAAATTTAGCTTATGATAATTTTTTATGAAGACTTGGAATTTGAAGAATTTATGAATGAGTTTTAAATCAATGACAAGAAGTTATAATTATATGAAATGATGGAAAAAAAAGAAAATGAAAAATAAGTGAACTTTTGACAAATGAAGGACTTAAAAAAGTTAAAACAAAAGAAGCATATGCTTGAGATATTGTAACTATTGCTTGAATTGCTGATATCTATATCTGAGAAACACTTTGTGAAAATGATAAAGTAGAAGCATTACCTTCTATAAGTATTGATGAACCAACTCTAAAAATGGAATTTTTGGTAAATAATTCTCCATTTGCTTGAAAGGAATGAAAATTTGTTACCTGAAGACAGATAAGAGATAGATTGGAGAAGGAATTAGAAATAAATGTATGATTAAAAATAGATTTTGATTCTTGAGAAAATTATATGGTTTCTGGTAGATGAGAGCTTCATTTATCGGTTTTGATAGAAAGTATGAGAAGAGAATGATTTGAATTACAAGTTTGAGCACCACAAGTTATATTTAAAGAAAAAACTTGAATTAAATATGAACCAATAGAAAGAGTTGCTGTAAATTTACCAAGTGAATTTGCTTGAAGTATAATTGAAAGATTATGAAAAAGAAAATGAGAAATGCTTAGTATGAGCGAAGAAAATGGTATTACAAATATGGAATTTTTTGTTCCAACTAGAGGTCTTTTATGATTTAAATGAGAATTTACAACTCTTACAAAATGAGAATGAATATTAACTAGTTCTTTTGAAAAATATGATGAATATAAATGAGATATAGAAAAAAGAGAAGTTTGATCAATGATAGCTTGAGAATCATGAACTGCTATGGCTTATAGTTTATGGAAATTGCAAGAAAGATGACCCATTTTTATAGATCCTGCTATAGAGATTTATGAATGAATGATTATTTGAGAGCATTTAAAATGATGAGATCTTACAGTAAATGCTACAAAAAATAAGCAATTAACAAATATAAGAGCATCTTGAAGTGATGAAGCACTAAAACTAACTCCACCTAGAAGATTTACTTTAGAATCAGCTCTTGATTATATAAGTGAAGATGAATATGTAGAAATTACACCAAAAAATATAAGATTAAGAAAAAAGTATTTAACTGAAACTGATAGAAAAAAATTTAGTAGAGAAAATAATAACTAAAAAATTATGATTAAACTTGTTTTTCCAAATAAATCTCACAAAATAATGTGGGAAAATATATTAAAAAATTGGAAATGATTAAAAGCACCATCATCTTTTTTCTATTATGAAAAATTTGAAGATTTTTTAGAATGAATAAATAAAGATTTAGTTTGAGTAGATTGAAAAGTTCCGGCACATATATTTTTTATGATTGATTCTAAAATAAAAGATGAAATAATTTGATTAATTCAAATTAGACATAATATAAATCATCCAAATTTAATAGAAAATTGAGGACATATAGGTTATTTTATAAATCCAAAATTTAGAAAAAAATGATATGGAACAAAAATGCTTGAATTAGCTTTAGAAAAAATAAAAGAATTATGATTAGAAATAGATAAAGTTTTAATAACTTGCAATATTGATAATATTTGATCAGCAAAAGTTATAGAAAATAATAATTGAATTTTTGAGAGATTAACAAAAGACTGAAAGAAAAAAAGATATTGGATAAATTTATAAAATTATAATTTTAATATTATGAATAACAATTTGATAATAGAAAAAGCTAAAAATTTTATCACTAAAGAATTGGAATGATTGTGCTCAGCTCATGATATTTATCATATAGAAAGAGTTTATGATAATTCAATGAAAATTTTGAAAAAAGAAAACTCTTGAGATGAATTTGTTGTTTGACTGTGAGCTTTGTTCCATGAAATGCTTGATGAAAAATTTTATAGCTGACAAAAAGACGATCAGATAAATAAAATAAACAAATTTTTAAATTCTTTTCCTGAATTAACAAAAGATAAGAAAGAAAAAATTATTTATATAATAGATAATATTTGATACTGAAAAAGTTTATCTTGAAAAAAAATTAATAAATTTATAGAATTTCAAATTGTTGAAGATGCTGATAGATTAGAAGCTATTTGAGCTATTGCAATAGCTAGAACTTTTGCTTATTGATGAAAAGTAAAAAGACCAATTTATGATCCAAATATTTCTCCTAGAAAAAATTTGAATTGTGAACAATATTATAGCTCTAAAAATCATTCAATAAATCATTTTTATGAAAAATTGTTAAAATTAAAAGATATAATGAATACCAAATTATGAAAAGAAATTGCAGAAAAAAGACATAAATTTATGGAAGAATATTTAGAGCAATTTTTTGCAGAATGGAATTGAGAAAGGTAAAAATTATTTTTATTGTAATTTTTTTATTTTTTCTTTTAGAGATTTTATATTTTTGATTTCTTTACTATACATTATATCTGGAATACTAATTATTTCATCGGATAATTTTATAAAAATATCAATTTTTTCTTCGTGTTTTTTTAGTTCATCACCACCTCAAATATAAAGTAAATTTTTTATTTTGTTAATTTTTTTGATTTGTTCTACAAAATACACAAAAAATCTATAAGAGCTTGAATTATTTGGTTTATAATAAATTCTTTTTAATTCTTCATTTAAAACTTCAAGAAAAATATCTGAATTTTTGTCTATAAAAAGAAATTCAGCAATATGAGTTTTTATATGAAATTTAAATTCTTCCCATAAAGAAAATGAAATATAGCTTTTGTCTTGAAGAGAATAAGTTTCTTCCCAAAGATTAAAAATATTTTTAAATTCTTTTTTTATAGAATTTTTATCATTTTTTTCATTATTTATATTTTCAAGAAATTCGTTTTCTTTATTTAAAAAATTTTGTAAAAGTTCTATTTCTTTATCTCTTTGATATTTTTTATATCACCACCAAAAAACCAATATTCAACCAATTCAAGTAAAAAATGTTTGATCTGAAATATCAATTATTTTAGTGTATTTAAATATAGTAAAACATGATAAAAGCAAAAAGCAAATTGTATTTATGTTGAAAATAATAATTCTTTCAAGATTTTTTATATTTTTGTTTGTGTATTTTATAAAAGAAAGAAGTATAAACCATATAAAAGCAACAATAACCAATACAAAAATACTTGTTAATAATAGGTAGTTTATCAAATCGGGAGATAATCAAAAATTTTCTATATCACTACGAAATTCTTTATCGTTGAATAACTGAAACATTAAAATTCCTACAACTATCAGTCCTATGATAAATCATGCAAGAATTTTTTGTATTAGCATTTTTGGTAGATAAAGAAATTTTTTAAACATAAAAATAAATATGAGATTAAATTTAGAAAAATAATATTTTTCTAATCCTAAAAGTCAATAAAAAATATAATTTGATTTTCATTTTTTTAAAATACAATATTTATATATATAAATAATTTTTTATATGAGAAAACCTGAATTTTATTCTGCCGTATATTTAATCATAAAAGATAATGATTGAAAAATACTTTTTGGTAGAAGAAAATGAAATTTCAAAAATTGATACTTTCAAATAATTCCCGCTTGACACTTAGAATGAGAAGAAACTTACTTTGATTCGGCTATTAGAGAAGCAAAAGAAGAGCTTTGAGTTAATGTTAAAAAAGAAGATTTAAAAATTATTCATATTTGTCATAGAATTATGAAAGGAGAAATAGTTTATTTTGATATTTATATAAAAGCTAAAAAATATTATTGAGAAATAAAAATATGTGAAAAAGAAAAATGTAGTGAAATTTGATTTTTTGATATAGAAAATTTACCAGATGATAAATTTGTGTCTTATGATATTGATGCTATAAAAAACGCTTATTCTTGAGATAATTTTTCTGAAATAATTTATAATTGATAAAAAATATGAAAATAATATATCATTCACATTCTTTTGTTGAGATAATTCTTGATTCTGGAAGTATATTGATAGACCCTTTTATTACTTGAAATTCAAATATAACTTGTAGTTTAGAAAGTTTTTTTGAAAAAAATATTTTAACAGTGGTTTTGACTCACGGACACAATGATCATATTTGAGATGCAGAAATTATTTGTAAAAATACACAAGCTTTGTTGCTTGCTACATTTGAACTTGCAAATTATTTTTCTGTAGAAAAATGACTTAAAAAAGTTCATGCTATGCATATAGGTTGAGAATTTGATTTTTGAGATTACAAAATTAAATTTGTTCCTGCTCTTCATTGATGATGAGTTGATGATTTGAAGTCTTGATATACAACAATGCCAGCTTGAGTTGTAATTAGAGCAAATTGAAAAAATGTTTATCATGCTTGAGATACTGCTTTAACTTACGATATGAAATTACTTTGAGATTATGATAGTATAGATTTAGCATTTTTACCTATTTGATGAAATTTTACTATGTGAATTGATGATGCTGTAATTGCTACTCGTGATTTTATAAAACCCAAAAAAGTTGTTCCGATTCATTTTGATACTTTTTCACTTATAAAAGCTAACCCTAAGGAATTTGTAGAAAAAGTATGAAAAGTCTGAATTTTACTTGATTTTTGAGAGAGTTTAAAAATTTAAAAATTGACTTTTTTGATTTAAGACTAAAATATTTTGAGTATAATTTAAAAAATTAGGATGAAAAAAAAGTTAAATATTTCAGTAATTTGATGATGATCAGGAACTTTTAATGTACTTTATGGTTTAAAAAAATTGTTTAGCGAAGATGAAATAAATTTAAATGCAATTATTGCTATGACTGATTCGGGTTGAACTACTTGAGAAATAAGAGATAAATACGGGGTTTTGCCTCCTTGAGATATAAGAAGATGAATTGCTGCATTGGCTGAAGATACTGGCTTTGTAAGAGAATTTTTTGAATACAAATTTACTTGAGAATCTTGAGTAATATGAGGAAATAAAATTTGAAATATACTTCTTACAGCTCTTGCAGATGTAAAATGAAGTTTTGAAGCTTGACTTGAAGAAGCTTGCAAGATGTTTAATGTAAAATGAGAAGTTATTCCTGTAACTTTGGAAGATGTGCATCTTTGAGTTAGGTTTGAAGATTGAACTGAAGTTATATGAGAAAAAAATATAGATGTAAGCGAAACAAATCCATGAGAAAAAACTCATAATACCAATCAAAACATAGTTGATGCTTTTTTAGTTTGATGAGTTTGAAATTTGAATCCAAAGGCAAAAAAAGCAATTTTAGAATCAGATATTATAATAATTTGACCATGAGATTTTTATACTTCGATTATTCCAAATTTACTTTCTCCAGGTATGAAAGAAACTCTAAAAGATAGTGTCTGAAAAAAAATATATGTATGTAATATAATGGCTGATAGATGAGAAACTACAACTTATGAACTTCCGGATTTTATAGATAATATGGAAAAATATGCTTGAAAAGTTCTTGATTATGTAATTGTAAATAATTGATATATCTCAGATGAATTAGTAGAAAAATACAAAACTGAAGAATGAAAAAAACCTGTAAAAAGGAAAGAAGAACAAGATTTTTCAGATAAAAATTATAAAATCATAGAAACAGATTTAGTGAATGAAAGTGATTATGTAAGACATGATCCTGTTAAATTAGCAAAGATAATAAAAGAAACTATTATCAAAAATAATTTGTAAAATACAATGAATCAAGTCAAATTATAATTTATTTATATTTTGAATTTTAATTTGAATTATTATTTGATATCTACTGAAACATAAAAAAAGCTAGAAAAAATTTCTAGCTTTTTTTGAGAAAATTTATACAATAAATAAAATCAAGTCAAAAAGAAAAATAAAATGTATTTGACAAAATAAAAAAAAAAAAAATAGAATAAAGTTGTTATTTTTATATAACATTTATTTTGTAACTTTTAAGCTTATGAGAAAAATAATTCTATTTGTCTTGTTTCTTGCAATTAGTATCTCGTGAATAAGTTATGCGTATAATGAGTTTACATACAATAATGCTCTTGATTTAGCAAATCAATATATAAAAAACTCAAGTTATGATGAGAATTGGAAGGACAGTAATCCAAGGATTGAAAATAAATGAGTAGAATATCACACAGATGATGAAAATAAAGTGTCATATATAGAATTTAAAGTAGTTTGTGATAAAGAACCAAACTGTTGATTTATAATGGTAAACTTTGATTGAGATGATGTTGCAGTGCCTATAGCATCAACAAGTTGAAATACTCCAAGTGAGTTTTTAAATCAGGGTACAAAAAAAGAAAAATATTATTATTTTTGACCATATAACTTGTATAGTGAAAATTTACTAAATTGAGATGTTCAAGCTTTTAACCCTAATGAACAAGTTATATTGTCTGAAAATATACAAAATTATTTATTGAAAACATTTAATGAAGAAAAAAAGCAATTATTAAAATATAATTTCAAAAAAGCTAAAGAAATTGTAAAAGATTTTAAAAAATCTAATGAATTTAAAAAACAAAAAGAGGAAATAAAAGATTATATATTAAATACAGGAGAAGAAAACAAAATAAGCTATAATTTTTTACCTATAGCAAAAGCAGATTTACCTGATCCATCCAATACATATGTTTCCCCATGATCATCTGATATATTTATTCCTTGATCAAACACAAGTGATTGTTGAAGTAGAGTTCCTTGTTATAATCAGTTTACAAGTCGGTATAATCCTCCTGCTCCTTTTAACCCAGGATATTGTTATTCGGGATGTTCTCCAACAGCTATTGCGATATTATATTGATATTATGATAGAAATGGGTTATCAAATTTAATTGTTTGAACAGCCCCTTCAGCATGAACTGATTCAGTAGTTAGAAATTTAGTGTCATCAATAAGGTTGCAGATTTGAACTACTTGTCAATGGAATTCAAAAATTTGATCTTATGAATGATCTACAGTTAGAAGTAGAGTTAAAGATGCTATACAATATGCAAAAAATAGAGGGTATAACGGGTCTCTTTCATATTATTATTGAAATTTATCATACTCAAGTGTATTTTCTAATATAAAAAGTGAAATTGATTTATGAAGACCTATTTTGGTACATATAAATGATGCATTATGAAATTGAGAACATACAGCAATTGCTTATTGATATAAAAGTTACCCCTCTTGAAGTAATATTGTACGTATGAACATGTGATGGGGGAATTGTAAAAAAGATACATACTGAAATTGTATATTGATGTACTCTACAATGGATCAACATTTATGAGCTATATCATATGGTTGAATAAATAATAGAGTTGCAGCAGCTGTTACAAAATATATTATAAAACATTAAAAATGAAAACCACTTTTGCAGCATTTCCTGATTTAAATGAATGTATTGTTGAATGAAAAATAATTTTTTCAAGCTTGATATTTTCAAAAGAAAATTGCTTTGATTTATACAATTTATTTATCAAATCTACTTCTTGAGAGTATTTTAATTCAATTGCTGTAAATAAATCTGATGAGCTATGTTTTTCTAAATATTTTGATATTTGACAAACATATATAAATAAAAAAAATTTGATTCAATATGATTATAAAAAATATAATAGCAATAAATTTTATTTTAAAATAAATGAAACCTTTGATGTAAAGGTGTCAAATAACAATATGAAATTAGCTTTTTTACAAAAAAATAGAGATGATCAAAACTTTTTAGTTCCTATTAATTCATTAGTTACTTGAATTTATAAAGAAAAACCAAATTTAGATATTTGATTTTGTTATGTTCAAAAAGTAAGTGAAGAAAAAGTAATAAATGAAAATATTTTTGAGAATAATTTTTTTATTTTCTGAATCTTTATTTGAATTATTTTTTGAATTGTGTTTTTTAAGATTTACTTATTCTTTAAAAAAAGCTAGAAAAAATTTCTAGCTTTTTTTGAGAAAATTTATACAATAAATAAAATCAAGTCAAAAAGAAAAATAAAATGTATTTGACAAAATAAAAAAAAAAAAAATAGAATAAAGTTGTTATTTTTATATAACATTTATTTTGTAACTTTTAAGCTTATGAGAAAAATAATTCTATTTGTCTTGTTTCTTGCAATTAGTATCTCGTGAATAAGTTATGCGTATAATGAGTTTACATACAATAATGCTCTTGATTTAGCAAATCAATATATAAAAAACTCAAGTTATGATGAGAATTGGAAGGACAGTAATCCAAGGATTGAAAATAAATGAGTAGAATATCACACAGATGATGAAAATAAAGTGTCATATATAGAATTTAAAGTAGTTTGTGATAAAGAACCAAATTGTTGATTTATAATGGTAAACTTTGATTGAGATGATGTTGCTGTGCCTATAGCATCAACAAGTTGAAATACACCAAGTGAAGTTTTGATAGCACAAAACAAAAATATAAAAGGAATTTATAAATTTTATTATTTTTGACTATTAGATATATATTCTGAGAATATTAGTACAAATGATGTTTTTTCTTTTAACCCTAAAGATAATGTTGATATATTGATAGAAGAGAATAAAATTTTTAATTATGAAGAAAAAATGAAAGTTAAAAATGAAAATAAAAAAATACTAGATGAAAGACTAAAAAATTTAAAAAATATTTCTAAAGAAATTAAAAAATCTGATGAGTTTAAGATAATAATAAAGGAAATAAATAAAAATAAAGAAAATATCATTGAAAAAAAGATTTCTTTTAAAGTACTTCCCTTTGCAAATGCTGATATTGACAATTGATTACCTTCAAACTATATTTTCCCATGATCTGCTGATATATATATACAGTGAAATCTTACAACTTCAAATTGTAACAGTAATATACCATGTTATGATCAATATACTACATCATATACTCCAGCACCATTTCCATATGCATCAGCAATTTGTTATAGTTGATGTTCTCCTAATGCAATTGCAATGTTATTCTGATATTATGATAGATTAGGAACTAAGCCTAATTTATTTCCATGAGTTGCTCCTGATTTTTCTTTAAGAGAATCACCAAACTTATCAATTGTAAATTTTATTAACTCTATTAAACCTTATATTTGAACATACTGTGTTAGACAAGGAACTTCAAATGTTTTTTATTGATCTACACAAACTAATAGAATAAAAGATGCTAAAAACTATGCAATTAATAAATGATATTATAATACTACATCAAATTATATTCAATGAAATGCTTCAGTATTTTTTAATACTTTTAAAAGTGAGATCAATAATAATAGACCTTCAATTATTCATATTCAGTCATCAGATTCTCCTGAATGACATTCAGTTGTGTGATATTGATATAAATCTACTGGAACAAATTATGTTGCTAAAGTTAATATGTGATGGGGAAAAAGATCTGTTCCAAGAACAAATAATACATATTGGTATTCAGCATATAATATTGATTTAAACTCAATTTTTTATAATTCGAGTAATAACCATTCGGCTAGTTGATTAACAACATTTAATATAAAATAACTTCATGAAAAATTTATTTAAAACTTTTATATTATTAATTATATTTTTTATAAATATACAATTTATTTATGCTGATATTCCTTGAATTGAGTGTAAAATTAATTGAACACTTATTTATTCTTGAGAATGAATAAATGTAAATAATTGTTATTTCGTAAATAACAATATTATCAAATCTTGAGATAAATTATTTTTTTTAAATTCATTAAATATATTGGAAAATGATTGTTTTGAAAAAGAAAAAAAAGAACACCATTTATTGAATAATTATAAAAATTTTGATAAAAATAATTTAGAAAAATGAAAAATTTACACATTTAGAATAATAAATTCACTTTCACAAGAAAATTTACCAGATTCATTTATTGCTTGAGTATGAGAAAGGTGATTTTATTCTAATATAAAAAAAGATTGTTGAGAAATTTTGGAATATACAAAAATAAATGAAAATTTATACCAAAGAGCTGAAAGTAATACTTTTGAATACATAATAATATGAATTTTATTAATTTTAAATATTTATTTTACTTATTCTTTTGTAAAGTTGAAATATAAAAAAAGCTAGAAGATTTTTCTAGCTTTTTTTATGAAAACTTATACAATAAACTTATTTCTTATTAAATAAATATGTATATCCCAGAACCAATAAAATGCAAAGCATCATGAATAGTTGAGGATATAATAATTCGTTCTCATATGGAATGATGCTCTAATATGTATTATTATGTACAAAGTGATTGAAAAAATAAATATGTATTACATTGACAAAAAAAGATAGAACCTGTTTCATGGAATTTTTGTCATAATTGGTTCAATCTTACATGAACAAAATTACCAAAGATATGAGATAAATACTATGCAGTAGGAGCAGATAGTATAGATTCAAATTCTACACTTATAACTAGTGTTTGAGAAAAAGAGTATAATAATAATATAAATCTTCCAGATTGCTCAAATTATAATATACCGTATCCTTTCAATTTTGATTCAGCAGATAAATGTAAAGTTATTTGAACTATAAAAGATTATGAAATAACACGGATAAGACCAATAGGTTTTTGAGTTAGATTAACAGTTGAAAATTGAGGAGAAACTTATCAGATAAATACTCAAGAAGATATTTACTTTAAAGAACTAATACCGTATTATGCTTGATGATGAAGAGTAAGTTTTCCTATAATTACTGATAGAACTTGAGATGAAAAAGCATATTATCCTAAAGAGTGAGATACTACTTTTGCTATTGTAGATAAATCAAATAATTGAATATTAAAATACTGATTAGAAGATTATTATAAATACAAAGATATAGAAAATTGTACATCTTTAAAACCAGAAGAAATACAAAAATGATATTGAATATCTGAGCGAGAAAAAGTAATTAACAAAATCAATTATCTTCATATGCGGGAAAAAGTATTTTGAAAAAAATTGTGAGATGAAAAAATCAATGAATTAAGTTGAAATATCTGAAATAAATATTTTTCTTCATGAGAAATAAATGATTACAATAATATTTTAATAAAAAAGAATCAAGATAATAATTTTTTTTGACCTAAATGAATTTATACAAAACAAGAAATAAAATCAAATAATTTTAGCTGAGAATTGTTTTATAGTTGAACTTTGATATTTGTATTTTTATCGATATTAGTTTTTATAACATTTATTTACAAAAAATTCAAAGATAAAAAAATATTTCCTTTTATCAAACAAAAAACTCTAGAAAGTCTCTAGAGTTTTTTGTTAATTTATATTTTTAAAAAATTAGCATTTTGTCTAATCTTGATTACAATAATTTGAAGCTTGTAATTTATAATTTGTAATTTTCTATGTTTGTTCATTTGCATAATCATACACATTATTCAATCCTTGAATGACTTCCAAAACCATGAGATTATGTAAAAAAAGCTCTTGAACTAGGGATGAAAAGTGTTGCTATAACTGATACAATGTGAGTTTATGGATGTCATGAATTTTATAAAATAGCAAAAAAATCTTGAATTAATCCTATTCTTTGAGCTGAAGTTTTACTTAATTCAAGTCTTGATAAAAAGATAAACCATAAATTAGTACTTCTTGCAAAGTCTCATAATTGATATAAAAATCTGATTGAAATAATTACAAAAATCAATTTAGAATGACAAAATAAAATTATTTGATTACAAGATATAAAAGAATATTCTAGGGATTTGATAGCTCTTAGTTGACCTATTTCTTGAGAAATTCCATTTTATATACTTTCTTGAAAAAAAGATGAAGAAATAGTAGAACAAATTAAAGTCTATGAAAATATTTTTTGAAAAGAAAATTTTTATTTAGAACTTCTTGAGCATAAAGATATACCAAAACAAGATTTAGTTACTTCTAGACTTATAGAATTAGCAAATAAACATAATCTAAACTTAGTTGCTACAAATAATTGTTATTATATTGAAAAAGATGATAAAAATACTCAAGATGTAATTCAGGCCCTTTGAACCTGACATGAATTAGAATATTTAGATAGACCAAGTTTAAAAAATTGAGATTATTCTTTTTTGAGTGAAGAAGAGATGAATTCTATTTTTTGATATATTCCACTTGCATTGGAAAATTCTTCTAAAATAGCCTCTGAGATAAATATAGAAATAGAAATGTGAAAGATTTTGATTCCTGTTTTTAAATTATCAAAAGAGATTGAAAATATTTTTGAAGAGAAAAAAAATATTATAAAAAAAGAAAATTTAAAAAACTTATCATCAGATGAATGGTATCTTAGATATCTTTGTTATAATTGAATGAATCAAAGATTGAAAACAAATTTTTGAGAAAATGAGTTAAAAGAATTGATAAAAAAGAAAAATGTAAAACAAGCAGAAAAAGCTTTAGTAGATTATAGTGTTGAAGAACTTAGAGAAAGTTCAAAAATTTATTATACTGATGAAAAAATAAAATTTATAGAAAAATTAGATGAAAAAATAAAAGAAAGAATTGATAGAATTGAATACGAACTTTTTGTTGTACATAAAATGTGATTTGATACATATTTTCTTATAGTAGCGGATTATATAAATTGGGCAAAAAATAATTCTATACCAGTTTGACCAGGTAGATGATCAGCTGCTTGATCTCTTTTAGCTTATTTGACTTGAATTACAGATATTGATCCGATGCAATTTGATTTACTTTTTGAAAGATTTTTGAATCCAGCAAGAGTTTCTATGCCAGATATAGATACAGATTTTGCTGATACTTGAAGAGATAAAGTTATAGATTATTGTAGGCAAAGATATGGAGAAGATCATCTTGCTCAAATTTGTACTTTTGGTACTTTTGCTGCTCGTGCTGCAGTTAAAGATGTATGAAGAGTTAGATGAATAAATTTTTCAGAAATGAATGAATTTGCAAAAATGATTCCAGAAAAACCTTGAACTAAACTGAAAAAAGCTCTTGAAGAATCTCCTGAATTTAAAAATGCTTATGATACAAATAAAAAATATAAAGAAATAGTAGATGATGCTTTAAAAATTGAATGAAATGTAAGACAAATTTGAGTTCATGCTTGTGCTGTAATTATTGCTCCAGATAAAATGACAACTTATACAGCCTTGCAACATCCTCCAAAAGATACAAAAGTTATTATTACACAATATTCGGCTTATCCTTTGGAAGATTTGGGTCTTTTAAAAATGGATTTTTTATGACTTAGAAATCTTACAATTATTCAAAGAGCTTGAAAAATACTTAAAAATAATAAAAATATAGATTTAGATATCTGAAATATAAGTTTAAATGATAAAAAAGTTCTAAAAATATTTGCTACTTGAGATACAACTTGAGTTTTTCAATTTGAATCTGAATGAATGAGAATGTGGTTAAAAAACTTAAAACCTACTAGTTTTGATGATATAATTGCAATGGTTGCCTTATATCGTCCTTGACCAATGAAATTTATTGATACATATATAAAAAGAAAATACTGAGAAGAAAAAATTGATTATATGTATGAAGATTTGGAAAAAGATTTAGAAAAAAAATATGATAAAAAAGTTGTTGATGAAGAAAGAAAAAAACTTTTTGAAGATTTGAGTTCATTTATGGATGTAACTTATGGAATTGCAGTTTATCAAGAACAACTTATGAGAATTGTTCAATCAATGGCGGGGTTTTCTTTAGCAGAAGCAGATTTGCTTAGAAGATGAGTTTGAAAGAAAAAAAAGGATGTAATAGAAAAATTAAAAATAGAGTTTATAGATAAAGCAAAAAAATTTAGATGATACAAAGAAGAAACATCAAAAACAATTTATGAACAAATGATAATGCCAGCTGCTGATTATAGCTTCAATAAATCACACGCAGCTTGTTATGCTTATATAGCTTATCAAACAGCTTATTTAAAAGCTTATTACAGGACAGAGTTTATAACTTCGATGATGGTTTCTGATGAAGAAGATTTGGATAGAATTGCTTTAGAGGTTTCAGAAGCTGTAAATAGTGGTATAAATATTTTGCCTCCATCTATAAATGAATCTATGAAACATTTTACTTATATAGATGATAAAAATATAAGATTTTGATTAAAAGCTATAAAAGGACTTTGACATGGTCCGATAAAACAAATTTTAGATAAAAGAGAAGAAATAGAAGGGAAAAAATTTACTTCTTTGGATGAATTTGTTAAAATTGTTTGAAAAGAAGTTATTAATAAAAAATCTCTAGAAGCTCTTATAAAATCGTGAAGTTTAGATGATTTATGAGATAGATGATTATTATTTGATAATTTGGAAGAAATATTGAGATTTTCAAAATCTTTGGATAATAAAAAAGAAACTAATCAAATTGGTTTGTTTGATTTTTCATGAGACTATGAAGAAAAATTGATATTAAAAAAATCAAAATGATTTTCATATGAAGAAACATTGTTTTTTGAAAAAGAATTCTTAGGTTTTATGGTTTCGGGGCATCCTTTAGATAATTTAAAAACATATTGTTCAAAAAGATCAAGAAATATTTCTTATCTAAAAATGTCTTTTGATGAAATAAAAGAAAGTTATGAAAAGTTAAATAGTGAAGAAAAAAAGAAAAAATTTATTTCTGATATTAGAATAAAAAGTTTAAAAACTATTTGACTTATAACGGATTTAAGAAAAATTCTTACAAAAACTTGAAAAAATATGATTTTTTTAACTTGTGAAGGATTTGATTATGATTTTGATGTAACTATTTTTGATAGAGAATTCAATGAGATAAAAAATGATGTCGAACTTGGTAAAATTATTGTCGTTGAATGAAATTTAAATGTCGATATATCTTATGGTAGAAAAACTATTATTTCAAAAAAATCAAATATATACACTTTGTCGTCAATAAGAAATCAAGCTATAGATTTAAATCTTTTAGATAAGTCAAAAAGAGGATTAAAAATAATACAAATAAAACCGGATATATTAGATAAAAATAATACTGATTTGTCAGAAGAAAAGAATATTGTCGAAGATAAAAATAATGTCGATAACATTGTGCAAAATAGTGATAAAAATTACATAGTTTTTATTCCAAATTTTGCAAAAAAAACTGATTTAATTGATTTGAAAAAATACTTAGAAAATTTAGAAAAATGAGAAAAAAAGGTTTATATTAATATAAAATGAAAAAAAATATACACAAAAATCAAAGTTAATGATTTAGAAAAAGTTATTTTATGGGAAAAAGAGAAATGGAAAAATTAAAAAAAAGATAAATTATTGATATTATTAAATTCATAAAATATTATAAAACAATATATAAAAATGTATAGATTTTGTTTAAAAAATTTGTACATTTTTTTTGCTTTTTAGTCAAAAATTACTAATATAGTTAAGTAGAATTTATATGATTTTCATTTGAAAAAAATGAGAAATTTTAAAAAAAGAAAAAATTTAAAAAATTCTTTTAATTTAAAAAAAATTAAAAGTGTTTTTTTAAGTGTTAAAAATTTTTTTATTAAATATTATCAATTTTTATTATTAAATTTTAAAAAATCAAATTTTTATCAATCTTGAAAATATAAATTTTATCAAAAAATTATTTCTTGAACTTTAATCTTTTTAATTCTTTTTAATCTTACTTTTAGTATTCCTTATAAAGTTTTTTTCAAAAAAGATGTTTATGCTGAAAACAGGCCTTTTTATAATTTGGTTTCTATAATTGTTGATGAAGATATTTATTCTTGAGTAAATGATAGTTTGAAAAGATATGCGAGAGACATAGAATCAAACTTAAAAGAAACAAAAGTAGTAATTGTTCCTACTCCTAAAGAATCCTCAGTTTTTGATATTTCTTCATTAATTGAAACTCTTTATTATGAATGATATAAATCTATAAACAAAAATATAGATTTTGAGTCGAAACTTATATGATCAGTTTTTGTTTGAAATATTCCAATTCCAATTGTAAAAGATATGGAAAATTACTCAAAATCAATACTTCCATATACAGATTTTGAAAATAAAACTTATGTTTACAGTCATGAAAAATGATTATATGAAAAATCTATAACATGAAATAAAAATATAGAACCAGAAATATGGCACTGAGTAATTAATCCAAACAAAAACACCAAAGAAGAGAATATAAAAGCTATAAATGATTATTTTGATAAAAATCACGACTATTATACTTGAAAATGATTATTTAAAAACGAATTTGGTATTGTAAATTGAAATCCTAAAGATGAACCTATAGAATCTTATAAACCCTTTATTTTTTATTTTGATCGGTTTAGAGAAATATCTTCTGTAAATACTTTAAATTATAAATGATATAAAGCTAATTTAGATAATAAAGAAGATTTAGTGTATAATCGTCACACCAAAGATCTTGCAAAAAAAATAAAAGACCAAGTTCTTTGATGAGAAGAAGAAGATATGGAAAAGTTAATTCAAGAAGCTTTTACATGAACTACTTATGCTGATAGAGTAGCAAAAGCTGATACGTGAGGTTTATTACAAGAATCTCCTGATATTTTGACAAGATATGCAACAAATCAAACAGAAAATAGTTTTTGAGAAATATTTAATTTTAGTGAATTGGCTAAATTAAGGAAAAATATATACAATGCTTGAAGGTATTCATGATATTGAGATGAAGTAAATGCTCATATGATTCCTTTTATTATAACACTTGTTGATTTAGTTTCTGATCAAATTGTAAAAAATGCAAATGATACATTAGAAAAGTTTATTGATGATGGTATAAAAAATTGATGACAAAATGATATTTGGATTTTTGAAAGCTTTAGTCACAAAAAGCAGTGTGAAGAAAGATTATACAAAAATTATTTTTATGGTAAAAAAACTGAAGATATAAAAAAGGCTGAAGAATGTAGTATCTATAGATGATCTTTAGCAAATTGATGAACTTTAATAATGGCAAATAGATGATACAATATTCGTAAATCACCAGATGATTATGAAACAATTTGAGAAGAATGTATAGAAAAATGTAAATGAGATACTTTATGTATGACTAGGTGATATTGGTGGTGAAATAGTCCGATAAATATAGATGAAGAAAGTATTCCAGAAAAATCATTAGATTATGATTTAAAAGAACATAAACTAAAATGAGCAATAACTCCTCTTCTTGATGTAGTTTGATCCAGAAAAAGTGAAGATGCAAGCAAAATTCATAACCCTTGGAATTGTAAGTCTTGAGTTTGAATATTAACTAAACAAGTAAATGATGAATGTGAGATAGTTTATGATTTAGATAAAAAAATAGGTTTTTCTTGTGATACAGACGTTTTAGCTAAAGGAACAGTTGATTTTAACGACTTTACAGATGTTGCTGATTGAATTTCTGTTCCTTGAACTTGCAATACTGTAAAAATATATGTGGGCTGAATTTTATATAAAGAATGGGAACAAGTATCTGAGAATTGATTGTCTTCAACAAATTGTACAAGCGATACTAGCGCATGATCAGAAAGCGGAATTGAGAAAGAAGGTGCAGAAGAAAACTCTTGTGATAATCTGGTAACATGTATATTTAAATACAAGGTTGTAAATTCTCAAATTCAACATGAATCACCAACAAGAGTAGAATTAAGAAGTCAAGTTAATTGATTGGTTTGAACAACACTGCCCGTAGATAGAGATAAATATACTGATTTTTTTTGAAGAGATGATAAATTAAAAAAAATAAACTATCCATATTTATTTAGATTAGAATTAGAAAGTTGAATTGAAAACAATATAAAAAATAATGATGATAAGTTAAAAAAATACTTGGCAGAGCAGTCAAAAATTATAAATGATACAGTTAGATCAGCTGCTACGGCATGACCAGGTTTAATGGCTAAATACAGGGATGTTGATTTGTATAAAAAGCTAAAAGAGTTACCTTTAAAAATATATAAATTAAATTGAGAAGAAAAGAAAATAAATTATTATGATACTTTAGTTTTTGCTTTGTATTGGAAAAATATGAAAGATATTTCTAAAAAATATCAGTATGTTTTAGAAAACTATCTTTCAGACCAATTTAATAATGATTTAAAATATGGTTTACCAGAAAATAAAAAAATGTATGAAATTGCATATATGTGAGCTCCTTGAGATGCCTCAAATATGTATATAAAAATGGATCCAGAATCAAAAATAAAAGAAAACCCATATTCAAATGAGCAATCAAAATCCAATCAATTAGATAATAATTTAACTAGTTTAAACTTATGAAATAATTATTGAAAATATGACTGATTTTCTCTTGGGTCAGGTCAATGAGAATGAATTGATGAATTTAAAGAAAATCAAGATGATTTTTGACAAATGGACTGAGAAGGTGAAGCAAGTTTTGATTGTTGACCACCAGAGTGAGTTCCAATTTGGAGATGGTTTCCAGCTGTTATTTGTCGGTTAAAAACAATGTTACCACCAAAAATAAAAATTTGAAGTACTAATTGTTCACAAGAAAAGAGTTTTTGAGAAAAAGAAAAGCATGAAGCATTGGAAATTGATAAAATAGAAGCTCCACAATGAGAACAAACACGAGATAACTGAGATTCCCTATGAGATTATTCATTTGAATTAAAACCAGAATTAAAAGACTCAGAAACACAAACTTGAACTTGAAAAAGTATTGACACTTGTGAATGAGATTTTGATAAAAATTGAATCAATGATTGTTTAGAAAAATATCTAAGTTCATGAAAAATAGATTTATTTCTAGATTCTTCAAAATATTATTATAATGAAGTATGAACAATAAAAGCTGTATTGAAAGATAAGGATTGAAATATAATTTATGATGATGATTATACAAAGATAAATTTTGAGTTATTAACAGTTGATATATTAAATCAAGATTCAACAAAAACTACAATTTATGATAGTAAAAATATAGATTTAGATCAAAAGGTTTGAGTAAATAAATATTTTAATTTTGAAAATACATCTGTTCAAGTAAATAAATGAGAAGCTAAACATTCTTTTTCTTCTAAAGATTCAGATTTAGATGTAAGTTTAAGAGCTTGGATTGAAATAAAAGATTTTAAATGAAATAAAAAAGTATTTTTAGAAAATTCTATAAAACTTGAGGTAAGATGAAATAATCTTGTTACAACAAATTATAAATTAGAAAAGTGAGAAAATTTTACAATCAATTCTTATGCTGGACTTGATTCTTTGCTGGTATCAAAAGATACAAATATTTTTATTGTTGATTGAAAAAAAATAAAAGTTGAAGAAAATAAAAATGAAATTGATAAACTTTCAGATTCAAAAGAAAAAATTATATTTTCTCTTGAAAATTATTCAAAATCATGAGATTTATTAGATTTAAAATATCCAATCACGATTAATTTATATGATTTAGATAATAATAAAATTATAAATAATAAGCTTATTAATTCTTGAGAATTAGATCAGGCTTTTCCTTTGATATCTTTAAAAAAATCAGGGGAATATATTTTAGAAATAAGTGATAGCGAAGGCTTTAAAATATATAAAAGATTTATTTTAATAGCCGAAAAAGCAAACAAATGAGAAATTAATTTATGAAGTAATATTGCTGAGGTATGAGGTATTGTTACAACAAATTTTTTGGTTTCATATGATGAATTTTGAAATGTAGTTGCTTGAGATTTATATGATGTTGAAGCTACAATTTGATGAAAATGAGTTAAATTTATCCAAGAAAAAGAGGCTTGATATGAATTTGTTGATAAACTTAATTTTCAAATGCTTGAGTGATTTAAAGTGTTTAGATTGAAAACTACAGATAATATTTGAAATAGTACAGTTAATTTTTCTGTAAAAGATTCAAACTGATCAGAAATTTTTAAAAGTTCTGCAGATATAAAAACTATAAAAGATGTAAAATTATATATTAGCCCAAAACAAAGTAGTATCAAAATTTGATGATGAGAATATGGATTTGATTTTTCAGTCAGAGATTTAGAATGAAAAGTTGTTTCAGATTTAAACTCAAGACTATATTTACATGTAAATGACATATATTGAAAACCGACAAAAGCCTTTGTAGATGTAAAAAATTGAACTGGACAAGTTGATTTTACAACTAAAAATCTTTCTTGAAAATGAATTAAATTATCATTTCAAATTGAATGATTGAAAAAAATTTACACAAAACATATAGATATACTTCCAGAAAAACCTATAAAAATCGATCTCATACCAAACAAAAATAAACTTGAAGCAAATAAAAATGATTACATAAATCTGAAAGTTGAACTAAAAGATAGATATTGAAATTTAGTTTTTAATGATAATTCTACAAATTTTGAATTAGATTTGAAGGATCAATTTAAAGATATACTTAAACCTCAATCTTATAAAATCAAAGCAAAAAATTGAATTTGAGTTTTTAAAATAAATGCAACAGAAATACCTTGAACTGCACTTTTGATGGTAAAAGCAAATCCTTGATTCACATCATCATTTTCAATAAAAGGCCAGTGAGCTTTTCCAAAAGAAAATTTAACACTTATTTGATTTACACTTAATAACTCACTAACTGAACTTTGAGAAAAATTTTTTGAACAATATGATAGTAATAATTATATTTTTAAAATTCATAAAATAGAAGATTTTGACAATATTAAAGAGTTTAAAAATTTAACTGAAATTGAAAAATCTGAATTAAAAGATTTTTGGAATGAAAATAATAAGATTGATATCAATTCTCAAGATCAAGCTATTATATCACTAGAATCATTTTATTTTTGGAATAAAGATAAAATTGAGTGAAAACATTATAATTCTTTATATACAGTTTTACTTTGAGCAGAGTATTGAGATGTTGATAAAAAAGATTATTTAGCATGATCGATGCTTTTTGACAAGGAAAATAGATCTTTGGCTGTTACAAGTTTGTTGAATAATCCTTATAATTATTATGATATTGTTTCTGTAAATTCTAAGTGAAAAATTTTAACTATTGAAAATAATGAAGATTTAACTCAAGATATTAGATATATTTCAAATATTTGAGAAGATAAAAAGTTAAGTTTTGATATTTATAATGATGCCTTATCTACCCATATTTGAAAAATTTATTTTAATTTGGATAAAGATAATAAATTAAAATTATGTGAAAATGATTGACAAACTAATTTTATTGATTGTGAAAAAGACAAAAAGAAAACAAGTATTTTATTAAAATCTTTATCAAAACAATATAGTTCAGAATTGATCTGAAGTAAATTAGTCCTAAAAGATATTTATTTAAATGATATTTTTAGTATAAACAAAGATTGAGAAATCTTTTTAAATAATAATTTTACAATTGAAAATTTTAGATGAAATGAAGAAACGTGAAAAAATGATGAATCTATATTTTTGATAAAAGCATGAGATGAAAATATTTGAGCTTTTTCTTTTAATATAGTAAATTGAAAAATTAATTTAAGTAGAGATGAAAATTTGCTTGATTTAACTCTCAATTCTGAAAAAAATGCAATAATCGTATATTTAAATTCAAATAAGTATTGAGATAGATTATTAAATACAAAAGATTCTAATGCTTTGATGATTTATTATAATGATCCATTTTCTGATGAAAATGAACTTAATATTTTTTCAAGTTGAGATAATTTTAACTTTGAATCTTTTAAAAGTAATTATAAAGTTTGATGGTCAGAATGAAATAAATCAATGCTTCTTTTTGCAGCATGAGAAACAGTTTGAGAATCTACAAGAAAATACGCTTCATTTTCCATAATTAATCTTTGAGATCCTGTTGTTAGTCTTAAAAAAGTTAAAGTTGAACTTGAGCAAAAAAAAGATGAAGCACCTGAATGTGAAGAAATAAAATGGCTTGATTGAAATATTTGTGATCGGGAAGAAGTTTGATCTTTAGATTTAAGTATTTCTTGATGACAAATTAATTTAAAGCAAGAAATCACTGAAATTTTGGCAGATCAATCAATAGTAGTTGAAGTTCCTGTTGTTGCTAATCCTTGGATAATTATGAAAAAAGATTGAGAGTGGATTGCTTCTACTTGGGAACGGATGGCTCCAAATCAGCAAAAAAAAGGTTTAAATGCTGTAGCTTGAGATCATATTAAGAAGCCATGAATTCCTACAAACTGGAGACCTGAAAAGTGACAAGTTTATTGATTTTTGGTAAGTTGATTAGTTAGAATGTGAGCTTCAAATGAAAAAATTAAATCACCAATTTCTTGGATAAAGTGGTGAGAAAATACTTGATCAGAAGAATTTATAAATGATTGAGAAGAAGATAAAAAATATAGAAGTTTTGATAAAAGCACTTGAATCCAAATTTCAAAAGATAATGACAATATTTGATATAAAACTTTTGATTATAATGCTGACTGATTACAAGATTTAGTAGTTTTGAAATCAAGCTCATATTTAGAATTATTTGAAAATAGATGAGATTTTAACTTTTTATCTCAATGAAATTTATTATATATCCCAGAAATTTGAAGTAAATGACAAATTGAAGCTTGAGATTTTACTTGAGATAAATATGAAGATATTTTCTTTGTTTCAAAATGAAAACCATTTATTTTAAGCAATAATGAGAAAAAATTTACAAAAATATCTCTTGAAGAAAATTTTTGACTTACTTGAAGTATAGTAAAAACTTCTTCATTTGATATGGATAATGATAAAAAGAAAGACTTAGTTATTATGGATAGTGAAGGAGATTTATACATTTTTTATTGATCTTGAACAAGTGATAAACCAGAATTTACAAAATTAAAAATATGATCTTGATATTCTATATTTTTAAATAATGAAAAAAAGGATTGAAATTGAGCTATAAGTTATGAATGAATAAAAAAAATAGATTATGAATCAAGAAAACAAGATTTATTGGAAAGTAATAAAGAATTAGAAAAAGATTGAATTATGCAAACAGATCAAAATATTATAAATACAAATTTGATTGATGGACTTATTTATGAAAATATTTCTATTGAAACAAAAAAAGATAAAGATAATACGTTTAGAGAAGATCAGCTAAATGATAAAAATTTTAAAAATTCATATTTAGATGTAAAAACTGAGATTACAAATTTACAAGATTATTCAAATACAAATATTTTTTCTTGAAGCAATGATAATATAGAAACAACTTTTGTAAAAAATAAATATGTAAATAATTTTTGATTTAACATACAAAAAAAATATACAGACTTGAGTTCTTGAAGTTTGAATCCTTTAGATATGCTTGAAGTAACGGTTGAAATAAAAAATACTTGACAAGCTAAGAAAAAAGTTTTTTATGCTGAAGACATTGAAGATTATTTTAGTTTTTCTGATGATGAAAATGATATTGTAACATCAAAAGAAGTAGAAATAAAACATAATGTTTGAAATTATGCATTTATGATTGGTCCTTTTGATATGTCAGCATGAGAAACTTTAAAATTAACTTACAAGGTACAATTAGCTCCAATGTCATATTGAGAGATAAAAACTTGATATTTTGAGGATTGAGAAGCTTGAGATGACGAATATGGAGATGTTATACTAAAAATAAATGAAAATGTTTGTTCTAATGAACCTCATATTTTTAGATCAACTTGAGCAAGATCATATGAAAAATGAATAAAAGAATTAACTTGTGAAGAAAGTGATTTAGAGTTTCCAAAAGAAATAGAAAAAAATACAATAGATGAAGATAATAATTGAGTTCCTGATTATATAGATAAACTTATTCCCACTGAAGAACAAAGAACTAGTTGAAGATATGGTGATGAATATATAGAAAGTGTAAAAGACTATTGAAAAAAATCTTTTAGAAGTGTAAATAAAGATAAAGATTGAGATTGAATTCCTACATCAGAAGATAAAACACCTTCATATTCAAACAATGATAAAGATCCACAAGCATTTTTAAACACTATAAATGAATGAATAGATACTATATCAAGTTGAATTGATTATGTTTCACAAGGTTTATGTAATTGATTTTGATGATGAGCTTGTATTTGAACTCCTATAAATTGGGCTCCTCTAGCTCCTTGAAATGATCCAGTTATGTTTTGATATCCCATTTGAGATTGATTAAAAACTTGAGAATGATTACCTTTATTTTCAGCTATGACAGATTGTTGAAAAGTTAGAATATGGCCGCCTTGTCCTAATTGAGCTTGATGATGGTTAGATAAAGATGAAAATGGAGAATGAATTAGTTTTATAAGATTTTTTATTACTCCAACCCTTACTTGAGCTATGTGACTAGCTATTTGTTTTTGAAAAAACAATATGTCAAAGGATAGAAATCCTCCTTGAGCGTATCCTTTACTAAAACCAAGAGATTGAGATTGTATAATTGCAGCTTTTCCTCTTTTATGATGTAGTTGAGATTGATCAGATTGAGATGTAAAAGAAAAAAATTATCCTATAAATTTTTCTTCACAAGGTGGAACTTGAGAATCTCCTTTGGTGGAAAGTGAAAATTTTTGAAATTGAAAAACACCAACTCCATTTAGTGCAGTTAATTGAAGTTGTATTGATACAAAAGAAAAAGTAGAAAGTAGAGATTTTAGGTTTGATGATAAGTTTGTTGGAGAATATTTAAATTACAAAGAAACTAAATCAGAGGCTAGCTTGAAATCAATTAATGAAACATTTAATGAAATTCATAAATGAGATCATGTAGTAAAACCAAGTAAACCATTAATAAAAATTTGAGAAAAATGAAGTACTGAGACTTGATCAGATTTAGGAATTTCGGTTGATATAAATACAAGTTGATTAAGAAATTGAGATTATAAAGATGTTATAAAGGTAAAAAACACATTAATAAAATCATTTAATGACTACTTTATGGATTGGATTGATAGACAAATTGAAGAAGTTATCGTTAAATTAACAAGTTTTCCATCTCTTATAATTGTATTACCAAATTTTTCTTCTATAACAGATTATGAATGGACAAATTTCTTCTCAGGATTAAAGGATGCTTACTTAAAAAATTATAAAGAACCATTTGTGCTAAATCAAGAAGAAAAAAATTCAAGATTATCAGAAATTGAAAATAAAATGAAATCAAATAAATGTTGAAGTGAAAATGAAAATACATTTGAGTGTTATTATTATAAATTAGAAGAACTAATATTAGTAGCAGAAAGGGATTATAATCCAAATATTGTTACTTCTTGAATTAGATGAGTATATGATTTTATATGAAGTTTGCCTCTTTTAAAACTTGAAGCTCAAAGGGTCAATATTAATCTTCCTTGGATAACTCAAGCATCTTTATTAAAGGCAAAAATTAGTTATGAAATGACTTTAGAACAATGGAATGAAGAAAAAAATAGGGCTCTTAAAAATTGGTCAAAACTAAATCCCAAAGAAAAAGCGATTTGAGATCAAATTATAGTTGATACAGATGCTTTAATTAGATCACTGCAAAAAAATATGGAAGTTATTGAAACCTATAAAAAATATCCAGAAGACTTAATTAAATTACTAAATAAAAAAGAAGATCGGTTAAATCAAGTAATTTGTAATATGGAAACTCTATATAATATATATTGAGGTTGGTTGAAAGATAACTGAAAAAGATTTAAAGCATGGGTTGAATTGTACATACTTATAAAAGCTGTTTTAAAATCATGGCAGGTAATATTGGATTTATTTGATGAATATGAAAAAACTTGTGTAGAATGTAAAAATGAAAGATATGATTTACGGACATTTATATGGAGACTTATAAGCATGATAATTCCAAAAATTCCAGTAATAGAATTTCCTAAATGGCCAAATATAATTTTGGATTTACATAATATTAGAGTATGATTTGTTCTTGCTTTACCAGAATTCAATTTTAATTCAAGACCAATAGTATTACCTGAGTTGCCAAAATTACATTTACCTGATATTCCAACAGTTAATATAAAAATACCTTCACTTCCTATATTGCCGTCTATTGAAATTCCAGAACTTCCAGATTTACCAAATATTCCAACTGTCGAATTACCAAACTTACCTCCACCACCAAAATTACCAAAATTATTATCCGCTATAGAATTAGTTTTTAAATTAGCAAAATTAATAACTAAAGTACAATGTATTTTACAAAAAACTCCTTTTGCACCAGAATGGAATGCTTGAGTAAAAATAGCATACTTAACTGATAGACAAGCATTTTCTTCATTTGATTTTATAGATATAAAATTTCCACAATTTTCGTTTCCTTTTGTGGATTCAATAGATGTTACAACATACCTAAATTTTGAAATAGATTCACAATTTATAGTAGAATTTGCTAAAAATTGAGTAAAATCATTAAATAATTTTACAAATAATGTAGTAAATTTATTTAATAACAGAGTTCCAAGTTTGGATTTTTCAAATACTGTTCCAAAAAATATAAATATTGAACTTGATAAAGATTGAGTAAATATTTCTCCAAATATTGATTCTTTAAAAAATATTCCAAAGAAAATAGAAAATAAAGCAAAAGAAATTTCACCTCAAACTTATAATGAAAATTCAGGTACAAATAGTTTAAGAGATTTTATAATTTATTGAATTTACAATATTTATAATTATTTAAATGAAAATAAAAATGAAAAAATTACAAGCAAAGAACTTTTAACTACTATAAATAATGATTTATCAAAGCCTGAAATTATTTCAGATCCTAGTACTGAAAAATTGAGAAATATTTGGAAGGAGGTAAATTCTATGACATATTCAAAAGAAGATAAACACATAAAAGAATTGCAAGATAGAAGTAAAGAAAAATTTGATACAATAATTGATATAATGAATCAAGAAATAGAAGTAAATAAAAAACAAATTGAAGAATTAAAAAATATAGATGTTTGAAATTCAAATATAAAATTATTGAGTAATTTTAATGAATCCAATGTTGAAGCTTACAATGAATTATTGAAAAAACATAATTTAATAACATTAAATTCAATCTGAAATTTATTTGCAAATGAAGATAAAGAATTAGAGTCTATAAAAAAAGAACAATCAAAATTGATAAATAATATAAGTTGAAGAATTGAAAATACAAAAACAAAATTATTGGCAGAAGATACTACATATCAAGAAGTCAAAATTTGATCTTGAGAATTAGCTTATAGTTCAACTTGATCTTGTGCTCAATATTCACAAAAATGATTAAATGATTATAAATATAATTATAAGTGAATATATATTATAGAAAATTGAAAAAATTATAGATTATTTGATTATATAGATGAATTATCTTGAAAAGAAGAAATAAATCATGTTGATTTTGATAATGATTGAGATGAAGATATTATTTATATGTATAAAAATGAAATATATACAAAAGAAAATCTTCAATTAAGAAAGGAAAAAAATTATGAAGTTACTGAAGCATTGACTCTATACAGAAATAATAACAAATTTTATAAAAATGAAACTTATTATGAATCTTTAAATAATGCAAAAGAATCTTCGAGTTCTGATTGATATGTTAGTTTAAGTTTTGAAACTCCAGAAAATAAGAATTTAAATAATTTTAGATTAGAGTATTATACGATTGTTGATAAATTTTTAAATGAAGATTATGATAATTATATTCCTGATTGAATAAAAAAATCTATTATTGATAATTTTGAAGATCCAGATAAAAATACTATCTTGGAAAAAAAATCTCAAACATGATATACAATAAGAAAAAATTTAGCTTTTATAAAATGAGTTTGAAATAATATAAGTGATTCAATTGAATTAAAAACAGTTCAATTAAATAATATAAAAGATAGTGTATGAGATAATAAAATAGTTAATTTATCTTCAAATACAAAGCTGTATGCTTGAAAAAATTCATTTACAATTTGATATTATATTGATAATAGAGAAGAACAAAAAGAAATAAAAGTTGATGCTTACAATAATATAAATTTTGATGAAGGTGTAAAAGTTTTTTCTATTAAATGAAATGCATATGTAGAAACAAAAAATGATATAAATCTAAAATGACAAAAAATAAAAGATTATTTAGATTTACCGATTTTACAGTGAACAGAAATAAAACTAGATGAAAGTATTGAACATATATATACAGAAGCTTCTCATATAGATATAGAATATTACGACCAAACAAAAAATTATCTTGATTTTAGAGATATAAAAACATATAAATTAAATATATTATGAGCTAGAAAAGATTCTCACTTTTTGTATGTAAAAGAAGATAATGATTATTATTACTCAAAGATTTCTAGTTTTAACAATAATATTTTTTCTACTAAATCTAATCAAATTTTATTAGCTCCACAAACATCTTCTGATACTGAAGTTCCTGAAATTAATTTAAATTCTTCAATAAAAATACCAGTATATCAAACACAAAGATTTGATTTTACACCATATATTTTTGACAATACTTGATTTAAAGACTTCTATATAGATTACGACTTAGAAACAGATTCTGATAATGATTGAGATAAAACAAACGACAGAGATAGTTTAGATTCAGATATTTTTATAAATAAAAATTATCTTGCTGTAAATTTTTGACCATACAACAATATTTTTACTCAAAAGATTTGATTAAATTTATTTGATTTGGCTTGAAATAAAACTTATAAACAAGCTGAATTGGAAGTTTATTCTCCTGTGCCAGAAATTGATTCACACTCTTGATCTTTATTTAAATGAAGAATAAATGAAGAATTAACAAATGAACCTATAAATTTATATAGATATAGATCGTGAACAATATCAAAACTTCTTGATAAAGATTGAAAACAAAAGGTTTACACAAGCCAGTCTTGATCTTATGAATTTGATATAAATTTAATTGATGAGAAATGACTACAAGTTACTAAAAATTGATTAAGCATAGCAAAAATAGATGAAAATACTTGAAAAATAAGCCTTAATTTATTAAATTGATCTGAAATAAAAGTTTTACCATCTAATCATGATGAAAATGATAAAAAATTTGCAAAAATAATACTAAATGATGATGATTGAATGATATATTATGAATATTTTGATTTTTCTAGTTTAAATAAATTGAATTTTGTAAGAAATTTCGAAGAAGTAAATTCAGATTGAATATTTGTTAAATTAAATAATTATAGCGATTATTGATATTATCAATTACCATTTTGAATTCCACATAATCCTTGAGTTATATCAATTTATTCGTTGAATAATAAAGATAAACTTCCATTATTCAGTATTTTCCCAAATTGAGAAATTCATACAGCTTGAAAAAATTATTCTCTTGAATATTGAACTTATAAAAATAATGTAATTTTTAAATTGTATAACCAAGTTTCAAAAGAATATGTATGAGAAGTTCTTATGAAAATCAATGATTGAAATTATGTAATAAAATAATTAGTTTCTAAAACATAAACAAAAAAATCCCCTTTTTTTAAGGGGATTACTTTATTCTATAAAATTATTTTAAAATCAATTTGAAATTCTTTTTTCATTTTCTTATAAGTAAGAAATGAAATTTTTTATCTCCTACAATAAAATTATTTGAAATATCATATTTTATATCTGTTATCTTTTCTTCATTTATATAAATAGCTCAAGATTCAATAGATTTTCTTGCTTCACTGTTTGAATTTGCAAGTCAAGAATTAACAATAACTTCAAATAAATTTTCTCAATTATAATTAAAACCTCAGATAGCATTTTTAAAAGTTTCTAAATCTTCTTTATCTAGTTTTTTCAAAACTTCTAATCTATTTTCATTTTCTCAAAACATAAATTCAGATATTTCTTGACACAATTCAGCTTCTTTTTTATTATGAATTATTTCTACTATTTTGTATGCTAGTAATTTTTGTCATTCTCTTTTTTCAGGATTTTTTAAGTGATTTTCTATTATTTTATCAATTTCTTCAGTTTCTATTAAAGTTAACATTTTCATATATTTTGCTAAATCTTTATCATCAGTATTCATAAAGTACTGATAAATAAAATAAGGAGAAGTTTTGTTTTTATCCAAAAACATAGCATTTCATTCTGATTTACCAAATTTTTTTCATGTAGAATCAGTTATAAGTGGCCAAGTCAAAGCATATGTTGTAGCATCGTATTTTTTTCTAATTATTTCTGTTCAAGTTACTAGATTTCACCATTGATCTTGACCTCAAATTTGAAGTAACATATTTTCTTCTTTAAACATTTTTGTAAAATCATAACCTTGCATAAGCATATAAGAAAATTCTGTATAGCTTATAGATTGATTTGGATCTTCTATTCTTTTTTTTACTGCTTCCTTACTCATCATAACATTTACAGTTATAAATTTACCAACTTCTCTAAGAAAATCAGTATAAAGCATATTTTTATAAAAATCTTTATTGTTTACAAATTTATATTTTAAATCATCTCAAGTATATTTTTTCAAATTTTCTGCTATATGTGTAATCTGAGCAGAAATCATTTTTTGATTATGATCAAGAGTTTCTTCATCTAAAAAATTTCTTTCAGAACTTTTTCATCCAGGATCTCAAATCATACCTGTAGCTCATCCTGTTAAAGCTGTATAAATATTTCATCTTCTCATGATGTGAACAGCTACCATAAATCAAATAAAATTTCAAAGATGTATAGAATCAGCACTTGGATCAAAACCAAGATAAAAATTTACTCATCATTTATCTAGTAAATCAAAAATTTTATCATTACTAACTTGATGAATAAGTCATCTATCTTGTAATTCTTGTTTTAATGGTTTCATAATATTTTGTAATTTTATATATAAAATATACTTATATATTACTTAAAGAATGAAAAAAACAAAATATTTTACAAAAGAAATAAGATATGATATTCTTTTAATGTATAATATTTTTTTATATAAAAAAATGGAAATAAACAATGAAAATCCAGAAATTTCAGATAATACAAATGAAGTAATCAATAATATAGAGGAAATAAATAACTTAAATAATTCTGACAATACTCAAGAAAAGGAAAATAATAGGAAAAATAAAGTTTTATTTTATTCTTATGTTGCTTCTTTTTTAGTTATTATAGTAGTAGTTTTAATATTTTACTTTATTTCTTGATGAAAAAATAATCAAGCTGAAAAAAATTTAAAAGAAAACAATAGTGAATTAAGTAAAATATTGCCACTAATTAATTCTTGAGATTATGATAAAGTAATTTCATATTATGAAAAAATATGAACTTGAAAATTGGACAATTCTCAGAAAAAATATTTAGCTTTAGCATATTTAAACCATTGAAATTATTTTCATAATGAAACAGAAAAAAGTGCTAAGACGTTAGAATTATTAAATTCTATAAATGAAAAAACTTATGATTATTATCATTATAAAGGTTATGCAAATGAAATAATTAAGAATTATACTTGAGCCATTGAAAGCTATAATGAATGATTAAAGATAAAGTGAATAAACGATGAGCAAAAGTCTTTTCTTTTAAATCAATTATGACATACATATGATTTGTCTTGAAATTTAGATAAAGCTTTTGATTTTTATAATAAAGCTTATCTTTTAAACAAAAATAATGCTAATTCAATTTGAAATTTAGCAAGATACTATAATAGAATGAAAGATTATAAAAAATCAGAAACATTTTTATTAAAATTAATTAACTTGACAGAAGACTTGCCATTAAAATCAGAAACATATTTTTCTTTAAGTATGTTAGAATATTATCTTAACTGATTGGATGTAGATATTGAAAAATCAATTGATTATGCAAAAAAATGAATAGAGGCTTATCCTCAATATTATATGAATTATCTAGCTTTAGCTAAAGGGTATTATATGAAAAATGATAAATCTTTTTTCTCTGAAATAGAAAGTAATATAAAAAAAGCTATTGAGCTTAATCCTGAATGAAGTTATTCTTATGAATTAGATGCTATGTATGAATATGAAAAATGAAATTTTAATAAAGCATATGAGCTATTTGAATTTTCAGCAAAAAAAGTTGATAAAGATATGATTTTAATGGATAATTATAGAGAAGATAAAAAAAGTTATATTTATTATAAGTCTCATATTTTTTATCAAATAAACGAATTTAAAAATCAAGAAAATGCTCCAATTAGTAGTGACTTTGATAGAATTCTAAAAATTGAAGCTTGAAAAAGTATATTAAAAGAACAATTGCAAAGGAGTTGATTTTGAATTTTATCATTTTTATCTCAAAAAAATAGAGATTATATTATAAGTAATTTAAATAATTAGTTATGAAAAAAATATTACTTTTAATAATATTGAGCTTAATATTATCAATAAATACAGTTTTTGCAGAAAAAGATTGTTGAGACTGCCGGTGTTGAAGTCCACAATATTCGAGTAATTGATGTGTAGATCCAAATACTGGAACAAATCATACTAGGTGTATTACATGTAGCGTTAATTGAGAAGTTATAGATAAGTGTGATAATTGACTTAATTGAGTAATTTCTCCTCCAAGAAAAACAGTTGAGCCTTGTTCTTGTGAATATTGGACTTTTGAACGGTCTGATTGTACTTCAACGTGATCGTGGTATAGTACTTGAGTTTGTAAAAATGAAAGAATTTGTACACAAGAAAAAATTCGGACAGTAGAAATAAATAAATGAACTAAAACTTGTGTTTGAAGTCAATGTACTTCTTGTAACGCATCTCCTTGTAATTCAAAAACTGATGATGTTCCAAATGAGGTTAAAATAACTGCCGATGTTCCTTGATGCGAAAACATCACAGAACCTAGATGTTGAGATGGAAATGTAGATCCAGGTGAAGAATGTGATGATGATAACAATATAAATTGAGACTGATGTAATTCAAACTGCAGAATTTGATTAAAAATTTGAAAATGTTGAGATTGAAAAATAGATCAGTGAGAAGAATGTGATGATGGTAACAATATAAGTTGAGATGGGTGTAGCTCAACTTGTAATATAGAAAATACTTGATGAAAATGTTGAGACTGAAAAGTAGATCAGTGAGAGCAATGTGATGATGGTAACAATATAAGTTGAGATGGGTGTAGCTCAACTTGTAATATAGAAAATACTTGATGAAAATGTTGAGACTGAAAAGTAGATCAGTGAGAAGAATGTGATGATTGAAACAGAGCTAGTTGAGATTGATGTGATTCAACTTGTAAAAATGAGTGAGACATTCCAACTTGATGAAGATGTTGAGATTGAATAGTACAAAAACCAAATTCAGCAGGAGTTTATGAGGAATGTGAATGATGAAATTGATGTACTTCAACATGTATGTTAATAAGGACATGATGATATTGTTGAGATTGAATAGTACAAAAGCCAAATTCAGCAGGAGTTCATGAAATTTGTGATGATGGAAATAGAATAAATAATGACTCTTGTAATAACGATTGTAAATCATGATGAGGGTGAAATACATGATGAGGGTGAAGCGCATGATGAGGGTGAAATACATGATGAGGATGAAACATATGATCATGATATTGTTGAGATTGAATAGTGCAAAATCCAAATTCAAGTTGATTTAAGGAAGAATGTGATGATGGAAATATGGACAATACAGACGCTTGTCAAAATAATTGTATTAAGCCATGAAAATCACAACCAGATTGAAGAGATATGATCTGTGAAATTGAATCAGATAATATATATGCTAATAACTCTCACTATATACCAATTTACTATACTTTTTCAGTTAATTGATTATTGAATGAAAATAGTAGTTGAATAATAACAAATGTTGATGTAATTAATTTATGAACTCCCACAGATTTCGTAGATTTATCAAAAAATTATTCAGATAGAATAAATAGAACTTGAGTAAGT
>CAZCNE010000006.1:0-63400 GCA_964500515.1 uncultured Candidatus Peribacteria bacterium | reverse complement strand
AACAAGAGAACAAGTAGAAGTTTTGAAACTTTATCTAAGATTATGCAAAGATTTAGTAATTTTACATTATTGTAACTTTGTCAATGTTCTCATGACCATTTTACTAAATTATCTATTTTTTCTTCTTTTATTATTTGCGTTGTAGGATTTTTATTTGGAACTCAAACAATTTTATCAATAGCTTTTTTATGTGACATATAGTTTTGCATAATATATTTTACAGCCAAAATTTTAAATACATATCTTGAAGTTTCTTCGTTTAAATATAAATCATAATATGAATTTACATTTTGGTTTTTTAAAGCTTTTTTTATAGCATTTTCTCATCTATTGTAACTAGCGGCTGTTAGCGTCCAATCTTTTATATCATTATGTATATTTGAAATATATTTTATTGCAGCATTTGTTGATTTTTCAAAATTATATCTTTCATCAACAAATTCATTAACAATTAATCAATATTGTTTTGCCGTTTCTGGCATAAATTGCCATATTCAAGCAGCTCAAGCACTTGAAATTACATCATTTCTTAGAGCACTTTCAACTATTGCTAAATATTTAAAATCATCAGGAACTCAAGCTTCTTTTAGTTTTTCTTCTATGTATGGAATATATGTTGGATATCTTTTTACATAAAGATAAAATTGATACATAGTGTTTGAAGTTACAATAAATTCTTTATCAAATTTGTCTTTATTTGAAAAATGTTTTGAATCTACTGGCATTTCTTCTTTTGCAAAATTTATAGGAAAATTAGGATATTTAAACAAGTATTTATCAATACTTGTATATTTTTGTATAAAAAAATATAACAAAATTATTATTATTGCAAAAATTCAAGTTATATAAATTATTAATTTTTTATTCATATTAGAAAGTTTAAATTATAGTATAAGTTTGATATTATTTAATCAAATATAAATATATTTGTTCTATAAAATTATACGAAAAAAGCTGTCAAAAGAAAATATAATTTTGATTTTTTTAAAAAACAAGTAAATTTAGTGTATTAAAATATTTATTTGTTTTTAAATAAAAGTATGGAAAAAGTCTATAGATTGCAAAGTATTTTATCAAATATAATAAAAAAAATAAAAAAACAAGATTTTCTTGTATATTTTAGAAAAATCTCTATCCTAGATATAAGTGATGAAGAGATGACATTTTGAGTTGTATCTACTTTTATGAAATGAAATTTGGAAGCAAAATTTTATTGATTAATTTTAGAGTCTTCTCAAACTGAATTTCCAAATCTTGTAAAGATTAGTTTTGAAGTTGATAAAAATATTGATAATCCTACAAATAAAAATTCAATTAATTGTATTGATTTTTATAAATGATATGAAAAATCTCTTAAAAAATCTAATAAATTAGGTTCTAACTCATCTGAAATGATAGATACAAAAAATATAAAACCAATTAATCTAAGATATACTCTACAAAATTTTATAGTTTGATCAGATAATCAATTAGCCTTTTCAGCATGTGAAGCTGTAGCTAAAAATCCATGAAAATCTTATAATCCACTTTATATTTATTGAGATGTCTGACTTTGAAAAACTCATCTTTTACAAGGAACATCAAATGAAATAATGAAAAAATTTAAAGATAAAAAAGTTGTTTATACTACTGCAGATAAATTCATTACAGAGTATGTAACTTCTGTTAAAAAAAGAAGTGTAGAAAGAATGAGACAAAAATTTCAAGATATAGATGTTTTGGTTATTGATGATGTGCAGTTTTTATCTAAAAAAGAACAGACACAAAATGAGCTTTACAATATTTTTAATACTCTTTATGAATCAAATAAACAAATAATTATAAGTTGAGATAGAGCTCCAAAAGAACTTACTCAACTAGAACCAAGATTAAGAAGTAGATTTGAATGGGGAATTACCGTTGATATTTGAAAACCAGATTATGAAACTAGACTTGCGATTATTCAAGAAAAAGCAAGAGAAAAAGAATTTTTATTGCCTCAAGATGTTTCAGAGTTTATTGCTGCCAATGTAACTGAAAATGTAAGAGAGCTTGAATGAATTTTAAATCAAATCATTGCAGAATACGAACTTGATTCAAGTGCACCAACTCTAAATAAAGTAGCTCAAAAACTAAAAAAATTAAGTTTCACAACTGATTTAATTTGAAATAATGATAAGCTATGAATGCCTAAAAAAACTATTAAATCATACGAAGATATAATTGATGCGGTTTCTGCTTATTTTGGAATAGAAAAAGAGTGAATTTTATGAGAAATAAGAAAAAAAGAATTTATGATTCCAAGACAAGTTGCTATGTATCTTTTGAAAACTAAACTAAATTACACTTATGAAAGAATTTGAAATATTTTTTCTGGTAGAAACCATGCTGCTGTTTTGTATAGTTGTAACAAATTAGAACAAATAATGAAAAAAGATAAAAAACTACTTCAAGAAATAAATATTCTCAGAGATGAAATTGGGATATAGAAGGCGAGGAAACTATAGAATAGGGAACTATGAATAAAACTTTCTTTTGATAAAAGTAGACAAAAGATTTAATAATAAAAATCAAGTTTAAAAAAATTTACAACAATTACTAAAAATAAGTATTGCTCTATGAATTCAACGAGTGATGAAAATAACTTAAAAGTAGAAAAAAATATTTCTGACATAAGAACAAATTACGATGATATTATTTTAGATAATGAAGATTTTGTAAAAGTTGATAGAAATTACACTCCAAATTTTGATTCTCTTATTTGAAGAAAAAAAAGCTTTTATGAAAGGTACTTTCTTAAAAATTTTAATAAATTAAAAGCTTATTTTAACTCTAAAATAAAAAGTGAAGAATTTCAATGAAGAAAAATAAAAATTGAAGATTATTCAAAACAAAAAATAGTTAAATTTAAAAATACTAGTTTTTTTTCATATTTAAATAAATATATTTTAGTTTATTTTAAGAAATTTTATTTTACAATTTTAATTGTATTTTTTGTCTTATTTTTTTCTTATATCGACAAAATTATAATCGAATCAAAAGTAAATTCTTGATATAATAGTTTAATTTCCATAAAAGATACAAGAAATGAAGAAAAAATAAAATCTATGGTAAAAAAATCAATTAATGATTTTAGGATAGCCAATTTTTTGTATTTACCATTTTCAATTATTCCTCTTGAAACTTTTCAAACTCCAAAACATATAATTAAATGATGAAAGCAAATTTCATTTACAATTAATAATTTACTTAAAGTTTACAATAATGTAAATAATGAAATAAAAAGAAATTGAGTTTGAAATATTGAATTAGTGAAAATATTTAGAGACTCAAAAGAGGAAATTTTTAATATGGAGTCTGATTTTAAAACAGCACTAGCAGAATATAACTCAATAAAATCTTTAAATTATAATAATTTAAATGCTAAATTTGAAATCTGAAAAAAATATCTAAATATTTTAGAAAAATACTTATCAATTATAACTAATAATTTTGAAACTTTTTTAAATATATTGTGAGATAAAAAAGAAAAACAATATTTAATTGTATTTCAAAACGCTGACGAAATAAGACCAACTTGATGATTTATGTGAAGTTTTTCGTTTGTTAATTTGAAAAAATGAAAAATTACTAAATTTGAAACAAAAGATGTTTATGAATTAGAATGGAATTTAAAAAGCGTAAATTATAAGAAAGAAAATGCCCCAGAATGATTAAATCAAATTACAGAATTTTTATGACTCAGGGATTCAAATTACTTTACAAATATTGATAGTTCAAGTAAAAGTATAAATTTTTTTTTATCAAAACTTTGATACAATCTTGATTGAATAATTTATATAAACAACACAATAGCTGAAGATTATCTTAAATTAACGAAGGAAATTGATTTTAAAAAAATTGAAGAAAAAATTAATCATCAAAATTTTTCTTATTTTATCTCACTTTTGGTCGAATCAAAAAAATTTAAAGAATGAAAACTTGGTACTCCAAAACAAATTTTATTTGATTTTATAGAAGAATTTAAACAAAAATTAATCACAGATTGACAATATTTGTCTTATTTTAAAATTTTTATGCATAATATTCAAAAAAGGGAAATTACAATTTATAGTTTTTCTCCAAAAGAAAATAAATTATTAATTGATTTATGATTGGCTTGAGAAATAGATTATAATCAAACGCTTGATTTTTCTTATCCTGTTTTTACTTCAATTTCATGAAATAAATCTGATAGATATATAAATAGGAATTATGAAAAAAATTTGTTTCAAAATAATGATTGTAGTATTGATACTAGTTTAAAAATTTCTTTAAGTCATAAAATGAGTGTAGATGAGGAAAATAAAATATGAAATTTAATAAAAAAATATGAAATTAAAGATTATGATCATAATATGTTTATCCAATGAAGATGAGATAATTGGGAATACGTAAAAGTTTTATTACCAAAAAATGCTATTATCAGAGAAAGTCATAAATACAAAATTAATGAAACTAATAGTTTAAAATATGTGAGTTTTTATGTAAAAACACCTAGATTTCAAACTAATTCTATTCTTATAAAATATACTCTTCCAAACTTTGATTGTGAAAAATATAGTTTTAAATTTTATAAACAAGCTTGAATTAGAGAATATGATTTTTTGTATAGAGATAATGAAAAAACTATTGAAAGAAAAGAAATTTCTAGTGATTTAACTTATTAGTGTATAAAAGTAAAGTCAAAAAGTAAAAAATAATTGATTTTTAGCAATTAAAAGATATAAATATCTAATATTTCTTTTAATATTTTTATGATATCGATAGATTGAGAATTTACATGACTTGATCCACTAAAACATTCTATAGTTAGCTTATGAGCTATAGATTTTTTGCATCCAGAAAATCAATTTTATGGTGAATGCAGAATTTGGCAAGGAGCAACTTGGGAAGAAGAAGCTCTAAAAATAAATTGATTTAGTGTAGAAGAGATTCAAGATAAAGAAAAAATGAGTTTAGAAGACTTAATTAAAAAATTTGATAAATGGTTAAAAACTTGTTCTAAACCGCAAATTTTGATATGACAAAATCCTAAATCTGATATGGATTTTTTGGTAGAATCATATAAAAAAGCTTGATTAAGATACACACTTTGACATAGAAGTATAGATGTTCATAGTGTAGTTTTTGCTAAACATCTTGAAATAGAGAAAAAAATTTTAATTGAAAAGGGAAATTACAAAATAAATCTTGATGAAGCACTTAAATTTGTATGAATTCCATGATGAGAGCCAAAACCTCATATTGCTCTTATGTGAGCAAAATGTGCTTGAGAAGTTTTAAGTAGAACAATATATTGAAAAAAATTATTAAAAGAATTTTATGCTTATGAGATTCCAAAGTATTTACTAAAAAACAAAAAAACTTGAATTAAAAAATTTATTCCATTTATATAAAATTATGAAGAAGATATTGTATTTTATTTTATGCTTTGTGTTATGTTTTTTAACTTTTAGTTCTTCTTATGCAAGTTTAAATACAGATTGTTTTTTTTATTTTTGAGAAACAAAAATTGACAAATCACTAAACGAGTATTTACTAAATTCTAGTAAAAATATTGATTTTGCAAAAAATGAAAATTGAGAAGTTTATATGAAATTATACAAAGAAAATACAAAAACTTTGGATTATAAAATAAATTTAGCCTGAAATTCTGTAAATTTTTTAAAAGATAATAATTATCAAACATTTTTTAATTATTATATTTGACCAGAAAAATCTTCTTTAGATGAATTAATTCTAGATTTTTGAGAAATAATTTGACCAAATATAGACGCTTTAATCAGTATTGAAGCCTTAAATTATTCGAAAGAATTTTTTATTTCAAAAGATTGAAAAAACTATGAAAAAATAAATTTGAGTAATTTAGATTCATTTAAATTTAGATATTTTAAAATAATTTTTGTTTATATATGATGAAATAAATTTAAAATTTCAGAAAATCTTAAAATTAGAGATATAATTTTTTCAAAACAAAATTTTACATATTTAGTTAAATGAAATTCTTGAGAAAATCTTAAAATTTATTCAAATTTTTTTTGTTCAAATGATAAAGATTACAATAAATTAAATTCTTATAAATCAAATAATAGTAGATTTGTAAATACTTTAAAATATACATCTTGATTAAAAGAATATTTTATGATTTTTGAAGAAAATAATTCTTACAGCATTGTAGATTCATGAGTTGATACAGATTGAGATTGAATAAATGATAATGAAGATAATTGTAAATATGATTATAACCCTAATCAGTTAGATTCAAATACTTCTTGAATTTGAGATATTTGTGATGATGTTGATTGAGATTGAATTTTATGAAAATATGACAATTGTCCATATGTATATAATCCAGATCAAAAAGATATAAATAACAATAAAGTTTGAGATGTTTGTGAATTTGATAAAGATAATGATTGAGTTTTTGATAGTTTAGATAATTGTATAAATACAGCAAATCCTGACCAAAAAGATGATGATAATGATGGAATTTGAAATGCTTGTGATAATTGTAATTTATATAATCCTCTTCAAAGAGATGAAAATAATAATTCTATATGAGATGTATGTGAAAAAGCAGAAAAATTTGCTGTTGATAACGATAAAGACAAAGATTGAATTCTTGATCATAAAGATAATTGTAAATTGGTTTCAAATCCTGATCAACTAGATAATGATTGAGATTGAGTTTGAGATTCTTGTGATAATTGTATAGATATAAAAAATCCAAAACAAGAAGATAAAAATAAAAATAATATATGAGATATGTGCGAGGATTTTGATTGAGATTGACATATCTGATATTTAGATAATTGTCCGTATGTTTATAATCCAGATCAAAAAGATCAAAACAATAATTCTATATGAGATTTATGTGAAGATTATGACTCTGATTGAATATTGAATTTTCAAGATAATTGTCCATATGTATATAATCCTGATCAAAAAGATATAGATAATGATAAAATCTGAGATAAATGTGATAAAAAAGATGACAGATTTGTAGAATCAAATAAATATTTTTTTATTTGACTTATTATATTTTTCTTTTTAATTTTCAATTTTTTGATTTATTTGATGTTTAAAAAAATGAAAAAGATAGAAAATGATTATAAAAAATGATTAAAAAATAAAAAAACTAATAAATAATATTATTAACAAATTTTTTATGAAAAGCTTATTAAATATTTTTTCCTGGATTATTTCTATACTTGCTTTTTTAGTTATTTCAATTATAGATTGAGATTTAATTTTATTTGCAATTTTTGTGGCTATAGCAATTAAAATAATAACAAATAAAAAATATATACATGATGAAGTTGATAAATTTAAAAAGGAAGTTATAGAATTTACTATACAAAAACTTGAATGATCTTGAGTACAGATTTCAAAATCAATTGTTGATAAAGTAAAAATCAGTAAAGAAAAAGAAAATAATGTTAGTACAAATGAAAATGTAATAAAAGAGTCAGTTATTGAAAAAGTAATAGAAACTCAAATTCTTGAAAATCAAGATGAAATTTGAAATGAAATTAAACAAGTTAATGAAATAAAAACAGATTTTCAAACTAAGAAAATACAAGAAAACAAAGTTATTGATAATCAAAAAATAAAAGAATACACAAAAAATGATAAGAAGAAAAAAGAGCCTTCAAAATTTTATTTGTATATGAAAGATTTTTTTTCAGAAAATATAATTGCAAAAATTTGATGAATATTACTTGCTTTGGGAATTTTATTTTTAATGTGATTAATTTATAATTATGTTTGACCTGTAGCAAAAATAATTATATGATTTGCTTTTTGAATTCTTGTTTATTTTACTTGAATTTTTCTTGAAAAAAAATGATACGAACAAGAAGCTATGGTTTTACTTTGAGCTTGAATCTTAATTAATTATATAGTAATTTTATCTTGAAAATATCTTATCTTGGATTGAGAAACTTGAGTTTTATCAGATTTGCTTACTTTTTGATTTTTGATTTTAAACACGATTTTATCAATTGTTACATCTTTTGTTTTTAAATCAAAAACTCTACTACTTTTTTCTTTAATATTTTCTTATACTATTCCAATCTTAACTTGAAATATTTACTCTATTTTGTTTATGGTAATTTATAGTGTAATTTTAAGCATTTGATGATATGTTATTGCTACATATTATAAAGAAAATGACAAAGCTTTATCTATAACAGTGCAATTTATAAGTCTTGTTTTATGAAATTTATTGCTTTTGTATTTAAAAATATTTCCCTTGAAAGATTTCAATATAGTTCAAATTATAATATGATTTTTAATTATAAATTTTTCAAGTATATTTTTATTGTATAAAAATAATTTTCATAAAAAAATTGAAATAAATTTCATAATTTCATATATATTTTTAACATTTATTGTATTTTGATTAAATATTATTTGAACAGTTTATTGAATTATTTTATTATCAATATCTTTATTTTTATTATTAATCATAAATTCTTTATTTATTTCAAAGTTAATCATAAAATCATTTACTTTTATATTATTTTTTCCTCTTTTAATTGTTTTATCTACTATATTTGCTTGAGAGGTGTGACTTAATTCTATTTTATTACTTTTTTTATTTTTAGCTTCATATTTTTATATTTTTCCTATTTTTTTGTATGATATTGTTTGAGAAAAATTTAAATATTTATTTTTTTTAATTTTATGAGTATTTTTAATTGTATGAAATAGTTTTATTAATTTTAGTCTTTCTTTGGATAATTTTCAAGTATTTGATTTATACACATTTTTTTCAGTTTCATTAACTTGATTTTTATTTTTAATTTCATCATATTACTTTTCGTTTAAAAAGTGACTTAACTTTCTTTATGGTTTATGAACAATAATCACAATTCTTACTCTTATTCCAATTATCAGTTATGAGATTAATTATATTTACTATTCTTTTATAATTGTTTTAACATTTTTTGCTTTTAATTATATAATTCCTTTTATCAATAAAAATTTATTTGTAGATAATCTTGTAAATTTGATAATTTGATATGTTTTTTGAGCTTTTTTTGTATGATTTAATATTTATAAATTTTGAGATATAGTTTTTCATTGAATTTCTCTGTGAATAATATTTGTAATTTTAGCAATTATATATTTTATTTGATGATTTTTTATGTTTTCAAGTATAGAAAGTAAAAAATTAGAATCAAATTTAGTAACTGATAAAACAACTAATATTAAAATTGATTTCATATATTCTGTACTTATTATAGCAATTTCATTTTTTACAATTTCAGTTGCATTATTATTTTCAAATACACCTATTATTATTGAGTTGATTTGGTTACTTGAATCAAGTATTATATTATTTTTTGCAGTAAAATCTAAATCAAATATTTTATGATATATTTGAAATTTCTTGTTTTGAATTGGAATCTTTGCGTGAATATTGTTATTTTTTGAAAATTTAACATACATTAACTTGATTTGAATTTTTATCATATGCTTATTAATTTTCTTTAATTATTATAAAATTATTGTAAAATCAGAATTAAAAGTAAAGTCTATAACAAAAACTTTGCATGCAATCTGACTTTTTATAGTTTATTTTAATATTATCTACATCTTAGACTTTTCAAATATCGGTTATAATTTGATTTATAGCTTGATATTTGTATGAACAATAAATTTTATTTATACTTATTTTAAAGATTCTTCATTTAAAAATACAAGTTTTGTTTTTATTATTTTATTTTTATTTGCTCAAATAAATTTTAATTACAATTATATAGTTTATTCTGAATTTAGTTCTGTGGCTATTTCACCATATTTTTTAAACTACATTATAAATTTTTTATCAATCTTATTTTTTACATTGCATTATAAATTTTTTAACGATAAAAATAACAATTTTTACTATATTATATTTTATTCTTATTTATTTATAATAAGTTCAGAATATATTTATTATTATACAGACAATAGTTTTTATTTAACAATTTATTGGGGAATACTATCTTTATTTTCTGTACATTTATGAATTTTTAAAAAATATGAAAAATTTAGATTAATTTGACTTTTTGTTTTGATCATAACATTGATAAAGATAGTTTTTTATGATATTTGGGCATGAATCAACAATGAAATTGTAAGAGTAATAGCTTTTTTACTTGTTTGATGAATTATGATTTATATATCTAGTTTATACAAAAAAAATAATTTATCTTTTAAAAAGGATTTTAATCTACTATTTTTATCAAAAATTACAAACAATAATTCAACTAAAAATATTGTCAATAAACAAATTGATCAAATTGATGTTTGAGATAAAAATGCAGTTAAATTAACATTTAACTGATGAAAAAAAGCAACTATTAGAACTAAAAATTTAGTAAAAATATGAAAAATTATTATTGACCAAAATAAGAAAAATTATTTTAAACCTTGAGAGCTAAAAGAATTTTATGAAAACTTCAAATTAAATTATGAAAGACAATTATCAAAAAAAGATTATGATAGAGTTATAGAATTGTTAGACATATTTGTTTTAGAAGGTTGAATAATAGAACTTATATAATTTTATGGAAAAAACAAAATTAAACATAGCTTTATTTTTAGCATGAGCTTGAGTAATGATTTTTGAACTTCTTTGATCAAGGATTATTTGACCATATTTTTGAACCTCTTTTATTGTATGGACAAACATAATTTGAATTATTTTAGGAAGTTTAAGTTTGGGGTATTATATATGATGAAAAATTGCAGATAAAAATTCAAATATTTGAATTTTATCATCATTTTTTTTAATAATTACTTGATTATTGTTAGCAATTTATGCTTTTAAAGACCAGTTTTTGTCATCTTTACAAAATGTATTTTCAAGCATTATATTAAATTGACTTATAGCTTCAATAGTATTATTTGCTCCAATTAGTGTTTTTTTTGGATTAGTCTCTCCATATATAGCAAAATTAAAAATTAATTCACTTAAAAATTCCTGAAAAGAAATTTGAAATATTTATGCTATTTCTACACTATGAAGCATATTTTGAACTTTTTTTGCTTGATTTTTTTTAATTCCTTTTTTTTGAACAAATAATATAATACTATTTATTTCGCTTATTTTCATTATTGTTTCAATATTTTTGGAGTTTAAAACATATAAAAAATCAAAAATAATTTTAATAATTTTAATAGTTTTATTATTTATTTTTCAAAAATATTATAGTATTTATTTAAACAAAAATAATATATTTGTTTATGATACGATGTATAATAGAGCGACAGTTTATGATAAAGTTGATTATAAATGAAAAAAAGTAAAACTTCTTCTTATAAATAATGAATTTAGTTCAGCAAAATATATAAATGACAATTCTAATTTAGTTTTTGAGTACACAAAATATTATGATTTAATTTCATATTTTAATCCAAATTTTCAAAATGCATTGATGATATGATGAGCTTGATATGTTTATCCATCATATTTTTTGGAAAAATTTTCTTGAAAAAAAATTGATGTTGTTGAAATTGATCCGTGATTTACTAGTATAGCAAAAAAACATTTTGATTTGAAAGAAAGTTCAAATTTAAAATTGGTTTATGAAGACTGAAGAACTTATCTTAATAAAAATACAAAAAAATATGATGTGATTTTTTGAGACGCTTTTAAATCATATTTTTCCTTACCATTTAATTTAACAACCCTTGAGTCTTATCAAAAAATGTATGATTCTTTAGGTGATGATTGAACTATTATTATAAACTTAATTTCTGCTTTTTCTTGATCTAAATGAGAATTTTTTAGAGCAGAATATAAAACTATAAAGCAAATTTTTCCAAATATACTGGTTTTTAAAACGAGCGATGAAAAAGAAAATTTAGTTCAAAATATAGTTGTAATTGCAAGTAAAGCTAAATTTGATTTAACTAAAAAAACTAATGATGAAAAAATAAAAAATTTGTTAACAAAAGTTTATAAAAAAGATATTGTTGAAGATATGCCTTTGTTGACTGATGATTACGCACCTGTCGATAATTATACATTAAAAGCTATTAAATAGATATATGGATTTTTTAAATTTTCTTGATGAACTACAAAAATTGAAAATAGAATATAAAGTTTTGCTTGTTGATTTAAAAAAATTAAAAATTTTAAATAAAAAAGATTTTAGTTATTTTAAAAAAGATAAAGAAGAATTTAAGAATTTTTGGTTAAGATACACAACATTTTTTGAAAAATTAATATTTTTATTAAAAAAAACAGCTTTTAGAAAATATTTTTTTATTGTTGATTACAATAAATTAGCTTTAAGAAAAATTATACTTCATTTTTATTATAAATCTATACTTGATTTAACTGAAAATTTTTGAAATCATGATAAATTTATAAGAAATTTTTTAAATGAAAATTTTAAAAAAGATTTTTATTATTATGTAAATTATATTTATAAGCCAAAATATATATATGTATTTAATTTTCCTGTGACATTTATTATGTTTTTTAAAAAATATTTAGATGAAAAAATTATAATACTTCTTTATGAGATTGATGACATTTTTATAAAAGATAGACTTTATTTTAATTATTATAATTTATATAATTTTCTTGGAGCTAAAATTTATAAATGATTATTTTTTATTTCAAAAAATGTATGAATGTTTATCAGAGAAATAAGATTAACAAGAAGAAAAAAATGATTAATTAATGAAGAAAATTTAAATAAATATTTACAAATTTCAAAGGCTTGAGATATACTTTTAATTAGATGAAATCGGTATATAAAAAATATTTTAATTCCTTGATTTTGGAAACATATGGCAATGTATTTGTGAACTTGAAAAGAAATTAAAAAGAAGTATAAATATAATGATTTAAACAATCTTGATGATAATGAAAATTATATTATAGAAGCAACAGGGAAATGAGTTTCTATAGTTAACATAAAGGATTTTGTTTTTTTAAATGATTATTTTGCTGTTTTTAGAACAAATTTTTATCAAGAAAAAATAAATAGGTCTATAAATAATGCATTAAAAAATGTATGAAAATCTTATGATTTTATGTTAAATTTTAACTTAGATTCTAAATTAATTTGTTCTGCATTAGTTTTAAAATCCTACGCAAAAGAATTTGAGGAAGATATATGAATACAAATACAATTAAAAAAAATATGATTTTCTATAACTTATCCACCAAATAATTTTGTTAGGGAATATTCAGAATGAAATTTTTCTTTAAAAACAAAAATAAATTGAGTTTTTTTTATTGATAGTATTGAAAAAACTTGAGAAAATTTTATAAATTCAATCGATGAATTGAAAAAATCTTATAAAAGATCTAAAATTGCATTTTTTTTGAAATAAATTTTTAAATTGAAAATAAACAATAAATAATTATATTGTTGTAAGTATTTTAAATATTAAACTTTAAAAATTATGTTGATTATTGATGCATGAATTCAAAATATTAAAATAAAAATTTTTTCTTGAGATAAAAAAATAAGCAAAAAAATTTTTATAAAAAGTGAAGATGAAATTAAAAAATTATTTGAAAAATATGAAGTATATGCACAAATTAAAGAAATAACATGAACAAAAAATCCTAAAAATGTATTTATAACATGAAAATTATCCAAATCTATCGATAAAATTTTTCCTCAGTGAGAAAATGTCTCTTCAATATCATCTTTATGGATGGCTTGAAAAAAAATAATTGATGAAAATAAAAAATATAAAAATATATGAATACTTGAAATTTCAGCATCTTGATATTCATGAATTACTTTAGATCAAACTTGAAATTTATATAAAGATAATATTTTTATAAATCCACATTGTTGAGCTTGATCTTGAATAAATATTGCAAGGATATTACAAAAATTATGAATAAATGAATCAGATTTAGATACAGTTTTAAAAGATTATTTGTGAGAAAAATGATTTAGTAAAAGAAAATCAATTTTAATTAGGGCAGATAGGTGTTGAGTTTTTGCATCTTCAGCAACTATTTCAGATAAAAATCAATGAATTCCTCTTGAAAATGCATTAGCTGTAACTTTGAAATCAGAAGTATTAAAAGCTTGTAAAAAATTTGTAGATTGAATAGATATTGTTTATTTAACTTGAGGTATATTTAAATGGGAATATGCTAGAAATTGTGCAGATGATTATTTTAAGGCGCACTGAACTAATAAAGTAATTTATGATGAAGGTAATGATCTTATTTTTTCATGAATTGAGTTGTTGAAAGAAAAATTATGAAATAACTTCAAAAAATCTCAGCCTATAATAGAACAAAAATGAGCAACTCTTTTAGAATATCCATCTTTTCATAGTTTATATGATAGTTATACAAAACATAATTTTTATAAAAGAGAAAAAAATTTAAAAATAAATTTAGATATTAATAAAAAAGGCTTAAAAGTTAATATATGACTTGATGTTTGATCTACAATGGCAAAAATTGTTATTTCTGATACAAATAATAATCTTATATTTTTGAATTCATATACAAATCATTGAGATACGATAGAGACAATTAAATATATTTTTAATGATTTAAAAAGTAATTGATATACAGAAATTTTAGTTCAAAATATTTGAATTACATGAAGTTGAAGATATCAAGTTCAGAAAGTTTTAAGAGAGATATATCCTCATTTATCAGAAAATATCAATGTTTTAGTAGAAAATTATGCACATGCAAGATGATCAATAGACGAAGCAAAAACTTATATAAATTATTTACAAAATAAATGATATGATATAAATTCGGATTTATGTATTTTAGTTGATGTATGATGAGAAGATACAAAAATTTCTGTTGTATCTTTGAAAGATTGAGATTTACTTGATAATGCAATGAATTTAAAATGTTCAGCTTGAACTTGAAGTTTAATGGATACATTAAAATCATTATTTTGAATTGAAGATATAAATAAAGCTTGTGAAATGGCTTTTAATGCATCAAAAGCATATGATATGAATGCCACTTGTGCAGTTTTTTTAATGGAGAATGCAAAAATTTTACAAGCAGAATGAATTTGAAAAGATCAAATATTAGCTTCTTGTTATTGGGCAATTGTAGAAAATATGGCAAGAACTTTGTGGAGTCAAGTAACTTTTCCTAAAAATTGTCTTGTTTTATTACATTGACAAACAATGCTTAGTGATCCTTTACCTCTAGCTGTAATAAAAAGATTAAAAGATATTTTATCCTCAAATATATTTTGATATGTTCCAAGTAATCCGTGACATAGAGCATGTTTTTGACTAATAAATAGTTTTAGTTGAAATAATAATATAACTGAAAAACTTGATTTAGATTTATTTATAAATAAAAAATTTGAAAAAAAATTATTTGTATGTAGATGAGCAGTTTGTTGAGATAAAAATGCAAGTTGTAATAGATCAATGTTAAATTTTATAAAATCAGATTGAACATCTTGATATATAATGTTGTGAGGTTGTTGACCTGTAAATGAAGAAAAAAAGTCCAGTGATGTTGATAAAATAGAAGATTATTATAAACAAACAATAAACAAAATTCATGATGAAATTTATCCAAGTTCAGAAGAAGAAAATAGAATTATAATTCCTAGAAGTTTTGCTGTATCTGAATTCGCATACTTTTTTTCTCAGATATTTTCTTATTATGATATAAATGTATATATAGATAATGTAAAAAAATCAGACACATTAATAGCTCAACCTTATCTAAATATAGATACTTGTGCGCCAAATCTTTGAGCTACATGACAAATGATTAGACTCTCTAATGAAAAACATAAATATATTTTAATACCCCAAATTGAGTTTCTGGATACTTGAGAATCAAGTTTATGAAGAACGTGTACAATAAATCAGTGATGAATTTTAACTTCGATGTTATATTGAAAAAATCATAATCCCTGAGCTAATTTTTTTGTTTTTGATATTAAAATGGATAGTTTTGAAAGTGAGTATATTTCATCACAAATCTATACTAAATTTTCTGAAATTTTAATCTCATATTGAATAAAAACAAATATACAAGATTTTAAAAAATCTATTGATTATGCAATAAAAAAACATAATGAAATGAGAAATAGATACGAAGAATCTTTAATCCCTTTGCTTGAAACTGCTATAAAAAAAGAAATTGATATAATTATAATTTGTTGAAGAGAATATGTGTTGAACCCTTGAGTTTATGATAGTCATGCCTGAAAACTTTTCAATGAAAAATGAGTTTTGACTATACCATCATATGTTTTAAATATAGATTTATCATCTGATTATAATTATTTATATTGGAGAAATCCTCATTATATATTATCTCTTGTTAATGGAGTTAGAAATAGAAATTTGCATAATATAATAAAAAATCCAAAAATAAAAAAATTATTTGAAAATATAGAAACAGGTAAAACAAAATCTACTTTATGAATTTCTTTAGTTTCTACTTTTAAATGTTGACCTGATACTGTAAATTTTCCATATATTCAGGAAATAACAAAAGATATTCCTTTTCTTACAATTCAGTCTGATGCCGCAATTAATGAACTTGCTCATTTAGAAAATAGAGTTAATACTTACATGAAGCAACTAGTTGATAATATAAATTTAGATTATAACAAATTAGATAATTTCACTTTTAAATATTTAGATAATTATAGTTGAAATTTGTTAAATAAAGAAACTGATGTTGTTTACTTTCCAACTTTAAATGATAATCAATATTTAGTTTCTGTTATGAGAGCTTGTTGATACACTTGTATTGATAATTATGATGATAATTATGATTTAGAAAAAATAATAAAAAATTGAAGAAAATATGTTTGAGATACAGTTTGTGCTCCTCTAGCTTGAGTTTTTTCTGATTCGATTGAAGCTGTAAATGATTTTATAAATAGAAAAAAAATTGGAGAACTAGAGTGAAAAACTAGAGTCTTTATTTTTGATAATGCTTGAGATTGACCTTGTCGCCAATGACAATATTTTATGTTACATAAGTTGTATATGCATAAAGAATTACCAAATATTTTAAATAATTTTGATAGTTCCATAGGTTTAGAAAAAAATATAGTAAATTTTTTAATTGGTAAAGAAGATTCTTGATATAGTATAGGAGTTGAAGAATGGTGAATGATTCAAGCTTTTCAAGCATTTATTATACAATGAGTAATGCATAGTTTATATATGAAATATTGAACAAATTGTAAAAATAAAGAAGAGTTTAATAAGTTTTTAATTGACTTTAAAAAATTGAAAGAAAAAATACTTTTTTTATTTGAAAACTCAAATCCTTCAAAGTTAAAATTAAAATTTTTAAAAATTTCTCAAAAAATATCTTTAGACAATTTGTTTAAATATTATGCATATTGACTTTATAACAATAATTGAATTAGAAAAGAATTAAAATTATTTAATAAAAAATGGAATAAAAATAATTTAAAAGATAAAAAAATTAAAATTCATATTGATGGGGAAGCATATATGAGAGTAGCTCAGGTAAATATGATATACAATACAGTATTAAACACTCTTTGATTAAATAAATTTGAAATTTCCTATTCTCCAATTTGGATATATTTTGAGTATTTAATTGAAAGTAAAATACAAGTTTTACAAGAAGAAAATAATGTATTTGAAATATTAATGCATGATTTTAATAATAATGAAAAAAAATTATTAAATAATCTAAAAAACAATAAAAAACTTATTAAAAAAATAAAAATATTATCTAAACTTTTTAGAAATATTTTGATAAATCCTTTATATAAAGCAGCTTGAATTGAAGTTCCTGAAAAAATGCAAAATATTTTAAATGATGCTAAAAGGATAATTCCAACATTGAAACCTATGTGAGAACTTTCCCCATATGTTTGAGAAGCGATACATAAGTTAGAAAATAAAACGGATTTGTTTTTAAATATTTCTCCAGAGTGATGTATGGTTTCAACAATGTGAGAAATTTTGAGTCCAGTTATATTAAATGAAACTGTTAAAAAAAGAAAAAAAACATCCAGAATTGAAACTTTACTTTCACAAAATTGAGAAGTAGATGAAAGTAAAATTAAGTTTGCATTATTAAAAATTATGTGACCAGAAAAATTTTATAGTAAAAATTTATAATTATGAAAAAATCATATTCTTTAGCTTTATGATGATGAACAGCAAAATGATTTGCACATATTTGAACAATAAAATACATAGAAGAAAATAATATAAAAATAGATGAAATAGCTTGAACTAGCATGTGATCAATTATTTGAGCAAGTTATGCTATTTGATTAAGTTCATCTGAAATTTTTGAAAAATCTAAAGATTTAAAATTGATTAAATTGATGGATTTAAATTTTAAAAGATGACTTATTTCATGAAAAAAAATTTCTAAATTACTATATTCGATATTTTGAGATAAAAAAATAGAAGACACAAAAATTCCTTTAAAAATTGTTGCTGTAGATGCTATGTCTTGAAATACTTTTATTTTTAAAAAATGATTAATTGTTGAAGCAATTAGAGCAAGTATAAGTATACCTTTGATATTTTCTCCTTATGAAATAAAAAATAATTTATTTTTTGATTGAGGTTTAAAACAAAATTTACCAGTTTTAGCTCTTGATTGAAAAAATATAATTGCAGTATCTGTTGTAAATAGCAAATTAAATAAAGCAAAAAATTATATAGATTATAAAAAAGATTTAAATAAAAAATGAATAATTTGATTTAATTATGAAGTTTTAAATAGATTATTGACTATAAGTATGCAATCTAATGAAGAATTAAGTTTAGAAATTGCAAAAAGTAAATGAAAAAAAATAATTTTTATTTCTCCTGATTTATCAAATTTTGATTATATAGACTTTAAAAGTGTAGAAAAAATAGTTGAAAATTGATACAAAGAAACGAAAAAAGTATTTAAAAATTTAATTTAGTTTTTTCACAAAAAAATAAGCTAAGTATTCTTGGTAGAAGTGACTTAGCTTTTTTATATAATCCAGATTCACTTTCCTGGACTATATAAAAAATATGTTATTTGTCCAGGGGAATAAGGATTTGTTTTTTTGGAAATAACCTTTACTTCCTGTTATATATAAAGATTCAAAAGAACTTTATATATAGTTTCCTACTATCCTTGGGTAATTATTTAGGAGCTATTCACCATGCTCCTTTGTTTTTATTTTAAAAAAATTTTTAATTTTTTTTAATGTAGGATTTAAAAATAGCTATATCCGCCTACTTTAATCAATCTTTCTGTAAAAATTAACTAGAGAAGACGGATATAATGTATTTAATCACTACTTTTTGTTTTTATTTTTGTTGTTTTTGTGTTTGTAGTAAAACATTAAATGTTTACTAAGGGAATTATACTAGGTTTTGTATTTCCCATCTAGGAGAGTAAGAAGATGTAAAAGAGCTTTACTAAATACATATACATTATACTTATAAAGCTTATTTCAATCCAGAAACTGGACTTGACGGATATAAAAAAGTATTAATTATAATTAATTAAGTTTAATTTTTAGCTTAAATAAAGCAAAAAATAAAAATAAAAAAAATAACTTTTTTATAGAAAAAACTTGATGTTAAGATTAAAAAAAAGAAAAAATTTAATTAATTTATATAAAAAAATCATATATTGTATAAAAAATATAAACAATAAATTAGTATTTTTACATTTATAAAACATAGATTTTATATTGAAAAAATATATAAATTGTATAGAATTTAAATTAATATTTATTAGATTAGAAAATTTAAATGAATACAAAAGTTTTGCTTGAAAAATCAAACTATTTTTTACAAAAAAATAAAGATGAAATACTTGTTTTTGAGTTAAAAGATTTGCAAAAAATAATTAAAGAGCATAACAATTTATATTATAATGAAGAAAATCCTATAATAAGTGATTTTGAATATGATGAATTATTTAAAAAACTAGAATTTTTGGAAAAAAAATATTGAATTTTAAATAAAAAAACAAAAGAAGTTTGATCTACGATAAAAGAATCAAGCTTTTTAAAAGTAAAACATTCTCGTCCAATGATTAGTTTGGATAATACTTATAATGAATGAGAATTAAGAGATTTCGATACTAGAGTAAAGAAGAATTGAAACTTAAAAATAGAAAACTCAAATCTAGAATATGCTCTTCAATTTAAATTTGATTGAGCTTGAATAGAACTTATTTACAAGAATGGAAAATTTGTTCAAGCAATAACTAGATGAAACTGAATAGAGTGAGAAGATGTAACTGAAAATGTTATGCAAATTTCAAATATTCCTAAAAATATAGATTATAAAGATAAATTTGAAGTTAGATGAGAAGTTATTTTACCAAATTCAAGTTTTGAAAAAATAAATAAAGAAGCTTTAGAAACTTGATGAAAGATTTTTTCAAATCCTAGAAATGCAGCGAGTTGAAGTCTTAGAACTATTGATACAAGTATTACAAAGGAAAGAAATTTGAAATTTTTTGCTTATGATTTATCAAATTTTTTGGATTTTGCAGATAAAACTTATTCTTATCTTATAAATTATTTAGAAAAATTATGATTTGAAACTTGAAATTATTTAAAAGTTTGTAATTGAATTGATGAAATTATAAAAATAATAGATAATTTTTGAGATATAAAAAATTCTATCGATTTTGATATTGATTGACTTGTAATAAAAGTAAATGATATAAGTTTATGGAACAAAATTTGATTTACTCAGCATCATCCAAGATATGCGATTGCTTATAAATTTCCAGCTGAAATTGTAAGAACAAAACTTATCAGTATATATCATAGCGTATGAAGAACATGAACAATAACTCCTGTTGCAAACTTGGAAGCTGTAAATGTTTCTTGAGCAATTGTAAAAAGGGCAAATCTTCACAATTATGATGAATTAAATAAAAAATGAATAATGATTTGAGACTATGTTTGGTTAAAAAGAGCATGAGAAGTAATTCCAGATATAATTTGACCAATTACTGAAGCAAGAACTTGAAAAGAAATAAAAATAGAAATTCCACAAAATTGCCCAATTTGTTTTACAAAACTTGAAAAAGATGATGAAAAAATTAGATATTATTGTCCCAACACAAATTCTTGCAAAGCTCAAATTGAATGATATCTTATTTATGCAGTAGGGAAAAATACTTTAAATATACCTTGACTTTGAGAAAAACAGATAAAATTGTTTTTAGAATTATGATTTATAGATGATTTAATTTCAATTTTTTTCTTGAAAAATAAAAAAAATGAATTGATAAAATTGGATTGATATAAAGAAAAATCAGTTTCAAATATATTAGAATCAATAGAAAAAGCAAAAAATCAAGATATAGTTTCTTTTTTAACAGCTCTTTGAATTAATTGAGTTGGTAAAAAAACTGCAAAAACTTTGGCATCAATTTTTGAAAAAAAAGAAGATTTACTTGATTTTAAATATTCAATTGAAGAATTAGAAAACTTAGAAGATATATGAACTGAAACTGCAAAGTCAATTTATGGTTATTTTAACAATTCAGATAATAGACAATTTTTATGAAAAATACTTAACATTGTCTATATTGATTTTCTTGATAAAAAAGAAAAAAATTGAAAGTATAGTGGACAAAAATTTTGTATAACTTGAAGTTTTTCTTGAATTACAAGAGATGAAATAATTGAAAAGTTGGAAAAAAATTGAGCAAAATTTATATCAAGTGTATCAAAAAATCTAGATTTTTTACTAGTTTGAGAAAATCCTTGAAGTAAGCTAAAAAAAGCTAAAGATTTGTGAGTTAGAGTTGCAAGTATAAAAGATGTAGATTTTTAGTTTTTATTTAGTTCACGAATAAAATTATTATTCATATTATAATAGAAATTATTCATCAAGCTAATCACCAAAATTTCATTCCTCATTTTATTTCTTGGTTTCAATCCAATGTTTTCATTTTATCTATTACTGTATAATTTCAAACTCATCTAAAAAACCATCAAGACGATATTACTTGTTTTCATATAAATTCATTTACTTTTGTTAAGCTAAATATTAAGTTTCAAATAATTGGAATTTTACTTTGAAAATCAAGTGTCATAAGTCATGTTTCATCTTTTAACATAAAGTCTTCTGAAAACACATATCAAGGTTCTCACTTTCAAATAATTATTCAGTTTAATTCTATATTTTTTCACTTAACTGGAGATGCATAAACATCTGACATGAGTTCTAAAACATTTGTTTTTACTTTATTTTCGTTTGAATATGCCCATAAAGTATTTATAATAAGAGAAAATCAAAATCATATAAGGATACTTGGAATTATTAAAATATATCAAAATGCATTATTTAATCATATTATTATTGATAAAATAACTAAAATAATTGGTAATAAATAAATACTTGAAATTATTGCTAGATCTTTTCCAAATCAAGTGTATAATTTTTTATTATCAACAGGAAACTTTTCATTTATCGCTTTTATATCATATTTTGGAGTATTTGTTAAAGTCATAAGTCTATTAATTCTATTTCAAGTTAAAGGATGAGTAGAAAAAAATTCTCATATTTTTGCCCAAGGATTTTTTATATCATATAAAAATGATTTTTGAATTAATTCATTTGTATCATTTTTTCAAGCATTGTAGTAAAGAACTCAAATTCATTTTGCCATTTTATCATTTGCAATTCAAATAAATTTTGTTGATTCTATAAGTCTATTGTTTGTTGGTGTTACCAATATTCAGTATGCGATTTTTATAAGAGCTTCAGCTAGTAAATTTGGATCTGTATATTCTCATGAAACTTCATCTGCATAATATTCTCTTATACGAGATAAATAAAGTAAAACATATTGTCAAATAAAATAAAAAATATATGATATTATTCATATTATTACTAATTTCGATTTACCATCGTTATTTGAATTACTCTTTGAATTAGTAAATACAAAATATAATTCATACAAAATTTGAAGTAGAGTTGAAGCAATAGTCATAATTATAAAATCATTGTTTTTTATATGTCCAAGTTCATGAGCAAAAACTGCTGATCTTTCATCATCACTTAAAAAACTTATAATTCAATTAGAAATTACAATTCTTGCATTCCATTTTCATGATCAATAAGTAAAAGCTGTTGGATTTTCATCTGGAATTAAACCAAGTTTTGGAATTTTAATATTATTTTCATTACATATTTTTTTGATAATTTCTACAGTTTTTGGTGAAGTTTTTTCTAATTCTTCTAAATTTATCCAGTTTATTTTGTAAAACCATTTATAAATTAAGTTTGAAAAAAATGGGCTAATTAGCCATAAAACTAAATTTATAAAAACAATTAATCATATAAAAATTCATACATTTAAATCAAGTTCAGCATAATAATTTGCTAAAAAAATTATTATGAACATAAATCAAGAAAATATTCAAATAGTTATTGTGCTAATAATTCATAATCCCATATTTTTATTTTAAAAATTATTTTGTTAAATTATACATTTTTTTTCTAAAAAAACCAACAAAATAATAAAAATTCTTTTGATTAATTTATTATTAAAAGTATTATTAGTCTGTATTATTTTTTAAATTTTTTATTATGTCAGAAGCAAAAACTAAGGAAATAAAAGTTATAGATAACGATATAAAAGCTACTAAATTAAGTGCTCTTGATCAAGCTGAAGTAGAAAAAACTTTTAGTGAAGCCAAAGATTTTAGAGATTTGTGAGAAAAAATTACAGCTCCACTTGATAATATAATCTCAGAAACAGCAAAAGTGATTGATAAAGATCCAATTATGAATGTTTCTGATGAACTATCAGATATGAACAAACAAGTTCAATGAGTTTATAAAGAAATTATAGATAATGATTGAACCTTGATGAAAATTGCAAAATCTTTGCCTTTGATAAGTACTTTGGCTAAATCTCTTGATGCCAAATGGGACGAAGCATCTTTTAATATAAAATCTGTTGAATGAAAAATTCAAACAATTTTTTCAGGTTTTGATCAATCAGCAAAATCTTTGGATACTTCTATAGATATGCAAAAAGATTTTTTGCTTTGAATTGAAGAAAATCTGTGAAAAGTTATAGCTTATAAAGAATTTTTATGAACTAAATTAGAGGAATTCAAGGTTAAAGCTATTGAAGTAGATACAGAAGAGGAAAAAATGAAATATGATATGTTTTTGAGAAATGTAGAATATTTTTTATCAAACTTAGTAGTTTTGATTTGAAACTTAGAAATGGCTAGAAAAAGACTTCTTATGAGATTAGATAGTGCAACAAAATTATCACTTGCTATGAATTCTAGTCGTCCAATTTTTAAGACACTTTTATCAACAGCACTTATAGAAACTAGTTCGCAAAAAGCACTTGATGCAAGTATGAAAGCTATAAATGTAATGTGAGAAACAATTGATAAGATGTCATGAGAACTTACAGATAAAGCAATAGAATCTTCAAAAAAATCAGAAGAATTATCTTCTAAACCAGTTTTATCTGCTTCAGTTTTTGTTGAAAATGTAACTAAATTAAAAAATCATTTTGATCAAATTGAATCATATAGATCAGATGTAAAAAAACAAGCTGAAGAAGAAAATAAATTATTTGATGAAGCAAAAACTAAATTGGATAATGTAAAAGTTCTTACATCTAAATCACAAGAAGAATTGGCAAAAGAAATTTCTAATTAATTTTTATGAATATAAAAATAAATGAAGAACAAGAGAAAAAAGAAAAGTTTTCTCTTCCTTCTCGTATCCAAAATGAAGTTGATGAAAAATGATTTTATCTTTATAATTGGATAAGTACAAATGATGTAAAATCAAGTATAGAAAAAGATTTTTTATCAATTATAAGCAAAATTTGAAATATTTTAGCTATTTTTGCTGTTTTAATTTGATTAATATTTTTTTCTAATTTATATTTGCTTTTTATAGTTTTTTTCTCTTTTATTTGAATTATTTCAATACTTATACTTATATTTCTTTCAATTCCATCATTTAAGAAATCGTTTATACTTTCTAAAAATGCTTTTGTGGTTTTAACAAATTCTCATATTTCTATAAATTGAAAAATTGTCAGTTTTAACAATGTTTCAAGTTTAGCAAATGATATGGATAAAATTGCTAATGAATTTGATGAATATCTTTTTCAAGATTCAAATTTATCAAAAACTAAATCTGATTTAATTAAAGAAATAAGAAAAAAAATTTTTGAATGATATGAAACAATTTCTAAACTACTTAAAAATAATAAAGATTCAAGAGCTTTGTTTATTTGATATCTTATGTATAGCTTATATGCTTTTATAATGTTTATTATTTATTTTGCTTGAACAGTTTTTTTATGGTTATTTACTTTGGTTTTAAATTTTATAAATAAATTTATATTAAAAATAAAATGACATGAAGTTATAAGTATAAATTATTTATTTGATAAAATAGATTCAAATTCAGTTATTTTAAATAATGAAAAAAATAATCTGATTAAGAATTTGCTTAAAGCTAAAAATAATGAATGGCAAGATGCTTTACTTTTAAATATTAATTCTTGAATAGATAAAATCACAAAAGAATCAGAAATAGCTGTAAAAAATAGTTTAAATTTAGGAAAAAAATTACAAAATTCAAAATACAATGATATTTTTGATTTTTCTGTTTATAATTCTTGGATAAAAAAACAAATTTATGATCCTATAGATGAAGTTGAAAAACTTTTAACAAAAAATTTAGAAGTTATTGTTGAAACTATGAAAGATATAAAAAATCAAATAAATATAACAGAAGAAAAATCATTTAAAGACGCATTATCTTTGCAAGAAAAAAGACTTGAAATAAGAGTTGAAGAAATAGAAAAATTTATAGCTTTGATAAAATCTTATAAAGAAAAATTAATAATTTAGTTTAATAAAAATTATGTGAATAAAAAATTTTAGACAAAAATGAATGATTTGACATAGTTCAAAATTTTTAGTTGAAAAAATGCTTTGAGAAGTGGATTTTTCAAAAGATTTGCAAATCGCTCAACTTTGAGTTTGAGATGGTGTTTTTACTAAGGAAATTTTGAAAAAAATGTCTGAAAATTCTAAATTATATGCTTTTGAAATAGATAAAAATACTAAAAAATATATAAGTTGTATAGATGATAAAAGGTTAATTTATATAGAAGATAGTGCTGAGTTTATAAAAAATTATATAGATTGAGAATTAGATTTAGTTATTTCTACATTGTCATTTGCTAGTTTAGAAAAATGTGTTTTTTCTCCAATAATTTGTAATTGTAAGAATAAACTCAAAAATTCCTGAATATTTTTACAGTATCAATATTTTTTTACTCATAAAACTAAAATTGAAAAAATTTTTAATAAGAAAGCTAAATTATTGTTTGAATTAAAAAATTTTCCTCCAGCTTTTATATATAAAATAGAAAAATAAAAACAATGGAATTTGAATATTTAAAAAATTATGCGATAAATTATTATCTTAGGTACTATCCTTCAAAGAAAAAACTTGAAGAAAAATTGATGAAAAAATCTAAAGATGATATGATTTTAGTGAAAAAAGTTTTAAATGATTTAAATTCTTTTATAATAGAAAACCAAGTTATAGAAGCAAAAATCAGATATTATATTCAAAAAAATAAAAATTTAGCATATATAAAATCAAAACTTTTTGAAAAGTGATTTAAAAAAGAAGATTATGAAAAAATACTTCAAGAAAACTTTGATTTAGAAAAATCTTTTCTTGATAAAGATTATTTGAGAAGAAAAATATTGAATTACAGAGAAAAAAATAAAAGTAAAAAATATATTTTTTCTAAACTTTGTGAAAGGGGAGAAGATAAGGAAAATATTTTAAATATTTTAGAAGAAATTTTTTGAGACGATTGAGAATTAGAAATTTTAAAAAAAGAATTTGAGAAGTTAAAATGAAAATATGAAAATAAAAAAATTATAGAAAAACTTTTAAGAAAATGATTTAGATATGATTTAATTAAGCGAATAAGCGATTAAACGAATAAGTGAATAAATGATTAAAGAAATTAAATATTAAAATTAATAGATTTTAAAATATGGAATTTAATATAGATTTACTTGAAGAAATAAAAAAATCTTTTTCTAAATTACTTGTTGTTACAAAATATTATGATAAAGAAAAAACTTGAGAAATTATTGATTTTTTTGAAAAATATTACAATGAAATTTTGTTTTGATTTTGAGAAAATAGAGTTTGAAATTTAAAAGAAAAAAACTTAGCAAGAGAAAAAACTCATTTTATATGAAATATTCAGACAAAAGAAATAAAAAATATAGTTAAATATTCAAGTTTTATACACAGCGTTTGTAGTATAAAACATATTCAAAAAATTCAAGAAATTTGTGAAAAAAATAATTTTGATGTAAAAATATTTATTCAGATAAATATAGATGAAAATAAAAATACATGAATTAATGAAAATGAAATTGAAGAATTCTTAAATATTTTAAAAAATTGTAAAAATATTGAATTATTATGATTTTCATGAATGTGAAAATTTGATTTTACAAACGAAGAAAAAGAAAAAGAATTTGACTTTTTATTAAACCTAAGAGATAAACATTTACCAAATTCAATTATTTCAGCTTGAACAAGCCTTGATTATAAAATTGCTATTAAAAAACAAATCGATGTTTTAAGAATAGGTTCGTGAATTTTTAAAAAATAAAAATAAGTTTTTCCTATTGTTTTTTTTGCAAAATTATATATAATTAAGTAGATATAAACTATTATATTTTAAATAATTATATATGGTAAATAATTCATCAAATAGTAGTGAACAAAACCAAGAAAACCAAGAAAATCAAAGTTTAAATAATAGTACTGATTTAAATTATTTAAAAGAATTATCAAAAAAACAAGCAAGAAAAAAATTAACTTGAGATAATTCTTGAGATAAAATAAACAATATTGAATTTTATAATAAATTAAATCAAAAAAAATACAATGAAAAAAATCTATATGAAGATTTAAAACGTAGTTTAGAATGAAGAGATTTAGAAAAACTTCTTTCAAATGCAAGTGATGAAAATAAAAAAGAATTTTTTGATGAATTTTTAAGAGAATCAAATAGACTTTCTTATAAATATGAATCTATAAAAAATGAAGTATGTGAACTTGGTGTAAAAAGATATGAATTAGACAGTATTTCAAAAAATAATTTAGAAAAAGAACTTTGAAAACTTAGCTATGATAAATTATTAGACTTACAATTAAAAACAGAAGAATTTCAAAAATTTATAAATTCAGTTACAAAAACTACTAAAAATAGAAAAGATAATTTTCAAGAAATAAAAAAAGTTTTTGAAAATATAACATTTTCTTCAAGTGAAGAATTTAGACAAAAGCTAAAAGAAAAATTAAGAAAAAATTCTGAACTATGAGATGAAAATTCAGCATTATCTGAACTTAATCAAATTATAAGCAAAATAAAATCATGAGATGATTTAAATTCGATAGATATTTCTACTCTTTTTGATTATCAAATTTTTTCAAATGAACAAAAAAAGGCTTTTATAAAAGTATATCTTCCATCAATTTCTTTACAAGAATTGATAGATTTATCTTTGATTTCGGAATCTGAAGCACAAAATAAAAAGAAAAATGAATTAAAAGATTTTTTATCAAAAAAAAGATGATGAGCTTCAATTTCAGATAATGACAGAGAATTATTGAATTTAATAGAATATGTTCAAGTTTGAGATATATATGTTTCAAGTCAAGATTATGCTGAATCATGACTTTTAAATCTTGAAAAAAGTGAAACTTTAAAAGATAGAATGGTTAAATCTTTTAATGAATTTAAGGAGTGAGTTAAAGAAGATCTTGTTAAAGAGATACTAACAATAGATATTTTAAAAAACAAAATAAGAGAAGATCAAGAATTATCAGGAAAAATAAATTGATGAGTTGAAATGCTCGAAAAAATAAAAACTGGAGCAGTTTTAAAAATAGATTTTACAGATTCACAAGATGAAAACAAGAATTATGTGGATTTTTATGAAATGATAAATTTTTGAGAGGATTGAAGTTTTGGTTTTATAGATAGATCACTGAATTGAAATTATAATAATTCAAACACTTTACAATCTACAAATTCAAAATATATTTCTTTATTTGAAGCTATAAAATCTAAAAATCTTAAAAATATAGAAATATTTTCCAAAGATGATATAAAAGATCAAATCAAAACTTGAAAAATAAAACAAACAATAAGTGATATAAATGATCCAACTCTATGAGATAAAGAAGATTATCTTAGATATCTTGATGAAGAAATAAATAAAATGAAAATCTGAAAATCTGAAGAAGAAATAAAAGAATTAGAAAAAGATCCAAATTATCAAAAATTGCTTACTTCAAAAGAAAAATTTCAAAATATAGATTCCTTAGATGATGATTTGATTAAAGATGAACTAATGCTTTTTATACTTAAAAATCAAATAGATGAACTTGATCCTTCTTGAAAAGAGTTCAAGATATGAATTTGAACAAGTTTTAAATTAGATGATTCATCTTTGGAAAATCCTGAAAATTATGTATTTACTATTGTTAATATTGATCAATCAAAAAAGATGATTCAAATGATGGATGCTACTTGAGAAGTATTTTTTGCCAGTTTTGAACAATTACTTTGACTTATAAAAGAAAAATCTCCAAATTTAAAAAGATTTTCTAATACTCAAGATTTAAAAAAATTGTGAGAATTATTTTGAACAGAATGAAATTTAGGAAATTTTTGGTCAAAATTTGAATTTAAAGATTGAAAAATAATTAGTAAAGATACATCAAATACCGCAAATTATGAGTTTTTGGTACAAAATAATGAAAAATGAGAAAATAATAAAGTTTTGAAATTATGAAAAATATTCTGAACTTGAGCAAGTTCTATGGTAGAAATTCAAGAATGAATTATAGAAGATAAAGAAAGAAAAATAAAAAAATGAAATAAAAGCGAAAAAGTTAAAGATACAACATATAATTTATGACCAAAAGAGCTTGTAAGTGTAGCTTTTTTAGAGAATTATATAAGAACAAAAAATTTAAAGCCAGAAACTTTGGAAAAAGTAAAAGAAACGTCTTGAGTTAAAGAATGAGAAAAGTGAAAATGGAGTTTTTATAATCGGTTTTTATGAAACAAATCTGTTCATGAAATACTTTGATGATTAAAAATGTTATTTACACAGTTAAAAGAACACCTAAAAACTTGAAATGAAGAACATTCTGCAAGAATAGCTTTAGCTACTTGGTGAAAACTGATTCCATCTCTTGAAATTAAAACACAATTATTATCAAGAGTTGAAGAAACTCAAGCTAAATCTATGGAAGGAGCTGTTTCTAGACTTAAAAATATAGATACTCCTGATGCAATAGCCTTAATTTATAACCGGATTACATATAAAAATACAGAAGAATATAAAAAAGAAGCTGCTTTAGTATTTATGTTGGAAAAATATGGTAATTTATATAACAAAAATTATGAATGAGATCCTAAAGCTCCATTATATAGTAGGAAATGAGAATTTTTATGGTTTAAAGCTTTGTCTTGATACCGGTGAAAAGTAGAGGACCATCCTTTGTATAAAGAAGTTAAAGCAGATTGTGAAAAACCTAATAGTGACTGAAATACAAGAAATTTTACTGAAGAGGAACTTGTATGGATACTGATGAAAAAACAATGTAAGGCTTGAGGTTATGAATGAATAAAAAGAAGATCAAGATTTCATAAGGATGTAGAAAAAAAGAAACAACAATGAATTGAAGATGAAATCAAAGAATGACAAAAAAAATGATGAGAAACAAGAAATCCAAGTGATCAATTGGAGGCTTGATTAGGTGAATTGAAATCTTGATCACCTGCAAATGCTATATGATGGCTTTCAAAATTGGTTGATAGATGAAGTTCTATGGAAGACATGAATCTTATTCCACTAATTATGGTTTATAGCTGAATTGCATTGACTCTTCCTGATAAATTATCAAATGAAATAAAAAATATTGTTGATGAATGAAGAATTATTCCTTTAGCGAGATTTATGTCTTATCCAAAAGATATAAATTTAGCCATAAAAACTATAAGAATATTGGCTCATGAAATAGAAAAAAAGTCTGATAATTATAAATGAATATGATCTGAAGCAGAAGAATTATATAATGACTTGATATTATGAAGATTAGGTGAAAATCAAAGAAGAGAAAAATGTTTAAAATTTTTTACTAAAAAATGAAAAAATTGAAAAACTTTTTGACATATTCTTACAAAAGTAATGTATATGAGTGCTGATTGAGATTCTTCAGAAGATTGAGAATTATCAAGTATACTTCTTACAGAAAAAGACAAACCTTGAAATGAAACACTAAAACAATTTTATGCTAATCAGTCAGCATATTTGGTAAAACTAAGTAAAAAAGATGATTATTTAAGTGATGCTTTTGCTGGGAAATGAACTTTTTCTTTATCTCCTAGAATCATAAAAGCTGTATTTGATTTAGATGATGGTGGATTTAAAATGCCAAAATCAGCAAATGAAATGGTTTCTGAAATTCAAAAAGAGATTGAAGCAATAAAAGCTAGACCTTATAAAAATCCAAATGATCAAAAAATTCGGTTAAAACATTGTTTAAAAAACATATTTGCTTGAGTTTTATGAATTTCCGTAGTTAATACAGAACTTTCTAAAAATTTATTTAAGTGAGTTGGTGTACTTAAATTTTTTAATGAAAAACGGTGAGTAAATCTTGATTATTTTGTAGAAGCAAATTTAAGTAAAGATGATGTTGCATGAAATCATCCTAAAAGTCAAGAAATTTTAGATATTTTTGTTGAAAACATATTAAATGATAAATGAGGAAAAAATTTATCACAAGTTAGACAAGATTCTAAAAAAAGTGCAATTGAATTATTATGAAACACTGAGTTTAAAAAATAGTTTTTATTCTTTCCAATTTGTTATTTCTGAATCAAGTGATATGTTTGAAAATCAGATTTTTGTATTATCATTCCAACTTACTTTTACATTAATTTTCATTCTATTTGAATCAGGATAAGTTATCTTTATTTCTCTTGTAAAAATAGGTAAAAACTCTATTCATCAAGTTTGGGTAAAAAATCAATTTTGGTCAATATTTATTTTATAATCTTGTCTATAGTTTTCATTAGAAAAGTTTCTATTTTCTTCTCCTGATTTTTTGTCAAGCTTCCATTGATTTGTGTCTGAGTCTGTATAAACAATATATGATCACGAAGTAATTTTATAATTTTCTCATTGATTTCATAAACATAAACCATTATAATAATTTGTATTCCAACAATTATCCAAATCAGCTTGATATATCAACCAATTTGTGTCTCTTATATTATGAACAACTTCTATTGCTTCTCTTGCCATAGAAATGGCTTTAACTCTGTTTTCTATTGATAATGCTACTTTTTGAGATCTTCAGTAAATGCTATATATTCAGATAAGTCAAAAAATAATTATCAGTAAAGAAACCATTACTTCTATAATTGTTAAAGCATTTTTTCTTTTTAATTTCATAATTTTTTTTTTAAATAATTTTTATAATTTTATATTAAAGTTTGTTTTTTCAAAATCTTTTTATAATTAAAGAAATAAAAATTAAAATTATTTGACAGAAAAATTACATAAATTATAATTAATTTGTTAATTTGTTAATTTGTTAATTTGTTAATTTGTTAATTTTTATGTATTCAATTCATAATGAAGAAAAACTCAAAGATTTTTTGAAAGAAAACAAAATTCCTATTTTTAGATATGCTCAAATTGAAAATGCAATTTATAAAAATTTTATTGATAAATTTGAGGATATTCAAACAATTCCAAAAGATTTAAGGGAAAAATTAGAAAACAATTTTTTTTATTATTCATTGAAACTAGAAAATAAAATTGATTCTAAAAATTGACAAACCACAAAATTACTTTTCAAAACCAAAGATTGACTTTTTATAGAAAGTGTAATTATGAGACATCTTACTTGAAGAAATACTTTATGTGTTTCTAGTCAAGCTGGTTGTCCTATGTGATGTAGTTTTTGTTCGACTTGAAGACTTTGATTGAAAAGAAATCTAGAATTTTATGAAATAATTGAACAAGTTTATTTTGTTGCAAGTTTATTGTACAATGAACAAAAAGTTCTTAGAAATGTAGTTTATATGTGAATGTGAGAACCATTTTTAAATTATGAAAATGTAAAAAAATCAATTCAAATTATTTGTGAACAAAAAAAATTAAACTTATCAAATAGAAGAGTTACTATTTCAACTTGCTGAATAATTGAGTGAATTAAAAAATTTACTCAAGATTTTCCACAAACTAGTTTAGCAATAAGTTTACATGCTTCAAATGACAAATTAAGAGATAAACTGATGCCAATAAATAAAAAAAATAATTTAAATAATTTAATGAAATCTCTTGATGAATATGTGGAAAAAACAAATAAAAGAATTTTTTATGAATATATAATGATTTCTTGAGTTAATGATAAACTTGAATTTGCAAAAGAATTATGAGAACTTTTAAAATGAAAATTAGCCCATGTGAATTTTATTCCATATAATTCATGAGATTGAATTTGATGAATATATAAACCAAGTTCAAGAATTATAATTGAAAAATTCCAAAAAGTATTGGAAAATTATTGAATTCCATCAACTATAAGAGCTACAATGTGAGATGATATTGATGCTGCATGTTGACAATTGGCTAGTAAAAAGAAAGTATAATTTTATAAACTGATATTTTGTCAATTTAATAATATTTATTTAATTTGAAAATATTTAAAGATATGATAAAATAACAGAAAAGTAATTTAATTTTTAATTTTTGAAAATGTCTAAAAAGATAATTCCAATCAAAGATATGCTTATACCAACAGTTATTGATAAAACTCCAACAGGGGAAAGAGTTTATGATATTTATTCTAGACTTTTGGAAGATAGAGTTGTGTTTTTATGAGAAGCAATTGATAGTTCTGTAGCAAATACAATTATTGCACAATTACTTTTCTTAGAAAAACAAGATCCAAAAGCTCCAATAACTATGTATGTAAATTCTCCTTGATGACATGTAACAGCAGGTTTAGCAATTTATGACACTATGCAATATGTAAAATGTCCAATTCATACAGTCTCTGTATGATTATCTGCTTCAATGTGATCAATTATTTTAACATGATGAGAAAAAGGTAAAAGATTTGCTTTACCGCATAGTGAAATTATGATTCATCAACCACTTTGATGAGCAGAATGACAAGCTGTTGATATAAAAATTGCTGCTGAGCATATTATAAAAACATGATGAATTTTATATAAAATTTTATCAAAACATACATGAAAAACTGTGGAACAAGTTGAAAAAGACTGCGATAGAGATAATTTTATGAGTGCTGAAGAAGCTCTTGCTTATTGATTAATAGATAAAATAATAAACAATAAATAATATGAAAAAATTTTTAAATTATATAATTATAGTTTTACTTTCATTTATTTTGCTTTGATGTTTTTCAAATAATTGATGAAATGAAAAAACTTACACAGAAAAACTATTTCAAGAAAAAAATCCTTATATTTGAGATAATTCACAAGTCTCAAAATTATTAAATGAACTTTGATTAAGTTATTTTTGAACATACACAATTGAACTTCAAACTAAAGCAGAACCATATTGACTAAATATTTATTACAGTGAATTTTTGACAGAATTTAATTTAGAAGAATTTGAAAAATCTATTAAAAATAATTCAATACTTCTTTTAAGTTTGATTGAAAACTTATCTTATGTGGAATGGGAATACAAATTAAATGAAAAAGATGAATTTAAAAAATATAGTTTAGATGATGTAAATAAAATTATTTGAAAAAATGTTAAGGATTTTGCTAAAACTAAGGAAGATTTGCAAAAATTAATTGATATTGTTCAAAAATAATTTATAAAATAGGTTTTTTAGTTGGTATTCAATTTTGTCTAGGATAAATTTTGTTTGTTTGTTTTAATTTTTTTATAAAAATAAGTACTCTTTTTTGTCAACTCAAAGAGTATTTTTTTATGTCAATAATTTTTGAATTTAATTTTTTTAAAGCAATTTTGCTCTCATTTATTTCATCTATATTATCAAGCTTATAAGCAATAAAAATAGAATTAATTTTTAGTAAGGGAACAGCGAATTCAAGAAGAGTAGGCAAGTATGCTGTTGCTCTTGATACGATAAAATCAAAACTTTCTCTATATTTTTTATCACCTCACATTATTTCAAATCGAGAATTAATAGCTTCTATATTTTTTAAATCTAAACTTTTAGAAAATTCTTCGACTATTTTTATTTTTTTTCATACTGAATCAATTAAAAAAAATTTTGAATTAGGATAAAAAATAGCTAATGGAATTCAAGGAAATCATCATCCAGTTCATAAATCTGCTACGTTTCATTCTAAATTTATAAAATTTGTTAAGATTAAACTATCTATAAAATGTTTTTCTAAAATTTCATTTTCATCTTTTATGCTTGATAGATTAATTTTAGAATTTTTTTCTTTAAAAATTTTTAGAAAAAACTCAAATTTTTCTATTTGAGCTTGCTTTAATTCTATATTGTAGTTTTGTAATAATTTTTTAAACATATTTTTATATAATTATTTCAGGTCAATTTTTGGTTACAAGAACTGTATGTTCAAATTGACTTCAGTAACTTCAATCTTTAATATAAAATTCAAATCATCATTTATCATATATTTCTCAGCTTGAAAATCAAATAATTGGCTCAACAGCAAGTAGCATATTTTCTTTTAATTTTTCTCATTTTCAAGGAGTTCAGTAATTATAAATATATGGTTTTTCATGTAAGTTATATCAAAGTCAGTGTCATGTTAAATCTCTAACTATATAAAATCAGGCTTTTTCGACATGATTTTGAATAGCTGCTCATATATCTCAAGTTTTTTTTCAAATTCGGCACTCATTTATTCAAATATAAAGAGCTTCTTTATTTACTTCTAAAAATCTTTCAAGCTCCTTATCATGTGGTCAATTTCAAATAATTACACTAAAGGCAGCGTCAGTATTTATTCAAATATTTTTATCTTTAACTCAAAAATCGAATTTAACTAAATCTCAATTTTTAAAAACCATATTTTTTTTAGGAATTCAATGTACAACAACATCATTTATACTTATACAAATATTTGCAGGAAATTCATAAACTCATTTAAATCATGGAATTACATCATATTTTTTGCATAAATCTCATACTAATTTATCAATTTGAAAAGCATTAATTCAAATTTTTATATTTTTTTTAATTTCATCAAAAATTTTTTTATGAATTTTTGCATTTTTTTTAACTTGTTCAATTTCTTTTTTGTTTAATATCATAATATTTTCATTAGTAATTTTCACAGTTTCAAACTCATTGACATTGTTTTTTACATACATCTTGAGATTTTTTTACTGTATTGTTTAAGTTTTCAATTATTTTTGATAAACTAGTTTGAATCAAAATTAATTTGTTTATAGTTTTTTCATCAATTACTGTTTGATTTCAAGCATCTTTATATAGTTCAATATATTGTTTTTTCATTTTTTCATATATAATTCAAGTTTTATCTTTGTTTGTGAATTCTTTTGAAATATTATATATATTTACATAGTCAGATTTATCAATTTTTGGAATAGTTTTGTCTCAAATTCAAACAATAACATTTTTATAACGCTCCCAAACAGAATCTGTTAAAAAACTTATTGAAGAATTTATAGAATTTAATATAAAATTATTTTTAACTAATCATCATCAAGTTTTTTGATATTTTTCTAAATTTGAAATAATTATTTCAGCTTGGCTTTTTGTATATCATTGTCTTGCTAATTCTTTGCTTAATAAATCTTTTTCTAACTGATTTAATGTATTTTTATCTACATTTCATGTTAATAAATTCCAAGCATCTTCCCAGTATTTTATAGCGTTACCAATTCAACTTAGATTATTAGCAACTTTTGCAATTCTTTTTCAAGCTTTTGTGTAAAATCATCATTCACACATTGAACAATCAATAGAAGTATTTTTATTATATATTTTTGTAAATTCTTGATAAAAATTATCTTCAACAATAATAAAATCTTCTTTAACTGTGTTTATTCATAAAATTGAATTTTCATACAATGATAAAATTCTTGTATTATTTGTTGTTAATTTAGATAATACATCGAGCACTGTTCATGATAAACTACAATTTGGGATTCAAGAACACAAATCATCTGAACTTACAAAATATGAAAGAGATCAATTTTTTATATTTTTTTCAAAATAATTTTGTAAATTTGCAAGTTCTTTTTCAATTAATTTTTTATCTCTTGTTACTTCTGGAGAAACATTTGATATAATTTCATAAGCCAAAAAATTTAAACTATTTACATAATTTAAAAAATCTAAATCTGGATTTACATATCTAAGAAATATTCTTTTTATGTTATCTACAGTATATCTTTCTTTTTTTCATTTTGCATGTTTAGAAATTCTATTTATTATGCTTCTTTGATTTTCAAAATATTTTTGCAATAAATCTGAAGGAGCATCCTTTATAGGACAGCTTGAACATTCTTCTGCATTTGTTGTATTGCAAAAAAATATTACTAAAAAGAAAATTAAAAATATTTTTTTCATCATAATTATAAAAATTACCAAACAGGTTTTTCAGACATTTTTTGGACAACTTCACTTAGTCATTTTGCATATATTTCAAATGTGTTTGTAAAGCTAGATAGTTCAGAAAATATTCAGTATAAAAATTCTATATTATCATTTTTTTGTTTGGAAAATAATATATCTGTAATCATCCTATTTTCATCTTTAATTTGCAATAAGTTCATTAAAAATTGATCATATTTTTTATTTGCTTCCAAAATTTCTGTATTTGCTGAGTCAGTTATAGTTTTTAATTGACCTTCTACTCTAGTTAAATTTTCTAAACTATTGGCTTTATTAAATTCTAATCCATATCTACTATAATATTGTTCAGCTAAACCATTAAAAGAATAAGGTGATCTTTGTCTTATTTTTTCTTCTTTTTGTTTATTTTTGTCGGTATTGACTAGCGGAATTTGTCTTGAATAAACTATAATATTGAAACTTAAAAGATCTTTAAGTTTTATGTTTTTAAAATACCTTTGCCAATGAGCAAGTGTCATTTGATTTTGATTCATAGAAGTATATGCAAAATTTTTAAAATGGTTGTTTGAATTATTTACAATAGACTCTATAGTTTCAAGTTTGGATTTTCATCATCAAAATAAATTATGAGTATATGTACTAAATTCAATTAATATACAAAAAAAATCTAAACATTTTCCTCATCCTGAATTTATATCAGCTGAAAATATTTTTTTGATGTTTAAATCGTTTTTTAATGAATTAGTAGACGCTTGAGCTGTATTATTACTACTATCAATATAATTTCATCATTGAAGCTTAGTAGAATTTGAAGATCATCAAGTTTTTTCAGGAGAAATATCTATATCCTTTAAATTTTGAATATTAGCTAATTTTCAAGTATTGTTTGTAGATCATGTAACAATTTCATTTTTAGATCAAGTATTTGAAGTTGTTTTAGAATTTGAATCTAATTCATTAAGTTCATCTTCATAATTATTTATATCTTTTTTTTCAATATTACTTATGATTTGATTTAAATAACGATTATCTAGTCAACTTAAATTATAATTTGTAGATTCAAGACAAGTATATCATAAATCAGAATAAACCTTTTCATTTAAAACATTATCATTATCTATAATTCAAGTTTTTGTAACACTTATACTTCAAGTTTCAATTTTTGTAGTAGAATTTCATAAATTTCAAGTATTTGTTTTTGTGGTAGTTTCTTTCAAAGAATTTGTTCATCAAGATGGAGAATACAAGGAATTTCAATGCTTGTTTCAAGAATATGCTTCTAAATTAACTTCTTTATAAGTTGGAGATTTATTTGATGATCAAAAATACTTACTTAAACTAACATTATCTGTTCAAGTATATTTTTCAATTTCTGAAATTTCAAAGATAATTTTATTAATATTTTCTAAATCAATTATTAAATCAAAAGGAGAATTACTGTCGCTTCAATCACTATAAAGTCAAATTCTTGAAATTTTATAAACATTGTTTAGTTTTTGTTCTGCTTCAGTTTTTGCTTTTTTATGAAGATTTATTGAAAAGGCAGTATAAGTGTTTAATAAATTTATTTCAATTTTTCAATCACTTGTTTTACAAATATCCTTAATATATTTTCATAAAACTTCAATGTTTCAATTTACATTTTTTTGAAAATCTTCAATAGAAATATTTCATCAAATACAATCAATTCAAGCTAAATTATTAAGTCTTTCTGAAATTGTAGTTTTTCATCAGTCAGTTAATATATTTAAATATTCTTTATTTTCCAACTCGTCAATTCATGATTCTATATCTTTATACAAATTAAGTCAAATATCCTCATCAATAAAAGCTTTTACTTCTTGTAAAAGTGAAAAATAAAATAAAAAAACGATAATAAAAAATATTAATTTTTTTCTAAACATTTTTCATAATAAAAAAACATTTACATAATATACTTTTATTAAATTTTATCAAGAAAAATATTTAATTTTAGTTTTCAGGAATAATATATTTTCTTCAAGAATTTCACATTTTTATTTTTTCTGAAGTTTTAATATTTGGGAAATCATCAACAAATCAAAATTCTTCAAAAAATATTTTATAGTTTGATTCACTTGCTCTAAATCAATTTCCAAATATTTTTGTTAATTCTAAAAACATCATTTCATAAATATTATTTCAATTTTTGTTGATTTTTCAAGCTATACTATTTTTGCCAGCATTTCTTTTAATGTATGATTCTATTACTTTAGATCATAAACCGGTAGTTTTTATCAATACTCTTTTTGTCATATCAATTTCTTCATAATTTGAATCATAATTTGGAGTTAAAAATTTTTTTCCAAAATTTCATTCACTTAAAATCTTAGAAATCTTGATTTTCATATCGTCATTTGTTATTTTTTCACTATCAGAAATTGATATGTTTTCAAAAAAAATTTTGAAATAAGCTCTCGAGTTTAAAAATGCATTTCAAAATATTTTTAAAAATGTCATTAAGTTCATTTTACAAGTATTTCAATTTATGTTTAGTGAGTTTGTTTGATTTTCTTTTTGATATTCATTGATAATACTTATTCATTTTTTTGTTATTCATTCAAGTTTTACAATTTTTTCTAAATTTGATTTATTGTATAATTCTTTATTATTATTAGGCTTTAACATAAATATATTTTAAAAAATATTAAATGTATAATAAATATAATTTTTTAAAAATCAATAATTTTTTATATTTTTATATTAAAATTAAATAATCACCAATTCTCATTTTTCAATTTTTATCTCAAAATTATTTTCACTTTTTACATTGTTAATTATGTTTTCAGCAATTTTATCTTCTATATTATTTATAATAAATCTTCTTACTTCTCTTGCTCAAAAATTTGGATTATATACTTCTTTTGTTATAGCATTCAAAACTTTTTGATCATAAGTCAAAATAATATTTTTTTCTTTAAGTCTTTCTTGTAATTCATCAAGTTGCAATTTAACAATTTTTTTAATTTCTTTTTTATCAAGAGGATTAAAAACCACTATTTTATCAATTCTATTTATAAATTCATTTGGAAAATATTCTCAAAGATTTCAAATAATTTTTTCTTTAGTTTGAGAAAAATCTTCCATAACTTTTTTTTCTTCATTATCACTTATATCAAATCATATAAGATTTGCTTTTTCTTTAAATTCTTCTTGTCAGATGTTGCTTGTCATTACGATTATAGTATTTTTGAAGTTTATTTTCCTTCATTTATTGTCAGTTAAAGCTCAGTCTTCAAGAATTTGTAAAAGTAAATTATATACTTCAAGATCTCATTTTTCTATTTCATCAAACAAAACTATACTATAAGGTTTTTTTCTTACTTTTTCTGTTAATAATCATCATTCTTCATATCAAATATATCAGGCTGAAGCTCAAATTAATTTGTTTGTACTAGTTTTGTCACTGTATTCACTCATATCTATTTTTATAAGACTTGATTCATCTCAATAAAAATCTCTTGCCAAAGTTTTTACTAATTCAGTTTTACCAACTCAAGTTGGTCATAAAAATAAAAAACTTCAAAGAGGACGGGCTGGATTTCAGATTCATGCTTTGCTTCTCATAATTGATTTTATAACAGATTCTAATGCCTCTTCTTGTCAAACAATTTTTGATTGTAAAAGTTTAGGTAATTTTTTTAATCTCTCTAAATCTTTTGAACTTAAATTTTCACTAGGAATTCAAGTTGCAATACTCAATACTTTTTGTATATCTGATGCTTCAACTTTTAATCTTTTTTCTTTTGGAATTATAAATTTTTGTTTTAATTTTAATATTTTTTCTTCCAAAACTTTTTGTTCTTGTTTTAAACTTACAGCTTTTTTATATTGATTACTTATTACTGCTTGTTCAATCTTTTTTTGTAAATCTTCAATTTTTTCTTTTATTTTTTTTATTTCATCTTCATCTATATTGTATTTCATACTTTTTAAACTACAAGCTTCATCAATCAAATCTATAGCTTTGTCTGGCAAATATCTGTCAGTTATATAACGCATAGATAAATTTACAGATTCTTCAACAGCTTCTGGAGTTATATTTAGATTATGATATTCTTCAAAAATATCTTTTAATCAATTTATGATTTCTAAAGCAACTTCTTTATTTGGTTCTTCAACATTTATTTTTTGAAATCTTCTTTCTAAAGCTGAATCTTTTTCAATATATTTTTGATATTCGTTAAGAGTTGTAGCTCAAATAACTCTAATTTTTCCTCTTCACATAGCTGGTTTCAATATATTTGAAGCATCAAGCGTTCATTCTCCAGATCAGGCTCAAATAATTGTATGAATTTCATCAATAAAAAGTATAACTTCATTTTCAATTTTAGATGCTTCATCTATAATTTGTTTGATTCTTGATTCGAATTCTCATCTATATTTTGTTCAGGCAACCATCATTGACAAATCTAGTGCCAAAATTTTTTTATCTCTCATAGGAAAGGGAACATCTCATTTTGCAATTCTTGACGCTAATCATTCAACAATTGCGGTTTTTCCAACTCAAGGATCTCAAACCAAAACAGGATTGTTTTTTGTCTTTCTATTTAATATTGCAATTAATCTTTCTATTTCATCATTTCTTCAAATAACTTTATCTATTTTTCAATCACTTGCTTCTTTTGTAAGATTTGTAGAAAAAAAATCTAAAGCCGGAGTTTCTGAATCTTTTTTTTCTTGTTTAGGTCATTTATTGTTATCAAAAGGAGTTTGTCAGCTAATTTCTTCAAGTCACATAAATAAATTTTCTGTTATTGCTCAAAGCAACTTATTCATTCAATCTTCAATATTTAAATTTTGATTTTGAGCTTGATTTTTATTTCATAATCAATCAACAAATCAAGCTTTGTTTAAATCAGTAATATTTTTTTCAAAATCATTTGGAGTAATACCTATATAATTTAAAAATTGCGCTAACCATAAATCATTTTTCAATAATGAAAGTAGTAAATCTTCAATACTTGCTTTGTCTTTTGAAAAACTTGCAGCTATTTTTACACTTCATAAAATTATATCTTTTATTTTTGAATCTAGTCAAACATAAACTCATTTTCTATTTATTGGTTTTTCATTAAAGATTCCTTTGTTAATTATTTCTATTGTTAATTTTTCATTTATTCAATAAATATTAAATATTTCATTTATTCAGTTTTGTCATGTAGAAATTATTTCTAAAAATAAATCTTCAATTGTTAAGTTTTTTAATCACAAATCTTTTATCTTATTTTCTGCATTTATAAGAACTTTTTTATATCAATTAGAAAAATTATTGTAAATCATTTTTTGTAAATAATAATTAAATATTTAAAATGTAGTATAAAATATAAAAATTTTTTGTAAAATCAAAGTTTTATTTTTTGTTAAAAATTTTTGCATTAATAAAAAAATAATTATAATTATTATACTTTATTTTATAAATTTTATAAAGTAAAAAAGTTATTTTTGATTGAAGTTTCGATATTTTATACTTTAATATATTATGTATGGCAAATAAAAGTAAAATGAGTACATTTAAAAAATTATTTTTTCTTACAGCTTGATATATAGCTTGAAGTACTATTTCTTCATTATATAGTTCAAAAAAGGGAAGAGAATTACAAAAAGATTTAAAAAAAGCATATGAAGAAAAGAAGGATCCAACAAAGATTTTGATGGACAATTTTGTAGAAATGCATAAAAATATGTTCAGCGATATAAAAGATAAGGCAAGTTCTGAAGAAGCAAAAGAGTATTTTAAAAATAAAAAAGAAGATGTTTTCAAAATAATTGATAAATATAAAAAAGAATGAGAAAAAATGCTTGCTGAATTAAAAGTAAAATGAAAGGATTATATTGAAGTTGTTGCTGAAGAATTGGAAAAATTTTATGATGAAAAGAAAGTAGAACTAGATAAATCTTTAAAGAATTTTAATCTTGAACAAGAAGACATAGACACATACAAAGAAAAATTAGCTTCAGTTTACAAAGATTTAAAATCAAAACTGAAGAAAAAATAATAAATTTATAAGAAAATTTTTCTAAAATGATAATTTTTTCATTTAAAGTTATCATTTTTTTTGCTTTTTCAAAAAAATAATTATAATAAAATTGTTATTATAATTTAATTAACAATCAAATGAAAAAAAATAAACTTTGATTTACTTTGGTTGAGTTACTTGTTGTTATAACTATTTTAGCAATTATATCAGTTGTAGCTTATCAAAATTTTGGTTGAGCTGTAGATAAAGCTGTAAGTGGTAGAAAGATAAGTGATGTTTCTACTATAGAAACTGCTCTACAACAATACAAAACTGATAAAAATTATTATCCAAATGCTGATATTTATTCTTGATCCACAAATCTTTGGTGATATAAAGCTGATGATGATGCTTCAAAAACTAATACTTTGAAGGTTCAAAAAAATTGAGATGAAATTACTTCAGTAGTTATAAGTGATTGTAAATGATGATGAAAAATAACTAATACTTCTTCTAATCAAATATGAGCAAAAGGTACTATATCTCAAGAAAAACTAGAAAAAAAATATCTTAGTAAAGATTTATATGATCCAGAAATTTGAGATATAAAAGTTTGAAATTGAAAAATGATTGATTATTGATTATGAAGATATATATACGCAGTTTATAAAAATTCTCATGCTTGGTCTTCAGATAATTTAACATGAAATGCTTATAACATGGCTTATACTATTAGAAAAGATTGAAGCGATTCTTATGTTACAAAAATAGTTTGAGATTATGATGAAAAATCATGTTTTGATGCTAGTTCTACTTGTCCGGCAACCTTGATTTGACTATGATGAACAGAAAAAGATGTTTTAAATGATTGAGATGAAACATGAATTCCTTATCCTGTAACAGATTTTCCTTCTTCATAAACACAAAACTAAAATTAAATAAAAAAAGCTAGGTTTTTCTAGCTTTTTTTATTGAAATAACATTTTTAATAAACCTTCATTGCATCTTTTACTTTATACAAAACTTGATTTAATGGTCACAAAACTTGAGCTAATAAATCTCTTGCAATTATATAATCACTTTTAATTATATTTAGTAAAAGATGTAAGATAAAATTCTCTTCATAATCACTATATGCATAAAAAGCAAAAGGAAAAACTTTATCTATTTTTTCATTTTGTTTATCAATTTCATTTTGAGCTGCAGCAAAATATTCATTTATAGTGTGAATTTCAATATAATTTTTTGAGTTTTTACTTTTTTCAGAATCAACTCACATTAAATTATTTAAATTTTGATAATATGATCTTAAATAATCTAAATAAAAATTGTATTTACAATATTCAAAACTAACTTGATCTAAAACTTCTTTTTTCAATATAACTTTATTATTATTTGTAGCTTCTGATTTTAATCATCAACATCTTATCTCTCTTTTTTTATTTAATATTTTAGTTCTTTCCTCGTTTATTTTTGATTGCATACTTTTTTGTAACAATCAAGTTTTATCGCTTGTACTTATAATTTTTTGAATATATTCTATTCATCTTTCTTGTATATCAATCAAAGCACATTTATATATTGAATTCATATTTTCTGTGTATATATTTTTTGTGTCATAAAAAGCTTTTAGAGCATTACTAGAGCTTGAATTTTTTTCTAAATAAGCTCAAGCTTCTTCATAATCTTCTGTTTCATATAATTTTCTTGTTTCTGGTGTATTACAAGAATTACATAAATTTATTACTCTACATTCATATAATTCAAATCAAGATTTATCATTACATTTTTTATTGTAAACTGAAATATTTGAACTTCAAAGACATCAAACTTCTAGTGTATCTGCTGAATTAGCAATCTCAATAAATAAGAAAAAAATTATAAACAAAATTAAGTTTTTATATTTCATGATATTTAATTATTTAAAATTTTAATTGAATCAATATCTATCAAATCATTTTTCATAATTTCAAGAAAAAATGTTTTATGTTTTATATCAGAAAGAATTATTTTATTTTCATTTGGGTAAAATCAATTACAAACACTTGTTTGAGGAGAATTTTTTATTTGTTTATCAGATTCGTTTTTATAATATCAAGTAGGTTCAATTATGTAAATTTCTTTATTTTCATCATCTACAAAAAAATTTTTCTTGTTTACTCTGACAGATTTACAATTTTTTAAATCTAGGATATTTTCAAAATTTGAAATTATATTTGTACTAATTGCAATTTGAATTGGGTCAGTTTCTTTTTTTGATATTATTTTTATAATTCTTGTTTCTGATTTTTCATCAAGTTTATAAATAGAGTTTCATTTTATTTTAAAATATGTAAATCCCGATCAATATTCTTCTTTACAATTTTTTGTCTTTAAACTTAATCAAGTTCATGGATGTTCCAAAGTTTCAGCAAAACATAAATATCAAGAAAGAGATTTTTCTTTTTCCCGTTTAAATCTTGAATCAAATTTTGCTAATCTTTCAAGTTCTTGTTGTTTTAATTTTTCTTGCAAGATTTTTTCTTGCTTTTCTTTTTCTTTTGCTAATTTTTCTTCTTTAGTTTCAGTTCAAAAAGAGCAAGAAAACAACATAAATAGCACAATAAAACCTAAAAATACTTTTTTCATAGTTTTTATTAAATTATACAAAGCTGGAAATTTTATAATTTCTTTTCACTTATTTCAAGTTTAATATTTTTTAAAAAATTATCAACTTTTTCTACATTTTGTTCTTTAGTTTTATAATTTCTTACAGAAATACTTTTATTTTTTTCTTCTTCTGCTCAAACTACTAAAATATAATTTATATGAAGTTTTTCAGCATTTCTTATTTTTTTATTTAAAGAATCTCAACTTTCATCAAGAGAAACTCTTATTCACTGAGATTTTAGTTCATCATAAATTTTTGTAGCATAATCAATAAAATCAGTTCAAACAGGAATAACTACAACTTGTCTTGGAGCTAACCAAAGAGGGAAGACTCAGGCAAAATGTTCTATCAAGAAGCCAATAAATCTTTCATGAGTTGAAAGAGGAGCTCTATGAATACATATAGGAGTTTGATCTTCTCAATTTTTATCTTTGTATGTAAGGTTAAATCTTCAAGGTACAGCAAAATCAAGTTGATTTGTAGCTAGGGTGAATTCTCTTCAAATTGCTGACCAAATTTGTACATCTATTTTTGGTCAGTAAAATGCTCATTCTCATTCAGCTTCAACAAAAGGAACTCAACTTTTTAATAAAGCACTTCTGACTTGTTCTTCTGTTTTTATCCATAGCTTTTCATTATTTATATATTTTTTTCATAAACCTTCCTTGTCGTGTTTTGAAAGTCTCATTTCGTATTTTTCTATTCAAAACAAATTAAAATAATATTTATACATTTCAATTACTTTTATAAATTCTTCTTCAAATTGTTCTTCACTACAATAAATATGTGCATCATTCATACACATACTTCTTACTCTCATTAAACCAAATAAGCTTCCTGAATCTTCATATCTATAACAATGTCAATATTCTGCAAACCTCACTGGTAAGTCTTTATATGATTTTGGAATAGCATCATATAATTTATGATGATGTGGACAGTTCATAGCTTTTAGATAATATTTTTCATTATCAAACTCCATAGAAGGAAACATATCTTTTTCATAATATGGTAGATGTCAAGATTTAAGATAAAGTTTATCTTTTGCAATATGTGGAGTTTTTACTCTTTGGTATCAATATTTTTCTTCCATTTTTTTTGCAAGAGTCTCTAATTCTTCTGTCATTATAGCTCAAGCAGGAAGCCATAAAGGAAGTCATGGTCATACATCATCATCAAAAGTAAATAATTCTAATTTTTTTCAAAGTATCCTATGATCTCTTTTTTTAGCTTCTTCAAGCATTTTAAGATGATTTTGTAGTTCTTCTTGAGTTTCAAATGCAAAACCATAAATACGAGTTAACATAGGATTTTTTTCATCTCATAACCAGTAAGCTCATGCTACTTTTTCAAGACAAAAAGCATTTTTATCTAGTTTATTTGTATTTTCTACATGAGGTCACGAACATAAATTTTCAAAAACTATTTCTCATTTTTGATCAATATTTTTATAAAAACAAACTTTATTTTCTCATTGATTTTTCAATTTTTCTATATTTTCTAATCTATATTCATCTACTCATTTATATTTATTCGTAGCTTCATCAATTGGTAACTCATATTTTTCTATTTTTTGACTTTGAGAAATTATATTTTTCATCTTTTTTTCTATTTCTTTTAAATCACTATCAGAAATTTTAATTTTTCACAAATCAAAATCATGGTAAAAACCATTTTCTATTGCAGGTCAAAAACCTAATTTAACATTTTCTTTTCCATAAATTTGTTCCACAGCTTCAGCTAAAACATGAGCTAAAGAGTGTCTTTTTATTTCTATTTGATTATCCATTTTTAAAATATTAGAAAGTAAATAGATTTTTGTATATTAAATATTTTTTATTATAAATTCTTTTAATTCATCATAATTGTTTGCTATTGGTATGTTTGGAAAAGCTTCAATTGCTTTTTTTCAAGGTTTAAAAAATATTCAAAAATTTGCTTCTTGCAACATACCAGTATCATTAAAAGAATCTCAGGCTGCAATTACATTGAAATTTAATTCTTTAAGCCTTTTTACTGTTTCAGTTTTTTGATCTTTAATTCTTAATTTATATCAGGTTATTTTATCATTTTCAATAATTAAATTATGACAAAATATCGTTGGATATAACATTTTTTTGATAAGAGGTTTAGCAAATTCTTCAAAAGTATCAGATAATATCAATACTTGCATATTTTCTCTTGCCCAGTCTAAAAATTCTATAACTCAAGGTAATGGATTTATTGTACTAATAACTTCTTGAATTAAAGAGAGAGTAAGTCAATTTTTATCAAGATATTTTTGTCTGTGTTGCATTAATTCATCATAATTTGCTATATCTTTTGTTGTAAGCATAAGTTCTTCAATTTTCGTTTTTTTAGCTACTTCTTCCCAAATTTCAGGAGTTAAAACTCATTCCATATCAAGGCACAAAATAGTTTGTTTCATAAAAAAATTATTAAAAAATAAAAAATCTTCTACAAAAAGTTTAAGTAGAAGATTAAAGTTTACACAAAAAAATACTACTTAAAGTAGAAAATTAGATAAATTTAAGGTGTTAAGTAGTGCTAGCCTCATATGTGCTTTTTAAAATTTATACATTTGTAGTTTAATTAAAAAATTTTTTTAGTCAAATTATTATATGTATTTGTTGTAATTATTTAGATAATATGGTATTATTTTAAATAAGTAAAAAATAATTATTAAAAAATGATTTACCAAGACATACTACTTGAATGATTAAATAGAAATGCCTCTGATATAATTATTCCGACAGCAAGCTTTCCAAGTCTAAAAGTAGATTGAGAAATTGTATATCTTGAAAATTTTCCTAAAATTGACAAGGAAACTTTTGATAGAGAAATTCTTGTTTCACTCACAGATATGCAAAAAGAAGCACTTTATAAAAATAAAGAATTAGATTTTTCAATTGAAATGAAATGATATTCAAGATTTAGAGTCAATGCATTTAGTCAAAAAAATTGATTTACATTTGTACTAAGACCTATAAAAAATGAATTGCCAGAATTTGCAAATTTAGGGATTCCAAAAACAGTTTTATCTTTTGCAAATAGAAGAAATGGATTAGTTTTGGTCACTTGATGAGTTTGATCATGAAAATCTACAACATTAGCATCACTTTTAAGTCATATCAATAAAACAAGAAAAAAACATATTATAACAGTTGAAGATCCTATAGAATTTGTTTATACAAATGAAAAATCTCTTATAGAACAAAGAGAAGTTTGAGTTAACACCGACAGTTTTGAAAATTGATTAAAATATGCTCTTAGACAAGCATCTGATGTAATAATGATTTGAGAAATGAGAGATTTAGAAACTTTTAGATTGGCTTTAAGAGCAGCAGAAACTTGAAATTTAGTTTTTGCAACTCTTCATACTTCATGAGCGGCAAGAACTGTAGCAAGAATAATAGATATGTATCCAAGTGATGAACGAGATCAAATAAAACAGCAATTAAGTGAATCTTTGATTTGAGTAGTTTGGCAAGATTTACTTAAAAAATCAACATGAGAGGGAAGAGTACTTGCTGTAGAAATTCTTGTAAACAATACTTGAATACAAAATATGATAAGAAAAGGCAATACTCATCAAATAGATTGAGCAATAGAAACATGAGCACAAGAATGAATGATTACAATGAATAAATTTTTAGAGTATCTTTATTCTAATAAATTAATTTCTGAAGATATTTATAAATCAAATTTAAGATATAATCAGTAAAAAATGAAGTTACAAAATTTTTGAAAAATTAAATTAAGGTATGAAATTAGAGAAAGAATAAAAAATAAAGACTTTTCTTTAGTTTTAGAAAAATCTAAAAATATCTCTAATAAAATTATAAATTTAGATGAAGTAAAAAACGCAAAAACAATTTTTGTTTATGTTTCATTTTTTAAGGATGAAGTGCAAACTTTTGATTTGATAAATTATTTTATTTCTATCTGAAAAGAAGTTATAGTTACAAAAATCGTAAAAAATGAGGCATTTTTAATAAAATTGATAAAAGAAGCAAAATTAATGAGATGAAAATATGATTTTTTATGAAGTCAGTATAATTGAAAAATAGATATTGCTATAACTCCATGATTATGATTTTCTACTGACTGAAAAAGAATTTGAAGATGATGATGATATTATGATAGATTTTTTGAAAAAAATCCATGAGTTTATAAAATATGAATATGTTTTGATTATCAATTAATTAATTCAGATGAAATTCCAATGGAAGCACATGATGTTTATATGGATAAAGTTATTAGTGGCTAATATATAAAAAGATAAAAAATATAAAAATCTTTGAAATAAGTTTTCAAAGATTTTTATTAATTAAGTATCAAAAGGAAATATTTAAGTTTTTAAATAAATCTTCTTTAAATTTATCGCTTTTTATTCTACGTTATTTTAATATATAAAAACTAATTATGTCAAATAACATGAAATCAAAAAATATATTTTAAAAGTTTAAAATAAATAATTTATTCATTATATAAAAATTTTTTTAAATATAAATAAAATTTATAATCAATAAAATTAAGTATATAGTGATATTTTATATAACATACTTAACATAAGTTATATTATGTTAAGTATATGTAAATTTAATTACTTATTCCCTTCAAAATATTTTTAGAATTTTACAAAGTTTTTTGCATTTTATTAATTAATATTTAAAATAAAAATATAAGTTATTTTTTATTTTAATAATTTATGCTTTTAACAAATATTGATTATTTTATCATTGTATTATCAGTTTTATCAGGATTAATTTTTATTGTATTTTGAGTTGAAAAATTGCATAGATTTTATTTTTGATTTATTATTTGATTTTTATTTTTTATTTTAATAAATCTTCATATTAGATTATTAGCGAGTGTTTGAGATAAAACTTCTTTTTTGATTGTAAATCATTCATTTATTTTATCGTTTATATCTGTTTTTATACCAATTTTATGATTTGTTTTGCTTGTAACAGATTATATTTCGTTTAAAGTGAGAAATAATTTATTGATATCATTTATATTTTGACTTATTTTTCCTGTTTTTTTCATTTCATTATTTTCTTATATTTATGCACATTCTTATTGAGAAATTTCTTTTCTAAAAGATTTTTTTGTTTATTTTTCAACTAAATCAATTATAATTAGTCATTTTAGATTAAATCCTATATATGCAATATATTTTTTATATTTTTTAATTTTATTTAGACTTTTTCTTTGGTTATTTTTGAGTTTAATAATTTATATCATAAATGAAATTAAATATGCAATAAAAAAAGAAAAAGAAGACGCAGAAGAAAATTCTTAATTTAAATTTTTTCTTATAATTGCAAATTCTCAAGGATTTTTACTACAATTTATCCAAACTTCATATCCTCATCAATGAGCTGATTTTTCTTCACTAACAATTTTTTTATCAAAATTTTCCCATAATTTGATTTTTTTTCAAGTGCTATGATTTATTATATCAATTTTATAAATATCATTGACTTTTTCAGTAAAATTTCAATTTGGACTTAAAAATTCAATTTTATCTCATTTATCAAATTTGTTTTTAACTTCAATTCTAGCTAATTTATTTTTATTGTCATATCATCTAACTATTCAACAAAACACTTTTGTTCAAAAAGTTCAATTTTTTTCATAAAATTGAGCATTTTTTCACGGATTTCAGGCTAAAAATCACGGTATATATCCCCTATTTGCAATTGAAAATAGTTCTTCTGAAAGTTTTTTTGAATCATAATCTTTTCATTTTTCAACTGATCTTATGGCTTTTCCATAAGCAATTCAAGTTGAAGCTAAATAATTTACTGTTTTATTTCTTCATTCAACTTTGAAGCTAATAATTCATGCATCTTTAAGCTCTTTTATGTAATCTATAGCCATTAAGTCTCGAGAATTCATAAGATAAGTTCAGTATTCGTCTTCGTCTATTTCCATCAACTCTCCCCTTCTTTCTTTTTCTTCAAGATAATAATTTCAAGTTAATTCTTTATAATCTTTAACTCTTCCTGTAGCAGTTTCCAAAGCATTTTCATCTAAATCATTTTTAAAAACTTTGTATTGCCAACGACAAGAATGACTACAAGTTCATTGATTGGAATCACGATTTGATAAGTAATTTGATATAAGACATCTTCAACTATATGCCATACAAATTGCGCCATGAACAAATGCTTCTAGTTCTATATCTGGAACTTTTTCATGAATTTCTTTTATTTCTTTTATACTTATTTCACGACTTAATATAATTCTTTTTATTCAAATATTTTTCCAAAATTCTACTTGAGCCCAGTTTGTGTTGTTTGCTTGAACAGAAAGATGAATTATAAGATCAGGATATTTTTTTCTAATTATATTTATAAGTCATGGATCAGCCATAATAAATGCATCTGGCTTTAATTTTTGCATTTTTTCAAATTGTTTTAAAAAAGGTTCTATTTTTAAATTATGTGCATAAATATTTGCTGTAAAATATATTTTTTTATTTCATGATAATTTTCTTGTATAATTTACGGCTTCTTTAAGTCATTCTAATGTAAATTCGTTTGTTCTTGCACGAAGTGAAAACATAGGAATTCAAACATAAACCGCATCAGCTCAGTAAGCAAAAGCAAATTTCAATTTTTCTAAATTCCCTGCTGGCATAAGTAGTTCTAATTTATCTTGCATAATTACATAAGTGTGTTATAATATATCTATATGATATTATAAATAAATTTTTATAAAAATAAAATATATTTTTATGCCAAATGAAGTTAGAAACAATTTTCTTGAATATACTGAAGATTATGAAGATTTATCTTTTTTAAATATATTATCAGAAAATATCAGAAATCAAATAGATGAAATAAAAAATAAACAAGGTATATTACTTGATAATGAGGAAAATAAAATAAATAATTTGGAAAATGAATTGAAAGAAATAAAAAATTTAGGGTATATTTTTGGTATTTTTAAAGATTTTATAGAAAAATCGTATATTTGATCATTAAAAAGATTTCAATCATTATTTATAGAAGATAGAAAAATAGCTGAAAAGACTGATTTAGGTATATTAGATTTACCAATTTTTCTTGATTGTAGTTGAAAATGAATTTGTATGGATCATCATTTTATTAATACTCCTGAAGTTGAAGTAGCAACAAGTATTGTTATTGATTTTATAAAAGAGAATCCTAGATATGCTTCAATACTTTTAAGATTATTTGAATTAGCAAATGCTCCTCAAATTCTTGCAAATTATAAAAAATATTTAAAGAATAAAAAAGCTTGAGAATTTAAAAAATTTTTAGATTATTTCATTTCATTTACAAAATGATATTTAGATACTGACGCTATACTTGCACATTTTGCTTTAAGTCATCCTAAGAAAGCTATAAGGTATGAAAAAATATTAACACAAGCAGCTATGAGATGAGATTTAAATTTAGAAGTTTCTAGTAAAGCAAAAACATTAAATGATATAATTGCGTGAATTTATATAATGTTTTACTGATTAAAAAAGCAATATATGAATTATTTAAATCTAAAATATGCTAAAAATACTGAATTAATTGAAAAATCTTTAGTAGTCTTTGATACTATGATATGAAATGCCATAGTAAAAATGGTTCCAAAAATGCTTAATTTTATAAATGAAAAGAATTTTAATGGTAAATCTGAAGAAGAATATTATAGATTTTTTAGCAGAGCTCAAAATATTTATTCTTGAATTGTTGATGAAAAAACAGAAGATATTTATAGATATAATGAAAATTATAATAAATCAATATCTATTAATTCTAGAGAAAAAGAAAAAATAAAAGCTTTAGAAAAAGACTGATTAATGAAAATAGAAACTAACTGAAAAGTTATTTCATTTGTTTTTAATAAAAACATTACTGTGGATTTCAGATGAGTTCCCTCTTCTTCGTTTTTTAAATATATAAGAACAAATGAAAATATAGATTCTTCAAATTTAAAATACAATATAATTTCTACAATAAAATGTATGGATGAAGAATCTCCAGAAAAAGCAAAGTATATATCTATTTCAAATATCGCAAATAATGTTTGAGATTTAAAGAAATATTCATTAAAAAATAAACTTGCAGAATTAAATGAGTTGGAGTTGTCAAATTTACAAAAATTGCTTCAAAAAAAGCTAGAAGAATTAGAAAAACATAAATTACAAAATTGAAAAAAAACAAAATGAAAAATAAAATGACTTGAACAAGAAATCCATAAACTTGAAGAAAAAATTAATTTTTGAAAAAGAAATTGAGTATATAATTATAGAAATTGACTTATTTTTTGTTCTTCAGTTTATTCAAGTTTAAGTGATATAATAAATATATTAAATAAGGATTAATTTTTTTAATTTATTGCTAGAAAGAAGTTTTTATATTATAATATAATTATATTTTTACATTTCACATATTATGAAAAATTTATGTTCATGAATGAATCCAAGCTTTAAAAAGGCTTTATATTGACTAAAAGATTGATGATTTAAGTTAGTGGATAGTGAATGAAATCCAATAAAGATATGAAAATCTGAGATAATAGTTACAAAAAATGATGGTGAAGATTTTGTATGATTATCTGATGATGAAATTATCGATATTATTAAACGTAATATGTATATAGATATCAATACAAAAGATTGAATCAATAAGTTAAATGATTTTTATTCAACTGCATTGTGAATTTATAATAATTCAAGAGCTAGAGTGGTTTTTGAAAAAAGATGGTGAATTCCTATAGAGGAATTTTATAATTATATTCCGTTTAAAAATAAAAATGATGTAATTAATTTTTTGAGATTGACAGAAAAAAAAGATTGAAGATGAAAGACTGTATGTTTAATATCGAAAGTAACAAATGCTGTTGCTGATACTTTAAATACACCAAGCTTAAAAGATTTAGAAAAAGAATCAAAAGAAATACTTTATCAAATTGAATGACCTTTAAATATTAATACTTGCTCTAATGATGAATGATTATGTGATTGAATTATTTTATGAAAAAAATTTATTTTATACTGAATACCAAAAAAAATTAATGCTATTGTAGAAAAATTATTATGAAACCAAGATTATACAACTTGAGAATCCATAAAAGACTGAATAAGATATACTTTTGAAATTGATTCTAAAGACAATATGGATAAATTTATGTTATTACAACATATATTTTATGTAGTAAAGTGATTATGATGAAAAATAATAGATTTTGATAATAAGTGAATTCCTTTACTTAATCCTGATATTATTTGATCAAAGTTTAGAGAAGAATTTATAAAATTTTTATATGATAATAATAAAAACTGATTAAAAAAGACTTCTAGTAAGTGATACAAAGAAATGAAAATAATATTTGAATTAAATTGAAATAAAGTTGAAGTTAAAATAACATGAAAATGAAATAAAAATCAAAATTGAATAAATTTTCAATGAATATACAAAGTTTTAAGCAATGATATTTGATGATTAATTATAAGAAATAGTTGATATATAAATAGTGATGAAATAGAGATAATGAGTAAGGTTTTTTTTGATAATTTACAAAAATTTATTGATGAAAATCCAGAAAGAAAATGAACTCCAAAAGAAGTATTATTAAAAGAATTATGGGATGATTTACAAAATGAGTGATTTATTTATAAAAATATAAAATATGAAAATCAATCAAAAAGTGAATCAAAGCTCCTTCTTTATCTTGTGCCTGCTTTAGCAAAGTATTACAAATCAATATTAATAAAATGACAACTAAAAAATTGAGAAATTGTTTATATTGATGATAGAACTCTTATTTTGTGAATTCAATGATACAAAACAGAGAAAGTTGAAAGAAGATTTAAAATAAGAAACACAAGTTCTCATAAAAGAAGAAAAAGTGATGGTAAAACTAAGGTTTAAAATATACTTTTTACTAAATCAATTTCTAATCTTTTATCTTTAAAATAAAAAATTCAGAAAAATGTAAGATTTTTAAAAATTAAAGTAGAATTATATTTATTTATATATTTTTTATATTTTTCCATATTTTTTCATATAATTTTATTTTTTTCTATTATCAATTTTTTTATATACATAAATTTTGTTGAATTTGATATTTTTTCATTTTTATTACAAATATTGTATATAAACCTGATTTCATGGTTGATAGCTACTTCATTTTTTACAAATTCAACAAAAGAAACATCATATTGATTCAATGAAAATTGTATTTTTCTTAAGTGAAGAATTTCTTTAAATATTTCTTTATGTTTTACTAAATCTTCTTTACTGATTTCATAAAGACTAGGAATCAAGTCTGATCTTAATCTCAATGATTTTTGAATATTTTTTTCAATCATTTTTATATTTTTTTCTATGCATTTGATGTATCAAAAAAAAATAATAAAAGATAAGAAAAAAAATAAAACTATATATATAAAAAAATCCATAATTTTTAAATTATATTTTTACCTAAACTATACTTATTTTATAATAAATATATAAAAATGTCAAAATGAAATGTGATTTTAAATTTTGACTTTTTTGTAGTTTAAATATAATATACTTGACAAGTGTTGCAAAGAATATTTTGTGATACTTTTTTTATTGTAATAATAAAATATTATGAATTTTATAAAGAATTCTTTTAGAGAATTGAGACATGTTGTTTGGCCAACAAGAAAAGAAGCTCAAAAATACTTTATTTTTGTACTTTCTTTTATTATATTATTTTGATTATATTTATTTATTTTTAACAGTATTTTTACAGAATTAATTCTTTTTTTGAAGTCAAGTTTTTAGTTTATAATATAATAATTAATAATGGAAAATGCAAAATGGTATGTTGTACAAGTTGTTTCTTGAACTGAAGAAAATGTAAAACAATCTCTATTTCAGAGAAGAACTAGTTTTTGACTTGAAGATTTTATTTTGGATGTTTTTATACCAACTTACGATGTGGTATCAGTTAGAACTTGATGAACAAAAGTAAAAAGAAAGAAAAATATTCTTCCTTGATATATACTTATAAATATGATTGTAACAAATGAAAGTTGGTATATTGTTAGAAATACTCCAAATGTTACATGATTTTTATGAGCTTGAAATATTCCAGTACCTGTTTCAGACGAAGAATTGGAACAATTAAAATGAAAAGTAGATGAAAATACTGAAACATTTTCTACAAAATACAAAGTTTGAGATGAAGCCACTATAATTAAGTGAGCATTTGAGTGAAGTAAATGAATTATTACTGAAATTAATGAAAAAAAGTGATTACTTAAAGTAAATGTTAATTTATTATGAAGAGATACTCCAGTTCAATTGGAGTTTTCTCAGATAAAAGTAAAATAAAAAATGAACAATAAAAAGTATTTAAATATTTTATTTTTTGCTTTCTTTGCATTTATTATACATCTTTTTTTGTATTATTTTGTTTCATGATATAATAATTTTTTTAAAAATATAAAATATGAAAATACTCAATATGTAGACAAAGATTCAAATTTAGAAGAAAAAAAACCGAATTTAGAAGCTGAAAAATTATCATCTACAACACAATCAGTTGATAAGTCTCAAAAAATTATTACTTGAAGTTCATCAAAGTTTTTAATACCAGATATAAATAACAGTTCAAATAGTATAGATTTATCAAAAAATGATGAAATATGAAATAAAAGCAATGTAGAAATTAATTTATCTTCTGTAAAAACTAAAAGTAGCAATTTAAGTTCAAATCAAAAATATGTTTTAAATCTCTTTTCTAAATATGCTTTAACACAAGGAAAAATAGACAATAAAAATATTATTTTTTGATTAACTGATGAATATCCTTATAAATATATAGAATATAATACAAATGATAAAAGATTTAGTTTTTATATTTTTACAGAAAAAAAATATGACGAAATTTTAAATGTTTTTGATGTGATTTCTTATAATTTATATTATAAGATTAAAAAAGTTAATAATTTTTGAAATTTAAGTTTTTATATGAATCTAGATGAAGATTATAATGATGATTATATAAGATTTATTTTTTCATATAAAAATGATGTTTTTTGATTGAAATTAAAAAAAGATTTATATAATGAGATTAAATTTATATTACAATCTAACTTATAAATAATTTATTTTATAACTATAATTATATGTGAAAAAATGATACAAATTTTATATATGTTACGAAAGAATGATTAAAAAAATTGGAAGATGAATTAAAACATCTTAAAGATACAAGAAGAGTAGAAATTGCTGAAAGATTGAAAGAAGCGATAAGTTTCTGAGATTTATCTGAAAATGCTGAATATGAAGAAGCTAGAAATGAACAAGCACAAGTCGAACTTAGAATCTCTGAGTTAGAAGAACAACTAAAAAATATAAAAATTATAAAGGAAGATGTAAGTAAAACTGATGAAAACAAAGTTATTATTTGAAAAGAAGTAGTGATAAGAGATTTACAAGACAATAAAGAAGAAAAATATAAAATAGTTTGAACTACAGAAAGTAATATACTATCAGAAGTTCCAAAAATATCTAATGATTCCCCTATTTGAAGTTCTCTATTATGAAAAAAAATATGAGATATTATAAAGGTAAAATCCTATGCTTGAGTTGCAGAATATAAAATAATTTCTATAATGTAATTAATTATTATGAATTTTTTTTACAATTATGTAGCAGTTATTCCATGAATTACTTTTCTTTTAGCAATTATAATTAAATGAATAATTATAAAATATAAAACTAAGAGATTTGATTTTCAGGCATCTATATGAAGTTGATGAATGCCTTCAGTTCATAGTGCAGTAGCTAGTTCTCTAGCAACAGCAATTGCTTTGAAAGATTGATTTTGAAGTGATTTATTTGCTTTAGCACTTACTTTTTGTGTAATTGTAATTTATGATTCAATAAATGTTAGATATGAAGCATGACTTCACGCTGAAGCATTAAATGACTTAGTTAAGAACTGAAAAAAATATAAAGAATCTCTTTGACATCTTCCTTGAGAGGCTTTAGTTTGAATATTTCTTTGAATTTTTGTTGCTGTTATTTGTTATTATATTTAAGTTAATATTTTTTATTTCTATTTACATCACTCTACTTTGTTTTTATCAACATATTTCATAAGCTCAGCAAAATAATAATCTCCTCAATCTGGTGCAATAATTGCTCAAGAAAGTCATTTTTTTCCTTCTAAAAATTTTTTTGTTCATGCTAAAATTGCTCAAGATGAAATTCAATTAAAATATCATTCTCAAATATAGTCATTCACTCAAACAATTGCATCTTTTTCAAATTCAACATTTATAATTTCATCAATTAAATATTTAAAATCATTGTATATTTTCCCTATATTTCTCACATTAGAATAGTTTTTTATTCATTCAATTCTATCTATTGGATTTATTCAGATAATTTTTGTATTTGGATTTTTTTCTTTTAAAAATTTTGCTGTTCAAAGAAGTGTTCAACAAGTTCAAAGTCATGCTACAAAAAAATCTATCTCTCAAATCCTATCATATATGTGAGGTCACGTTAGATAATAATGAGCATTTAAATTATCATAATTATCATATTGATCACTTAAAAAGTATAAATTTGGATTTTCTTTGTATAATTTATTTCTATATTCAATTGCATCATCAGTGACTCACGAAACTTCTACAAGTTCAGCTCAATATGATTTTATTAACTTTTTTTTACATGATGCAGTTGATTCTGGGACAATCAATTTAACTTTAATATCAAATAAGTTTGATAAATAAGCAAGTGAAATGGCTGTATTTCAGCTTGATGCTTCTAAAATTATTTTTTTTCTATCAAGATTTCATTTTTCTATTGCTTCTTTTAGTATCCAGTAAACAGTTTTTACTTTTATACTTCAACACATATTAAATTTTTCTAAAAGCACATATACATCATTATCTTGTATATGTTTTAATCTTGTAATTGGTACTTCTTTTAATAATTTTTCTATATCTAGCTTCATAATTAAATATTTATAAAATAATTTGTGTGGATTACAATTCTTCTATCTTTGTGATTTTTATCGATGTCTTTTGAATTCATTTTAGAAATTCAATATCAAATACAAAATCATGTTTCATCACAAACGCTCACTACATCTCATACTTCAAAATTTTTAATAATTTTTTCTACTCATATTTCAAGCAATGATGCTCTTTTTCATGATTTTAATAAATCAGAAATTATATTACTAACTTGTAATTCTCAATTTGGCGTAGCTCATGCTTTTAACCATTTTCTAATAGAATCAACTTTTTTTCATTTTGCTGTTTCAAACAAAGTTCAAGGATTTTTTCAATTAAAAATATCCAAGAGTATATTGCTTTTTCTTCAATTTGCAATATATAATTTAATTCACAAATCAAGCATAATTTTTGCAGTTTTTAACTTACTTTCCATTCATCAAGTTCATAAGCTAGATTTTTCTTTTGAGATTAAAGCTAAAATATTTTCATCAACTTTATCAACATATTTTATTATATTTCAATTTGGATATGAATCATACAGTCAATCAACACTTGATAATATTATCAATTTATCAGCTCAAATCATTGCTGAAATTAATGCAGCTAATTCATCATTATCTGAAAAATCAAGCTCTTCAGGACTTAAAACATCATTTTCATTAATAATTGGAATAATTCATAAATCTAAACTTGTAAAAAATACTTTTTTCATTGAATTGTAACTTTGTCTATCAATAAAATCTTTTCTTGTTAGTAATGCTTGAGAAATAATTATATTAAATTTTTCAAATATTTTAGTGTAAATGTCCATAAGTTTTACTTGTCAAATACTTGAAAAAACTTGAGAAGATTCTATTTTTGAAAGTCATTTTATTGAGTTTAATTTTGTTAAACTTTTCCCTGAAGCAACTGCTCAAGAACTAACTATAATAATTTTTACTCATTTTTCTTTTAAATAATTTATTTGTGTTGCGAGATTTTTTATTATATTTTCATCTATTCAATTTTTTCAAAGTAAAACATTTGATCAAATTTTTATCACATATATTTCTTTTTTCATATTAAGTTATTAAAAATTAATTTCTGACTCTAAAATCAGATTCAACTAAGTATTTATAAGTAACAAGAGCATCAACTCATATAGGTCATCTTGCATGTAGTTTTTGTGTTCAAATTCAGATTTCTCAAGCAAATCAAAAACATCATCAATCTGAGAAACGAGTGGAAGTATTTGCATAGACAACTGAAGAATCAATACTTTTATAAAATATGTTTATATTATTTTTATTTATACTTATTATTCAATCGCTATGATTTGAAGAATATTTTTCAATATGCTTAATTGCTTCTTCTGTATTGTTTACATATTTTATATTTAAATTTAATGATAAATGTTCTTTATGATAATTTGGATTACTTACCTCATCAATTATATTTACTCAAACATCAGTCAATTTTTTAAATAGTTTATTAATTAAAGTTTTATTTATTTTTTTGTTTATAATTAATGTATCAAGAGAATTACAAACTGTTGGGCGGTTAACTTTAGCATTAATTATAATTTTTATTGCATCATCAAATTTATTTCAAATTTCTTTATCTAGATAAAGATGAACAACTCAAGCTCATGTTTCAATAATTGGAACAAGTGACTTTTTTCTTACAGCTTCTATTAAATTTTTTCATCATCTAGGAATTATTACATCAACTAATCATACTGCATTGTATAAATATACTATATCTTTTCTATTTATTGGAAAATTATAAATTACATTTTCGTCCAAATTATTTGACTTCAATACTTCTTTTGTTAATTTTATTAATATTTTATTAGTGTTTTCAGCTTCTTTTCATCATTTTAATATTATTGCATTTGATGACTTTAAACACATAACAATTAAGTCAATTGTGACATTTGGTCTTGATTCATATATGCAAGCAACAACTCATAAAGGTATTGAGACTTTTTTTATTTTAATTTTTTCTTTTGTAACATATGTTTTTTCTATATCATATTTTTTTAATGGGTCATTGATTTTTATAAGTTCATAACAAGAATTAATCATAGAATTAATCCTTTTATCATTTAGTAATAACCTGTCTTTTAGTAAATAATTTTCACTTATTTTATCTAAATCTTTTTTATTTTCTTTAATTATTGATTTACGATTTTTGTCTAAAACTAATGCAATTTCTTTAATTAAAAAATTTCTTTTATTTAAACTCAAATTTGAAATTGTCTTTGATGCAATTTTTACTTTTTGTAATTGTTCTAATATATTAGTCATAGTTAATTTAAATTATTTAAATATTTTGTTTTATTGTATGCATTATCAATAGCTGTATTTATAAGTTGTTCATAATTATTATTTTTTAATGTTTTTATTGCCTCTTCAGTAGTTCATCATGGTGAGGTTATATTTTTTCTAAGTGTATTTACATCAATGTCGTTATTTTCTAATAAGTATGCAGCTCATATAAAAGTATTGTAAACCAATAATTTTGCATTTTGTTTTGAAAATCACATACTTATTGCTTTATTTTCGATAATTTCAGTCAAATAATAATAATAAGCAGGTCATGATCAAGATAATGCTGTAATTTTATCTATTTCAATTTCATTATGAGCTTCTATCAAAATTCAATTTTTTTCAAATATATTTTTAAATAAGTTTAATTCATCTAAATTTACTCCTTTAGTTCTATAAAAACCAATTACTCATTTATTTGCCAACAATGGAGTATTGGGCATGATTCTTATAATTTTATCAAAATTAATTTTATTTACGCATATTCAAGCCATAATAGAAATAATTAATACATCTTTTTTAAATTTACTTAAGTTAACTTCATTAAAATTTTTTGGTTTTATTGCTAATATTATAATATCTGTGTCTAAATCTATTCATATATTAACTTTATACTTTTCCATTAATTTATCTTCTTTTTCTTTTGTTTTAGTTTTTATAAAAATATGATTGCTAGAAATACCAGATTTTAATACTGATTTTAAAATTATTTCTCACATATTTCAACAACCAAAAAATTGTATTTTCATATTTAAAATTTAAAAAGTAAAATAAAAACCTTTAGAGATTTTTCTAAAGGTTT
>CAZCNE010000005.1:0-73208 GCA_964500515.1 uncultured Candidatus Peribacteria bacterium | reverse complement strand
ATTATAACAACTACTACAATTAATTCTACCAATGTAAAGGCTTTGTTATTTTTCATATTTTCTATATAAAAAAATAAAATACAATTAATTAATCCCCTCTAAGAAGCGATAATCATCAAAAAGGATGTATAACTCACAAAAAAATTAAAAACAATCCGAATAAAATTAGGATTGTAAAAGTTCATCATGATCAAAGATACTTGTCTGCCCAAGCCCAATTCCCTGTCCAATCATGAACATTTTTTCTATATTTTATTAGATAGAATCACATAAGGATAAATAATATAGAATAAAAAAGTTTTACTATGAAGTCCATACTTATTTAAGTAAATTTTTAAGTTCATCAAAGGTGCTAGAGCCAAGATTTAATCAAGATTTTGTATTTGTTAGATTTCAAATATCAAATAGGCTTTTGTACGAATTTTTTATAGATGGAATAAGTATAAAGTAAATATATACAAAATAAGAAACTAAAATAAAAACTACAGATAAATATAAAAATAATTTGTATTTTTTTCTTTTTTCTTCTTTTTTTATATAATTATAAATATAATTAATTTTTTCTTCTTGATTTATATTATCCATCAAATAAGTCTGAAGCATTTAAATCAGTTTTTTTCAATTTTTTATTTAAATCAACTATTTCTTTATCAGTGATAATTTTTGAGTTTAGGAAATCTATATTTTTATTTTTATATCTTTCCAAATCTTCTAAAAGTCATTTTGGTCAATTTGATAGATTAATTGGAATATTTATACTACTAAATTCTGCTTTTATCATACTATGTTTTTTACATTTAGCACATTCTATATCTATATTTATAGTATTTCAAGCAGCTCAAATAATTTCTACATTTTCTTCATTTATACCTGAATTACATAAAGGACATGTAAAAGTTTTAATCAAAGAATCAACCATTCATTTCAAAGTTTTATAATTCATTTGTTTATATTAAATATAAATTTAAACTATTATAATGCAATAAACATATTTTTACAAATATTTTAAACGTTTTTTACTTGACAAAGTATAAAGACAAAAATATTTTTATTTGACAAATAAATTAATAATTATAATTAACTTACTAAAATCATATTTTTTAACATAAATAAATATGAAAAATACAATTTGACAAAATGAAAATTTGGAACAAAGAATGTTAAATTATCAAAAAATTTTAAAAAATTATCTTGATAAAAAATATTCAGGAAAAAATATTGAAATAAAATCATTAGTTGAGAAAAATTCTATAATTACTTATACAGCTTTAATTGACTGAAATGAAGTTACATGAGAATACAATTATTGAATTTCTAATTTAGATAATATAAACAAAACATCTGAAAATGTAAAAAAACAATTAGATATTATTGATCAAATGATGTCAGAAGCAGAAGAAATTTTAAATGAAAAATGAATTGAGTGATACTTTATAAAAAGTGTTCAAAAAACTTCAGATTAAATAGAAATAAAATATATTTTAAACTGAGAAGAAACTACAATAAAAAGTAATTAACAAAAAAATTGAATATTTTATAAAAACATTATAATTGCGAATATAATGTTTTTATTTTTTATGAAATTTCTTGAAGCAAAAGATAAATTTATAAATTGGTTAGAAGTTATTAAATATAAATCTCCAAAAACGGTTGAACAATATTTAAGACACTTAAATTTTTTTGAAGTTTATTTAAATGATTTAATCTGAAAAAATAAAATAAATTTAAAAAAAATTGAAGATTTTAAAATTGAAGAAATAGATTTAGATTTGGCAGAATGATTTAGAACTTTTGTTTATAAAAAATGAAAAAAACAAGTTTCTGTAAAAACTGCAAATGCTTACATGATAACTCTTAGAAGTTTTTTAAAATATCTTGAAAAAACTTGAGTTAAAGCCCTTTCCCCTACTTCAATTGATTTAATCAAACAAGAATGAAGAAGAGTTGAATTTTTAACAGAAGAAGAACTTGAAAAATTATTTAAATCACCTGATACAAAAGAAATTACTTGAACTAGAGATCTAGCTATTATGGAATGTATTTATTCAACTTGATTAAGAATTTCAGAACTAACAAGTTTAAATATAAAAGATATAAATTTAGAAACTAAAGAATTTGCTATAAGGTGAAAATGAAGGAAATTAAGAGTTGTATATCTTACAGAAAAAGCAAGCCAGCTTATAAAAAACTATTTAGATAAAAGAGATGATAAATTTAATCCTCTTTTCATAAGACACAATTATGACAAAAATAACTTTAAATTACAAGATGAAGAAGATTTAAGACTTTCAAGATTTTATATAACATGAATGATCAAAAAATATGCAATTCAAGCTTGAATTATAAAAGATATTTCAGCGCATACTCTTCGACATTCTTTTGCAACAACACTTTTAAATGCGTGAGCTGATTTGAGAAGTATTCAAGAAATGCTAGGACATGCTAGTATAAATACAACACAAGTTTATACACATGTAACAAATCCAAAACTCAAAGAAATACATAAAAAATTTATGAAATAATGATTTTATATTTTGTGTGAAAACTTATTAATTGCCTTTATGTAAATAAATAAAATAAAATTCTAAAAATTTAAAATATAATCAAATTTTCAAAAATTTTTATAACTAAGATTATTGCTTATTTAAAGCAATATTTATTTTTTTAAAAAAATACTTTTAAAAAATATATCATTTTCTTGACATTATAAAAAATATGTGATTTAATAAATATAACTCGTGTTAATATTTAATTATTTTTATTTATTAATTTTAAGCTTATGCCATCTATTTTTTATGAACTATTTAATAATTTGAGGAAGGTTGATGAAGATTCAATCAAAAATCTAATTTTGGAATTACAAAGTTTCATATCTGATCTAAAAAAAAGTGAAGAAACAGATGAATTAAAAGTATTAATAAATAAAACACACGAATTAATAGATAAAAATAGAAAAAAATTAGACAAAAAAATTAAAAAACAATTCAAAGAACTAGAAGATTTATTGGAAGATGCTCAAGATTTTATAAAAGAAAAAGAAAAATCTAGAGAAATGAAACTTATAGATGTAGTAAAAAAAGTAGAAAAAAAATATAGACATTGTCCAGTTTTGCCAGAAGAAAAAATTGATGATTATGCTCAAGTTTGTGTAAAAAGAAAAGATATAGCATATGAAAAAGTAATTATAGAATTACAATTAGAATTGATGAAACTTCAAAAATATATAAAAGATAATTGAGAAAAATTACTTATTATATTTGAATGAAGAGATGCAGCTTGAAAAGGTTGAACAATAAAAAGATTTACAGAATATTTAAATCCAAGATGAGCAAGAGTTGTGGCCCTTGAAAAACCAACAGAAAAAGAAAAATCACAATGGTATTTTCAAAGATATGTAGAACATTTACCTAGTGCTTGAGAAATAGTATTTTTTGATAGAAGTTGGTACAATAGAGCCTGAGTTGAGCCAGTTATGTGATTTGTAAGAAAAAATGAATATGAACAATTTTTAAATGATGTTCCAGGTTTTGAAAAAATGCTTGTAAGTTCATGAATTAAATTAATAAAATTTTATTTTTCAGTTAGTAAAGATGAACAAGCTAAAAGGTTTGAAGAAAGACAAAGAAATCCATTAAAACAATTTAAATTATCTCAAATTGACCAATCATGACAAAAACTTTGGGATAAATACACATTAGCAGAATATAAAAATTTTTCAAATACTCACTCAAAAAAATGTCCATGGGTAATAATAAATAGCGATGATAAGAAAAAAGCAAGAATTAATTCTATAAAATATTTGCTTAATCAATTTGATTACGATAAAAAAATATGAGATAAAAAACTTCAAATTGATGCAAAGATTATATCAAATTGAGAAGATAAAATTGATGAATTAAAGAAAAAAATTGATATAACAAAAGATTTATTTGAATAATTAAGTAAAAAATATAAAATAGCTAGAAGTTTAAACCTAGCTTTTTTTTTATGAAATTAATAGTTTGACTTTGAAATCCATGAAAAGATTATGAATTTACTCGTCATAATCTAGGTTTTTTATTTTTGGATTGGTTAATTTCTTGAGAAGATTTTACTGATTTTAAAACAGAAACTAAATTTAGGTGAAGTATTTCAGTTTGAAATTTATTTTGAGAAAAAATTGTTTTATTGAAACCAGAAACTTTTATGAATTTAAGTTGAGAATCTTTAAGAAAAGTAATAGATTTTTATAAAATCGAAATAAAAGAAGATTTAATTATAATTTATGATGATATAAGTATGGAATTTTGAAAAATTAGATTCAGAAAAACTTGAACTGCTTGATGACATAACGGTATAAAAAGTATAATTTCGCACATTTGATCTGATTTTAAAAGAATCAAAGTTTGAGTTTGATTTAATGAAAAATATGATGTATCTGATTGGGTTTTGAGTAAATTTAAAAAAGAAGAATTAAAAAATCTTGAAAAAGAAGTTTTTTCAAAAGTTATAATTAGCTTAAAACAATATTTATAAAGTATATTTTATTACTTCCTTTCTTTTCTTATAAGTTTCGAATAATTTGGATTATCTCAGTATTTTTGAGATAATTCATTTATTTTATAATATTTTCTTGCATCAGATAAACTTAAATTTGTATCAATTAATCAATATTCATAAACAACTTTATCACTTTCTGATGGCAAAATTAAGTATTTTGTCCAAGGAATATTTGTAATTCTAATATCATTTGCATGTTTTTGAATATTTGTTGTACAATTATTTGTAAATGTATTGTAAAATTCAGCTTTTTTTCAAAGTTTATCAGCTCTTCTAAGCATAGAAACAAAAAGTTCTTTTATATCCCCTATATAAGCATTTATAGGATACATAAAAACCTCATCTTTTCTATAATTTGCTCTAAGTTTTACTAAATCATTTTCATCTCAAATCATATAAACAAGTTCATATTCATTTAATAATCATTTTAATGCACTAAAACTTTCTCATTTTTCTTTTCTTATTTCAATTGAAATAGTTAGATATTTTCAATCAGTAAATCAAAATGAAAACATAGTATGAGCAGGTCAATTATATTCAGAAAATGGTTCAATTATATAATAAAGGCTTTCAATTTTATCTAAATCATAATTCTCATCATAATAATTAGCTTCATAATTATCTTCTGAAAAGTATTTAAAATTTCTTATATTTTTTATATTTACTATGTTTCAAGAAAAACTGATACTTGATAAAATTTTTTGATCAAGAGTCCAATCTCTCTCAAGACTAGGTTTTTTGCTGTAAACAATAGAAATAAAAGCAATAATAATTATAAATAAAATTAATAATAATTTTTTAGTTTTAGACATAAATTTATTAGGTGAATATTTTTGTTATTTTAATAATAATTTAAGTTTTTCAAAAAAAAAAATATTAATTGACATTTATTGTAATTTCTATATTATTAATTTATTATTTTTTAATAATTAAATATGTGGTTAGATAAATTTTCTATACCAGCTTGAACTTTAGTTTGGTGAACTGTTGAACAAGAGAAATATATAAGTAAAGAAATTTTAAATATTGCAAAATAGTATTGAATTAGTGTAGATAAAATTTTAAGCTCTATACCTATTGATTGAAATAAAAAATCGGAATTTTATTTTGAAAAAATGAGACAAACTTGAAAATATGATGAAAATGATTTTAAGCCTAAATTAGTTACAACAGATGATGTAGAAATTGAATTAGAAGAAAATAATTATTAAATAAAATAAAAAATTTTTATTCTTCAAAAAACTTGATATACATTAATTTTAGATTAATATATAATTAATATATTTATATTTTAATTTAATTATATGAAAATAAAAAGAGGTTTACAAATTGAGCTCTTGTAGCATGACTTACATTATGAGCTGAAAATTCTATAGCAAGCAATAACCCCATAAATTCTACAACTGATAATTATTACAAGCAAACTCAAAAAATTTTGGATAATAACAGTACTTGAGAAGCGTCTTGTCTTAGTGCATTAGACAATCTAGAAGCTGAATTAAATATTTTTAAAGAAAGTAATGCAATTAATGAATCATTTTGATTAGCTGTTGAAAAAGCAAGAGAGCCTTGAGTATCCGAAGAAATAATACAATCTTTTATTGATAAATATGAAAAATGTTTATTAGAAGCAAGATTAGAAAGAGTAAAAACAGTATTAATATTTTATAAAGAAGGTAATGAAACAGATGAATGATTTTGATTAACTATTTTAGAAGCTAGAAAAGCTTGAGTATCCGAAGAAAAATTAACATCTTTAATTAAAGAATATGAGAATTTAAAAAATAATACAGATAATAATGATAATTAATTTTTAAGCATTTCTTCTATATCTTCTCTAATTTGACTTACTAATTGCAGATCTCTAAGGTCTGCAATTTTTAAATCTGGAAGTCAACTTTGTCTAACTCAATATACTTCTCAAGGTCACCTTATTTCTAAATCAATTTCAGCTAATTCAAATCAATCATTTGACCTTTCTATTGCTCTTAATCTATCTGTATAGTTTCATTTACTCGGGAAAAGATAACAATAAGATTGATGTTTTCATCTTCAAACTCTTCATCTAAATTGATGTAGTTGACTTAAACCAAATCTTTCCGCTCATTCTATACACATAATTGTAGCATTAGGAACATCAACTCAAACTTCAACTACTGAAGTGCTTGAAAGAATTGAAATTTTATTTTCACTAAATTCTTTCATAATTTGTTCTTTTTGCTTTGCTTTCATTTTTCCATGTAATAATCACACACTAAATGGAGAAAAAATATTTATCAAAGATTCATAAGTAGAAATAGCATTTGCAAGATCAATTTTTTCTGATTCTTCTACAAGAGGTGAAATCCAAAACACTTGTCTTCCCTTTTCTATCTCATTTCTTACAAAAAGTTCGATTTGTTGTCTTTCTTTATCATTTTTAGCAACTTTTGTATGAATTATTTTTCTTCATTTTGGATATTCTTTTATAACTGATAAATCTTGATCTCAATAAAGAGTCAAAGCCAAAGTTCTAGGAATTGGAGTGGCTGTCATATTTAAAACGTGTGGTATAAGTCAAGAAGTACTTAAAATTCATGATTCAAGCATTTCTCTTTGTTTGACTCAAAATCTATGTTGCTCATCAATTACTACAAATCATAAATTTTTAAAATATACATCTTCTTGGATTAGAGCATGGGTTCAAACAACTATATCCAAATTTCAAGTTTTTAATTTATGTTTTATATTTTCTTTTTGTTTTTTTGTTGTACTTCAAACAAGAAGCTCTAAAGAAATCTTGTATTTTAAAAGTAAGTTTTGAATTCATTCAAAATGTTGTCTAGCTAAAATTTCAGTCGGCGCCATAAATGCAACTTGGATAGAGCTTGAATTTAAAAGTTTTTCATTTTCAAATTCTTTTTCATACAAATTAGAAACCTTCCTAGCCTCCTTTACAAAGGAAGAACTATTTCCTCTTTTACAAAAAGTGGTAGGGTGATTTTTTTTCTGTTGACTGTCTACTGATAGCTCTCTACTAATAATTATCCCATGCATTGCAATAATTAATGCAACTATTGTTTTTCATGTTCAAACATCTCATTCTAAAAGTCTTTGCATTGCATGAGGTTTTTCCATATCTTTAAGAGCTTGAAAAAGAGCTATTTTTTGTCAATCTGTAAGTTCAAAAGATAAATTTGAAAGTATGTCTTTTATAAGCTCAGCATTTAAAGGAATTTTTAAGCTCTTCCCTTCTGATTCTTTAAAATTCTCATATTTTTTACTTAAAGCTTTGAAGTTTATATCAAATAATTCTTCATATGCTAGTCTATACTTAGCTATTTCTATATCATTATTTGTTTTTGGAAAATGAAGTTTTTTCAAAGCTTCTTTTTTTTCTATAAATTTGTATTTTTTAATTATATTTTCTGGTAATTCATCTTTTATATATTCAAAATATTCTTTTAATAGAGGGATTTTTCATGCTATCCAAGTTCATGGAATATAATTTACATCTGGGTAAATTGGAACTATTTCTCAGTCAATTTTTGATAAATCTGTTTCTATATCTGGTGACATAAAACTTAGTTTTCCATAATCATATTTTACTTTTCAACTTATTATTACTTTTTTTCATCTTGATGCTAAAACTCATGCTCAAAAGTATTTTTTATTAAACCATACAGCTTCTGCAAAAAATCAAGCTTTATCTTCCAAAACTGCTTTTGTCAATATTTTTCAAGTTGAAGTTCTTGTTGTATCTAAAGAAACCAATGTAACTAATATAGTATTTTTCTCTTTTATGTTAACATAAGAAAAAGAATCCAAAACATTTGTTCTATCCTCATAATCTCTTGGATAAAGGTAAATCAAATCTTTTACTTCTTTAATTCAAACTTTTTCAAGTGATTTTATATAATTATCTGTTGTATGTAATAATGATTTTGTAAGTTTAGTAGTTAACATTGAGATTATTATCAAATTAAAAAATTAACAAATTACAAATTATTATCTTAATTTGTTTTTTAAAGTATAAAATTTTACTAATAATTTAATTTTACTTTTTTTCTGAGAAAATCAAATTTCAGAAAAATGTAATTAATTCTTTCTTAAATATTTTATATCTATACCATCTCATACAAATTCAAATATATCAGAAGGACATACTTTTTCTAAATCTTTTTTTGCTAAGATTTTGATTTCATTTTTATAATTTTTAAAAGTTTCTTTTAATTCATTTATTTCATATATTTCTTTTTCTCAAGCCAAATTTGCTGATGTAAGAAAAATAGGTCAAATTTCAGAAATAAGTTTTTTTTGAGTTTTATTATTTGCAATTCTAAAAGCTATTTTTGAGTAATTTTTAGAATTCAAGATTTTATTTTCAATAAAAATTTTCCTACTCAACTTTTCAAATGAGAAAAATTTTTGTCTATCAATCAAAATAGTCCAAGGACGATTATATTTTTTTAAAAAATTAATTTGTTTTTCAGATAACAAAGATGATAGATGAGAAAAATCATCTATCATAATTGCAAGCGGTTTACTTTTGGGCCTCCCCTTTATTTTATATAATTTATCATAACTTGTTTTGTCTTCTATGCTGCAGGCTATTCCAAAACAAGTATCAGTTGGTATAATATATATCATAAACATAAAAAGTTAAAAAGAATTTTTGTTTATATTTTATTCTACTGTTACACTTTTTGCTAAATTTTGTGGTTTATCAACATCTTTTCACAAGTCAATTGCAGTATATAAAGCAAATAACCACATAGGAATCATAGCAATAAAAGGTGTAATTAATTTATCAACTTCAGGAACTTCTATAATTTCATCATACAATTCTTTATCATTTTCTCATTTTGTAATAATTCATAAAACTTGTCAATTTCTAGCTTTTACTTCTTTTATATTTGAAGTAGTTTTTTCTTCAAATACTCATTTTAAATTTATAAATACACAAAGAAAATCTTTATTTACCAAGGCTAGAGGTCAATGTTTCATTTCTCAACTTGAATAAGCTTCAGAATGTATATAACTCAATTCTTTTAATTTCAGACTTCATTCCATTGCAGCGGGATAAAGCAAATTTCTTCATAAATAAAATAAATTTTTTTGCTTAGAATATTTCTTTGCTAATTTTTCTATTTTTTTACATTCATCTTTTTTTAATTGTTCTTTAAAAATATCATGTAATTTTCATAAGTCTCAAATAATTTCTCTTCATTTTGTATATTGCAAATCTTTTTTTAATCATAAACTTATTGACATTAAAATCAAAACTCATAATTGTCATATAATATTTTTTGTAGAAGCTACTCAAATTTCAGCTCAAGCATGAGAAAATAATCACATATCACACATTCTTGCAATCGTACTTCAAACTACATTAACTACTCAAAAAGTTAGACATCATTTTGATTTAACCATTTTTAAACATTCTCTTACATCAGCGGTTTCTCCAGATTGAGACATAAAAATATAAAGTGTTTTGTCGTCTGGAATAAATGTGTCGTATAAAAATTCATTACTTATTCTTGCTTCTGCTGGAATTCAAGCAATTTCTCTAAACCAATAAGTTCATACGTATCAAGCAAAATAACTTGATCAAGAAGCTATTATTTCAATTCTTTCTATTTCATGCTCATTTAATTCTTGAAGTGTTTCATTATGAATTGTTTTTGTATCAAAATTTATTCTTCATTTAAAAACATTTTCTATAACTTCAGGAATTTCATGAATTTCTTTTTCTGTAAATGTATCAAATTTACCTTTATCTGCTTTTTTATGATTTTTATCTATTATTTCACTATCTCTTGTAATCTTATTTAATTCAGGTCAAATTGAATAATTTGATGAATAAATTGTATATTTTCAGTCATTAATAATAACTATTTCATTATCTTCCATTTGTACAAATTCTTCAGCAACTCAAGATAATGCATTTATATCACTTGCTAAAAATATATCTCAATTATTAATTCAAATAATCATAGGACTTCATAATTTTATTCAAACCAATGTTCAAGGATTTTCTTTGTCAATTATAGCAATTGCATAAGCTCAAACTATTTGTTTTGAAATATTTTGTATAGTTGTTAAAATATCTCAATTATACTCATCTTGTAACAATTTAGCTATAGCTTCACTATCTGTATCAGAATAAAATTTATATTTTTTTTCTAAGCTTTTTCTTAATTCTTTATAATTTTCGATAATTCAATTATGAACTATGTAAAATCTTTTATCACTACTATAATGAGGATGAGCATTATCTTCTGTAACTCATCCATGTGTTGCCCATCTAGTATGAGCTATTCAAACATTGAAATTTCATTTCCTTTTTTGTAATTCTACTTTTGTAGTTAAATTTGAAACTTTTCAAACTGCTTTTTCTAAAAATATTTCTCAAGAACTATTTATTCAAACTATTCAAGCACTATCATAACCCCTATATTCTAAATTTTTTAGTCACTCAATCAAAAATGGAATAGAATCATTTTTTCAGTTGTATGCAAATATTCAACACATAATTTTATAAGTTTAAAGAATAAAAGTTTATTTAAAAGTAAAAAGAATAAGTTTAATACTTAAGTCGATAATAGAAACTATCTTAAAAATAATTTATACTACTCTTTTATTGTTTGAATATATTTGATAACTCAGCTTTTGTCAATTTTAAAAACTTTGAAGTGTTATCTATCTCTTCGATATTAAACTTCTTTTCTTCTCACAGATAAACGATAATTCTTTGATCAGCAAGATAGTGAAAGATATTTTTTAATTCAGGATTATTTTTATAATTAGAATAAAATTTAAATAACTGTATATGATTAACTCATAATTTTTCAGAAATAATTCTCCAAGATTTTTTTTCAAGTAAATATAAAACACTTGATTTAATAAATAAAATTGGAGGGTTTTTTCGACAAAAAAAACCGCACTTTTTTAATTTTCTGTTTATATAATTATAATCTTTTGTTTTTAAAAGATGAAATCTTATTAGCCACATAAGCAAGTAGATAGTTAAATAATCGTCATTGCAAATCTTAGAGATTTTTCACAGTCGAAATGATAGACTTTTTCAATTTTTTAATAAAAGAGATAATTTTTAAAAATATCTTTTATTTCTTTTTTACTTCTACTCTCATTCTCACAACTCAAGTTCTACATTTTTTTCAATTCAACCTTTTGATATAATTTTTAGTTTTATTTTATCTCATGGGATTTTTGTTTGTATAACTGAGTTTAAATTATTTTCAAGATTTATTTTTTTAAAATCAGCTTCTAAAATCAAATCTCAAGCCTTGATTCAAGCTTTGTCTGCACTACTTCAAAATAAAACTGATCAATCATCATCTAAAACATAAGCTCAATAATCGTAGTTTAATCATAATTCTTTTTGAATTCAAGGTGAATTTATTACATAATTTATTCATATAAATGGTTTTTTTATACTTCAATATTTTTCTATTGATCTCATCATATAATCAATTCTATTTTGTGTTAGTGGAATTGAAAATCAAACTCATTCAGCTCACAAAATTACTGCCGTGTTTATACCAATTATTTCTCAATTTAAATTTACAAGTGGACCTCAAGAATTTCCTGGATTTATAGCAGCATCAGTTTGCAAAAGTCACGACAATTGCATATCTTTATCTAAAATGCTCCTATTTTTTCAACTAACTACTCATAAAGAAACAGAATTCTGGTACTCAGCTAATGCGTTTCAAACAGCAATAACAAACTCTCAAATATTTATTTGAGTATTGTCATTTATAACTTTTAAAGGTAAAAAATTATTTCACTCAATTTGAATAATAGCTAAATCAGTTATAGGATCTGTTGCTATAACTTTTGCATCATATTCTGTTCAATCATTTGTAATTACTGTATAAGTTGCATCTAAATCTGAAATAACATGTTTATTTGTAATTATTTTTCAATCTTTTGTTATAAAAAAACCACTTCAACCTCATACTTTTCTGTTAACTGTTCAAACAGGATTTTGAAAAAATCAAAATGGATCTCTTCTATAAATCGTTAAATCTTTTTTGATAATAATACTTACAATTGATGGAGAAACTTCTTTTACTATTTTTGTTATGTCATTTTGTAAACTTGTTAAACTAGTAATTTTTTCAGTTTTTGTAATAGTTTTTTCTTGGTTTAAATTAAGATTTCATAAATAATTATTCATAAAAATAAATGATCAAATTAATCATGAAATTAGAGAAAATATCATTATAAGAATAATAGTTACAAACTTTTGCATATTTTAAAAATTAAAAATAACCTTTTTGTAATTATATAAATTTTTACAAAAAAGTTAAGTTTAAGTTTCTTAGTTCTTAAATGGTTCTTAAATTATGCTAAAGATTCAACATAACTATTTACATATTTTGAAAATGTTTTTCAATCAATTAATCAATCAGATCTATCTGAAAATCTTGATATTGCTGGATTTTGTCTAGCAACATTTACTCATCAAAAAAGATAATTATCTCATTTTCATAATGAAGCTGGATAAAATACAGCTTTATATAAATTTTCAACTGAATTTAATGAAAAATTTCTACTATATTGTTTAAAATATTTTTCAACATAAATTAGTTGCTCTACTCATGACATTGATCTAATTCTTCAAACTGATGTTCATAATCATTTTGCAGTACTAGGCATAAATTGTATTAGTCATGTTGCTTTTGATGAAGCATTAACAGCTCTAGGATCAAGTTTAGATTCTGCTTGCATTACTTTAATCAAATCTTCTCTATTAGCTCAAATAGATTCACATACTTCATCTAATCTTTTAGAAAATTCTGGATTTTGTAATAATCTTTCTCATTTTAAATAAGTTCAATCAGGCAAACTATCATTATTTTTTATATTATTTGAATTAAATCACATAAAATAATCTCAATTTGTTTCAGAACTTTTAATAAAATCATCTTTGATTCAATATTCTTGTGCTGTTTTTTTCCAATCTTTTGAAAATTGCATAATTAATCCTAATTTTTGCTCATCACTATTTTCATTATAATTAAAAGATCATCTTTGTCTGTCATATTCAGTGAAAGCATCCTCTAAATTTTCTTGGTTTAAATCCTTAAAAGCAAGTAAAACCAATTTAGGGTCAATTCATCTTTGAATAGCTTCACTAACTAATTCTTGATTTGAGTTAGGATTATTTTTTAAAAAATCTTGATATTTTTTTTCATTTGATTTTATAAGAGAACCTATTGAATCTGGTTTTTCACTATCATTATCTCTTAAGTTTCAAATTTCTATAGTTGTTCATGTGTGTATAATTAATCTTTTATTAGTTCATGGAACAAAAAACTCTCATTTTAAATTATTTCTTGAATATATTTCTCAATTTACTTTAATTTTTTTTACTTCTGGTGGTAACAATTGTCATGCTGTAGTATTTAGATATAAATCTCTGTTTTCTTTTCAATTAAAATTAAAATTAAAAGTAATACTATCTCAAGCTTTTATTTCGTTAAAATTCTTTGGAGGATTTGTTACTTTATCTAATCTTTTATTAAAATCAGTCTTAAGTAAAAATTCTTCATGATTAATATTTCATAACTCCTCTCTTTTAATTTCATTAAATTTTTCTTCTCTTCAATTTAATGATTGTTCTTCAGGTATTTTTGTTTCAGGCTTTTTTTTAGTTTCAACAGCTACTTTAGGATTATTTGCTTTTGATTCTAGACTCATTTTTTATTTTTTAAATAATATTTTACTTATTTTACCATTAAATTAATCGATAGTCAAAATTTTGCTTGTTTGTACATTTTTTTATTTCCAATAATTTGTAATTTTTAAATTTGTTAATTTTTTTTAATTTATCTTCTTTACCAAATCAAAATCAACCCTTGAAAAAACTTCATCAACTGCAATTACTTTTATTTTTACTTTATCTCATAATCTAAATCTTTCTCAAGTATTATGATTTGTAATTTCTAAAAGTAAATCATCATAATCAAGCTTAAGTTTTTGCTTAGTTTTTCATAAAAATTTAGGATTATTCTTCTTAAAATCTCAAATTATATCTACAAATCATTCTACAGTATTTTCAAGTTGAACAAAAAATCATCTTTCTATCAATCAAGAAACTGTTCAATCAAATTCTAATCAGATTTTATCAATCATAAATTTAGCTTTTAAATAATCATCTATTTTATGCTCTATATCTTCAGCTTTTTGCTCATTTTCACTTGAAAGTGTTGCAATTTGAGGAAGAATATTTTTATAATGTAAAATTCTTTTTGAATCAAGTTTATTATGAAGTTTTTCTTTTATAATTCTATGAATTTGTAAATCTGGATATCTTCTAATTGGAGATGTAAAATGACTATAATACTCAAGTCCTAAACCATAATGTCAATCATTTATATCTGAATAAACAGCTTTTTGCATTGATCTTAAAATTATTTTTGAAATATATGATTCAGCTGGATTTCATTTTATTTTTTCTATTATATCTGTAATTTTATCACTATATTTTATTCAAATTGATTTCAAAGCAAATTTCAATCTTTCTATATCCTCTTCTTCTGGAGCTGGATGAACTCTGTATAAAAATGGAATTTTACTGTATTTTTTTGAAACTTCTTCATTTGCTAAAATCATAAAAAATTCTATAACTCTATTTGCTTCATATTTAGGGTATTCTTTTATTTCAATAGGAAAACCATTTTCATCTACAATTATTTTTGTTTCAATTATATCAAATTCTATGTAAGCATTATTTTTTTTATGATTATAAAGTATATCTTTTAATTCAAAACTTAATTTTAATTTTTCAAAAAGTAAATTTAGATCATCTTGTGTATAAGAATCGTGTTTAATTATAAGATTTTCCATATCCCAGTCTTTAAATCACATATTTTTTATATCATCAACTATTCTATAACTCATCCTAAAATTTGATTTTATAACACTTTCATAAACATCAGTTTTGATTACATTTCAAGAACTTTCAACTTCCATCTCACAAGTCATACAAAATTTGTCTTCAAATGGATTTAAACTACACAAATTATTTGAAAGAATTTCTGGAAGCATAGGAATTACTCTATCAACAAAATAAATACTTGTTCCACGAAGTTTTGCTTCTTTATCAAGTTCACTATTTTCAGGAATATAATTTGTAACATCTGCTATATGTACCCAAAGTTTATAATTTCAATTATCAAGTTTTTCTATACTTATCGCATCATCAAAATCTTTTGCATCATCGGGATCAATTGTATAAGTAAATAATTCTCTTAAATCTTTTCTTTTTTTTATATCATCTTCATTGATTTTATTTGAAATATTTTTTAGAGATTCAATTAATTTATCAGGAAATTTTGGATGAGCTCATCACTCATAAGCCATAGCCATCAAATCTACATATTTTTCTCATGTTTTTCATATTTTTTCTATAATTTTTCATTCAGGATTTTTCCCTGTCCATTTAATGATTTTTAATGCAACTTTATCTCATTCTTCTAATTTTTGTAAATCTTTTCAAGCTATAAATACATCATTTTTTATATATGGATTATCCAAGATTACAAAGCCATATCATTTTTGTCAATTTGGACAAAAATCTTTGCATGGTTTAAAAATTCAAGTCAAAACAGAATTTGATCTTTTAATTACATTTTTTACTACAGCTTCATTTCTTCATTTAAATTCTTTTAAATTAAAATTTACTTCATCTCATGCTAAAGCATTTCATCTATTTGTAAAAAAAACATAATATGAATTTTCATATCAATTTTTGTCTTTAGTATCAATAAATCAAAATGGTCATTTCCCTTCTCTATAAATTCAAGTTAAAGTGATTTTTTCATTACTTTTTTGAAAACTTTTTTTTCTATCAAATTTTTTATTATTTTTATATGACATAAAAATTGATATTATAAATTAAAATAATTTGTAATATTATATCATTAAATTATAATAAAATAAAGAAAAATGTATTGTAAAATTTTGAAAAGTGCTATAAATTATTTAAAAAAAATAATTATGATAAAAGTAAATATGATTTCTGAAAGTGAATTTACTATAAAATGACATTGAGTTCATACAGCATTTGTTGAATTATTAAATGCTTTAGAAAAAAAATCTGAAATTAAATTAGAGAAAAATTGAAAAAATAAAGCTAATATAATTCATATTCATACTGTTTGACCATATTCATTTATAAAGCTATTTTTTTCTTGATGAAAAAAAGTTGTTTCAGCACATGTTATTCCTGAAAGTTTTATAGGGTCAATCAAATGAGCAAAATACTGGTTACCTTTAGCAAAATATCGGTTAAAAATTTTTTATAAAAAAGCAGATATGGTTCTCGCTTGCTCAAGAAATGTAAAAATTTCATTAGAATCTGATTTAAAAATTAAAAATGTAAAAACATTTTATAATTCAATTGATATGTCTAAGTATTATTTTTCTGAAGATGAAAAAAAAAGTATTAGAAATTTTTATAATTATAAAAAAAATGATTTTATTGTTATTTGAAATTGACAAATTCAGCCAAGAAAAAGATTTGATACATTTATTGAAGTAGCAAAATCTCTTCCTCAAATAAAATTTATCTGGATATGATGAATTCCTTTCAAAAATTTATGAGCTCAATATAAAAAAATGAAAAAATTAATTAATTCCATACCAAAAAATATGCAAATAACTTGAGTTATTTCTCTTGATGAGGTAAAAGATTATTATGCTATAGCAAATGTTTTTTTCTTACCATCTGATCAAGAAAATCATCCTATGGCTGTTTTAGAAGCATCTTGATCATCTCTTCCGATTATACTTAGAGACATAAAAGAATACGAAGATACTTTTTCCTGATTAAGTCTTTTTTGAAAAAATAAAAATGAGTTTATTGAAATAATTAAGAATTTAAAAGAAAATAAAGGTTTTTATGAAAAAGCAATAATTAACTCAAAAAAAATATCTCAGAAATTTGATAGTAATAATAAAGTTAATGAATTGATTGAAATATATAAAGAAATTTTAGCAAACTAATTTTTATTTGAAATATATTTTTTTAAGTCTTTTGTTGGTTTTTGAAATTTTAAGTATAAATACACAATAACTGAAATTAAAATAATTATAAAAATAGAAATTATAATTATTTCATAAGAAGATTTTCAATCAATATATTTTTGGATTTGTCAAATATGAAATCATGAAAACGAAGCAAGTCATGGAATAAGCACGGACAATATCATTGAGTAAAAAATATACTTTTTTAAATCTACTTTAGTTTTTCATAAATAAGTTAAAAGGATTGGCTGTAAATAAGGTGTAAATTTTGCAATAACTAAAGATTTAAACAAACTTTTTTTGATCATTTCATCTAATTTTTGAAAAAATTTTATATTGTTTGAATTTGAAATGTTTTTATTTTCTTTTTTTCAAAATATTTTATTAAATAAATCTATTCAAAATCTTCAGGAAATATAAAATATTATATCACCTGTAATATCTGCTAGCCATCATAATATAGTAACAAAATATATATTAAAAACTCAAATAGAAGCTAAAAAAGCTCACATAAAAGTAATTATAGGTCATTCTATAACCATCAATAAAAACATAATTATATATCATCATGCTTTCAATTTTGTTATAGTTTCAGGATTAATTAATGAAGTTAATTCCATGTGTTTTTATTTATTTGTACTTGCTCTTCCATAAATCTAAGAGCATAATTTTTCCAGTTATAATTTTTTATATCTTTTGTTATGTCTGTTAAATTTAAATTCATAGCGCCTTTTATTCAAGTTTCCAAAGATTTATCTAAATCAACCAAAATTCAATTTTTTCAATTTTCTACAATAGATTTCATAGAATCTATATTATAAGCAAGTATTGGCTTTCAACAAGCAAATGCTTCAAGATTTACAAGTCACAAAGTATCAGTTAAAGAAGGGAAAACAAAAACATCAACACTTCTATAAATATCAGCTAATTCAATTCATTTTTTATATCATAAAAATTTTGTTTTTATATATTTTTTTTCCAATTTTTCTTTATCTGGTCAATCTCATACAATAATTTTTGTGTATTTATATGAAATTTTTAAAAATGCTTCTATATTTTTTTCTATAGCAATTCTTCAAACAAATAAAAGTTTTACCTTTTTATCATCTAAAAAAAACTTTTTTTCTCAAGGATAAAACAAAGAATGATCAATTCAAAAAGGAATTATTTTGATATTTTTATAAGAATTTTTTTCTAAATAATTCAACATTCAAGAATTTGATATAAAAATCTTTTCAGATGAATCATGAATATAATGAAGATATTTATGAACATATCATTTTTTAATCAAAGAAATTCTTAAATTTACATACTCAGGATATTTTGAATGAAAACTTGTTGTATATGAAATTTTGAGTTTTTTACATATATATACTGCAAAAACTCATATTGGTCACTCAGTTGCTATATGAATAAAATCAGGTTTTATAGATTTTATATACTTTTCTATTTTTGTTGGAATTAAAATAGAAAGTTTTATTTCTTTATATCAAATAAGAGGCACATTTAAAAAATCATCTGAAGAAATAATTGTAAGTTCTATATTTTTTTCAAGATTTTTTTTTAATTCTTTAATACTTGTATTTACTCAATTTATTTGACTTGAAACAGTATCAGTAAAAATTAATAATTTTTTCATTTATATTATTTAAATTCACAAGTTTTGCAATTTTCTAATTCTAAAATTAGTTTTTGTAAATCAAGTTTTTTATCATCTTTTCATATAATAAAAAGTCATTTATCTCATAGATATTTTGCAAGATAAACTTGTTCTGCTTTGTGACTCAAAGGTAAAAGTATAGCTTTTTTCTTTAGATTAATGATATCCATAATTGTTGTATATCAAGCTCTAGAAATTATTATTTTTGCTTTATTAAAAATTTCATTTCTTTTTTCTCAAGGAATATGCGAGTAAATTTTTGTATTATTTCATAAATCTTTTTCTTCATATTTTGATGCTTCTCAAACTAAAAAAATCTTTTTTCATTTTAATTTTTTTGATTCTTCTATTAATAATTTTGTAAAAGAAGTTTTATGTTCATCAGCATCTCAGCTAATCAAAAATAAATAATCTATATTTTCTTTTACATCAAGTTTTTTGTATGAACTTAAAGGTCAAACATAACGATGTTTTAATTTTTCAACAATTTTATTGTGAGACATTTTTCAAGATAAATTATTTTTTTGATCTGAAAAATCAGGAATCATTATTGTATCAAAATTTTTAAAATATTTATAATTAAAATTATCTATAATATTTTGAAAAATTCATAATCAAGTAGGTAATATAAGTGAAATTCTGTGTTCAATCAAATAACTTGGAATCCTTTCATAATAAAATCAATATCTTCAATCTGAATATATGTAATCATATTTTTTATAATTAATTTCCATATATTTTCTTTCTTTTTTTACAATTGATTTTACTTTTATTATATATGACATAAAACTTAAATATGTCATGATTCAAGATCATTTTTCCAAAATCGGATAATCTTCCATTTCTTCAAATTCGATATTTGAATAATCTTTTAATTCTTCTTTCAAAAAACTTAAAGCATTTCAAAAAGATATAATTTTTATATAAACATCTTTTTTTAGTAGTTCATTTATAATAACCAAACTTCTAGAAGCATTTCATAATCACATAGAACTTATAGCATATAATACTCTTTTTTGCATATTAAAAATTATATATTAATCTCATTGTCAAACTATAACTTTGGCAACTCTCAAAATCTTATCTCAAAGCAAATATCATTTTTCAAATTCTTCTAAAATTATTCAATCTTTTCAAGGTAATTGGGTCATAACTTCATGTTTATTTGGATCAATTTCGCTTCAAATAGAATCAAAACATTTTACTCATTGTTTTTCTAAATCATCAATTAATTTTTTTTGTATAGATAAAACTCATTCATAAACTCAGTTATCTCTTTGAGGTTCAGGCGTTTGAGAAATTATTCTTTCTATATCATCAATTATAGGAAGAATTTTTTTAAATATATCAGCTTTTAGATAGTATATCATATCTTCCCTATCTCTTTCAACTCTAGTTTTAAAGTTTGCATAATCAGCTTGTGTTCTTGCTAGAATATCTTTAAGTTTAGAAATTTCATTTAATTTATTATTTGAAGTTTTATCTAATTTAGAATCATTTTCTTTAGGTGAAATATTTTCAATATTTTCAATATTTTCGATGTTTTCAACATCAATTCTTTTCTTTTTTTGTTTTTTGTCTTTCATATCAATTATTTAAATTTTAGTTTTATATTTATGATAATATACTTACAAAAAAAAAATTATCAAGAAAAATAATGTTTTAATATTTTTCTTGCTTTTTATAATTTATTATCTATAATAAATTAAATTATTTTTTAATAAAATACTATGGAAACATTGAAAACCAAAAACACTGATACACTTGTTATTTATTTAATTTCAGGAGATGGACAAAAATATTATTTATCTTTACCTGAAATAGATAAATATTCAACTCAAGAAGAATTGGACAAAATTGCAGAAAATACATTAAAAAATTTTTTAAGCGAAAATAGATTATATAAAAGATTTGATTACAAAGTTTTGTGATATTATTTTGACTCAGACAAAAACTGAAAAAAGAAGATAGAAAAGTTAGTATCAGACACAACTAGAAAGTCAAAAATAGCATTATTAGACTATGCTTATTAAAAAATAACTAGACTTTTAGTAATTTCAAAATACAATGAAATTACTAATTTTTTTATATGCAAAAATTAATTAATTTAGAAGCTGGAAAAGCAATCCGTTTGATAAGTAAATATTTTCAAAAATCAAGCTTAAAAGACAAAAAATTTAGACTTTTTCATTCTATAAGAGTTGGGACATATTTATATGAAAATTGATATAAAAAAGACATTGTTATTGCTTGATTTTTACATGATATAATCGAATTTACTAAAATTTCTAAAAATGAGATATTAAACGAATTTTCTAAGGAGATTTATGAACTTATTATTGCTAATAGTAAAAATGATTCTATAAAAGATTCTAAAAAAAGAATTGATGATTTAATAAAAAGAACTTGTTTGCATTGAAATGATGCAATTATAATAAAATGTGCAGATTTAATTGATAGTTTTAAATGGTATACACAAATCGAAGAAAATAAAGAACTAATAAATCGTTGAATACAAAATATAAAAGCAATTTTAAAATATAAACCAAATTGATTTGACGATAAAATTTTTGATGAACTTATGATTTGGTATAAGAAATATAATTAAAAAATAATTTATGAAAATAATAACTTGGAATGTAAATGGTATAAGAGCTGTAGCTAAAAAATGATTCAAAGAATTTGTTTTAAATAGTCAAGCAGATATTTTTTGTATACAAGAAACAAAAGCATTTGAAGATCAATTTTTAAAAGATGTAGGAAAAATTCCTTGATATAAATATATTTGGCATAATTGAGACAAAGCTTGATATGCTTGAACTGCAATTTTTTATAAAGAAAATTTAGATGTAATTGATATAAAAAATGATTTTGATGAATACGAAAAATTAAATTCTGATGGTAGAATAACTGAAATTGAATTTTATTTAAATAAAAAACATATAGTATTGGTAAACTGTTATTTTCCAAATGGTTGAACAAGATCTGATTGAACTGAAATGTTAAGTTTTAAATTAGATTTTTATGATCATATGATAAATTATTTAAATACAAGAGTTAAAGAATGAAAACAAATTATAATAACTTGAGATTTCAATATTTGTCATACTGAAATAGATATAGCTCGTCCTAAAGAAAATGAAAATTCTATTTGATTTTTACCTATTGAAAGAGCAAAAATTACAGAATTTTTGGATAATTGATATATAGAAATTTGGAGAGAAAAAAATCCAGATAAAACTGATATTTATAGCTGGTGGAGTTACAGAGCTTGAGCTAGACCTCGTAATGTATGATGGAGATTAGATTATTTTATAGTAAATAAAGATTTTTTTGATAAAAATCAAGAAGTAACTTATTTAACAGAAATAATGTGAAGTGATCATTGTCCTGTAGAATTAAAAATTGAAAATTAACAAATTACAAATTAACAGATTATAAATTTTTTAATTTGTTAATTTTTTAATTAATTAATTAAAATAAATTGAATAAATACGAACAAATATTTTTCTCAAAATATATAACTGAATGAAGTGAAGTTAAATACATAGTTCATGAACATTTTATAGTTATATTAAATAAATTAATATTAACTTTGGTTTTATTTGTACTTATTCCACTACTTTTTTACTATGAATCAGTTAGACTTCAAAGCTTAATTTCATTTAAGTTTTTGGAAATTTATTTAATTTTAGTATATATAAAAATTATCTATGATATTTTTAATCGGTATAATGATGCTTGGATAATTACAAATGTAAGCGTTATAGATTTTAAGTGGGCTTTGTTTCATATAAAAGTAAATACTGTTGATTTTGAAAGCATTGAATGAATTGAAGTTGTACAAAAATGAATAATTGATAAATTATTATCAAAATGAACTTTAAAAATTCATAAAATGTGAGAAGAAACAGTTACATTAAATGAAGCAAAAATTCCTTTTGAAGCACTTGAGGAAATCCAAAAAATGAAAGAAGAAAAAGCTAAATGAATTGAAAATAAAATAGAAAAAGATAAATTTGAGTTAGTTTTAGAAGCTCTTACTTGAGTAGTAAACGAATATATAAGCCATAATTGAATAAGAAAAAATTTGAGTAACAAAGAAGAATTAGAAGAAGTTTTGGAAAAAGATTGAACTTTGGATTTAAGGTAAAAAAATATTAATTAATATAAATCCTTTCACTATTTTTAGTATAATTTTATAAATTTTTAATGTGATTTATTATTTCATCTAAAATATAATTAACATATCTTTTAGATTTTTTTTCTGTTAATGTATTATTAATCTTATTATTTTCAATATTACGAAATACTTTTGGTCAATTTTTTTCTCAAAAACCTATAACTGTTTCAGTAATTTTTCAAAATTCATTAATTACAAATGAACCATCATCTTTATCAATAACAATAAAAAATCAATCTTATCGAAGCATAACAAAATATTTACCAAAAGTAATCTTTACTCATGAAACTGAAAAATTTGTTTCTGGAGAATTCTCCATAAAAGTAATAATTTCATTAACTTGATTTACTCTCACAATATCATCATCATTTTGTTTGATTAATTCAATATTATCTTTTTCTAAAACAGATTCAACAGAACTTTTTGTATTAAATTGATTATTGCACAAGCTGGAGTTAATGTTAATCAAACGGCTCAAAATAAGGATGCTGCATAATTAACAGCTTTTCATTTATTCATATTTTTATAATAATTTTTATTTAAAAGTAATAAATCTAGATTTTTTTTTATACTCATAGTATAAAAAATATTAATTTAAAAATTAAATTTTATATATAATAGTATATTTGTCAATTATTTTGTTTTAATCTAATTACTTTTCAAAGATTCATTTATGTTTTTCAAATATTTATCAATTAGATTTTGTTCTTTAATTTGAGGACTATTATTAGAAAGATTTGTAAAAAAATCAGACTCCACTCCTCATAAATTTAAAAAATAATTTAAAATTTCTCAAATTTCATAACTAATATCAAAAAAATCTTCTCCAAAATAAACTCTTAAAAAATTTTTACTATCAATAGTATTATTTAATTTATTCCATTCGATAAGCAATAATTTATATTTAATTCATTTAACTATAAATTCAACATCAAATTTTACATTTCAAAGACTTGGATCAAAAATTCTGATATTTTTATTATATTTAATATAATCTTTATTTTGTGAAATAATTCTAATAATTTCATTTACTAAATTTTTTCTTTATTCATTAATTTGATTTTCCTTTTCATTTGGAGCTTCATTTTTATTGTTTATAACAATTGAATTTTCTTTTTTTACATCATCAACTATTTTCTCTTATTTTGTACTCAAAACATTTGTTCAAGCAGTTATTCAAAAAAGTAAACTTCAAGCAATAATCGATGAAAATTTAGATTTATCCACAGTTAAAATTTAAATATAAATATAATTTTACTTATAAAAATCCCTTAATCAAGATTTAAAATATTTGAGTCATATTATTTCCCATACAAAGAATTATGCTCATCAAGTAATTCTTTTTTTTGTTTTGCTTTTACTTTTTGCCATGTAGAATAAGCATATTTTTCTTCATTTTTTCTAGCCTCGATTCTTTCATTTAATTTTTTATGAGATCTTTCAAAAACATTTTTCACATCTTTTATATATCATCTTTTTTGCAAAGATTGAAGTAAACATAAATAATCCCAAAAAATATCTCAAAGTTCGTCTTCAAGATAAACAGAATTATCTAATTTAATTTCTTCTTTAACCTCACTTAATTCATCATAAATTCAATTAAAATAGGTTTCCCATCATTTATAAAAATCACAATATAATGGATTCTCACATCTTGCATCTTCTTCAAACCTTTCTATCCAAAAATCTGAAAGCTCTACGAGTTTTCTAAAAGTTTCTTGCATATTTAATTTATTAAGTTAATAAGTAATTTTATCTTTTGTATTTGATTCAGTTATAATTAAGTTTTAGCAACTAAGCTTATCATTACTTTTCATCAAAAAATACATTATTTTTATCTAGAAATAATATAAATAAAAAATTCAGGATTTTTATTTCAGTCTAAAAAGGATGATATTTAAATATAAAAAAATTATTGTAAATATTTTTTTATTCTACATAAACTTCTCTTGGTTTACTTCAATTACTTGGTCAAACAACTCAAAGTTCTTCAAGTATATCAAGTATTTTTGCTGCTCTAGCATATCAAAGTCAAAGTTTTCTCTGAATTAATGAAGTTGATCATTTACGAGCTTCTTTTACAACTAATATTGCTTTTTCTACTAATTCTGGATCTTCATCTTGATCTCATTCGTATTTTTCCATTATACTTCATTCTAAATTTGATTTTCAGTTTACTATACTTGGATCATACATATTTTCTATAACATCTGGATCAATAGTCAGTTTTATTTGATTTACAACTGTTTCTATTTCATCAGTATCAACAAAAACTCCTTGTACTCTAAAAGGCTCCAAAGTTCAAGTTGGACTGAAAAGCATATCTCATTTTCCAAGTAAATCTTCTGCTCAAGCTCTATCAAGTATAGTTCTTGAATCAACTTGTGAAGTAACTGTAAAAGCTATACGAGTAGGAATATTTGCTTTGATTAATCATGTGATAACATCAACTGATGGTCTTTGCGTAGCTACGATCAAATGGATTCAAGCAGCTCTTCACATTTGAGCTATACGAGCTATACATCATTCAACTTCCTTTTTTAATCAACTCATCATAAGATCAGCCAATTCATCAATTATTATAACAATATAAGACCATTTTTTATCTGAATCAACCTTTTTGTTATATTCTTTTATATTTTTTGCGCTTACAGAAGTTGCCAAATCATATCTTTTTTGCATTTCTGCAACTCACCGCTTTAAGGCATTTAAAGCTTTTTCAGGATTAACTATAACTGGAGTTAAAAGATGAGGAATCCCATTATAAATTGATAATTCAACTCTTTTAGGATCAATCATAATAAATTTTAAATCTTTTGGTCAAAATTTATACAACATACTTAAAATAAATCAATTAACTCAAACAGATTTTCAACTTGCTGTTTGTCACGCTACAAGTAAGTGTGGCATATTTGTAAGATCTCAAACAACGATATCATCATTTACATCTTTTCAGACAGCTAAAGGAATGGTGTATTTCGATCTATTAAAAACTGTACTAGCCAAAACTTCTTTTAATCAAACTATACTTCTTTCTGAATTTGGAGTTTCTATTCACACAACTCCAAGTCAAGGAATTGGTGCTTGAATTCTTATACTTTTTGCTTGTAGAGCAAGAGTTAAATCCTTTTTTAAATTTTCAATTTTTTGAAGTTTAACTCATTCTGCTGGTTTTAATCTATATTGGGTAACAGTTGGTCAAACCTTATATCATTCCATATCAACCTCGATTTTAAATTGAAGTAATTTATCTTCTATTTCTAATTGTTTCCTTTTTACTTCATTTTCGTCAATTTTTATTTCTCATCATCTATCATCAAGTAAAGACAAACTTGGCAAAGTCCAATTTCAAAAATTTGGTTCCCTAAATTCTTTATCATCTTCTTTTTTTCAAGTAAAAAAATCTTTTACAGAAGAACTTTTTTCAAGTTTTTTTATTTCAATTTTTTTAGGAAATATTTTTTCAAGAGGAATTTTTTGTTGGTTTTGTTTCAACTCTTCTTTTTCCTTTTTAAGTAAAGCTAGAGCTTCTTCAAGTTCTTTTTTCTTTTTTTCTAACTCCTCGTCTTTTTTTGATTTTTTTTCTTCTTTTATTTCTTTTATATCAACTGAAGAATCTTTTATCAAACTATCTTTTATACTTGATAAATTTGGTCATAAAGAAATTGCTTTTTTTACAAATTTTTTCGGTGAAAATCTAAAAAGTATTATAAGTGAAACTACAAATAACACCAATGCTAAAAGTAAAGTAGTTTCTTTTCATAAATATCAAACTAAAAAACCATATAAATTAAAATAAGCTAAATAATTTGGATTAATATATCAAATAAGTGTACAAGCTGAAGAAAAATAAAATACAAATCAAAATAATCTATACAAATTAAAATGAAAGTTTATTCAATTTTTAAAAAGTAAAAATGCAAAAAGTAAAAAAGCTGGAGAAACAATAATTTTAAAATATGATCAAAAACTTTGAGATAGCCAATATGTTAAAAAATTTCAAAAACTTGAGCTTGTATCTGCAAAAAGTGTAGCGGCTCATAAAACTAAAAAAATAATTCAAAAAATTATTTTATTTAATTCTGGCGGAACTTTCATTTTATTTGAAACTATTGATGTTTTTCTTCTTCTTGCCATTAAAAATTATAATAAAAATAAAACTAAATTTATTATAGTTTAGTTTCTTAACAAATCAAGTTGAATATATATAAATAAAAAACATTACTCATAATTAAGTAAAGTTTCTATACTTTCTTTATAATTATCAGTTAAATATATTTCTGGGTCAATATTTTCATTTAAGAGTATCTCTTCAATCCTTAAAATTGTGCTTTCTTCAAGATTTTTTATCTTTATAAGTTGAATAACACACTCCATAGATAATTTAATTGCTAATTTATTGTATTTTTTGTTATTATTTACTTTTATATATGTTAAATATAATAAAACATCTAATAACTTATCAATATCTTTTTTTCACAATATTTCAAATATTTCTTTTCTTAATTTTTGGTAATTTTTTGTATTTTCTAAATTTTTTATATTATCCGAAAATAAATCAATTAATTCGATTGACTTAGTTTTTAAAGGCTTAACTCAGAAATCTTATTCATTTTTTATATATTTTTTAATAATTTAAATTAAAACCTAAAAATGTATAAAGGATTTGGAGTATAGTTTTCTATAGTTTTTAACTGCTCTTTTGTACAATATCATTTTGAAAAAAATCAATTTTCTTTTCATTTTTCAGTAATTATTTGTAAATGTAAATGATGAAAATATCATCAGTTTTCTTCGTAATTTCAAATTATTCACATTTTATTTCACGCTTTAATTTTATCTCAATATTTGAGTTTTATACTTTCATATGACAAATGTCAATAAAGAGAATAAAATTTTATTCAATCAAAATTATGTTTAAGAATAATATATCATCAATAATTTCATTCTCATTCTTCATATCAAAACTCAAATACTTCTCAATCCAAAGGGCAAAAAACTTGCGTTCATACTAATACAGATAAATCAATTCAAAGATGATAATATCTTTTTTCTGAAATCATTTGATTAAATCCCAATACAGAAAAAAGTCTTAACCTTTTTTCTAAATATCAAGAATATAAGATTGTTGAATTTGATTTATTTCGAAAAGATGATATTTTTTCATTAAATTTTTTTTGATCTTTTATTTCTTCATCAGTTAAATTTTTCATAAAAATTGAATCATCATTCATAAATACATAATTTAATTTATCATATTTATCTCAAAATATCGGATAAATATTTATTTTTTTATTTAATAATATATATGGATACATAAGTTATTTGTTATAATTTAAATAAGAATCAATAATTTTTTGTGTGTACAATTCATTATCCAAAACTCATTCTACAAAACTTTGATAATTATCATCGATTTGAACATGATTTGTTAATATAAATTGTAATCAATTATTTGTGTTAAAACTCATTCAAGTTTTTATTGATGGTCATATAGATCTATCATGTCTAGCATGAACATAAAGCTTTAATCTATCTTTTCATAATAAATTAATCATTTTAGAATTTGAAAAAATAAGTAATGGTTCAATAAATCAATTTTTCTGGTATTTTTCTTTTGTTGCCCATTCTGTTGTTTCTCAATCACTAATTAAAACTAAAGAAACTAATTCTCATTTATTATTTCTTAATCAATAAATATTATTACAATTTGATTTTATCAAACCTTTTATTTCTTCTTTGCTCCATCAAAAACTTTTTTTCCACAAAGTAAATATTTCATCTTCTGTAAAGTTTTCTGTTTCAAAACAATATCCCATTTTTTTTATCCTTTCAAGCTGATCTAAAGCATATTTTTCAAATCATCAATTCTCTTTAATAATTTCTAAACTATTGTTAATTTTTTCTTTTATATAATCTTGCATTTCAGAAATTTTTTCTTCACTAATTTTCCTTAATGATCAATTTATTCAAATTATTAGCTGTGAAATATTAGATCAGTTAAATTTTTTTACACTACAATCATATTTTAAACCTTTTAGCTTTTTTATCAAAAAATAATCATCATAAATATTTACTCTAATGTCTAGTCTTATTTTATCTTTATTTTCCATATTTTTAATTTTTTCAAGTCATTTTTCTACTAGTCAAATTATATCATCATAATTATGGATTTCTTCACTATAATATTGAACTCTATGATACGATCAATAATCATTCCATCAATTTAACAGGCTTCATGAATAAGAAACATTATCAGTATTAGTCAAATTTTTATTCATAATAATAAAATTATAATTTTTATAACTAAATTAAAAAATTACTATATAAAACATAAATTCAATATGAGATTAAAGCTCAAGAAGTTCAAGAAAATCAAAAAGAATGTCAGCATAATGTTTCTGTTAATATATTAATTTCAATTCATTTTTTAAATCATAATTTTTTTATTTCACTTTTTAATAAATCTATAATCTTATTTTTTTCATTTATTAATTCTATATAATCTCTTTTTTCAAAATCTTTTTTAACTATATTATAAACAATTACATTCTTAAATGTAATATTAAAACTTTCAGTTAATTTAAATCAAATATAACATTTAAATGGTGATTGAGATTTTAATTTTAGATTTATTAAGGATAAATTAGTTGATATACCTTCATATCACCAAGGAAAATTAAAATATCAACTTACAACTAAATCATTATTAGAAAAAAATGTTTTATATATTTTTTGATGTTTTTTCTCAAGTTTTTCTGAATTCATCTTTATTAAAATTAATTAATAAAAAAAAAGCTTCTAAAAAGAAGCTTAAAATTAAAAAATTAAAAAAATGAAAGAAGTATTTATCTTTTCACAAACTTTTCAAATTTTTAATTTATTTATAATCATATTAATATTTTTTTATATTAAATATATAATATATATTTTTAAATAAAGTCAAGTTTTATATTATTGCAGAATTAAGTTTACATTTTATTTTATAAAAAATTATCTTGTTTTTATATTATTTGGCAACATCTTCGCAATTCAAAGCCTTACAGATGCTGCAGTAACAGAAATTCAAGCTCATCTTGATTTTATAATATGTGGCAAGGGTTGTTTTAAAATTTCTGTTTCTATTATCGCAATATTTGAAGTTCAAGATAATCTTCATAAATCTGAGTTTTTAGGAACACTTTTTAGTCAAACTTTTAATTTTACATCTCATTTATTATAATCAAATTCAGCAAGATAACGAAGAACCTCATCTTTTTCTTTTGCTTCTTGTATTAATTTTTTAAATCTATTATCTTCATTTTGTATTTCTTTTAAAAAATCTTCTCATTCAAATTTTGAGTATTTTTCATCAATTAATGGCTCTAATTCAACATCTTTTATATCAACTTGATAAGAACAATATCTAGCCAAAATAATAAGTTTTCTTGCAACATCAAGTCAATTTAAATCATCCCAAGGATTTGGTTCTGTATATCAATTTTGATTTGCGTCAATAACAATTTTCGAAAAAGTTTTCTCTTGTTTATCAAGTTCTGACATAATATATCCTGAAGTTCAAGAAAACATTCATTCTATTTTTAAAATTTTATCATTTAATTTATTTACTCTCTCATCTACAAAATTTAAAACTCAAGCTCATCACATAACTGTTGTATTTGTATCATATCTTCACTTATATTTATTTAAATATTCAAAATCATAATTTGTATAAAGAGAAATAGGATTTTTGTTTGCAGTAACCAAGTAATTTTGACTTTCTCAAATAATATTTTTATGAAAATCCAAAAGTTCATCTTTTCAAGCTGTAACATCAATAAAAATAGCCTCTGAACTAAGTCATTCATCTTTCACTAAATCCAATAAATGATTTAAATTATTTATTTTTGTTCAAAATTGTTCAAATATTTTATTTGATTCATTTTTTCATTTTGTGATTTGAATTAAAATATCCAAAGAAATTCAATTTCAGTCAAAAATATAAGATTTTGAATTTGCAACTCAAACAATCAAAGATGGATTTATATTTAATTTTTTTGTATCTTTAGTAATTACTTGATTTACCAATTCCCTACCTATATTTCAGCTTGCTCAAACAATAAATAATTTTTGTATCATAATTTAAAATTAAGATTTAAATATTTGAATTATATATATATTTGAGTGAAAATATAAATTATTACAAAAAACATATTTGACAAACTTTATATATTAATTGTATTAATAAATATATTTTATAAATTAATTTAATAATAATGTCAAATAAAGATATTTTGAATACTGAACAAGAAGAACAAAACCCAGATTGAAATGAAAAAAACCCTACAATTTCGGTAATAAGTGACGAGACTTATAAAGAATCGATTGAAAATATTACATGGGATCCAGAAAAAAGAGTTGTTACTTATCATGAATTATCAAATTTTATTAGAAAAAATTGAAATATTTTTGGTATTAGAAATCTTTCAAATTTATTCTCATATGATAGGTTTGATAGATTTAAAATATTACCAAATTGAGATTGCTTCGTAATAAAAAGCTATACTGACGGTAATGAATTTATAAGAATAAATAATAAACAAAAAAATATTATTAAATTTTTAAATTGAAATGAAGTTGTTAAAAATCATTTTATAATAGATATCGTATGAGAAATTTGAAATATAAAATTAGTATCTTATATGGATAATACAATTTTTGAATGAATAGTAGCTTGAAATCAAGATATAAATTTAAAAGAAATAATTAGTTTAGATGAAATTTTAGAAAATTATATATTTGTATCACCAAATTGAGATAGTGTAGTATTTTGAAAAAACAATGTAGATAATTTTTTTGGTATATTTATAAATTGAGAAAAATTCAAATGATTTAGTGATGCTGTTAGAATTATCGAAGCAAAATATGATACAGAACAATATTTATGCGTAAAATATGTTACATCAAAATGAAAAATTATAAACGAAAAAATTGATTTATTATGAGAAAATAATGAAGATGATAATTCTAATTTAATATCTACTAGTACAATAAAAGAATTTAAACAAAAATTACTTGAGCTAACAGAGTTAAACAATAGTTTACAATGACAAGTTGAATTAAAAGATAAATGATTAACTGAATTAAAATCCGAATATAATGAACTAAAAAAACAGTTAACTGATTTAGAAACTAAAAATAATAAATTAAAATGACAATTAATTGTAAATACTGAAATATTAAATTATGAAAGAGAAGAAGGAATAAAAAAACAAAAAATATTGGATGAAATAAAAAAACTTGTTGAACACATATGAGATAAAAAAGATATATGATTTTTTTGAGGAAAAAGAGAATATGATGATTTATACATTAACATAAAATTGCTAAATGAATTGCTTAAGAGAAGCTGAATTTAATAAGTAAACAATATTTATTGTAAAATGCTTTACTTTTTATTTTATAAGTAATTAATTATTATATGGCAAATACACCATGAATTAGTCTTTGAAATGATGAAAACATAGAACTTAAAAAAGATTCTATGAGTTGAGAAATATCTAGTTTTAGACAATGAGTTGATTATTTAATTGATCAAAACGCTAGTTTAAATGCTGAAAAAGAATTTTTAAAAGATGAAATTAAGCGATTAAAAGACGAAAACAAGATTTTAAAAGAATCTTTGTATAAATTAGCAAATTATATTATTGATTTAAAAGGTAAAATAATAAACTATGTATCACCTAACAATATCAGTAATAAAAAATTGGAAACTATGATGTGAAATATTGAAAAATATATTTCTTTTACTTTAAATAAAGTATGAGCAAAAATTATAAAAAATGATGATGAGTTTTAGAATAGAAAACTAAAAATAACAAAATTTTAAACACAAACACTTCTACTTTTTAAAATAACTATACGGTAAAATTTTGATTTTTTCATATCAATCAAGCAACATAATTGATTTTATATAAAGCATCGCAACTTCTATATTATTTATCATTGGTATGGAAGAATCTGTTGCTAATCTTCTAAGCAAATATCAAGAAGTTATTTCATTTTTTATGTTTTGTTCTCATGGAATATTTATAACAAAATCTATTTTTTCCAGACTTCATATAAGTAATGAGATTTTCTTTTTTATTATCTTCCATTTTATCTAAAATTTTTTTCATTTTTACTCAATTTTCTTTTAAAATTTCAGCTGTTCATCTTGTATTTTATCTTCAATATTTTTTCAATCAATAGTAAAAGTAACTTCTGTTTCAGAAGTAGAAACTATATCAACAGAAAAATAATCATCAACTATTGAAAAAATTCTTGTTAAAATTCAGGATTCAAACATTTTTCAAGAGCTTATTGTAAAAAAAATCATATTTTCTCTTCATCATATAAATTCAACTCAAGAATTTAATTCACAAGTAGATTGTACATCATCAATCCAAGATCAATCGCTTAAATTAGAAAATGGATCATAAAGATGAATTTTAATTCAAGCTTCTTGAATCTCACTTCTGAAAGTTTGATGATGCAGAAGTTTAGCTTGAGCTCAATTATCTCAAGTAATTTCTCTTGCTGTTAAATAATCAAGTTTTTCTATAAGTACAGCGTCTTTTGGATTATCAAGAATCCTAGGATCGCCACTAAGTAATCCTAGTACTGACTTTTGTATTTCAAGAACAACTTTATTATTTTTAGATAGTCATACTGAAGCAATAGCAGCAGTTGCATCACTGTATCATCTTCAAATTGTACTTTCAATTCATTTTTCAAAAATTCAAACATATCAAGAAAGTATTGGAATAAATCAATTTTTTATATTTTTTTCTATAATTTTGGATATTTTTGAGGAAAGTATTTCAAATATTTCTTTTTCATTTTTTCACTTTAATTCATAAACTTTTGCAAGGTTTGATAAATCTATACCTTTAGAGCACATTCAATTTTCTGAAACTGCATCAATAACTGAAGAATAAATCTTACATGATAATATTTCTCAAAATCAAATTATTGGTAAAATTTTATCATCTCAAAAACTTACAGAATAATCATTTCAAGAATTTGGTATAAGAGTTTTATCTGAAGAATTAATATATGAATTAATACTGTTTTCAAAACCTAAAAATTCATTTTTTATAAGTTTTACAATACTTTCTTTATTATGTAAAAATTTTTCATTTAATATATTTAAGTGAAAATTTTCTAAATCCTTTATTAATTCTAAAATTTTTTCCTTATCTATAGATTTTTCAGATAAGGCTTTTCAAATTTGGATTAGTTTATCCGTTGTATTAAATACTTGAAGAACGAATAGATGAAACAATTGTTACTTGCTTAAATCATTTTTTGTAATCAAAATAAATATTTTTTGAACTTTTTGAAAGTTCTGCTGCATTTTCTCAACCTAATTTTTTAACCAAAAAAGAATTAATTTCATACATATAAAAATATTTAATTTTAACAAAAAGCATTATATATAATTTTTATTAAATTAAAAATTATATAAAAAAAAGTATTAGATTTCTCTAATACTTTTTTAAAAATGTTTTTTTAAATAGTAACAGGATTTTTTTTATTATTTAACGGTAATATTCACATTTTTTGTAATCAAGTAAGCATTGAATCAACTTTTAGAAAATTAATTGATTCTTGAAAAGCCTTATCAATTCTATCTTGTTTTATCATTTCCAATAATTTATTTCTAGAAATTCAAAACATTTTTCATAAGCTTAACTCAAGTTTTTCATCATCACTTAAATTTTTCATTTCAAGTATTGATAAAATTTCTTTTTTATAATGATTTAATTTAGGATTTTCTAGCAATGAAAGAATTTTTTGTTTATAAGTATCAATTTTTCAAGATAGATTTTCTTTTGCTACCCCAAGTGGAATAACTTTATTTTTTAATTTTAAACTCATATTTATTTATTACAAAGTAAAATTTAATTTGCATAAACTACATTTAGAACATTTGTTCTATCATAAGCTTTAGCAAGTAAAAAAGCTCATTCTCATCTTGTAATAGTTTGTGTTGGTCTGTAATAATCTTCTCAAAATCTATCTTTCCATGTGTTATTTGAGTCAAATACAGTATTTGCCTTTATGTTATCTGATTCAGGTAAATCTTTATAAGATATTGATATTTTAGGATTTTTATCAAAAACTAAATATTTATAAACCTTATCAAGTAATTCTTTTCTTGTAATATTTTTTGAAGTAAGTCATTTTTCTTGCTTAATTAAAGCAATATTTGATTCAATTTTATTTTTCATTTTATTGTCTCAAGTTCTTTTTTTCATTGTATACAAAGTATTTTCAATCCAATCATTTGCTTCTTTATCAGTTAAATTTCTATTTTCTAAAAAATATCATTGTTTTATATTGAAACTTAACGATGAATTTTCAAGCATTTTAACGATTTCACCATAATATTCATAATTTTCATTTAATCATTTTGGTGGATTAGTAACTATATTCGCTATAACTAAATCATTTTTTGTATTATGTGAATAAAGTTTTATTTTAGCATTTTTATCAAAAATTCTGTAATCAAAAATTATCAAACCTCAAACTGTATCATCATAAGTAAATTTTTTACTTTTAGCAAATTGATCACATGATTGTTTTACTATTTTTTTCGCATCAATTAAATTTCAATTTTTTATACATAATTCTCATTCTCATTCAACCTTTAGTTCATAATTTCAGTTATATCTTAGATTTATTAATCTATGTCAATCAGTATCTTTTAACATAATAGCTCATAGATTTACTTCTCATAAAACAATTTTTGGACTAATCAATGTAACAGCATCTTTAACTTTTAAGTTTTTTTCTTGTTTTTTTGATAAAACTCTAAGTTTTATTATATCTAAAAGTTGATCTCATATTTTTATTTCCAAATTTACTTCTCAAGATTTAATTCAAGTAATTATTATATCTCTTTTTCAATCTGTATAGTTATAAAATTTTTCTGGAAAAACTGAAATTAAACTTTTATCATAATTAAATGTTATTGGTTGTGGAGTGTTTCAAACAAATGCTCTACCATTTTTGTGCATAATATCTAAAGAAATAGTTTTATTTGTTCAAATACTTATATTATTTCAAACATCATTATTATTATTAATTTTTATATCATATCTATTTTCAAATTCTTTTAATTCTCTAGCTTCAATTTCTTCTCTAGTCAACATTCATTCTCTACTAATATTTTGCATTTCTGAGCTTGAACTAATCTCTGTATCTTTTTTATTAGAAATTGAATTTTTAGCTAAATATATTTCATAATCTTTTTTTGTTTGAGATCTAGTTTTTGGTCAAAAATGTCAAGCTCAAGAATCATCAAAAGAGGTAACAATCTTTTTATCAATTTGATATTTTATAACTGAAGCCAAAACAGAAGTATAATCTCAATCTATTTTTCAATCATAATATCATAAATTTCTATATATTTTTTGTACCTCAACTACATCATCAAAAGCAGATCAAATATATATTTGTTTGTCAAAGATTTTATTATAACTTCAAATATTTGAATTTGATGAAATAGTATTTGATGTAGTATTTGTAGAATTTTTTGTTGGTCTTGATACAGTTTCTACTTTTATATTATCCATAATAGCTCACGATGTTTCCAAAAACGCAAGTGGATCAATTGTCAAAGTTTTTAATTCTTGAAAACATTTTCAATTTTCTACTATATCATAATATCAATAAGGACAAGTATCATAACTATAATATGCTGGATTTTTTCAAACTTTTAAATCAATTTGAAAATGTAGATGATTTCAAGTTGAGTTTCATGTACTTCAAACTTCACCAATTTTTTGTCAAGCTGTAACTTTTTCTCAAACTGAAACATCAATTTTTGAAAGATGAGCATAGTTTGTAACTATAGGTTTTCAATTAATTTTATGTTTTATAGAAACTAAATTTCAAAAATCAAGTTTTTTATCAGCTACAATAACTTCTCAATCTGACATAGCATAAACTGGAGTTCATTGAGCTGTTGCTATATCAACTCACATATGTCATCAATTTCAGACATCCCATCAATATGTATAACTAGCTCACCATAAAACTGAATACCTTCTAGTATAATCATTATATCATCAATCCATTCTAGCATAAGTTTTATAATCACTAGTTTTTAGGATTTTTAAATTTTCCTTACAAGAGTTATCTAAATCTCAAAATTTTTGCATTCTACATTCTAGTTTAGAAACTTCTTGAAGTGGATAAACTATTTTTGGACTAGCAGATCTAGTAATATCTGGAGGAATAACAATCATTCAAATTAAAAGAATTCCTACAGACTTCTTAAAATATGTGTTCATAATTATTTTTAGGAAATAATTTTTTATTTAAAATATTTTTGTGTATAATAGTTTTAATATTAATACCTTTACATTTTAAATAAATTGTGTGTAATTAATTATTTCTAAATATATTAAAACATATTTATTATGTATTGTCAAATTATTAAACAATTTATTTTTATAATTAAGACTTTTAGTTTTAAATAGCTATTTAATAGTATAAATATATTTAAATTAACTTATAGTTTTTACTCTTTTACCCTTTTTTTATGTATATTTTTAGATTAGATTTATTTTGATTAACAATTGCTCCAACATACTATTGACTTATGTATGTTTTAGGTTTTATTTTTTGATATTTTATAGTAAAAAATGAACTTGATTTAAAAACAAAAAAAATTGATTCTCTTCTTTTATATATATTTTTATGAGTAGTTTTATGATGAAGAATCTGATATATATTATTTTATGACTTAGCATATTACATAGAAAATCCGATAAATATAATTAAAACTTGGCAATGATGAATGAGTTTTCATGGTTGAGTAATTTGAGTAATTATTTCAATGTTTTTATTTTCAAAAAAGCATAAATTTAGTTTTTTGAAGCTTTCTGATGCTATTTGTTATAGTTTACCATTTTGATTATTTTTTTGAAGAATATGAAACTACATAAATAAAGAACTACTTTGATTTAGCCCTTATTCTTGACCTTTAGCAATTTATAAAAATTGAGAATATTTTTTTCCTTCAGCACTTCTTGAAGCAGTTTTAGAATGAATTGTATTATTTTTTATTTTAAGATATTTAAAAAATAACAAAAAGCTAAAAAAATGACAACTAGCTGCTTTATTTTTAATTTTTTATGCTTGTTTTAGAATTTTTATTGAAGCATTTTTTAGAGTACCAGACTCACATATTTGATATATATTTTGATTTTTAACTATGTGAGAAATTTTATCTTTTCCTATGCTTTTAGTCTGATTATATTATTATATTAAACTATGAAAAAAATAGATACAAACTTAAGCTTATCAAATTTTTTAATTTTTATTTCATTTTTAATAACTTTTATTAGTTATTTTTATAGTGATTTATCTACTTTATGAATGAATAGATTTTTTATAGAGAGAGATTTGCCACATATACTTATATTACAATTTGGTATGTACCAATTTCTACATTGAGGAATTTTTCATCTATTGACAAATTCATTATTTATTTTTATTTTTTGAAATCAAATAGAATATCTTATATGAAAAACTAAATTATTCTTATTTTTTCTTTTCAATACACTTTTTGTTTGAACTATGTTACTTTTTTTCAGTAGCTGAAATACAATTTGAATAAGTTGATTTTGTATGGCTCTGATAAGCTATTTTACTCTAGAATTATACTTCAGAAAAAATCCTGAATACAAATGATGAGTAACAGCAATTTTACTAAATATTGCAATTTGATTTTATCCTTGAATTAGTTTAGCTTGACATCTTTTTTGAGCAATAGCTTGAGTTATATTTTATTTTTTAAGTAAAAAAGATTTGCTTAAAAATATGATTGTTTCTGAAACAAGAATTTCATAAAAATCTATTCTGATTTATTTAACCTATTATTTAATTCTTCCCAAACATCTTTTGGAATTGCTTTTGATATTTTTATTTCAGGATATCTTTTAGCTGCCAAAAATTGTCATCTTCTTGAGTTTTTTACAACAAGTTCTTCTCAAGTTTCTTTATCAATTAAAAGTCACTTTTCTTTTAAAATTTCTTCAAGAATTTCATCTTTTTCTGATTTAATTTTTCAAATCCGTTTAACGTCAGGATAAAGTGAACTTGCTAAAAATGGTCAAAATCTTCATATTTTTACTACTATTTTTCAACCTTCTGGACAAGCTTTTCATTCATATTTTTTCTTTAATTCTTCTAATTTTGAATTTTCTTTTTCTTCCCTTTCTATATATTTACAATCAGGATAATTACTACAACCTATAAATTTTCACGTTCTTGAAAATCTAAAAATCAATTCATTTCCACATTCAGGACAATTTTTTCAAACTTTTTCTATTACTCTTTGGGCATTTGTATCTGCATTTTCTAGATCTTTTTTTAGATGATTTTTCCAAAATAAATCAAGCATACTAGTATAAGTTTCCTTTCAAGATGCAATTTTATCAAAATCTTCTTCAACCTTTGAAGTAAATTTATAATCCATCATTTGTTTAAAATATTCTTCTAAAAAGTCATTTGTTATAAAAGCAATTTCTGTAGGTTTTAAATATTTTCTTTCAAACTTTTCTACATATCATCTATCTATAATTGTAGAAATTGTTGGTGCGTATGTTGAAGGTCTACCAATTCCTTCTCATTCTAATTTCTTTACTAAACTTGCTTCTGTATATCTTGCTGGAGGTCTTGAAAAAGATTGCAAAGCACTAATTTTTTTACTATTTAATTTTTCTCATACTTTTATTTCTGGAAGTTTTTTATTTTCGTTTTCATCTTCTTCATTTTCGTCATCTCTATCCTCTATATAAAGTTTCATAAATCAATCAAATTTAATTATTTCTCATTTTGTAATCCAATTAGAATTTGAATTTGAAGTTGGTGAAAAATCCATAGTAGTTATTTCAAGTAAAGCATCTTGCATCTGACTGGCTAATGTTCTTTTCCAAATTAATTCATATAATTTAAGTTCATTTTTTTCCAAAAATTTTGATAATGATTCTGGAGATTTATTTAGATTAGTTGGTCTTATAGCTTCGTGAGCTTCTTGTGCTCATTTTTGTTTTGTTTTATAAACTCTTTCTTTATGATAAGAATTTCAAAAAAGTTTATCAATCATTTTTTTTGATTCTTTTCTTGCAAAATCAGATAAATTTACACTATCAGTTCTCATATATGTTATCAAACCTTGTCTTTCTCATGCTCATAAATCTATTCATTCATAAAGTTTTTGAGCTATCATCATAGTTTGTTTTACAGAAAAACCAAATTTTCTACTAGCTTCTTGTTGTAAAGTCGATGTAGTGAAAGGAGCTTGTGGAGTTCTTTTTGCATCTTTTTTTATTATATCATTTAGAACAAATTCTATTTTTAAATCTGCTTCAAGAATTTCATTGTTATTCTTATCTTTTTTGTTTTTAAAAATTTTTAAATCAGGAAGTAAAGTTAAAAGAAATTTTTCTACCTCTTCACGAGAATTAAAAACTTTATTTTTTCATCAAATTTTTTGTAATATTGTTCAAAAGTTTAAATTTTTATATTCCAAATTTGCAATAAGTTTCCAAGTTTCTTTTGGTTTAAAATTAATAATTTCCCTTTCTTTTTCTACTATTAATTTCACTGCAACAGATTGAACTCTTCAAGCTGATAATCATTTTCTTACTTTTTTCCATAAAATCGGACTAACTTTATATCAAACCAATCTATCAAGAATCCTTCTTGCTTGTTGAGCATCAACTAGATTTGAATCAATATTACGAGGAGATTTTATGCTAGCATCAATTGCTGTTTTTGTAATTTCATGAAAAACAATTCTTTTTACATGTTTTGGATCTAAATCCAATATATTACAAAGATGCCATCAAATAGCTTCTCATTCTCTATCCTCATCCGTTGCTATCCAAACTTCACTTGATTTTGAAGCTAAGCTTTTTAAATTATCAACTGTTTTTTTCTTTTCTTTTGAAATTTGATATTTTGGGGTAAAATTGTTATCTATATCAACTCAAAGTTCTTTAACTGGTAGATCTCTTATATGTCACATAGAAGCCACAACTTTGAAATCTTTTCATAAAAATTTTTCTATAGTTTTTCATTTTGATGGTGATTCGACTATAACTAGATTTTTTGCCATTTTTTATATTTTTATAAATCTAAATTATTTCAAAGTTTATATTATTCTTTTTTTAAGTCAAAAAAAAATTAGAAAAAGTGTTTTTCTAATTTTATCTTGAGTGAGTTTTACAATGATAATTTTCACATTGTGCGGGGTAATTATCTCATTTATAAACATTACATAATCAAGTTTTTAAATCAATATTTGGACAAAATCAATTTTCGTTTACTTCTCAAGTCTCGGGATGACTAGGGCAACAAAGAATCATATTTGATCGTATTTGTGTATCTCAAACAAATGTACCAATACATTTATCGCAATTTCAATTACAATTGTCAAGTAATCAAGAATCAAAAAATCAAAATTCTCAATCTATATTTCAATATCATTCATCTTCTAATATTTGATCCCATTCTTCTTCTAATTTTTTATTTTCCAATTTATACTAAAATTAAAAATTAATATATTTCAATTACATTTTTTATAAGATTTCTATTATCATAAGGAAATTTATAATTTTCTATATATCTTGCAAGCGCATAAAACATTTCCCATTTATCGATATTATTATAAAAAAAAGCATTTCATTCACTTTTTATTGGATTAAATTCTTTTAAAACATTATCCAAATAATTATCTTTTGGAACAATTGGAACAATTCAATATTTTAAATAATCAAGTAAATTTGAAATACAATTATCACAAATTACAAAATCAAATCAAACCAAAGGTATTTTATCAAATAAATCGACAAAAATTATATTATCATAATCATCAAATTTATTTTTTGTTAAAATTATAAAATTCACAGGAAGTTTATTTATTCATTCTAAAAGTTCTCAGAATATTTTTTCATCATTAATTATAACTAATCATAAAATCTTATTTTTTTTCTGAAACTTAAACTTTCTTCTAATAAATGCAGAATTTTTTATTTTTTCAGAAATAATATTTTGTAATGACATATTTTCTTAATATTTTTAAAAGTATACCAATATGATACCATATTATTTGAAAAAATATCAAATAAATACATTTGACAAGTTAAATTTTGTGTAAAAATATAATTTAAATAAAAAACTTGTAATTTTTTTGATTTTATTATTATTAAAACAGTAATAAAAAAATATGAAATATATAAAAACAATATTCTTTTTAATAATTTTAACACTAAGTTTTAAAGCTTATAGTGATTTAATTCCTATCGAAAATATTTTTTCAGATATAAATTCTTCTTACAAATATTATAAAGAACTTGTAGATTTATACGATAGACAAGCAATTTATCCAGATTCTGACTGAAAATTTAACCCTGAAAAATTATTAAAAAGAGATGAATTTATAAGTATAGCTATGGAAGTTAGTTGTAGAAAATGTACAAAACCAAGTGCAGATCTACAATTTATCGATAAATATGAAAACAAAAAATTATTTTTTGATTTAGATAATTCAAATAGATATTCGTATTGTATTGCTTATGCTAGCGAAAATAATTTTATAAAATGATATATTAAGTGAGATAAATGTGAAAATTGAGTTTCAAAAGATTGAGAAATTCCCTTTTGCCCTGAAAATAATATTAATTTAGAAGAAGCTATAGCGATAATTTTAAGAGACTCAAATATTTTTACAATAGAAGATAACAATAAAGTAATAGAGGAAATAAATAATTGAAATATAAAAGATAATTTATCAGATGATGTCTGAGTTAAGAATCCAGATTGAAGTGTATATACATTTTATTGATACTTAAAAAAAGCATTAAATTATAAAATTAGTGAATTTGACGAAAATTGAAATGAAAAAATTTACAAACTTCTTGAACTTAATAATTGAAAAATAAATCCAAAAAAATATATTACAAAAGAAGAATTTTTGAAAATGGCTTATATAGCTTTGAAAACAAATTCATGTAAAAACACTCAAAATAATAATTTAGCAACAAAATTTAATATTTATGATAAAAAATGCTGAAATTATGATGAAAATTGTGAATTTGCAAAGCTTGATTCAAAAGAAGATACATATGATTTTAAGGCATTTAGTTCGTGAGCATGTGATAAATGAATAAATGAAACAAATTGATATATATGGAAATTTTATAATTTAAATACAAATGAACAAATTATAAAGTATTGAAAATTCTTAGATAATTATAAATTTAACTCTGATTGAATTTGGGAAATTCATCTTACTGCCTCAGATAATTGTTCTAAAATTTGAGAAATATATAATACAACTACAATAGAAAAAAATATAAACACAAAATGACTAAATGTTTCACTTAAAACTGAACCTATTATATGAACTATTCCACTAAACATAAAATTTGAATCAATCGTATCTTGATGAAAGTGAGATTATAAATTTTTGTGGGATTTTTGAAATTGAGTTACTTGAAATTGAAAAAACTCAGAACAAACTTATTTAAATTCATGAATTTATAAAACGACATTATTTGCTTTTGATTCAGAATGAAATAACTGAAAAGCTTCTGTTCTTATAAATGTTTTAAATATAAAAGAGTGTGAAAACAAAGACAATGATAATGATTGAATCAATGATTGTGATGATTTATGTCCACTTATAAAATGAGATAAACAAAACTCTTGATGTCCTATAATAAAATATTGCGATAAGGATTGTAAATGTGATAAATGAGAAGTTTGTAACACAAATTTGAAGCCTGCTTGTTTTATTAACTGAATTTGTGTAAATGATCCAAACTTAGTTGAAAAAATAAGTATAACTGAAAAATGCTTAAAGGAAAAATGATGAAAACTTATATATTGAAATGTTGTTTGTAATTCTTGTCCTTGTGAAAATTTTATTGATTTTTTTGCCAATTTAAGAATTTGTGATTATTTATTTCCATCAATTAATTCTCAAGATAATCGTAATATTTTTTCAGCTTGACCAACTTACAAATATATAATAAATAATAAATAAATTTATGGAACAAAAAAAATTTGAATTAAAAAAATTATGAAAAATATTTTTTTCAAGAGTTTTTGCTAATAAACTTATCGCATATGGATTATTAATAATATTTTTATTTATATTTAAAAATTTCTTAATTGTATTTTTTCTAACATTTATTTTTTGATATTTATTTTTTTCGATTTGAAAATATATAAAAGAAAAATTTGATTACAACATAGAACGTCATTTTCAAAAAAATAAAAAATCTATAAAAAAATTTGTTTCATTAAACAAAATTATTACTTTATTATACGTAGTTTTTATTATATTTATAATATTTTCTTTAACTCATATTTTACCTAAAATAATAGATGAATTAATGATTCTTCCAGATAAATTTCCTTTTATAAAAAATGAAGTAAATGGCTTAATCACGCGCTTACAAGATTTAGTTACATTAAATAATCAATTATGATGAAGTATAATGGATGTTGTAAAAACTCAATGATGGGATTTTAATATTTTTTTTGATATTTTTCATAGATTAAAATCAGCTTGAACAGTTTTTTTAAAAATTTTAATTTCACTTATAATGAGTTATATTTTTATTATAGATATTAAAAATTTAAGCAAATATTTTGGAAGTATGAAAAAAACAAATTTTTCTTTTTTATATTATGAATATAGAGATTTTTTTAAAAGAATTGTTTGAAGCTTTTGAAAAATATTTAAAGCTCAAGCTTTGATAGCTTTATACAACACAATATTTACATGAATTTGATTATATCTAATATGACATATATATTGAAATTTTTTTCCGTATTTTTTTACACTTATGATTTTTGTCTTTGTTTGTTGATTAATCCCAGTTTTATGAACATTTATTTCATCAATTCCTATACTTTTTATTTGATACAATATTTGATGAATTCAAGCCATAATTTACTTAATTATTTTAATTGCAATAATACATTTTATTGAAGCTTATTTTTTAAATCCTAGAATTGTTTCAAGTATTTTAAGATTACCTTTAAGTCTAACTTTTATGATACTTCTAGCTTCTGAATATTTATTTTGATTTACTTGACTTATTATTTGAATTTGATTGTATTATTTCCTTGAATGACTTTTTATCGATGCTGATAAAGAAATCGATAAGTTATTAAATTAAATTTTTAAATTTATTTTATTTTTTTATGTTTTGTAAATATTGATTTTTAGTTTAATTCTTTTATTAATTATTATATTTTTAGTTTTATCGCTTTTTTATTTTATTGCTTCTTCAATTCTTCGTTTTGTCGATTTCTCTTCCTTCTTAAGGGGGATGTGAATGAAATGAGCAGAGAGATATTTTTTCCTTGCCATTTCGACCGTAGTGAAGGAATTAATTTAAGTCCCCCTTGATAAAGGGGGAAACGAACGAAGTGAGAGGGGGATTTTTCCTTGTCATTTCGACCGTAGTGGAGAAATCTGTTCTTGATTGTTGCATAAATTATTGTTAATACTTATGCGAAGTATTTGTGCAAAGACAGATCTCTCGACTACACTTTTTTGTTTCGCTCGAGATGACAAAGTTTTTTTTAATCCCCCTTACCCCCTTTATCAAGGGAGAATTTTGTTTGATCATTTCTTCGTTTATCCGTTTAATAAAACCCCCTACCCCCCTTTGCAAAGGGGGAAATTTATCATTTCTTCGCTTCTTCGTTTCGTAGTTTTATCCTTAATTTTACTATTTATATATAAATCAATAAAAACCTTGATTTTTATCTCAAACGATTATAATAAAATTATTATAAATAAACAATTAATTATGTATTCAAACGAATCTCTTGACAGAATTGAAAAAATTAAAAAATTAAAAAATGCTTGAATTATTTGTTACGCAAATAATTATAGATGAAAACAAGATATAATTGATATCAAAAAAAATGATTGAAATATTAAAAGTGTTGAAAATTTACAAATTTCTTGAGCAAATTGAGATTTCAAAACAGCTTGAAGATTGATTAGTTATAAATCACATTGAAAAATAGCTTTTGCAAAAATTATTGACCACAGTGGAGTTATTCAGATTTGTTTTATGAAAGATAAATTAGTTTTTAATACATGAAATAAAATTGTTGAAAATATAGAAATTTGATGAGAAGATAAAACTGCATATAAAATTAGTGAAAAATTTATAGATGTTTGAGATTATATTTGAATTACATGAGATTTATTTTTAACTAAACATTGAGAACTAACTTTATTTGTAAAAGAATTTCAAATTCTTGCTAAAGCTATAAGACCGCTTCCTGAAAAATTTCATTGACTAACAGATGAAGAAACGATTTATAGACAAAGATATCTTGATATGATTACCAATCAGGATTCTTACAATAGACTAAAACTAAGAAGTAAATTTATAAGAGTATTAAGAGATTTTTATGAAAAAAATAATTTTATAGAAATTGAAACACCAATTTTATGAAATGCTGCATCTTGAGCTGCAGCTCAACCTTTTATCACTCATCACAATGATTTTGATGAAGATTTTTATTTAAGAATTAGTCCAGAAACTGCGCTTAAAAAAGCTACTGTTGGTAGATTTGAAAGAGTTGTAGAATTTGCTCGTGATTTTAGAAATGAGTGAAGTGACCCAAGTCATATGCAAGAATTCACTGTAATTGAACATTATGCTGCATGGTGGAATTATGAAGACAATATGAAATTTACTGAAGAAATGTTTGATTATATTTTTGATAATATCCCTGAATTAAGCAAAGAATTTGAAGTTTTATGAAAAGATTGAATTAAAAAAAAGGTGAATTTAAAAACTCCTTTTGAAAGAATTGACTATATAAAGTGAGTGAAAGATGCTTGTTGAATAGATGTTTCAAAATATGTAATTTGAGATGAAAAAAAATTACTACAAGATATAAAAAATGCTTGAGTTGAGTTTGAATGAATGGATAAAATGGTAGTTCCTACTTTGATTGATTATCTTTATAAAAAAGTTTTAAGACCAAGTATAGTTTGACCAGCTTTTATATATAATTTTCCAAAAGCTATGCAACCATTAGCAAGACAAAATGATGAAAATCCAGATATAGTTGAACAATTTCAATTACTATTAAATTGATGGGAAATGCTTAAAGCTTATAGTGAACTTGTTGATCCTCAAATTCAAAATGAAAATTTTGAAAATCAAGCTAAAGCTAAAGAAATGTGAGATGATGAAGCTACAAGTTGAGATAATGATTTTGTTTTAGCTATGGAATATGCTATGCCTCCTCAATCTGGTTGGGGAATGTGAATTGAAAGAATTTTTTCTCTTTTAACATGACAAAATAATTTAAGAGATGTAGTTTTGTTCCCTCTTATGAAAAGTGAAAAAAATAAGAAAGATTAAATCTTTCTTATTTTTTTAATTTATTTTTTGTTTAAATTTGATAAACATAAATCATAAAGCTAAAGCCATAAAAGCAAGTATCCAATGTTCTGGTCAAGCTTGAGGCAATTTATCACTTTGACTAGCAACAACTGTTTCATTTGATTTTATTCAATGCCAATCTACATCTTGTCCTGAAACTTCTCTTTTTATTCATTTATCAATCGGTTCAGGTTTTTTAGGTTCTACTTTTGGTTCTACAACTTCTTCTTTTATATTTTTTGGAGTTTCATCAATTGGATTAGAAATATTTTCATTAATTTGTCATGTATTTGTAACTGTTGTATCAGTTGTTTTTTCTTGAACACTAAACATAATTTCTGCATTTATTCAATCTTCAATATTATTTCAATTTTTATCAAGTAAATAAATAACAATTAATTTATATTCTCATTTTTCTAATTTTTTATCTAAATTTAAAATAATTTTTTTATTGTCATCAATATCAATAACTGAAGACTTTACATTCGTTATATCTTCATTATTTCTCAATATTCTGAATTTTCTTGTAATATTATCACTTGTGTTTATAGAATTGTTAAAAATTAATTCAAGTTTATCAAAATCTAAAACTTTAATACTTTCAATAGAAAAACTACTTCAAGTTTGATTAGAAGTTCATAATCAAGTTGTTTTAAAGTTTCATTCAAGTGAATAAGAAGATTCTTCTTCTTTTTCATCTAAATAAGTAACGACTATATAATAATCAGTATTTGGTGATAAGTTTTCAATTTTTGCTTTATTTTGAGAATACAATTCTCAATATGATTTATATCATTTTTTTGAACTTGTAGAATAATATATAAAATATCATTTAGCTCAACTTACTTTATCCCATGAAATTTCTAAACTGCTTTCGCCAGCATTTATAAGTTTTGGGGCTGTACTTATTCATGAATTTTCTGCAAATAAATTACTTATGCAAAATAAAACAAACAATCATGTGATTAATAAAATAATTTTTTTCATAATTTTCTTAGATTAAAATAAATTTGTTAAAAGTTAAATTACAAATATATTATATTATACTTTTAACAAATTTTCAAAAATTTCTATGATTAATTGAAAAAAATATGCATTTACTTTAATTGAATTGCTTGTAGTAATTATTATAGTGACAATATTAACAATTTGAATATCAAGTTTATATTCAAAAAATATGTGAGATAGACAAAGATTAAATATTCAAACAAATTTGTTAATAACAATACTTGACACAACAAAAAACAATGCATTAGTATGAAAATGAATTTGAAGAAATTTAGATGTTCCAGAATATTATAATTTAGAAATAAAAAAAAATAAAGATTGAAATCAATGAAGTCTAAAAACAAGTTATTTTTTAACTTGAATTACAAACTATCCTGATTTAAGTATAGAAAATTATGACATAAAAAATATATTTTGTTTTAATTTAGATTGAACAAATATAACTGAATCTGAAAGTATTACAATAAAATATGAATGAAATAATATTTCAGCAACTTGATGTAGTAGTGAAAGCCAAAAATTAGTTGAAGTTATAGTTTGATTTAAATCATTTTTTAGTAAAGTTAAAATAAATACAATAACTTGAGTTATAGAAGATATCAAATACCAAGCACAATAATTATCAAATATAATTTTTATTTCTATTATAAATTACATAAAAAAATCAAAGGTAAAAAAGTCAAATAATAGTTCAATACAATAAAATGTCAATATAAAATGAAATACTGTATTCATTTAGCAATTTATATCAAATTAAATAAACAATTAAAGCAAAAAATAAATTTATAATTATAAATTTTACAGGAAATACTATTTTAATATTTTTATTTATTTCTTTGTATGCAATTAAAAAAAGTAAAATTTGACTAAAAACAGTAACATATGCTGCTCACATAAACGAATATTTTGGAATCACAATTATATTTCAAATAATATTGAACAAAGCAACTATTATATTTATTTTAAGCAATTTTTTTTCATTATTTGAAGCTATAAACAGATAAATAAACAAATTTGAAATAAAATAAAAAACTAAAACCAATAAAACTAAAGAAAACACATCAGATGAAGAATAAATATGATTAATTGGATTTATATATGATTCATTTGAAATAATTTTTATTATATGATTTTTAAATAAACTTCACATTACAAATAAAAAAACTCAAAAACTCAGAAGAATTTTAAAAGATATATTAAACAAATTTTTTATTTTAAAAAAATTATTTTCTTTGAAATTTTTTGATAATTCTCAAAGAATTGAATTTAAGTAAAATCATCATAAAGTCATCAAAACTTCAACTATTTTCATAGGAAGAGAGTATAAAGCAATTGAAATATTTGCTAAATTTTTGGGTTCAAGAATAGATATCAATATTATATCAATTTTAAAATATATAACTGATAAAAATAAAGCCAGTCAATATGGTAAAGATATTTTAAAAATTTTATACATATATTTCCAATCAAAATCAAAACCAAAACTAGTAATTTTTTTTGCATAAAAATAATTTAATCATGTATTTATGATAATTCAAATAAGTCAGGAAATTAAAATATAATAAAATGGTACTGCGAAATCACTTGTAGTTTCTTTGGTGAAAAAAACATAAACTACTAATAAAATTCATACAAAGCTTATAATTTTTCAAAATATTGTTGAAAATAAAGAAAATTGCATTTTAAGATTTGCTTGCATCAAAGCTAAAATCGAAGAATTTATAAGTGAACTTAAAGTAAAAATAGAAACTATAAAAATTCAAATTAGAGAAATTTTTGAATTATATCATGGTAAAAAATACGCAATTAATATAGCTAAAAGTATAATTATTATTCAAAATATTGTTCTTAGAGTCATTACATTTGATACAATTTTTGATGAATTTTCTTTATTTTTATTTATTTCACGAATTGTGATTGTATAAAGTCATAAATCAGCTAAAAAAGAAAAGATTCAAAGATAATTATAAAGTTTTGAATATAATCAAAATAATTCTTGACTAAGATAATTTGTTAGTACAGCAAGAAGTAAAATAGAAATTATAGCAGTTCAAGCTTTTGAAAAAACTTGAGCTAAAGTATTTAAAAATATTTTTTTAAACAAACTATTTTTATAAATAAATAAAATATATTTTTTCTTGTTATTTTATAATTAATTAATAATATATAAGCATATTTAAAAATCAATTAAAAATAAAAAATGAAATTATTTATAAAAATTTTTATAGTTATTCTGTTGAGTTTTTGAGCATTTGCAATTTACAATGAATACAACAAAGATCATGAAAATAAAAAAAATCCAAAGGATAAAGAAATATTAAAAGAAATCTCGATTGAAAAAAACGATATTTGAAATCTAGGTTCAGATAAAACAAACAAAGAACAAATAGAAATAATAAAAAATAGATTAAAAATAAAAGACATAATTGCAAAATGAGATAAATATTTTCAAAATGATCAGTTATTATTGGCTGCAATTCAATATGATCAAGCATTAAAACAAAATCCTGATGATTATTTGTTACAAAATAGAATCTGAGACATATATTTTGAAATGAAAAATTTCCAAAAGGCATATAATTATTATAAATTACTTTTAAATTTAGAAAATTTTGATGAAACAAAATATATTTTATCATTGATATATTATAAAGACTTGTGAAATATAAACGATGTAGATGAAATAAAAAATGAACTAAAAACAAATTTAAAAAATGAAGAAAAAATATTTTTTTATGAAAATGCTTTAAATTGTCTAAGTGACCTACATACTTGTAAAAAAAATTATGAAGAAAAAATAAAAGAATTAGCTTGAGTTATAAACTCAAAAGAAATGCTTGAAATAAAAAATGCTTTTGATAATTATGCCAATTTTAGGATAGAAGATTTATCTTATAAAGATTCTTTGCTTATTTGAGCTTTTATGAAGCTTAAAATTTATCCTATCGCAATAAATCTTTCAAAAAAAATATTAGAAGAAAAACAAGATTATAAAGCTATAGTGCAAATAATTGCTCAAAGCTATTTTGAACTTTGAGATTACAATAATTCTGATTTATATTTAAAAAAATATTTTGATATGGTTCCTGAAGATGCAAATGTTGCATATCTGCTATGAATCACAAATCTAAAACTAAAACAGTACATTCATAGCAATATATTTTTAAATAAAGCTTTAGATTTATGATATAAAGAAAAAAATAATATAAAAAGAAAAATTATTTATAATTATTATATGCTTTGAGATACTACAAAAATGTATGAAAGTTTTGATGATATTTTAAAAAACAATTGAGCAACTAATGATGATTTAAAAATAATGATCAATAATGCAATTGAAAATAATAATTTTTCAAAAATTCATGCTTGGAGTGAAAAATGAATTAATCTTTACCCAAACGATGCAGTTTTTTATTCATATTTAGCAAAATGATATTATGATAAATGAGAAATAAATAATTCATTATCATACACTGAAAAATGACTTAAAATAGATGATAAAAATCAATTGCTTAATTTTACATATTGATTAATTAAAAATAGCAATAATGATAAAAGATGAGCTAAGAAATATTATAAAAAGGCTTTGGAAAGTGATCCAAATGGTGAATTAGTTCCAGATATAGAAATTCATTTAAAAAATCTTAATAATTAAAATATGAGTAAAGATTTTGAAAAAGAAAAGAAAATAGAAGATATATCAGCAAAAGATAAAATTTCTATTTTAAAAAAAGAAATTATCAAAAGTTTATCAAATGATTATGATATTACTCAAAAAACTGCTGAAGAATTAACAAAATTAAAATTTGAAACAAGTAAAAATAAAATTAATGATTTAAAAAAGTATCTAGAAAATAACAAAGAAATAATTGATAAAGACAAAAATAAAATTCTTTCTTTGACTCAACAAGAATTAGAAAAATTATATAATTCAGTTAAGTGAGCTGAAAAACTGATTAGCAATGAAGATTTAGAAAAAATAGAATTTGTTTACCTAGAAAAAAATGATGAATTATCAAAAAAAATCTTTCCAAAATTATTTGAAAAAGCTATTAACCCTATAGATTATAAAGATCAAATTATTTGATTATGACTGTGATCTATAGATAGTATTTATACTACAAGCAAATTAGTTTATGATGTAGGAAAATGAATAGTAAAAACTCCAAAACATATATATCTGATTTTGTCTAATACGTGAACTTATAAAAATATAGAAAGAAAAATATTTTTATTGTATTTGTTTATTTCTTTTACTATACTTGTTTATATCTTATTTGAAATTTTATAATATTATATATCTAAACTTTTTATATATTCAATTAAATCATTTTTTATATCATCTCTTTTTAAAGAATATGCAATACAAGCTTTTAAAAATCAAAAAGGTCTTCATGTGTCATACCGATTTCATTTAATTCTAAGTCAATTTATTTCTTTTTCTTGACTTAAAATATCAAAAGCATCTATAAGTCTTGTTTCTCAATCTTCGCTTATTGGTTTTGATTTTTCTAAATAAGAAAAAATATCTGGAGTAAGCACGTATTTTCCTATATTTGCATTTCTTGATTTAGTTTCCGTTGCTTTTGGCTTTTCCAAAAATCTTTCAACTTTGAAGATATCGCTATCATGCATTGAAGTTTCTAAAATTCAATAATTTGAAACTTTATCATCACTAACACTCATAGAACAAATAATTGGAGTTTGTTTTTTTTCATAAGCTTGAACTAATTGTTTTGCTGCAGAAACTTCATTATCAATTAAATCATCTCAAAACAAAACTAAAAATGGTTCATCTCATATAAGATTCTTAGTTCTTAAAATTGCATCTCAATCTCATTTTGGATACGGTTGTCTAACATAAACTATATTTGCCATAGAATTTAGTCATTTAACAATTTTTAGATAATCAAATTTTCAACTTTTATCAAGTCTTTCTTCCAATTCAATATTTGCATCAAAATGATCTTCTATTGCTCTTTTACTTCTTCAAGTAACAATTATAATTTCCTCACATCAAGCAGAAATAGCTTCTTCAACAAGCATTTGCATAACAGGTTTATCTATAATTGGAAACATCTCTTTTGGCAAAGCTTTTGTAGCCGGCAAAAATCTAGTTCACATTCAAGCTGCTGGAATCACACATTTTTTAACTTTTTTCATAAAAATTTGATTAAAAAATAAAAATTTTAATATTTCTCATCTAAAAAAATCACATCCAAATCAAATTTTTCTTTTAAATGATAAGCAAGTAATTTAGGTCAAATTTTTTCTGTTTCATAATGTCAAGCAAGCATTATAGATTGTCATAATTCTTTTGCTTGAAGTATTTCTTTGTGTTTTGCTTCTCATGTTAAAAATAAGTCTATATTTTTATCATATGCTTCTTTTATTAAAAATCATCATCATCAACTTATAAAAGCTATAGATTTTATATAATCTTTGTTTCAGAAATTGTATAATTTTTTTTGTAATTGCATAGTATCTGCATAAAGAGTTTGTAAGTTTGAAATATGTACTTGTTTATCAAATTTTAACATATAACAAATATTTTCTTTTTCCCAAGCTCAAAATTTTTCTACTATAAAATCTTTTCATTTATGTATTTTTTTATCTTTATCAAATGAAAAATCAGAATTTCAAATCCCAAAAATATTTATAAATCATTTCAAAAGTCATATATTATTCCCTACTTTTTCATGAGTATCAAGTGGTAAATGACAAGCATATAAAGCAATATCAGATGAAATTAATTTTTTTATCCTTTCATAAGGAATTCAAACTAAAAGTGATTCATGTCACCAAAAAATACCATGATGACATAAAATTAAATCAACATTTTCTTTTTTTGCTAAATCAAAAATATAAGTTGAAGCATCAACACTATATCATATTTTTTTTATTTCTTTTTTTTCATTATCAACTTGTAATCAGTTTTTTGAAGAATCATTATTAAAAGCATTATTTCTTAAAAAATCATCTAAATATGAAATTAATTTTTCTTTTTTCATGTTTTTTTGTTTACAATTATTTATACTTGATTATATTGTATTAAAATATTTTTATTTAACAAATTTTTATGAGCAAAACTTTTATACTTCACCAAGATATAGACAGTTGATATATAAATAAAAATTTACTTTATATGCTTTGATTTGATCCAAGTTTATGAACAATTATTTTTGATGATAATGAAGTTTTTTTGATATTTGATCCTAGATATATACAAAGAGCAAAAGATTTAAAAAATTCTCATTTTGAAAATTTTTTTTGAAAAAAGATGAAAGTTCAAAATATTTTACTTAATGATAATTCAAAAGATAAAATTGAAGATATTATAAAAGGAAAAGAAGTAGTTATAGAAAGCAATGTTCCGACATATTTCTATAAATTTATGAAAAAAACAGAAATTAAAAATTTAGAATTTATTGATAGTATTTTTGAAGAAAAAAGACTTATAAAAGATCAAAATGAAATTCAAACTATAAAAAAATCGATATTAATTGTAAACAAAGTATATAAAGAAATTGAAAAAATGGCTAAATCTTGAAAAATTATTTGAAAAAAAGAAATAGAGTTAAGAAAAATTATACAAAAATTAATTCTTGATTATTGATGAGATGACGAAAGTTTTCCTTCTATTGTAGCTTTTTGAAAAAATTCTGCAATTCCACACCATGAAGCTTGAAATACTATAATTTCAAATTGACCACTGTTAATTGATATGTGAGTAAAATACAATTATTATCTTAGCGATTTCAGTAGAAATTTATGGATTTGAGAAAAAAATAAAGATTATGATGAATTTCAAAAAATTCTTGAAATAGTGAAATCAGCATATCAATTATGAGAAAAATTTATAAAAGACAAAAATTCAGTTTATGCATTTATAAATGATGAAAATAGCAAAATCAAATGAAGTGATATAGATAAAGTTATAAGGGATTATATAAGTGCTGAATGATATTGAGAATATTTTACACATTCAAGTTGACATTGAGTTTGACTTCAAGCTCACGAAAAACCATTTCTTTCAAAATCAAGATGAAATGATATTATCAAAAAATGAATGGTTATAGCTATGGAACCGTGAATTTATTTACCAGAAAAATTTTGAGTTAGACGGGAAAATACAGTTATTTTATAAGTTTTTTCTTTGACTTTTGATTTTTTTTACTTATTATAATAACATATTTATAAAATAATAATTATATTAATAACTAACTAACAAATATGAAAAAAACACTAAAAACATTACTTGTAAGTATAATTTTGTTCACTTCTCTTGAAATAGTAAATTGAGCAGAATTTACAAATATAAGTTCTTGTTCATATAACTGAACATACACACAATCTTGTGTTTATAATCTTATAAAAGATTTATATACAAACGCATATAATAATTCATATATTTCAAATTCAACCTATAATGATAAAATAAATAAATATAATAATGAAATTTATAGACTTAATTCAAATTCATATTATCAATTAGAAAATATTTATAATGAGGCAAAAACTGATTATAATTACTTAAAAAAAGATTATTATTTTAAAAAAATTGAAGAAATTTTAAAAAATGCAAAAAATAATAATTATATAAATGAATCAACTTATAACACTTTGATAGAAAAATATACTAAAGAAATATTTTATGAATGAGATATAAGTGTGTCAAGATTGCAAGAAATATACAATTGAGTTTACAATAATTATTCAAATAATAATATAAATAACAATTACAATTATAACAATGCTTCTTCTAGCAACAAAGATTATTATTACAATAAAATTAGAGATATTCTAAATTCTGCTAAAAATAACTGAAATATTACTTCTTCGAGATATGATTCTTTAATTAATTATTACAATGATAGAATTTATAATTATTCAAATGTAACTAATCAAAATTTAGTTGATTACTACAACGAAGTTTACAATAGTTATAACTATTACTATAATACAAATGTTGATAATAATTTAAACAAAGATTTTTATTATAATAAAATTAAAGATTATTTACTAAATGTTAAAAATAATTGAGATATTAGTTCTTCAAGATATGATTCTTTGATTAATTATTATTATGACAAAGTTTATTATCCTTGAAACAATTATAATCAAAATTATTTAATTGATTTGTATAATGAAGTAATTAATGATTATCAAAATAATTACAATAATTCTTCTTCTAGTAACAAAGATTATTATTACAATAAAATTAAAGATATACTTATTTATGCTAAAAATAACTGAAATATTACTTCTTCTAGATATGATTCTTTAATCAATTATTACAATGATAGAATTTATAATTATTCAAATGTGACTAATCATAATTTAGTTGATTACTACAACGAAGTTTACAACAACTACAATTTCAATTCTAATTACAATAATGCTTCTTCTAACAACAAAGATTACTATTACAATAAAATTAGAGATATTTTAAATTATGCCAAAAATAACTGAAATATTACTTCTTCAAGATATGATTCTTTAATCAATTATTACAACGATAGAATTTATAATTATTCAAATCTTACAAATCAAAATTTAGTTGATTACTACAACGAAGTTTACAATAACTATAATTTCAATTCTAACTACAACAATTCTTCTTCTAGTAACAAAGATTATTATTACAATAAAATTAAAGATTTGTTTTATGATACATACAATAAATGATATATAAGCCAAAATTCTAGAGATTTTTTAGTATCAAATTACTATAATATAATTTATTCAAATTCAAATATAAATTTAGAAAAAATATACAATGATGCAAAAAAAACTTATGATAACTATATAGTAAATAATTATGAATATTATTACAACAAAATAAACTCAAGATATTTTAATAGATTATATTCATTTTCAAAATCAACATTAAATTGATTATTAAATAAAATCAATGTGTTAAAAAGTAGATACAATTCAAATCAAAATGAATATCAAATTTTAAGAGCACTTGAAGATATAGTAAATAAAATAAAAAGCCAAAAATATTATTATTAAAAAAATTTGACTTTTATAACGAAAAAAATATTATAAAAAAAATAAAAAAACTATATGAAATACATAGAAAAAAACCTTATTCTCCTAGTCTTTAACTTACTTATAGATTAAAGGTATTTTTCTTTGTACATTATTTTTTATAAAAATTTTAACTATCTTTAATCAAATTTAAGGATAGTTTTTTTATTTATTTAATTTAAATACTATGGAATACACATGTAGTGATGCTGTTTTGGATTTACTTGAAGCTTATTGAGTAAAAAATATTTTTTGATATCCTTGATGAGCTATAATTCCATTTTATGATAAACTTACAAAACATAAAAATATCAATCATATTTTGGTTAGAAATGAACAAGCGGCTTGATTTGCAGCTGGGTGACTTGCTAGAAGTACTTGAAATCTTTGAGTTTGTGTAGCTACTTCAGGACCATGATGAGCAAATGTAATAACTTCAATCATTGATGCTCACATGGATTCAATTCCTTTGCTTTTTATTACTTGACAAGTACCAACTAATACAATTTGAAAAGATATGTTTCAAGAAGCAGATATGACATGAATTACTATGAATATGACAAAAAATAATTATTTAATTGATGATCCTAAAAAAACAATTGAAATATTTTCTGAAGCGATAAAAATAGCAAGTTCTTGAAGACCTTGACCAGTTCATATAGATTTTCCAAAAGATATACAATTAGCAAGTTTTCCAAAAAATTTCAAAATTCCAGAATTAACTGAAAAAAAAGAAGAATTAAATAAAGAAAAAATTACATATGACGAAATAATTACTAAATTAAACAATGCTAAAAAACCTATTTTACTTATCTGACACGGAATAGTTTTAGCTCAAGCACAAAAAGAAATAAACCAATTCATAGATAATATTTGAATACCAACTGTTTCTACACTTTTAGCAAAATGACTTATTTCAAAGAAAAATAAAAATTATTTATGATTTTTATGAATGCATGGTTTTTATCACTCAAATTTAGCAGTTGCAAATGCAGATTTAATTATAAATATTGGTTCAAGGTTTGATGATAGAATTGTGTGAAACTATAATGATTTCTGAAAAAATGCAAAAATAATACATATTGATATTGATAAATCTGAATTAAACAAAGTTGTAAAAACTGATATTGCAGTAAATGAAGATGCAAAAATATTTTTAAATAATATACTTAAAAATAAAAAATTAAAAAAATTACAAATAAATTCTTGGATAAATGAAATAGAAAAATTTAAAGAAAAATGAAATTATAAAAAAACTACAAAATTTTTTTCTATGAGAAATGTAATTGAAAAAATTCAAAAAGAAATAAAAAATGATTTAGATGATTATATAATTGTAACTGATGTTGGACAACATCAAATGTGGGCAAGCTTAAATTTCAATTTAGAAAATCCACATAATTGGCTTACTTCAGGTTGAGCTTGAACTATGGGTTTTTGACTTCCAAGTGCTATTTGAGCTTCAATTGCAAATAAGTGAAAAAAAGTAATTTTGATTTGTTGAGATTGAAGTTTTCAGATGAATATACAAGAATTATGAACTTTAAAAGATCATAATTTAGATATAAAAATTTTTATATTAAATAATTCATATTTATGAATGGTGAGACAATGGCAAGATTTATTTTTTGATAAAAATTATTCTCAAGTGGAAATAAGTTCTCCTGATTTTGAAAAATTGGCTTTAAGTTATTGAATTGATTGATTAACTATAAAAAATGAGAAAAAACTTGATAAAAATATAAAAAAAATATTAGAAAAGAAATGACCTTTTCTAACTAATATATTTGTAGAAAAAGAAGAAAATGTTATTCCTATGGTTCCAGCTTGAAAAAAATTGGAAGAAACAATGATTTAGATAAAATAATTATTTTATAAAGCTAAATTTTATTTAATTTTTTAACTTTTTACCTATGAATAAGTATTCAATCTATCCAGATGAATTAATAAAAGAAAAAAAATCAACTAGATATATTTATATAAAAATAAAAAATACTTTCTGAATTGTGAATAGAATTTCTTCACTTTTTAGAAAAAGAAGGTATTTTATGGATGAGTTTGCAGTTGATTTAAATGATGATAATACAGCTGATATTATGATAGTTATTGATTGAGAAATATTTGATATAAATCAAATTATTAACCAAATAAAAAAGATATACGATGTAATTGATGCTTCTGATGTAACTCTTGAAACTAGTTTGATTAATTATATGTTTTTTATAGATTGTAATGATAAAACTTGTATAATTGATGGAAAAAAACCAAATATAACTATAAAAACTTGAAATATTTATAAACAAATTTATCATATAAATGTAAAAGATAGAAAATCTTTTCAAGACTTTTTAAAAAGTAAATGATACGAATATAAAGAAAGGCTTACAACTTTATTTTAATAATGAAATAATAAACAGTAATTATAAATCTAAAATTAGTATTTTTGCTATTTTTAATTAAAATTAAAAAATAAAAGAATCTTGAAAATTTTATTATTAAATATTTTATAATTAATTTTTAAAAATTATGATGGAAGATATAAAAACTCCATATATGTGGAGAAATGGCGAATTTATAAATTGGGATGATTCAATGGATTTTAACTTAACTCATGCTCTACATTATGGTTCAGGAGTATTTGAATGAATAAGATTTTATCCAACTTCTAATTGATCTAAAATTTTTAGATTAAAAGAACATATTGATAGACTTTTTTATAGTGCAAGTGTGCTTTGAATAGAAATACCTTATTCAAAAGAAAAAATAATAAATGCACATATAGAACTTATTAAAAATTGCTGAGTTGATTCAGGTTATATAAGACCTATAGTTTATTATTGAAGTGGTAAAATGTGACTTTATCCAAAATGAGCAAAAATTGAAGTTGTAATTAGCGCATGGAAATGGTGAAAATATCTTGCAAACAATGCAATAGACGTAAAAGTATCAAAATACAGAAGAATGGATCCACAAACTGTAGATATAGAAGCAAAAGTTGCATGATGATATTATAATAGCGTGCTTGTAAGTTTGGAAACTCATAACGAATGATTTGATGAATGATTGCTTTTATCAACTGATTGAAACATAGCAGAATGACCTTGAGAAAATATATTTTTTGTAAAATGAAATGAAGTTTACACTCCAGCAAAATGAACTATTTTATCTTGAATAACAAGAGCTTCAATTATAGAATTATTTAAAGATAAATTGTGAATTGAAGTAAAAGAGGAAAAAATTTCACCAGATAGATTATGAAATTTTGATGAAGCATTTTTTACTTGAACTGCAGCAGAAGTAACACCAATTTGAAGTATAACATATAATTGAAACAAGCTTTCTTACAAAACTTGAAATGAAACAATAACAAAAAAAATTCAAGATATTTTTATGAATGTTGTAACTTGAAAAGATGAAAATTATAAAGATTGGTTATATTAAAATATGTTCAAAAATATTTACTTAAAGATATATTTAGGATACCAAACAACATATAACAACAAAAATAAAGTAATATTTAGGTAATTAGATGATAAATTTTTGTTTCTCATTCAAAATATATAGAGATAGAAAATCAAAGATATAATAATACTTGCTGAATCAGATCAAGCATAATTGCATTTGTTAACTGAAATAATTTAAAATTAGTTTTTGTTACTTGAGTATGATAAAGCTAATTTATCTAAAGAATATTTTAGAAAATTGAAAAAATGAAAAAATATTTTATAGAAATTGTATAAATTAAGTATATCAAACAATTCTTTATATTTTGCATTAAATTAAATAGTGATATTTTAAAAAATATCACTATTTTCAGCTTTCTTTTCAATTTCTTTCAATGCAGAAAATATTATAGCTTTTATTGTAGCATTTGTAAGACTTTTTGAAACAGCTTGAGAATTGATATTTTTTCAATTCAATTCTGCTTCTATGTATACAACTCAAGTTTGACCAAACATATTATTAAAAGTATTTTCATCATTTAAATAATTTTCAAGATTTTTTCTTGATTCTTCATATTCATTATTTAATCCAAATTTATCAAAAATTGTTGCATATTTAGATTTAATTTCTTTAAAACTTTCTATTTCAATTCTATTTTGATAAATCATTTCTTCTAAAAAATTTTTCAAATTCTCAAAGTCTTCTATATATTTATTAATTTTACTATCATCTTCTTCAGATATATCTTTTAAGAAACATATTCATTTTTCAGTAATTTTTTCTTGTTTTGTCAATGAATTATAGCTATCAAGAACCATATGCAACATATAAATTTTATAATAAAAGTCTTTCAAAATTTCAAATTTTTCAGACTCTATTATGACTTTATCAAGCTCAGTATCTATACTTAAACCTTCTAAATAATTTCATGATTTTCTAAAATCATTTATGACTTTTCTATATGGGATTATGGCCTTATTTGTTGGAACTTTTGTTAAATCAAATTTAGTATCACTTCATAAATAATTTGAAATTGCTTTCATAATTCAAGTAATATGTCAATTTTCATTTTTCATATCTCATACAAATTTAATTTCTTTACCATAAATATTTAAACTTACTTTTAATTTATCTCATTCAGTTATAATCTCATTTATACTAAAATTTCACTTTAATTCTTGGTAAATTGCATACAGTGTTGCTGGATACAAAGTTGTTACAATTTCTGCTTCTCTTTGAATTCTTAAAATATATATCTTTTTAAAAATATCTGTATCATTTTCAAAATCAATATTGTAATTTTTTAAAATTTTTGCTATCTGATTTGTTCATCATCTAGATGAAAAAAATTCTTTTGGTTTCTGTGCACCATAATTATCTATAGAATTTTCTGTTCTATATACTTCTCAATTTGCTCAGTGAATTCATGAGGAATTTATATGAACATATTCTCAAATATATGGGGTAATTGAATTTAAATTAACTCAAAACATTTTTTCAAATAATCTTGATGTAGCTCACAAAATATTTATTTTTCATTTATTATTTTTATAAATTTCAAGAAAATCAATTCATAATTTTTCTCAATCTTTGTTAATTTTATTAAAAAATGTATGAGTTTGTGTATTTCAAGCTCACTCACCTAAGCCTAAAAGTGATGTTTCGACATTTGTGGCTCAAGATCTTATAGCTTCTAAAGATGTTCACAAAGCTTCGGCATTGTCATTGTGATTATGAGTAGATAATTCCCAATTTGTATAATCTTTATAATAATCTAAAAGTCATCTATAAACATATCGAAACATATCTGCGATTTCTTGTGAAGTTTTATCTCAAAGCGTTGAAGGAAGGTTTATTATTATTTTTGTATCATGTTCTTTTGCTTTATTTATCATAATTTTTGATAGCTTAAGTAAATTCTCTTTTTTTGTATTTCCAGCATCTTCAAAAGAAACTTCAAGCTCAAAATTTGATTGAATTTTTTTTAATTCCAAAGCCTTTTCAAGAGCTATTATAAAACTTTGTATAATAAATTCTTCTTTTTTCAAACCTTGCTGTTTTGCTTTTTCTCAAACTTTAGCTTCCATATGTTTTTCACTTGTTGCATAAAAAACATGAATTCTTGGCTTATTATAATCTCTAAAAAGTTCAATTGCTTTTTCTACATCTCAAATATTTGCTCTACAAAGAGTTGATAAATATGGATCATCTATTCAGGTTCAATCTCAAATATGTTTTAAAATATACTTAATATTATGATAATCAGCAGGATTAGCAGCAAATCATAATTCAATAACATCAATTCAAGCTTCTTTCAAATACAAAGCAATAATAGCTTTTTCAAACCTATTCATTCATCATCAAGGAGCTTGATCTCATTCTCTTAATGTCATATCAATAATTCTTATGTATATTTCTTTTACATAATTTATCAAAGAATCAATTATTTCATTTACTTTTTTAGGTTCATCTTCTTTTGATTTATTAAATTCAAGTTCTAAAATTTTTCTTCTTGTTTCATCACTAATATTTCAATATTTTTGTTCATAATTTGATAAAATTCTTAAAAAGAACTTATCATTTCAAGCATATTTTTTCTCAATAATTTCCCTATAATTTTTTTTCATAAAAATTTTTTAAATAATAAAAAAAAAAACTTTCTTTTTTCCAAGAAAGTTTAATTTAAAAAAAATAATTTTTACACCTAAAAACTCTCTCAGTTGAATACTAAAAGTGAATTTAGGAGTAAATTAGTTGTTTTTATCATAAACATTTTTTAAATGCAATATTAATATATCTAGTATTTTTAGTTTGTCAAAAAAAAATTTTTATTTATCATGCAACTTTTAAAATTTTATATACATTGTATCATTTTATTTTTTTACTTCTATTTTATATCTCAAATCATCTATATTTCATGCTCATAAAAGCAAAATTACTGAAGAATTTGGATTTTTTGCATCGTAATATAAAATTGTTTTTAGAGTATTTTCAATTCATTGTCCATCGTATTTCATAGGATGATTTACATTTTCTATAAAAATTTTACTACTCATTTTTTCCATATTTTCTTTTGTATCTCTTGATGCATAAATATCTGGAACTATAAGTATATCAGCATAAGAAAACGAATCTTTAAATTGATCAAGTAAACTTAAAGTTCTAGCATATTGATGAGGTTGAAAAATTACAAATAATCTTTTGTTACTATATTTTTCTTTTAGTGCTTTTAAAGTTGGTTTAATTTCTTTAGGATGATGTCAATAATCACTCATAAGTAAATTTCAATTATTTGTTGTTCAAATAACTTCACTTCTTCTCCAAACTCAATTAAAATTTTCTAAACTTTTGATTATTTCTCTTTCTTCTAATCAAAGAATCATTCAAAGAGCAAAAACTATATGAGAATCAAAAAGTATATGTTCTCAAGGAATATTTAATTTAATTTTTGGAAAAATATGCATTTTTCAATTTTTTATATTTCTTGATTTTTTTTCAAAAATAGAAAGCTTAAATTCTTCTTTTTCTATAAATGAAAAATAATCTCTATAAACAACTATATAATTAATATCCTTTCTTAAATTATACAATTTTTTTGATGATTCACATTCTCAATTTATAATTGCAAATCATCATTTTTCTATATTTTCTATAAAACTTTTAAAAGCATTTTCATAATCTTCCAAATCTTTATAATAATCTAAGTGATCTAAATCAATATTTGTAATAACTCAAATATATGGCTTATAATTCAAAAAAGATCTTTTATATTCGCAAGCTTCTATCACAAAATAATCACTATTTGAAAAATAAGAATTTTTATTATCAAATTCTTTTAACAAAGTTCAAATTACTGCATTTATTCAAAAATTTGAATTTTTTAACATAATTGCAATTAAAGAACTTGTAGTTGATTTACCATGACTTCAAGAAACTGCTATTAATTTTTTATCTTTTGAAATTAAAGCTAAACTTTGTGGATATGTAAAAATTTGAATTCATAATTTTTTAGCTTTTTCAATTTCTTTTTGTGTTATAGGAACAGCTTCAGTATAAATTAGATAATCAAAGTCTGCTTCAATTCTTGATTCATCTTCTCATATTATTATATCAATTCCCTCTTCTTTCAACTTTTTTATAAGTTCACTTTCAGTTTTATCACTTCAAAAAACTTGCCATCAATTTTCATTGAAATATCTTGCTACTGCAGAAATTCAAATTCAACCGATTCAAACAAAATATACTTTTTTCATAAATTATTAATTATTTTTTTCTTTTAAAATATTTATAAAAGCTTCAAGCCTTGTAATAATTCAATTCAATCAACTATGTTCATCATATGTAATTTCAACATATGGCCAGTTAAAGTATTTTTTTTCTTTCAATATATGACTTACTCGCTCTGAAGGAGCACACATATATGGTTTAATAAAAATAATTCAGCTTATGTTTTTGTCTAACGAATTTATTATACTTGATAATGTATAAAATTCAATTAGTTTATGTTTATTTACATTTATTTTTAAATTTTTAGAACTAAGCATTTCTTTTAGCAATATTTTTGCTTTTTTATGATAATTTTTAATTTTTTGAATAATACAAAAATCAGCTAGTTTAAAATTATTGATAACTTTTATTCAATTTTTTGCTAAAAATACATCAATATCAAATAATGAAAAATCAATAGTCAAAAAAGAAAAATCTCAAGATATTAGTACATTATGTATTTTTTTATTATCTTTTTCTTCATCATATTCGTCTTTTGAAATTTTTTCAAACTTATTAATAATTTTTTTTAATTTTTTATAATCTTCTTCCAATATAAAATCCCACTTATACTTTAAAAATAATCTTTTGTAAGAACTTGGATTTTTAACTTTTGGGAGATTATCGTGAAAAATATTTAATAAAAGTCAAATATTATTCATTTTCCAAAAAGCAATAGGAGATTTTTTTAAAAATTTAAATAATGAATATGACTTATCCATTTTTTTTAGTTGAGTTAAAGATTGTCTTATAATACTAAAAGACATACATGGATTCTTTGATATAATCGGATAAAAGTTAAATTTTTCTTTTATTAAAGTATGAAGTTTAAAAAAAACAAAAGGATAATTACATATATCCATATTTAGTGTAAAATAATCTTTTACATTTTTTTCTTTTATATGTTGTTCATATAAAGCAAGAAGAAGTTTTACAGGAAAACACCATTCTCAAACAAGATTTTGAGAATATGACGAAACCAGTTCATGATCTGTAAAATTTATTGGAATTATTTCAAATTTCTTTTTATCAATAAAAGTTCAAATAACAGTTTCAAAATGTATATTTGGATAAATAGAAACTTTTCTTTTTATATTTAATTCTCACATGACTTTCAAATTATTAATTCTTTATTATTAATTATTATTTTTGTTAATTTTGCTCAACATTTATTTTTAAAATTATAACATTCTTCATTTCAGATAAATTTGTAATTATTTATTTTTATAAGTTCTTTTTTATTATTTATATTTTTTTGTTTTCATATAATAGCTGCTCACAAAGCTCAAATAACTGTATTGTACTTTTCTGGAACAATCAAATCATCTTTTTTATTTATATATCATTCTATTATAAGTTTATTTGTTAATTCTTCAACAAGTAATTTATTTAAAGAAGTTCATCATTCAAATAAAAATTTTCACTTTAATTTTTTTCATCTGCACAAAGTAGAAAAATAATTATTTATCATTCACTTATGAACTCATCTGATTATTTGATCAATAGGAACTCAAGATTGTTGAGCGTGAATCATATCAGTTTCTGCAAAAACTGTACATTTACTTGCTATGTTATGACTTTCAATAGATTCTAATCATTTTTTATAAAAATCTTCTATATTTAATCCCAACCTTGAAGCTTGTTGATCTAAAAAAGATCAAGTTCAAGCAGCACAAACATTATTCATTTCAAAATTTACATTATTTTCATCAAAATATATAAGTTTACTATCTTGTCATCAAATCTCAAAAATAGTTTTAACTTCAGGATAAAAATATTTTATAGCTGTTCTATGAGATGTTATTTCATCTACATCAAAATCTGCATCTATAATTTTCTTTATCATTTTCCTAGCGCTTCATGTAGTTACAATGGATTTTATTTCTTTTGATTTAATTTTATTTAACAATTTTTTAATTGATTTAATTAAATCTCAATGAGTTCTAAAATAATCATATTCTAAAATATTTAATTTATCATCAATAATTGCAAATTTTATACTAACACTTCATATATCAATTCAAAGATACATAAAAATTAAATTAAAAATTAATATTTTTGTATGTTTATTATAGTTTTTTATTTACTATCTAACAAAAAATCAATCACATTTAACTGTAAATTTCTATTTCAATTAAAATTGTCTATATTTAACTCAAAAATCAAATCAATTTTTGAAGATTTTTTTATATTTTTAAAATAATCTCAAAGAAAAAATCAAACTATTTTATGTCATGATTTAACATAAAATTTTATGTGTTCAACTCATTTTCAAAGGTATGATAAATTTTCATATTTAAAATCCTCTATCATAAAAATTGGTTTTGGATTTCATAGTCAAAAAGGTTTAAATCTATTAACTTTATCCAAAAAATTAAAACCTAAATCATCAATTTTTATAAGTTTATCAACATAAATGGTTTTTTTAAACTTAGTAAAATCTTCTTTATTTACATCTTGTAAAATTTTTTCTTTAAATTCTTTATATTTTGATTTCAAGATTGAAAATCAAGCAGCTTGTTTATGTCATCAAAAAGCTAAAAAATAATCTTTATATTTTTCCAATATCTCAACAATTGAAAAATAATCAGGGCTTCTACAACTTGCTACAAATTTATCATCTTCTTCAATTAAAACAATTGAAGGTTTATAATATTTTTCTGTTAATTTTCAAGCGAGAATTCAAATAATTCCATGATTTATCTCATCAGATTCATAAAAAATCAAATTATCATTTATATTAACTTTTTCTAATGCTAAATCATAATATTTATAAGTAAGTTTTCTTCTTTTTTCATTTAAAATTTCAATTTCTTGGATAGTTTCTTCAACACTATCAGAATTATTTAAAATAAGATTTACAGCTTTGTATGGAGTATCTAATCTTCAAGCTGAATTTAATTTAGGTCAAATAAGAAAACTAAAAATATCACTATCTAAATCATCATTTATCCTATCTTTAATAAGTTTTTTTATTCATCTTGATCTTGATTTTTTTAATTGTTTTAGTCAATTTTCTACAATTATTCGATTTTCTCAAGTTAAAGTCATACAATCAGCAACAGTTCAAATTGCTGCTATGTCTATACTTTCTTCTATATACTTAGTAGCTTCCTTTTCAGGGAGTATTTCTTTTGCTAAAGCGCTCATCAATTTAAAAGCAACTCAAGCTCAAGAAAGTTCTTTAAATGGATATAAACAATCCTTTCTTTTAGGATTTATAACGCTAATTGCTTCTTTTGGTATTATTTCTGGAACACTATGGTGATCTGTAACAATAACATCAATTCATTTATCTTTAGCATATTTTATAACTTCAATATCTCTTGTACCACAATCAACAGTTATAACTAAACTAACTCAAAGAGATGACATTTCATCTATAAAATATTTTTTTAAACCATATCAATCATTGATTCTGTGAGGAAGTCTATAGCTTGCTTGTATTCCGACTTTTTTAAAAAAATGCATCAAAATAGATGTAGAAGTAACTCCATCTACATCATAATCTCAAAAAATCATAATCCTTTCTTCATTTTTTTTTGCTTGAATAATTCTCTTAACAGCATCTTTCATTCAACAAAGCAATAAAGGATCATATAAATCCTTTATTCACTTATCAAAAATATAATTATCTCAAAATCTTTTTTGTAGAATATCTTCTACATCCTCATATAATGATTTTTTATAAAATTTTACTAAATTTCATTTTATACTTAATTTTTCTTGCATCACCTTTAATTACTTTCTTTTTTTATTGTTCGTTAAGATTTTTTTCCATTTCAATAATATTTTTTACATTTTGTACACAGCTATCAATATCAAATTTATTTTGTAAATTCATACAATATTTAACATCTTTTTTTGTCATTGCTAATTGTAAACTTGCTGAATTTATACAATTATCAAGATAAAATTTTGATTGACTTAATAAATCTCAAGTTCAAGTATCACTTTCAACTTTAATATATTCTTTACATAATTCAGGATTTCATCATTTTACAGCTAAATCAATTGTAACTTGTGAAATACAGTTATCTTTGTTATTTCATTCTAGTTCATTACATTTATCAATTGTTCAAGCAGAAATTGCTAAAGAAGTAGTTATTCATGCTTTACATCAATCCTCTAAATTAAAATCAACTAGCTCACTACAAACACTTGTATCATTTTTTTCTGTAGCTTTTTGTTGTACAACAGGAAATAAACATGATCAAATACTTGTCTCTATACACGACAAAAACATTTCATCATTTTTATATTCATTACTAATCTTATCTACAACTTTTTGTAAATTATTTCAAGCTTGAACGTTGTTTTGAGTATTTGTACTTCAAGTTTGACTATCTGTATTTGTATCTCATTTATTAAAGCAAGATGTTAATGAAATACTAATTAAAAAAACAAAAATTAACAAAGAAAACTTTTTCATAATATATAAAATTAAAAAAATAAAATATTTAAATAAAAAATAAACCAGCTAAACCAAAAACCATAGAAAATATAAATCATCACATAACTATTCTTCAAAATTTCTTTTCCCCAAATCTCCATGCTAAAGTTCATTTTACCAAGTTGTTTGAAATAACTGACACTATTATAGTCATACTAGCAACTGATGATAAAACATGTCATAAATTAGAATCCACTGCCATAGTTTGACTAATTGCATCAACATCTGCTAATCATGAGATTGTTCACAATAGATAATAAAAATAATCTCATCATAAAAACTCTTTATATTCAGTTCAAATAGCAGCAACAAATTTAATAAACAAAACAAAAATAGCAAATTTTATAGCTGGAGCAATGCTAAAAGGACTTTTATAATCACTTTTTATATTAGGATTTTCTCCAATTAATTGTTTTTTTGATTTCAAATAAAAATATAGTATATAAAATCACATTCACAATAACATTAAAAAAGAAGGCAACAATATACTAGATAAAAGGTTTATGTTAAAAAATAAAACTATAATAACTACTCTTACAAACATGATTGTTGAAGCTAGTAAAGTAGCAATAACGTACATATTTGTGTTGTTTGTGTCATTTTTTGAAGCTTCACTCATACTAGCTGTAACTGCAGTAGATGAAACAAGTCATCAAATTGCTCAAGAAGCAACAATAGAATTTTTTTCTCAAATAAATTTAGATAAAATATATCAAATATAGCTTATAGCTGCCATCAAAACTACAAAGTACCATATTCAATAAGGATTGAAAAATTTAACATAAAAAATACCTATATTCAAAAAATTTCATTCATATCAAAAATAATTGAATACATCAACTATAGAATAAGTATGGTCCGGTAATAAAGGCAATACAACTAAAGAAATTACAGCAAATTTTAAAGTGTTACTTAACTCTTCTCTACTAATACTATTTTTTAATTTATCAAGTACATCTTTTAAAGACAATATAAATGAAATAGCTATCGATAAAATAACGGCAAATTTAATTTTTCATGAGACGACAAAAATTCACATAAAAAAAGATAAAAAAACTGCTATTTCTGTTGTCATTCACAGTTGTTCTTTTTTATAAACAGAATAAATATATGACACTAAAATAAAAGCTCAAACAATAGCCATTGAAGCAATAACAATGCTGTGTAATCATAATAATTCATCCAAAATATAACTCAATCATCATAAAATTGATACTAAAGAAAATGTTCTTATTCATCAAAAAGAAATTTTTTCTTTAGCTTTTCTTTCATCATAATTAAAAACATCTCTTTCAACTCAAATAATAGCTCAAAACAAAGCTGCAAGTAACAATAATAGAATTTGGTTTATTTCTTGATCCATAATTAAAAATTTTAATATATATATAAATAATATAAAAAAACAAAAAAAATCAAACTTTTATTTAATAAAAACATTTTTCTCTATTTTTTTTCATCATATATTTTTATATATAGTAAATGTTTTCTTAGATACAATATCAGATTTATCCAATTCACTTACAGAAAAGTTTGCAATTCATCACAAATTTTCTATACGAAGTTTTTTAAAAGAATTAATATTTCATGAAAATTGTCAAAAGTCACTTTTTACAATAAGTCAAGATTGAGTTAAAAAATTATATTTTAAAGGTCCACCATTTTCCAATGAAATTATTCAATTAATATTTCATGAAAATGAAATTTCTAAAACTTCTTTATCATTTAAAATAAATTGTTTATCAGTTATTTTTAAAAATTCTCAGTCTCATAAAGTTTGAATATCTCAAGAATTTATAGCATTTTTTATATTTGAATTTTTATTGAAAGTATTTTCTAAAACTGTATTTAATTTTATATTTTTATTAACTTTTAGAGATATGTAAGAAAAAGAAGTAATTACAAGTAAACTTAAAAAAATACTCCAAATTAGAATTGATCATTTTAAGCTTGTTTTTTGCATAAACAATGAAATTATGATATATTATAATAGGATTTAAAATTAAATTAAAAAAAGTAATTTCTCACTTTTACACTTTTACACTTTTACACTTTTACACTTTTACACTTTTACACTTTTACACTTTTACACTTAATAAGTATATGCAAACAATAAAAAAATCAAAATCAGAAATAGAAGATAAAAAAAATGAAGATTTGAAAAAATGGATTTTAGCACTTGAAAAAAAGCAAGCATATAGTTCAGATAAATTTAAAAAAATAGAGGAAAAAATCAAAGAATCACTTACAAAACAACAAACAGATAATGCTCTAAGAGACATAACTATTTGAGCATTAATTTTATGAAGTTCAGATATTCATTATGAATGTTATGAAAAAGAAGTAAAAATTAGATTTAGAATTGATTGAGTTTTGGTTGATGTATTTTATATTAATTATAAAGAATATAAATTAATGCTTGAAAGAATAAAATATTCTGCAAATATGAAATTAAACATAACAAACTTACCTCAAGATTGAAAATATTTTACTTCAATTGATGAAAGAAAAATAGATATAAGAGTTTCAGTTTTACCAACAAAATATTGAGAAAATGTAGTATGTAGACTTCTTGATTCACAAAAAAATGTAATTGGTTTCGATGAGCTATGATTTTTCTGGACAGCAAAAAGGATAATAGAAAAAACTCTAGATAAAAAAAATGGTATGATTTTAGTAACTTGACCAACTTGATCGGGTAAAACAACAACTCTTTATACAATGTTAAATAAACTTAATTCAAGAGATAAAAAAATAATAACTATAGAAGATCCAATAGAATACGAAATGCCTTGAGTTATACAAACTGAAGTTGAAGAAAAAGAATGATTTAGTTTTGAATCTTGACTAAAAGCAATCCTTAGACAAGATCCTGATATAGTTATGGTATGAGAAATAAGAGACAGTGCAACTCTTGAAACAGCAGTAAGTGCCTCTTTGACTTGACATTTAGTTTTAACAACTCTTCATACAAAAAGTGCTATAGAAACAATCAATCGTATACTTAGTATGTGACTTGAACCATATATATTAGCTTCAGCAATTGATGTAATAATAGCTCAAAGACTTGTAAGAAGAATTTGCCCTTATTGTAAACAAGAAAAAGAA
>CAZCNE010000004.1:68009-84303 GCA_964500515.1 uncultured Candidatus Peribacteria bacterium | reverse complement strand
GATTTATAATAAAATATGATTCAAGGATACAAACAAGCCCACCAAAATTGTTTTTTAAATAATAATTAAATAAAAGTCTTCATTTTTTGAAGACTTTTATTTATTATACAGTCAATTTTTTGCATTTTTAAAAAATATATAATATAATTTATATGTAATAGTATTTTTTAATATATAAATTTATGAAAAATGGTAATATAAATAAGCCAGAAAATAATAAAAATATCTACATAATATCATATTTATTAATAATTGTTTTATTATTATTTTTATTTGTATTTTTTGTGTTTAATAAAAAAGATACTTCAAATATTCCATTAAATTCTTGAAATGATTATATCACCGAAAAAACAATAAAAAATATCGATGATTGAAATTATATTGAAGTTATCAATAATTTAGAAAATAAATGAATTGAAAATATAAATGATAATGAAAAGAAATTTTTATTAATTTCTTATCTAAGACAATGAAATTCGTATTATAAAGAGGATGAGTATAGCAAAAAAGCACTTAATCTTCTTGAAAATATGTCTGAAACTCATGAAACATTATATTATAAATGATATGCAAAAGAAATTGTAAAAGATTATGAAGAAGCTTTAGTTTATTATAATAAATGATTAGAATTAAACGGTTTAACAAATTATTGGAAAGCTTTACTTCTAAATCAAATAGGACACGTTTATGATTTTATGTGAGAACTAGAAAAGGCAAATGCTTATTATATTCAATCAGAAGCATTGTGAACAGAATTTAAATGAGTTTTGTTAAATAGAGCAAGATATGAATTAAGAAAATGAAATATTGAAAAAGCAGAATCATATCTTTTAGAAGTATTAAAAACAGAAACAAATAAATTCACAAGATCAGAGATTTACTCAAACTTAAGCACAATAAATTTGGTAAAAGAAAATTGACTAGAACAAGCCATAGATTATGCACAAAAATGAATTGAAGAAAATGCTGACTATCCTTATAATTATTTAGCATTATGAAATGCATATATAGAAAAATGATGAGAAGATTTGGATAATGCAAAAACTCAAATTGAAAAAGCTCTTTCTTTATATCCAAATTTAGCTAATTGATATAAACTTTTATGAATATATTATTATATAAAAGATGACTTTGATAATGCTATAGCAAATTTCACAAAACAAAGAGAAATTGCAGATAACGATATAATCTTAATGCCAAGAGAAAGAGAACATTTAAAAAAACTAGCATTATATGATATTTCTAGATCATATGCTTTAAAATGAGATTCTAAACAAAGTATAAAATATCTAAATGATTTATTTCTAGATTGATTAGATCAAACTTTCACAGAAGCATTTTTCATTGAAATAAGTTCTGATAATTGAGCATATTCAAAGATATATGAAAGTGAAGAGTTTAAAGAATTTGTGAAAAAATTAGTTAATAATTAATAATATTTAATTTTTTTAATATAAAAATATGAAAACCATAAAAATAATAATCAAATTTTTGCTTTTCTTGAGTGTATTAGGAGTTTTTCAAGCAAATGCAGCAAATTATAATGCTGTGAATATAGCTGAAAATACAAATCATGCAGGATTTTGAAAGATTGTTATTGATGCTTTAAAAACTGAAATAACAACTAGTGGACAATTTGATATAAATAAAATTCGCAGAATCGTAAATGATACAATTGCATTACATTGAGGTTGGCATTGAAATAAAAAAGAAGAATGAAGTTCAGAATTTATTTGACTAGCTAGAGTTGAAAATGGAAAACTTATTATTTCATGTTTCAATATGGATTTAGCAAATATTTGACTTGAAAATAAATATTGTGTGGAATGGGAACAAAAATGGACAGATTGTGAAATTTATGAAACAATTGATGAATGTAGTTATAAATGTAAACAAAAATCATATAATATAGAACATCACAAACCTGTTCCTGATTGATCACAATGATGTCCAGCATCAAGTCCAGCACCTCTTGAAGAAAAAGATTTATTATTAACTAAACCGGGATGTACTTTATCATGATCGACTTGTTGAGATTGAGTAATTCAAAATTGAGAAGAATGTGAAAAAACATCAACTTGATGGGTTGACTGATGTAATAAAAAAACTTGTAAACTAGAAACTATAGTTCCATCAATAAAAATAGAAAAAACTGATTCAAATCCAAATGATTTAGATCAAAAAGTATGAAATGATACTCAGACAGTAAAAATTTGAAGTTGAGCTATATTTAAAATCAGAGTAACAAATATATGAAACGAGAGTTTAAAAAATATAAGATTAAGTGATGAAAAAGCGGCTACATGTTCGTGAGAAATATCAGTGTTGTCTTGAGTTATTAAAGCTCCTTGATATTTTTCATGATTTACTATTTGATGAGAAACTGATTTTAAAAAAGATATGCTTGAACCAGATGAATATTATGAATATGAATGTGTAAATTTAAATACATCTTGATCATATACAAACGTGATTGATGTAACTTGAGTATGAAATTCAACAAATAAAACTGTAACTTGAAGTGATAGTTCAAAGGTATTAATAGGTTGAGATAAAATATGTTGAACATCAGATTGACATAATTTTTCATACGATGATGAAGATTGGTGATGAAGAACTTTTTGTAGTGATTGAAGTGCTCCAGTATGATGAATTCCAAATTTTCCATGAAAATGAGAAAGCGTTACTTGGACTTGTAAATCTTGAGATACAGAAAGTGTATGTAAAGCAACAAGAAATTTGATAGAATTTCCTTGACTAAAAGTTTATAAAACAGATAATAATACTTGAAGTGAAAATTTAGATTTAGATTTATTTATATGAAATGACGTTCAAATAATAAAACCTTGAGAAAGAGCTAAATTTAAGATAAGAATTATAAATAATTTTAATGAAGATGTAAAAAATATAAGTGTAGTAGACTCAGAGGCTAGTAATTGTGAAAGAACAAATATTACATTAAAAAAATGAGAAGTTTATGAATATACTTGTGAAGGGGATTTAAAAACTACAGATTATGTAAATACAGCAAAAGTTACTTGAGTTTCTGTTGAAACATGAACAGATCTACATTCAAAAGATACATCTAAAGTTATAATTACAAATGAAAGAGATTTAAAATGTGAAACAATTAATTATATTTCAAAAATAAATAACAGTACTAACTATATGTGTATTTGAAATATTTTAGCAAATAAAATTTGAATAGATTGTGATAATGATTGAGATATAGATGAAGAAAAAGTTCCTTATTATAATTGATGAAAAAAGATTGCTATGTTTACTTGTTGAGATAGTGAAAAAGCTACCTGTTATGTTTGAGAAAAAATATCAAATTGAATAACAACAAATAACACAACAAGTGATTCTTGTAAAATATGAGATTGATGAATATGTTGAGATGGTATTATTCAAAGACCAAATTCTAATTGACAAAATGAAGAATGTGATAAGCTTGATGGAGAATTTCCAGAATGGTGTGATCCAAATACTTGTAAAACGGATGATACTACAATTCCTGATTGATGATGATATTCTTGTAATTTATGAGTAAAAGCATATGCTAATAATAGAGATATAAATACAGTATGATTTATGATAAATGTATCGTCTGGATCATTAGAAAATTGAACTAAAATAGCAAATTTGTGAATTGCAAAAGATTTCGAAGATTTATCTAATGTATCTTCTGATAGAATAAATCAGACAAATGAAAAAGCTTTATCATATAGTTGAATATTGAAGCAAACACTACTTCCTTGAGGTAATGAAGTCTTTCTTGAAATTGCTGAAGTTAGATCAATTGCTCCATTAAATTCTTGTGATAATATGTTAAAATTTACTGTTCCTTGATTAAATAGATGAAATCCTATTACAATTTGAGATGTATGATATTATTTTAGAAAGCCATATTTATGAAAATTGAGAGTAACAGATGGTACAATAAGCGTATGAACAAAAAGTAAGTATGAATTATTGGCTGATGGAATAACATCAAAAACTCCAAATAATGTTAGCAATATAAAAATTGATATGGATGCAAGTAAAGTAAGTGAATTATGAGAAAATATAAGCTTACAAGAAACAAATATTATAAAAAATTTATCTAATCCAGACATTTTTGAAACAAGAATAAACGCTAGTAGTAGTGCTGTTTCATTAAATAGAGAGCCTTGAATTCAAGTGAAAAAACCTATAATAGGCTATATTATAGATTGAAAAAATGTTAGATATTATTTATCTGAAAATGACGAACCAGAAGATGAATCAAGCATAAAAATAGTTTGAAATAGTTTTTTGGGAATAAAAATAGTTTGATGATTACAATGAGATGGTAAATATGAATTTACATGACAAAATAGAAATATTTCAGATTTATCAAGTTCTGAACAAAGATCTTTGATAAGAAAAAATGCTTACAACTTTGTATCATCTATGAGCCCATGAACTAAATTATCAGATGTAAAATATATAAAATGAGATATAACAATATCTTGAGACCAAGATTATGAAACATTAGTTGTGGTTGATGGTAATGTAATAATAGAAGGAACAAATTTGAATCCATCAAATAAAAAATTATGAATTATAGTTTTGAAAGATCAATATGATGTAAATAAGGATTATAATAATAAATGAAATGTATATGTTAAATGAAGTGTTAGAAATATAAATGCTGTAATATATGCAGATGGATGATTTATAAGTGCTGATAATACTTGAAAACCTTATATAGTTGACTCTTCACAAAGAACTATTGATTTACAAGAGCAATTAATTATGAATTGAAGCTTGTTTACAAGAAACACAATTTGATGAGCTATATACAAAGATTGATATTATTTATTGCCAGGTTGAATGAAATTATATTGAAATACTTGATATGATAAAGCAATGGTTTATGATTTAAATTATATTAGAAGATGAAATAAATGATGTGATAAAAATAATAACCAGGTATGTAGTGATTCTTGAGAATTTAAAGAATGATTTGTTATAAAATATGATTCAAGAATTCAAACAAATCCACCAAAATTATTTACTAAATAAGCTTGGCTAAAAAAATGAAAGAGATTAAAATCTAATCTCTTTCATTTTTTTTAATTGTAAATACAAATTTATCCAAGAATCTAAATTTAAATCTTCTCATCTTATATTTAGATTAATCTTTAAAATATTAAATACATTTGCAAGAGCTTCTTTTTTTATTCATCATTTTTCAAGATTATTTATCAATTTTTTTCTAGGATTAGAAAATCAAATTTTTATAAAATTTATAAACTCTTTATCATTTACTTCCTTATATTTATCAAATAATTCAAATAATAATATTTCTGAATCAACTTTTGGTGAAGGATAAAAATTATTTTTTTCTACAAAAACTATTTTTTTTACAAATGATTTTTTTCAAATATAAAGTGACAAAACAGACGATTTAAAAAATTTGTTATCTTGTCATTTTATTATTTTTTCAGCAACATCACTTTGCATCATGATAAGCATTTTTTTTGGTTTATTTTTACTTTGATATAAAAATTTAAATAAAATAGGGGAAGTAATATAATATGGAATATTTGCTATAATTATATAATCATTATTTTTATAATTTGTTTCATGCTTTAAAATATCTTCATTGTAAATTTTGAAATTATTAATTTGATTTATATTAATTTCATTATTATCTATTCTTTGCTTAATTATATTTATCATATTTTTATCTATTTCAACTATACTCAAAGATTTAGGGTTTTTTGATATAATTTTTTCTGTCAATACTCAAAATCATGCTCAAATTTCAATAACATTTTCTCAGGATATAATGATAGAATTAACAATTTTATCTAAAATATTTTCATTTATTAAGAAATTTTGACCTAAAGATTTTTTAGCTTTTATGTTATATTTTATAATAGTTTCCTTCATTTTGTGATAAGTTTATTATTTTTCTTATTATAACTTAAATAAAAAAAGTGAAACAAAAGTTCCACTTTTTTTATTTGAATTAAAACTTAAACTTTTTTATTTTTTAATCAAAATAGTCATAAAGCTATAATAAGAGCTAAAGCTAAAAGTAAAATACTTGCAGGACCTGTTTGAGGTAATTGTTTAATAGGTTGTTCTTCTATAGTTTTAGCTGCAGGAGTTCAAGATTTGAAAAGTACACATTCTCTATGTTCAAAAGAATCGATAGAAACTTCATCATTAACTAAATCATGAGAAACAACTGGATAAATTAAAAGTCCAAGTTTTCATCATTTATCAACAGAATTTTTATCTAATTTATAAGCAAATCAATCTTTTGATTTTACCCGGATAACTTCTTTTCAAGGATTTATTACATGAGCTTGTTGTCAAGAAGAATATAAACTTTCAAAATCTGAAGTATATTCCCAAAAACCATCACTTCAAGGTATTTGAGACCAAGAAGATTTATCTCATCATAGATTTATCATTTTAGGAAAACTTTGTTCATTTTTGTAAATTAATTTAGGATTTGCTGTTGGGTTTTTGTAGACATCAGTCAATAAACCAATGTTTGCTCACTCCGCTTTATCTCATCCATCAAAACACTGATTACATTTATTTTCAGAAAAAACAGGATCCGTAGAACAATCAATTTCAGGATAAGAAGCAAATGTTGTTTGAAGTGACAACAATGTTATCAAAGTAATTAATAATAGTTTATTTTTTCTCATATGGTATATAAATTAATGATAAATAATACGTTAATATTTTATACTAAATAAGTTTATAGTCAAAAATTAAATGGTTTTTTTTAAAAAAATTACTTTACTTTTTTATATTTTTATTAACTATTAATTGTTGAAATATTGAAAAAATAGTAGTAATTCACCAATAAACTCATACTCAAGCGATTAATGAATATGTAAAAACTCAAACCATTGCAGGCAATCAATAAAGCATAAATTTATTCATTATGTTTGGATCAGGCATAAAATTACTATAACTTGAAGAATCTTTTTTCTTTTCAAGAATTGTTGTTTTTTGAGGAACAGGATTGTTTGCTAGAGACAACTTAACTTGAAGGAATTGTAAAAGTCAAATAGAAATTCATAAAACTATTCAAGTAATTCATCAAGTTCAAAGTAAATCAATTCAAAAGAAATTGCTTCAAATATTATCTAAATCATATTTTTTCACGAAACTATAGATATAATACAGGCTTGAATTATCTTTTATATTGATAAAAATATTATAAATTACAAGAAGTATTGGCATTTGAATAAGCAAAAGTCAACATGATCAAAAAGGGTTAACTTTTTCTTTTTTATATAAATTCATCATTTCTACTCACAACATTTGTGAATTTCATTTATATTTTTCTTGAAGTTCTTTTATTTTTGGTTGAATACTGCTCATCTTTTTTTGAGAAAGCATCATTTTATGCTGCGGATATAAAAGCAAAAGTCTTATTAAAATTGTTATAGAAATTATTGCCCATCATAAAGAGTTATTGTATATTTCTATGAAAAAAATTGTTAAGTTATACAAAGGTGCGTAAAAAATTCAAACAAAAAGTTTGCTTATAATTCATTTATTTTTTATTTCAGTTTGTGTTACATATTCTTTTTCATCAAATTTTATTATAAAATTATAAGTTCATGTTTTTAAAAAATTTGTATAATATTTATTGTATTGTATTTTTTTTATTTCTTTAGGATTGATAGAAATATCTTGACAAAATTTTTTATCAAGAATTAGTTTCTCTCAAGAAAAATTTATATTGATATCTTCACAAGAGTTAATTTTTACTGTATTTTGAGTATTGTTTGTAATAACTAAAATAGGTGAAGCAGGGATTGAATATGATTTTTTTTCCATTTTAAAAACCAAAGTTCACTCACCAATTTTGTTTTGTTTTTGTCAAAAAAATAAATTTACAACAAAAAAACTAAGTAAAAAAACAATTAAAAAATTTAATATTTTATCTTTCATTTTTAAATATTAGTTACTAAATTATATATATTCTAAAATCTATTTATGTTTTTTATCAAAAAATTTATATTATTATCGAAACTTTTTATACTCTCAAAATTATTTTTTTCAAGTTTAGTTTGTTTTTTTATCAAAAAAACTAAATCATATCATATTTTTTGATTTGTGCTTTTTCAAGTGTTATTAGATATTTTTTGGAAATCTATAATTAATTTATAAAATCTTCTTCTAAAAAAATTTCTTTCTACACTTCAAGAAACACTTTTTCAAGAAATTATAATTGCATATCTATTATATCAAAAATTATTTTTTATATAATTTAACACAATACAATAAGAAAAAAAAGGTTTTCATAGTTTTAAAACCTTTTTTACATCTTTTTCTTTTAATCTATAAATCTTAGATATCATTAAAAACTATTCAATAATTATTTTGAATTATCTATGTAATTTCATTTTCAATCAAATTTACTTTTCTTAGCTGTTCATCAAGCTATAATATGAAGTCTTGCTTTTCAGTTAATTTCTTGAAATCTTTTTGGATAAGAAACAGCAAGTTTATGTCTTCATTTTCTTCTTCTATTTTTTAGAACAGTTCATCAAGCAATTGTTCTTTGCAAAAATCAATGAACTCTAAGTCTTTTTCTTTTTTTTAATTTTCCTAACATATCGTTTCAATTAACAATTAATATTAATAACCAAATATTTTAAAAGATTTAGTTATCAAAAAACGGGGTAATTCTATATAATTTTAACAAAAAGTCAAAATAAAAAATTATAGAAAAAATTATTTTATAATTTTTTTCTTAAAAAAGCAGGTACTGAATCAATTTCTTCTTGGTTATTTGGAGTTTTATGAACTAAAGAATTTTGTGTATTACTTCAATTAAAAGTAGTGCTTGAATTTGCGGGTGCTGGTTTAGGACCTTCAAATCAAACAGGTTTTCTTCCAAAATTACCTCTTATTGATTCTCATCTTTTTTCTAGAAACTTTTTATTTGTTTCTTCTGTAAATCAAGTTGCTACAACAGTAATTTTTATTTGTCAGTCGTATTCTGGAACTATACTTGTACCAAATATGATATTTGCTTCAGGATCAACTGATTCAGTAATAACCTTAGCAGCTTCATCAACCTCAAACATAGATAAATCATGTCCTCAAGTTATATTTAAAAGCAATCATTTTGCTCAAGCAATTGATAAATCTAGTAATGGACTATCCATAGCAGCACGAGCCGCTTCAATAGCTCTATTTTCTCAAGAACCATATCATATTCACATTAATGCAGATCATGCATTTCTCATAACTGATTTTATATCAGCAAAATCAAGATTAATTATTCAAGGATTTATAATCAAATCAGAAATTCATTGAACTCATTGACTCAATACTTCATCAACTATAGAAAATGCATCAAGCATAGGTGTTTTTTTGTCTATAATAGAAAGTATTTTGTCATTTGGAATTGTAATTAAAGTATCAACTTTTTCTTTTAATTCTTCATATCAATCTATTGCTTTAGCTGCTCTATTTTGTCATTCAAATGAAAAAGGTTTAGTTACAACTCAAACAGTTAAAGCTCATAGTTCTTTTGCAACTTCAGCTATTACTGGAGCAGCTCAAGTTCAAGTTCATCAACCAAGTCAGCAAGTTATAAAAACCATATGAGCTCATTCAAGAAGATTTTTTATTTCATCCCTTGATTCTTCAGCAGCTTTTTTTCAAGTTGCTGGATCAGCTCAAGCTCCAAGTCATCAAGTTACAACCTTTCATAAATTTAATTTTTCGTTTGCAAAAGATTCATAAAGTGCTTGAGAATCTGTATTCATTGCGATAAATTCAACTCTTTCAAATCAAGATTGAATCATTCTATTCACAGTATTTGTTCATCCTCAACCAACTCAAATAACCTTTATATTTGCAATAGGAGAAATAGTTTTAGAAATATGAATTTCTTCAGGTCATTTATTTTCATTTTGTCTTAATGAATTGTTTAAAAGTAAGCTTTTTAATTTATCTTCTCTTTTAGTCATAAATTATTATATTAAAAATTAAATTATATTTTATGTAATTAAGGTATTATTTTCTTAAACGCTTTAACTATAGAATTAAATATTCAAGAGAAATTTATAGAAAATTTGCTAGGAATAGCAGAATACTTATTCGCCAAAATCAGTGTTCAAATAACTGATGCAAACGAAGGATCACTTATAGTTGTATCAGTTAAACTATTTTTTTCTACAGGAATTCAAATAAATGCGGGTAGTTTTAATATATCTTTTGTCAATTCTATTAATCATCTTGCTTTTACTCAAGCTCAAACTAAGATTGCTCATTCTGGAAGAAGTCAGTCTTTTCAAGCTAATTTTAATTCTTCTTTTACAAAATATAATATTTCTTCATATCTTGCAGTTGCAATTTGAGATAAATATAGTTTAGAAACCTTTCACTCTTCATTTTGATTAAATCTGTATAAATCCACTTCCTCATCACTATATCATTCTTTTTTTTCAAGATTTAACTCCATGTATTCTAATTTCATTTTTTCAGCTGTATCAATAGAAGTCCTGATTCATAAAGCTATATCATTTGTTACATTTGTTGATCAAAAAGGTACCACAGAAGCATATTTTAATACTCATTCTTCATAAACAGTAACTCAAGTAGTTGTTGATCAAATATCTATACAAACAACTCAAAGTTCTTTTTGTCTTTTTGTTAAAACTCATTCTGGAGCGGATATTATATTTGGATAAATATCATAAATTTCTATTCAAACATCAGCAATAGCTTTTTTTATATTATTTAAAATATTTGTGTTAATAGAAAAAATATTTGCCACAACTTCAAGTTTTCTTGCAGCCATTCAAATAGGATTTTTAACTCAGTCCTCCAAATCAACAACAAAATATTCAGGAATGACTTTTAATAATTCTCTATTTGGTAATTCTACTCAATTTCTAGCCATTTCAAGAGCTCTATCTAAATCGTCATGAGTGATTTCTGTTCAAGCAATTGCTATTACTCACTTACTTTTTATAACTTCAAAAGAAGAAGAATTAAAAGATACATATACTCAAGAAATTTGTTCTCAAGCCATCCTTTCAGCTTCTTCAAGAGATTTATCTAAATTATTTTTAAACTCTTCCATATCAAGGATATTTCATTTTCTCATTGCATTTGAGCTAGAAATTCAAACTCATAACACATGAAAATCATTTGTATTTTCTGAATCAAATCTTCCAATAACTGTTTTTATATTGGCACTTCATATATCAATCGATGCAATTGTTCATTCTTGGTTCATAGGAAAAATGTTATGTTATATTTTTTTATACAAGTATTTTGTCTTTAAATAAATAATTTTTTTTATTTAAACAAAATCAATTTATTAGATTATATTTACTTGTTAGTTTTTTTCAAAAATACTTTAGTAATTTATGTAAAAAAGTAAAAAACTTATACATCACTACAATTTTTTTAATATTTTAGTAAAAATTTTGTATAATAATTTTTTTACATATAATTTATATATAAATATTTTTATTATTTTAAATTATATGAAGATAAATAATCTGACTCTTGCTTTTTGAAACAAAATAGTCTTGAAAGATATAAATATAGATATAAAAGAGTGAGAATTTGTTTTTTTGATATGATTTTCTGGATCATGAAAAACAAGTATGATAAGATCGATAATTTGAGATTTGAAGCCATTATCATGAGAAATAATACTTGATAATTGACATAGTTTATACAATAAATTAAAAGATAAAAACTTATCTTCTTATAGAAGAAGCATTTGAGTAATTTTTCAGGATTATAAATTAATGGAATCTAAATCTGTTTATGAAAATGTAGCTTTTGCAATGGAGGTTTGTTCTTATAAAGATAAATATATACAAAAAAAAGTTCCTGAAACTTTGGAAAGAGTAAAACTTTTGTCAAAAAAAGATAGTTTTGTGTCAGAGTTATCAGGTTGAGAAAAACAAAGAGTCTCCATTGCTAGAGCTTTGGGTCATAATCCAAAAATTATTATATGAGATGAACCAACTTGAAATCTTGATCCCATAACTTCTATTGAAATTATGGATATATTTGAAGACTTAAATAAAGAATGAAAAACTATAATTATTGCAACACATGATAGAAATATAGTTAATACTATGAAAAAAAGAGTTATAAGTTTTAAAGATAAATCCGTAATTAGTGATGAAAATCCATGAAATTATAATTTAGATAAGAAATAATATATTAAAAATATGAGTAAAAATTATTATGATATACTTTGAATAAGTAAAACGGCAAGTGAAGATGAAATAAAAAAAGTCTATAAAAAACTTGCTATGAAATATCATCCAGACAGAAATAAGTGAGATAAAGAGGCTGAAAAAAAATTCAAAGAAATCTGAGAAGCTTATTCTGTTTTAAAAGATAAAGAAAAAAGAAAACAATATGATATGTTTTGATCAAGTTTTTCATGATTTAGTTGAGCTTGATGACAAAATCCATTTTCGTGAGCTTGATCGACAAGTTATACTTACACTGATTTTTCTTGAATAGAAGATTTATTTTGAGCTTTTACTTGATCAAAAAGAAGAAGTCAAAAATCATCTTGATTTGATTTTAATGATATTTTTGGATTTAAAGGTGCTCAAAATAATGATTTCAGAGATAATTATACAAAAACAAGATCTTCAAACAAACCAAAAGAAGAAAGTTTAGATATAGAAAAAACTTACGAAGTTCCTATTTTTGATTTGATTTTATGATGTTCTATAGAAGTTGAATGAGAAACAAGAAAAAAAGTAAAATTAAAAATTCCTGCAAATACAAAACCTTGAACAAAATTTAGAATAAAAGAATTATGAAAATCTTCAATGTGAAAAAAATGAAATTTGATAATAAAAGTTGATGCTAAGATGCCAAAAAATATTTCTGATTTGGATAAAAAATTACTTGAGAGTATAAGAGAAAATGTTTGATATTAGAAAAAATAATATAGTTTTTTATAGAAAATATAGAAATTAGTAAAAAATATTAAAATAATTTACTTTTCACATAAAAAGTAATAAAAATGTTTAAGGGGATGAATCTTTGCAGATGAAATTATTAATTATAATAATCTCGTTTTGCGACAAAGTCATCCCCTTAAAAATCCCAATTACTACACATCGTGGATTTTTGAGAGAGTTAAATATTTAGAAAAAAGTTTATAAAAAAATTTGAGAAAATTTAGCTTTTAAACTTTTAATCTTTTACTCTTTTCTACTTTCTTATACATGTAACACATTTCTTGTCAATTGTAGAGTTTTCTTTTTTTGTAATCAAATTTTAGTAAATTTCATAGTCGTTACACATCGTGAATTTTTATGAGATTAATACATATATTTTTGATTTTTAAAAATAATTTATTATAATTATTACATTAATATAATTTTTAATATATTTTATGTATAATACTGTTGAAGCTTATTTAGAAAACAATAAATTAATTTTTCAGGATTGATTTACTCCAAAAAAAAGGTTAAAGGTTTTGGTAACTTTTTTAGAAGATGAAAATGAATATGACTTATTTGAAATGGATAACAAAAATGTAACAAAAAAAATGAAAGATTTACAAAAAAAAGTTTTAAATAAAGATAAGTCATTATTTTCAAATATATAGATTATGAAAATAAATGATGTTTTAGAAGATGAGTGAATTATTGAATTTCTAAAAAAAAGAAATTTATTAAATCAATATAAAAAAGCAAAAATAAATATAATAAACAAGATAAATTCAAAAAATTATTTTAAAGAGAGAAAGCCTAAATGATCAAATATTTGGTACTTTAGGATAAATAAACAATATAGGGCAATATGAACTATAGATAAAGAAAATGATTTAATAATCTTTAAAATTGATAATCATCAATAAAAAAGTTTATGGAACGAATATTATTGTTCATTTTTTAGAGAAAATATAGATAATTATAAAAATATTAAAATAATTTACTTTTCACATAAAAAGTAACAAAAATGTTTAAGGGGATGAATCTTTGCAGATGAAATTATTAATTATAATAATCTCGTTTTGCGACAAAGTCATCCCCTTAAAAATCCCAATTACTACACATCGTGGATTTTTGAGAGAGTTAAATATTTAGAAAAAAGTTTATAAAAAAATTTGAGAAAATTTAGCTTTTAAACTTTTAATCTTTTACTCTTTTCTACTTTCTTATACATGTAACACATTTCTTGTCAGTTATAAAGTTTTCTTTTTTTGTAATCAAATTTCAGTAAATTTCATAGTTGATAGTTTGTAATAATTGATGATTTTAAATCTTTTTGTGAGTTTAGGAAGTTTGCTAAATCTTTGTATAAAATTTCTAAATTATAATTATCAAGTCTAATCCCATAAGGAGGATTGGAAACCAAAGTTCAAGATAAATTTTCTTTTTGATAATCTATAAAATCCTTTTTTATAAATTTAATTGTATCATTTACTCAAGCATTGATTGCATTATTTTTTGCTATATTTAGAGCTTCTTCATCTAAATCACTTGCAAATATATTATAATTTTTACTAAATATTTTATTTTTAGCATTTTCTTTTTCTTTTTTCAAAATACTCAAATCTATAAATTTCCAATCTTGAAATGCAAATTTTCTGTTTAGTCAAGGAGCTATATTTCTAGCAATCATCGCAGCTTCTATAACAATAGTTCAGCTTCAACAAAATAAATCATAAAAATTTTCTCTAAATTTCCAATTTGAAAGTAATACAAGTCAAGCGGCAAGATTTTCTCTAAGAGGAGCTTCAACTCAAACTTTTCTATATCATCTTTTGTGTAGAGGAGTTCAAGATGAATCTATCAAAACTTGACAAGTATCACCAATTAAAACTATTTCTATAAAGAGTCAATTCAAAGTATTATCCTCTTTTATTAATCATCATCATAAACTTTCTATAATTGCTTTTTTACTTATTTTTTGTATGTCTGGTAAACTAAAGAGTTTAGAATTTTTTGAGTTAGCATTTACTATTATAGGATTGTTTTCATTTAAAAAATAATTCCAATTTATCGATTTTACAAGTTCAAAAAGTTTATCAAAGCTATCAATTTTATCTTTTTTAGCTAATTCTATATAAACTTTGTTTCCTACTCTTGACCAAAGATTTAATTTTATCAATGCTTCATCACTAAAACTTGTTGTTATTTGTCTATCTTGAGAATTCAAAATAGGAAGTCATAATAATTCTATTTCTTTTTTTGCAATAGATTCAAGTCAAAAAGGACAAGTCAAAACTAAATTCATAAAGTATTTTAATTAAATATTTTTATAAAGATATAGATTTTATTTATAAAATCAAGAAAAAGAAATGTTAAATACTTTATAAAAACAATAAATTGTAAAGTATTATTTTTTGTGTATAATATTGCAAAATTTTTGTATAAATTATTTATTCATATCATTGTTAAAAAATGGATAAAAAACTAATTTCTATAGTTTTACCAGCTTATAAAGAAGAAAAAAATATTCCAATTATCTACAAAGAGTTAAAAAAAGTTTTAGAAAATATTTCTGATTATGATTTTGAAATTATTTTTGTAAATGATTGAAGTCCTGATGAAACATGGAAAGAAATAGAAAAATTAGCAAAAGATGATAAAATTGTTAAATGAATTAATTTAAGTAGAAATTTTGGGAAGGAAGTTGCTATAACTGCTGGACTTGAAAATTCTATTTGAGATGCTGTAATTACTCTTGATTGAGATTGACAACATCCAGTTGAAAAAATCCCTGATTTTATTAGAGAATGGAAAAGTTGATACGATATTGTTTATAATAAAAGACCAAAAATAGAAGGGGCATCTTTTTTAAAAAATATTTCAAGTAAGATTTTTTATAAAATATATAATTCGCTTTCTGATTTTAAATTAGAAGAAAACACAACTGACTATAGATTGCTTGATAGAGAAATTGTTGATAATTTTCTTGAATTCAAAGAAAAAAATAGACTTTATAGATGAATAATAGATTGGATGGGGTTTGAAAAAAAAGCTCTTATTTTTGATGCAAAAGCTAGACTTGATTGATGAAAAGAATGATCTTATAGTTTTAAAAGTCTTTTTAACTTAGCATTGAATAGTTTAACTTCTTTTTCTATTTTTCCTTTAAGATTAGTTGGGTATTTGTGAATTTTTATGACTTTTACTTCTTCTTTATTGCTTATTTTTGTTTTGATAGATAAATTTACTATCAATAAGTTTATGTTTAGTAATATAGCAGCAATCTTGCTTATGAATACAATTTTGATCTGAATAGTTCTTATAAGTTTGTGATTTATTGC